>NZ_JAMOAO010000001.1:5547370-6294740 GCF_030555055.1 Nocardiopsis sp. YSL2
CTGGCCCCCCTCGGCCTGATCGCCCTCCGCGCCGTTGCCGTCGGCGGCCGCCACGGGCGCGCACTGGAAGCAGTCCAGCTCGAAGACTTGTTCACCGGCCACGCTGCCGGTGAAGTCACCGGGCAGGCTGTCGTCGCCGGCCCCGCGCGCGGCCAGGTCCGCGCGTGCGAGGCGTCCCTCGAAGGCGGCCTCCTCGCCCTCGCCGGTGACCCCGGTGCAGTAGACCGCGAGCAGACCGCCGTCCTGATCCGGCGGGCTCGCCTCCCCGGTGTCCGCGGCTCCTCCGGAGCCGTCGGCCTCCTCGGTGCCATCGTCGGCGGGGGCCGAGCCCCCGGGGTCGGCCGAGGGCTCGGCCGGGGCCTCGTTCGTGCACTGCAGACCGCCGTCCAGGGTGTGCCCGCCGCGCGCGAAGGCGCGTTCGGCGCCCGGGCGCAGCACCGACACCGACAGGGCGCCGGCGGCCGCCTCCAGCTCCAACCGCTCGGGGTCGGCCTCCTGGTCGCCGTCGTCGAGCGCGCAGGACGTCGTGAGCACGCAGGCCAGCAGCAGCGCCGAGAGCGGCGCGAGAACGGTGGTCGAGCGGACTCGCATGGGTTCCCCCTCCAGGTGCGGGATCCGGTGCGGGTGTCACTGCGTGCGCACCCGACGTGACCAATGTCGCTGATGGGAGGCTTGCCGACTATGTCCGACTCGGGAGAAAAGAGTGAAGAGTCCGCCATGTTCTGGCAATCCGAGGTGTGGCACCCCCACCCGGCCGGGGATCCAGGCGGCAGGGCCCGTCGTCGAGCGGGCCCGCCGGGAGCGGAACGCCGGTGCGGTCACGGGCTCGGCCGGAGCCTGGACCCCGGGCCGACACCGCTCGTGGGCTACACTCTGGACATTTACCGAACCGTGTTCATCCACGGCTCGCACAACCCGAACCTCACAGCGCCACCGTGCGGCCCCGCCGCGTCACCGGCATCCTGTGAACCACCGGGCCGCGGCGGGCGTCGAACTCCAGACCAACGATGGTCGGGGCCGGCACCCGGACGGCCCCGCTATTTCCGTCCTTCCTTCGGAGGTGGACCGTGTCCGCTGACCACCGAGAGCAGCAGCCCAACCCTCAGGGCTCGCGTATCGACCCGCACGTCGGCCGCTACGCACGCCGAGCACAGGGGATGGTCGCATCGGAGGTCCGGGCACTCTTCGCCGTCGCGTCCCGCCCGGAGGTCGTCTCCCTGGCCGGAGGCATGCCCAACGTGGCCGCGCTCCCGCTCGACCAGATCGGCGAACTGGTCAAGGACGTGGTCTCCGAGGAGGGCGCCGCGGCCCTGCAGTACGGCTCGGCCCAGGGCGACCCCGTCCTGCGCGAGCAGCTCTGCGACTACATGACGCTGGAGGGCATCACCGCCAGCCCCGACGACGTCATCGTCACCGTGGGCTCCCAGCAGGCCCTCGACCTCATCACACGGGTCTTCGTCGACCCCGGCGACGTCGTCCTGTGCGAGGCCCCCACCTACGTCACCGCCATCAACACCTTCGCCGCCTTCCAGGCCGACATCCAGCACGTGGGCATGGACGAGCGCGGCGTGGTCCCCGAGGAACTGGAGCGCTCGCTCACCGAGGCGGCCAGGGCCGGGCGCACGGTCAAGTTCTTCTACACGATCCCCAACTTCCAGAACCCGGCCGGCCTCACCATGAGCGCCGAGCGCCGCGCCCGCGTGATGGAGATCTGCGAGCGCCACGACGTCCTGGTCGTGGAGGACAACCCCTACGGCCTGCTGCGGTACGAGGGCGACCCCGAACCCACCCTGTTCTCCCACGGCAGCGGCAACGTCATCTACCTCGGTTCGCTGTCCAAGACGCTCTCACCGGGCCTGCGCATCGGTTGGGCGCTGGCCCCGGCCGCGGTCCGCGCCAAGCTCGTCCTGGCCGCCGAGTCGGCGATGCTCAGCCACTCCACGTTCAACCAGCTCGTGGTGCGCCGCTACCTGAACACCTTCCCCTGGCAGGAACAGATCAAGGTGTTCAACACGATGTACAGCGAGCGCCGCGACGCCATGCTCAACGCGCTGGACGCGATGATGCCCGACGGGTGCACCTGGACCAGGCCCGAGGGCGGCTTCTTCGTCTGGGCGACGCTGCCCGAGGGCATCGACGCCAAGGCGATGCTGCCCCGCGCGGTCGCCGAACGGGTCGCCTACGTGCCGGGAACCGGCTTCTACGCCGACGAGCGCGGACGCGCGAACATGCGGCTGAGCTTCTGCTATCCCACGCCGGAGCAGATCCGCGAGGGCGTGCGCCGCCTGGTCGGCGCCATCGAGGGCGAGGTCGACCTGCGTGATACGTTCGGCACCACTTTGACCCCGCCCACCCGAGGCAGCCAGGCACCCGCCCCCGACCTGCCCTGAGACAGCCGTGAGGGCACCCCGCACCATGACAGCAGCACAGAAGGAGGTCCGCGCCGTGGCCGACCTTGACCGCGTTCTCGTTCTCGCCGGGGGACTGTCCCCCGAACACGAGGTGAGCGTCCACTCCGGGCGCAGCGTCGCCGAGGCGCTGCGGCGCCTGGACGTGGAGGTGCAGGTCGCCGACGTGGACTCCACCCTGCTCGGCCGACTGGCCGACGACCCGCCCCAGGTGGTCTTCCCCGTGCTGCACGGATCGGCGGGCGAGGACGGAGCGATCCGCGAGGTCCTGGAACTGGTCGGGGCGCCCTACGTGGGCGCCCGGCCCGAAGCCTGCCGCCTGGCCTACTCCAAGCCCGCGGCCAAGGCGCTGCTGGCGGCGCGCGGCGTCCGGGTGGCGCGCGGGGCCGCCCTGCCCAAGTCGACCTTCCACGACCTGGGCGCCCCGGCGCTACTGGAGCGGCTGGCCGACCGCCTGGGCCTTCCGCTGTTCGTCAAGCCCGACCGCGGCGGGTCGGCCTTCGGCGCCGCGCCGGTCACCTCGCTGCACGACCTGTCCGCGGCGCTGGTGTCGTGCTTCGCCTACAGCGACTCCGCCCTGATCGAGGAGCAGGTCCAGGGTACGGAACTGGCCGTGGGCGTGGTGGACACCGGGGAGGGCCCGATGGCCCTGCCGCCGGTGGAGATCGTCCCCGACGGCGGCGTCTACGACTACGCGGCGCGCTACACCGCCGGGCGCACCGAGTTCTTCTGCCCGGCCCGCCTGGACGACGACGCCCTGGAGGCGGCCACGCGGGTCGCGCTCACCGCCCACGAGACGCTGGGCCTGCGCGACCTGTCGCGCACCGACGTCATCGTGGGCCGGGACGGCGAGGTCACCTTCCTGGAGACCAACGTCGCCCCCGGGCTGACGGAGACCTCCACGTTCCCCATGGCGGCGGGCGCGGCCGGACTCGACTTCGCGGTGGTCTGCCGGGAGCTGGCCCACCAGGCCTACCTGCGCGGCTGACCCGGTCGAGCACGGCTGACCCCGCCGCGGTGCGGCCCGGACCCGATCGGTCCGGGCCGCACCGCGTTCCGGGGCGCTTCTGCCCGCTGGGCGGCGCCACCCGCTCGCCGCCCCGTCGCGAAGGCACTCTGGACCTGTACACATGGTGCCGACGGCGGTAGGGTCAGTCCAAACCGACCGTCCGGTATGTCAACGGGAGCCCCCATGGAAACGGCACTTCGGATCTGCCCGCTGTGCGAAGCCACCTGCGGCCTCACCCTCACCATCGACACCGGGCGGGTGACCGCCGCCCGCGGTGACCGCCAGGACGTCTTCAGCGCGGGATTCGTCTGCCCCAAGGGCGCCACCCTGCCCGCCCTCGACAACGACCCCGACCGCCTGCGCCGCCCGATGGTGCGCGAGGGCGAGCACTGGCGGGAGGTCGACTGGTCCGAGGCCTTCGCCGCCGTCGACGCCGGGCTCTCCGGCGTCGTGCGCCGCCACGGCCGCGACGCGGTCGCCGCCTACCTCGGCAACCCCAACGTGCACACCCTGGCCGGGCAGCTCTACTCGGGCCTGCTCGCGCGCACCCTGGGCGGCGCCAACATCTACAGCGCCAGCACCGTCGACCAGATGCCCAAGCACGTCTCCTGCGGCCTGATGTTCGGCGACCCCCTGGCCATTCCCGTACCGGACCTGGACCGTACCGACCACCTGCTCATGCTCGGCGCCAACCCCGTCGAGTCCAACGGCAGCCTGTGCACCGCGCCCGACTTCCCCGGCCGGCTCAAGGCGCTGCGCGCCCGCGGCGGCCGCCTGGTCGTGGTCGACCCCCGGCGCACCCGCACCGCCGACCTCGCCGACGAGCACGTCGCCATCCGGCCCGGCACCGACGCCTACCTGCTCTTCGCCATGGCCCAGACCCTCTTCGCCGAGGGCCTGGCCGACCCCGGAGCCCTGGCCGAGCACGTCGAGGGCCTGGCGGAGGTGCGCGCCCTGGCCAAGGAGTTCACCCCCGAGACGGTCGCGCCCGTCTGCGGCGTCGACGCCGACCACATCCGCGGGATGGCCCGCGACCTGGCCGCGGCGCCCACCGCCGCCGTCTACGCCCGTGTGGGCACCACGACCGCCGAGTTCGGCACCATCACCAGCTGGCTCGTGGACGTCCTCAACCTCATCACCGGCAACCTCGACCGCCCCGGCGGCGCCCTCTTCCCCCGCCCCGCCCACCGCCCCGCCGGTGCCGGCCGCAGCCGCCCCTTCCGGCTCGGGCGCTGGCGCAGCCGCGTGCGCGGCCTGCCCGAGGCCAAGGGCGAGCTACCCGCGGTGACCCTCGTCGACGAGATCGCCACCCCCGGCACCGGACAGGTCCGGGCCCTGGTCACCGTGGCCGGAAACCCGGTGCTGTCCACCCCCGGCGGCGACCGCCTGGACCGGGAACTGCCGGGCCTGGAGTTCATGGTCAGCGTGGACCCCTACCTCAACGAGACCACCCGGCACGCGAACGTCATCCTCCCGCCCGCGCCGCCGAGCCGCACCCCCCACTTCGACCTCGCCTTCGGCGAACTCGCGGTGCGCAACACCGTCCGCTACTCGCCCGCGCCCCTGCCCCTGGACGAGGGGGAGGCCGACGAGTCGCTCATCCTGCGCAGGCTCGTACAGATCGCCGCAGGCCAGGGCCCGGACGCCGACCCCGACGCGGTCGACGAGGCCGAGACCGCCCGGATCCTCGCCCGCGCCGTCGCCGACCCCTCCTCGTCCGTGCACGGGCGCGACCCGGCCGAGCTGAGCGCGGCCCTGTACCCGGGCACCTGGTCCGAGCGCCGGGTCGACCTGCTCCTGCGCCTGGGCTCCTACGGCGACGCCTTCGGCGCCCGCCCCGACGGACTCACCCTCCGGCGGCTGCTGGACGCGCCGCACGGCGTGGACCTGGGCCCGCTGGACGCGCGCGTCCCCGAGATCCTGTCCACCGCCTCCGGCCGGGTCGAGGCCTGCCCCGCGCCCCTCGCCGAGGACGTCGCCCGCCTGAGCGAGGGGCTGGCCGCGCGCCGCGACTCCCTGGTGCTCGTGGGCCGACGCCACCTGCGCTCCAACAACAGCTGGTCGCACAACGTCCCCCGGCTCACCGGCGGCAGCAACACCTGCACCCTGCACGTCCACCCCGACGACGCCGACCGCCTGGGCCTGGCCGAGGGCGCCGAGGCCACCGTGCGCAGCGCCTCGGGCGAGGTGAGCGCCCCCGTCGAGCGCACCGGCACCGTCGCGCCCGGCGTGGTGAGCCTGCCGCACGGGTGGGGGCACGGCCTGCCCGGCACCCGTATGACGGTCGCCGCCCAGAACCCGGGGGTCAACGTCAACGCCGTCACCGACCCCTCGGTGGTCGACCCGCTCTCGGGCACCGCCGTCCTCAACGGCGTCCCCGTCGCGGTGCTGCCCCAGGGCTGACCCGCGCCGACACGCACCCGGGGCACCGCGTGTCCCCTGGATCGGCCGGTCGGCGCCGCCGTAGTGTGGTCCCGCTGTGGCGTTCCGATGGCGTCGGCCGGTGAGGGGCCGCGCCCGTCGGGGCGCCCCGACGCGCTCCCGCTCCGCGCCGACCCGCACGCGCCCTGACGCCGCTCCGGCGGTGTCATGGATGGGAAGTACCGTGTCCGACGATCCCGCGATCGGCCCGTACTGGTTCCGCGCCGTGGCCGAGGGCGACGACGGCCTGGTGTCCGAGGTCCGCGAGCGCCTGGCCGGGGGTGGCCTGCACCTCGTCCCGTGGCGCCCGGACACCCGCGGCGACGGCGTGCTCGCCTGCACCTCACCGGGCGAGGGCGTGCACGGGCTGGTCCGCCGGATGTGCCGGGTCGGCCGTGTGCTCGTGTTGTGCGTGGGACACCGGGAGGCGGCGCCGGACGAGGCGTGGGGGCTCCTGCGCCACGGAGCCTCCGACGTCCTGTCCTGGGCGGGCGGCGGAGACGACGTGGTCCGCGCGGTGGCCGCCCGGCTGCGGCGGTGGCGGCGGGTCGAGGAACTCCTGGACTCCCCGGTCGTGCGCGACAACCTCGTCGGGCACGGCACCGTATGGCGCTCGGTCCTGTCCGACCTGGTCGAGACCGCCGCCTTCACCGACAACCCGGTACTCGTCACCGGAGAGACCGGCACCGGCAAGGAACTCGCCGCCCGGCTCGTCAACGCCCTCGACCGGCGGTCGGGACGGTCCTCCCTCGTCCTGGTGGACTGCACGACCATCACGCCGACCCTGGCCGGAAGCGAGTTCTTCGGGCACGAGAAGGGCAGTTTCACGGGCGCGGTCGGCGCCCGCGACGGCGCCTTCGCCCTGGCCGACCAGGGCACCCTGTTCCTGGACGAGGTGGGCGAGCTGCCCCTGGACCTGCAGGCGGAGCTGCTGCGCGTCATCCAGGAGGGGACCTACAAACGGGTCGGCGGCAACACCTGGCACACCACGCGCTTCCGCCTGGTCTGCGCCACCAACCGGGATCTGCACGAGCGCATCCGCCAGGGGACCTTCCGCGGAGACCTCTACTACCGCATCGCCGTGTCCCGCTTCCACCTGCCGCCCCTGAGGGAGCGCCCCGACGACATCCTGCCGCTGGCCGAGCACTTCCTGCGCCAGGCGATGCCCGACCACCGCCGGCCGTGCTTCGACCGCGCGGTCCGGGAGATGCTCGTCGCCCTCGACTACCCCGGAAACGTCCGCGAGCTCCGTCAGCTCGTGTACCGGATGGCCGCGCGGCACGCCGGGCCGGGTGCCGTCACGGTGGGCGACGTACCGAGCGACGAACGTCCCGCGCGCGGCCCCGAGCCGCTGGAGTGCTCCCTGGCCGGCCCCGTGCGCCTGGCCCTGGTGCGCGGAGCGACCCTGGCCCAGGTCAGGGACGCGGTGCGCGACGAGCTGATCGGCCAGGTCCTGGCCGAGGAGGCCGGCCGCGGCCGGACCGGACTGCTGCGGCGGGCCGCCGACCGCCTCGGCGTGAGCGTGCGGACCCTGCAGGTGTGGCAGCACGACCGCGCCGCCGACACCGCCCCGCCGCGCACTTCCTAGCCGCTCACCGGGTCGGCGAGCGGCCCCAGGTGCGCCACTCGTCCGGAATCGGGTTGCCGCCCTTGAGGTGGAACCCCGGCCCGCCGTCCTTCAGGCCCAGTTCGTCCACCCCCCACTGGCCGACGTTGTACCAGATGTCGGGTCCCGGGCAGTTGGTCCTGGACCCGCTGGCCTGCCGGTGGGCCAGCACGTGCGTCAGACCGATCTCCCGCACCAGGTGGCGCAGCAGGCCCCGTCCGGCGCTCACCTGCGCCTGGGTCAGCTCGTGGCACCCGTGCGTGTCCGGGCTCCAGCACCTGCCGCGGACGCTGGGCAGGTTGCCCGAGAACTCGACCGCCACGCTGCCGGAGTTGAACCCGTTGGACGCGTACAGGTAGGTGGTGACCGGGTGCAGTTGGGCGAGCCTCCCGCTCTCCGTGATGATGTAGTGCGCCGTCACCTTGTCGTACCGGCCGGGGCCGCGGCGCGGGCTCCGTCTGAACGCCATCTGATGCAGCACCAGCGCGTAGACGGTGTCGGCCGGCCGCGGCCGGGCCCGCTTGTGCTCTGAGTGCGGATACGGGGTGTCGGTGCGGTCCTCGACCGTGACGCCGGAGGAGAAGGGCCACCAGGAGAGGAACCCCTCCTCGCCGTCGTCCCCGCGATCCTCGAACAGTGCGTCGAGCGGCCGCGGGCCGGTGGTGTGGTGCGTCATCGCTGCCTCCCCGCCCCGCCGCGGCCCGCAGCCGGGCCCGCGGCGGCGTCGGGATCGGGCCCCTCAGGTCAGGGCCTGCTTGGAGGGCTCCCCGCGTCGGCCGAGGAGCTTGGACGGATCGGTGTAGCGGATCCGCATCTGCGCGGAGTCGATGGTGTCGGCCGACAGGTCCACTCCCGTCGCGGCGCGGTAGGCGTGGATGTAGCCCTGGATCTCCGGCCGCCAGAACCGCGCCCAGTTCGAGGCCCGCTCGACGTCGGAGGCGCCCACCCAGTCGTCCTGGCGCACCGACAGCAGGACCTGCTCGCCGAACACGGCCAGGTCCCGGAAGTGGGTCACCCCGGCCGTGCGCCAGCCGCGCAGGGACGCCATCGACTCCACCCGGCCCATCCAGGGCTCGGCGTAGGGCACCATGACGCGTCCGCCCAGGAAGTCGCGCATCTCCGGGCGGGCCAGCAGCCACTGCATGATCAGCATCTCCTGGCGGGCCTGCCAGGGCAGGTCGCCGTACTGGTTGTGCGCCCCCTGCGCCAGGATCAGGTGCAGTTCCTTGAGCGCGTTCAGCAGCGGGAACCCGTCCGCGCGGTAGTTGGTGTCGTCCTCCTCCTTGAAGAACACCGTCGCCAGGTGCAGGAGGTCGTGGAAGGCCTCCAGGAACCGGCGGCGGCTGTCGGCCGGGTTCATCGCGGGCACGGCCTTGCCGCGCAGGCGGAGCCCGTACTGGTGGTCGTACTCGTAGGTGCGGCGCAGCACGCTCAGCCGCCGCGGCTCGTCCTGGATATAGCCCCAGATGAGGTTGTTCAGCGGCCGCAGCGGGTCGATCTCCAGGTTGGCGAGCGGGTTGCCGCGGCCCACCTCCCGGTTCTGGAAGCGCAGGCTCACCGACTGCATCGTCTGCACGAGCATGCCCTGCTCCTGCCAGTACGACCAGATCAGCTCCAGCAGGCAGGGCGGCGAGATCCGGGAACGGACGATCCCGTAGCATCCCGGCTCCGCCGACGACTTGAGCGGGAGCTCGCCCAGCGCACGGATGATCCGATCGGTGTAGGGCAGCACACGCGCCTCACGGGTCCCCTCCCGTGCCAGGGCGACCAGGTACTCCTCCCGGTAGCGCCGGGTCAGCTCCGTGAAGTCCTCCAGACCGTGGTGGGCCAACCGCTGCAGGCTCTGGTCGTTGGCCTCCTGGGTGTGCGCGGAGCGGTCGTAGGTGCCCACCTCGCACATGAGGAACTTCTCGGTCGCCTCGCGCAGGTGCTCGTAGGCGTCCACCCCGAAGTAGGGCGAGTGCTCCGCCTCCCCCGTGCCGTACTCGGCGCAGAACGCCCTGGCCAGGTAGGACTCGTAGGCGTCGTAGGAGACGGCGGCGGCGCGCTCGCGGATCTTGGCGAAGAGCCACTCGTTGGACGTCTCCGAGCGGGCCTCGCGCTGGGTCAGCACCGGGCCCTCCACGCGCACGCGCACGGGCCGGCCGAGCCCGTCGGCGTCCGGCTCGGGCGCCTGATCCGCCTCCCCGGCCAGGTCCCGCACCTGCTCGACCAGCGCGGCCTTGACGTCGGCGGGCGCCTGGTCGGAGTGCTCCCTGACGATCTCGGCCAGGATGTCCACGGTCAGCTTCTCGGCCAGCCCCGGCTCATCGCGGATGAGCCGGAGCAGGCCCCCGGTCGTGTCTGACATCGCAGTGTCCTCCTTCCGCGTTCCGGTCTCAGACGCCGGTGATGACGATGCTCCGGCCCCGGCGGACCCAGCGTCCCGAGCGCGGGGCGGTGGAGACCTCCGACTCCGTGCGCACCAGGCCCGGCGCGTACCGCTCGGCGGCGGTCGCCAGCGCCTGCCGGGCCGCGGCCCGCGGGTCCTGGTCCTGGGGCGCCAGCGCGGCCTGCCGGGCCGCCTCGTCGGCCAGGCGGACGAAGCGGCGGGCCACCTCGAACTCCTGGTCCTCTGGGCTGAGCCCCTCCAGCTCCAGCTCGAACGTGCGCCCCGCGGCGGAGCCGAGCGCGGCGCCGACCGCGCCGCCGGCGGGGCCGCCGAGGGCCGTGCCCGCCGCGCCCCCGGCGATCGGCAGCGCCTTCCTGGCCACGCCCTTCAGGCCTCGGCCCAGTGCGCGGCCCACCGGTCCGCGCACGGCCCGCTTGACGGACTTGCGGGCGCGACGGAAGACCTTGCCGAGGAACTCGTCGAGCTCGGCGTCGTCGGTCACCGACAGCAGCTCGGCCGCCAGTTCCATCTCCTCGCCCTCGTCCAGGTCGTCGACGTCGTCGTACTCCCGCTCGGGGCCGCCGTGTCCCGACTCCTCCGGAAAGCCGAACTCGTCCATCTCCGCCTCCTCCTCGTCGCGCGAGCGCGCGCCCCGGTCGTCGTCGGTGTAGCGCGGTCCGTCGGTTCCCAGCTCGCGCGCGGCGGTCAGCGCCGCGTCCATCGCCGTGCGCCACGGGTCGGTGCCCGTTCGGGCCCGCGCGGCACCGCGCGCGGTGGCGTCGGCGAAGCGGACCAGATCGCGCGCGACCTCCAGGCCCGCCTCGTCGTCGGCCTCGGGCGCCTCCAGCTCGCCCTGGCCGTAGCGCGACAGGGCGGATGCGGCGATGCGCCGGCCGATGCGCTCACCGGCGCCGCGGGAGCCCAACCGGGCGCCGGCCGCTCCTCCCACGGCGCCGGCCAGGGCGGGCAGGCCGGTGCGGGCGGCCCCGGTGACCGCGTCCCGCACCACACCCCCGACCGCCCGGCCCACGTCCGAGCGCAGGGACCTGCCCGCCGCCCGGGCCGCCTTCCTGGCCAGCTTGCCGATGAACTGGTCGAGCTCCTCGGGCCCGTCCAGGTCCACCAGCTCGTAGGCCAGCTCGTTCTCCTCGGCCGCCGCCCCGTTGTCGTCGGCCGCGTCGTCGTTCTGCAGGATCAGATCGAGGTCGTGCATCGGTCTCCCCCTCCGGGCTGCGGATGTCCTCGCCCCCCTCTCAGCAGGAGCCGTGCCACGCCCGACCAGCGGTCGGAGGGCGTCCGACGCGCAGCCGGCTGCGCGGGAAGCGCGAAAGCGGGCGCGGAGGGCGCAGCCGGCTGCGCGGGGTCGCCTCAGCCGCGCCGGGACGCGCAGGCGATGTCGAGCTGGGCCCGGTACTTGACCACCGTGCGGCGTGCGACCCGGTGGCCGCGCCGCTCCAGCTCCGCCGCCAGTTCGGCGTCGGTCAGCGGGTGCTCCTCGTCGGCGACGATGGTCCGCAGCGTCTCGCGCAGGCCCGGAGCGGTCGGGAAGAAGTCGGCGAAGGGGACCGTGCGCCCCGAGGGCAGCCGGACGGCGCGGTCGCGCACCGCCCGCCCCACCGTGGACTCGTGCAGCCCCAGGCGGTCGGCGAGCGCGCTGCGCGTCAACGGGCGCATCGGAGCGCCGGTCAGCACGAAGTCGCGCTGGTGCGCGGCGGCGGCCTCCGCCACCGCACGCATCGTCCACCAACGGCGGGCGACCCGGTCGAGGAACAGCCGGGCCCGCTCCACGGCCGCACGGGCCCGGAGGGCCTCGCCCGGTGTCACCGGAGCGCCGGCAAGCCGCTCGAAGCGCTCGTCCACGCGCAGGAGGACGCGGTCGGCCTCGACCACGCGGGCGGCGACGCGGCCCTCGTCGGCGCTCAGGACCACGTCGGGGGCGGTGTACACCACCGGCGCGGTGTGGTCGCGGTCGGCGTCCAGGACGGGATAGGGGTGCAGGTGCTCCCGCACGAGGTCGCACGCGGCGGCGACGTCGTCCGGCTCGGCGCCCAGGGCACGCGCCGCGGCCGCGGCCCCGCCGCGTGCGAGCGCCCCGCCCGCCTCGCCCACCAGAGCCCGGGCGAGGCGGGTCAGGGGTGTGTCCTCGAGGGAGTCCAGGTCCAGGAGCAGGTGTTCGCGCAGGCTCGACGCCGCCGTTCCGGGGCAGGTCACGCCGCGCAGGGCACGGACGACCCCCTCCACCCGGCCCACGTCCACGCCCAGGGCCTCGGCGGCCTCGGCCGGCGTGCCGTCCAGGATGCCGTGCTCGTCCAGCGCGGCCAGGACGTAGCGTGCCACCGGCAGGTCGTGGCCGGGCACCAGCGGGGCCAGGTCGCGCAGCAGGGCCTCGGCGAGGGGGAGGGCCCCGGGTACGTGCTCGCAGGAGCCGGTGGAGCGGTCGGTGCCGAGGTCACCGTCCCGGTACCGCGGGGCCGGCGCGCAGCACGGGCCGCGCACGACACCGCCGCACACCGGGCATGCGGCGTCCTGGCGGTCCAGCGCCGGGTTGGTGTCGAGTTCGGCGGCCACGGCCGACTCGAACGCGGCTCCGCCCAGGGACAGCAGGCGCGCGTAGGCGACCTGTTCCGGCGTGCAGCGCGGCTCCAGTCGTGGCTGTGGTATCTGCCCCAGTACAGGCTGCATGACGGCCTCCCGCCTCAACCCCGGTCCTTCATCGAGCATCTCACGCGTGGCGCGGGTCCGGCCGACGGGCCGGTGCGCCCTCCGGCGGCCGAGGGCGGGACCGGGTCACCGCCCAGGGCTCGATCCAGCGCCCACCTCTCCAACAGGCCCCTGACCAGGCGGCTCTCGTCGCCGGGACCGATCAGCCCGTCCGCGCGGGCCTGGCCCACGACGGCGAAGGCCAGCGAGGGCGACAGGTGCGCGGCCGTGCGCGGATCGCGCCGCCAGCGCAGGGCGATCCCCCTCAACCGTGCGGGCGAGCGCTCCCGCAGGGGCAGGGACCGCGCCAGGCTCCGTTCGCCGAGGGCGGGGGAGCGGTGGCCGGCGATGAGTCCCACCAGTTCGGGGAGGGTCGCCAGCAGCCGGTCGAACTCCGGGCGGTCCGGGGCGGCGGGATAGAGCGCGGTCCAGGCGCGGACCAGCCGCCGCCACTGCGGGTGCGGGTACAGGCGCGCGCCGAACGACGCGCTCAGCAGCACCCGGATCCACGGCACCGGGTGGGGAGCGTCCGGGGACAGGCGGAACACGAAGGCCCGGGGCAGACTCACGACCTGGATCAGGCCCAGGGTGGCGCACACGCCCACGCTCGCCACCGCCCAGAAGTCGGGGATGGCCTCACCCAGCCACCGCTGCCACAGGTCCCAGGCCGGGCGGTCACGCGGCGGGGCCTGCGACCGGCGGCGCGTCACGTCCCGGCCGACGGACGCGCGCAGGTCGAGCAGGGCGGCGCCCTGGTGGCCGACCTCGTGCATCAGGGACGAGGCGATGGCGGTGCCCACCATGCGCTCGCGGGGCACGCGCACGATCGCCACCGGATTGGGGGGCCCGCCCGGCAGACGTGTGCGGGCGCGGCGGATCGCCGCGCCGGGTCCGCGGTCCAGGTAGCACACGACCTCGGGTAGGCGCCCTGCGCGGGCCAGGGGAGCGGCGGCACGCAGTCCGTCGGCCGCGGCGGCGTCGAGTCCGGCCAGCCACACGCCCGTGTCGTGTTCGCTGCGCTGGGTGATGACGTCGGCGAACAGGTCGAACTGCGACAACAGGGCGTTGAACTCCAGCCGGAGCAGGACGAAGGACCGTTGGGCACGCGCCGGGTCGGTGGCCTCGGCACGGGCGCGCAGCCAGGCGAGATAGCGTTCGACGCGCCGCCGCAGCAGCCGACGGCCGCGGGCCAGGAAGCGCTCCACCTCCAGCAGGGCGGGAGACGGCAGGGCCGCGGCCGGGACCATGGTCTCGTGCAGGGCGAACGGCCGGACCAGGGCGAGCCGGTCCAACAGGGCCGATGCCTCCGACTCCAGCAGGTCGAAGGGCGGTGCCAGGGGAGCGCGTCCCGCCGTCGGGGTCCCGACGGCCATCGTCCGGTCCACGTCGTCCATCGTCGCCTCCCGGGTCCGTCGGCGTGTGCCCTCGCCACTCCTCCAGCAGGATTCGTGCCACGACCGCCTCCGACGTGGCAGGACACCGCGCCCGCCCGGTCGGCCGGGGCCGCCGGGCGGGCGCGGTTCACTGCGCCGAGGTGCCCAGTGCCCGCTCCACGCCGGCGCGTACGGTCGCCGACAGCAGGTCCACCTTGTAGCCGGTGGCGGGCAGCGGGTCGCACAGGTCGGCCAGTGCCGCCAGCGCGACGTCCACGCCATCGCCCGGCGCCGTTCCGGGCACCGCGCCGACCAGCGCCTCCGCCACGTCGGGCAGGAGCAGCGGGGTGCGGGCCACCCCGCCCACGGCCACCGAGGCCGAGGCGACCGGGCCCGCGCCCCCGCCCCCGCACACCAGCCGCACGGCCACCTCGACCAGCGGCCACTCGGCGCGCGAGCGTCCGGTCGCGCGCAGGTAGGCGGCCCGTTCGCCCGGGGCGGGGACCGGCAGCGCCACCGACACCAGCACCTCCTGGGAGCCCAGAACGTGGTCGCGTGTGGCGTCCGTGCCGTCGTAGAGCTCCGCCACGGGTACCTCCCGCTCCCGCCCGCCGGCCACCCGCACCGATGCCCCGTACGCCAGCAGCGCCACCGCCAGCGAGGACGGGTGCGGAGCCGCGCACGGCCCCTGGTCCACGACCACTCCGTACAGGTGGTCCCCGGACCGGGCCGGACAGGAGTCCCCACCCGTCTGGAAGCAGTCGAAGGCCGGGTTGCGCAGGTACCAGCAGCGGTTGCGCTGGAGCAGGTTGCCGCCCACGGTGGCCGTGCCCCGCACCTGCTGTGTGGCCAGTGCCGAAGCGGCCCGGGCCAGCGCCGGATAGGAGTCGGCCAGGAGGGGATCGCCGGAGAGCTCGGCGATCCTGGTCAGCGCGCCCACACGTGCGGACCCGTCGGCCTCCCACGCCACGCCCCGCAGGTCGCCGACGCCCGTCAGGTCCACCACCGGCGCGGACTCGACCACCCCGGCGGCCAGGCACACGGTCAGGTCGGTGCCACCGGCGCGCGGGCGGGCGCCCGTGCCGTCGAGCAGGGCCAGCGCGGCCCCCAGGTCCGTCGGTCGGGTGATGGTCATCGCAGGCCCCTGATCAGTCGGTCCGGTCGGATGGGCAGCTCGCGCAGGCGCACACCGGTGGCGTCGTGGACGGCGTTGCCGAGCGCGGCGGCCACGCCCACGACCGACACCTCGCCCAGGCCGACCCCGCCGCCCCGGACGTGCTCGAACCCCTCCTGGTGGAAGTACACCTCGGTCTCGGGCACGTCGCCCATCCCGGGGATCCGGTAGTCCTCCATGGTGTCGGTGAGCACCACGCCGGTGGCCGGGTCGTCCCTGCGCTCCTCGAACAGGGCGTAGCCCACGCCCTGGACCACCGCGCCCTCGCACTGATTGCGCGCCAGCCGTTCGGAGTAGACGCGTCCGGCGGCGATGCCCGCCCAGCAGCGGGTGGGCCGCACCCGTCCGAGCAGGGTGTCGACCTCGACCTCCATGACGTGGACGGCGCCGCTGAGCCCGCGGCCCAGCGCGAGGTCGCCCATGTCGGGGGAGAGGTGACCCCAGCGGTCCGCCCCGCGCTCGCCGACCACCCGCACGCCCTCGGCGCCGGTGAGCGCCTCCTTCAGGGCGCGCTCGGGGATCGGCCCCGCGGCGGGCACGTCCGGGGCGTGCTCGCGCAGCGCGGCGCGCATCCGTTCGGCGGCCTGGGCCGCGGCCGGGCCCATCGAGGTGGTGGTGCGGCTGCCGTAGGAGCCGGTGCCGTGCACCGAGGAGCTGTGCCCGATCTCCACCCTGAGCGCCGACGCGGGCACCCCGAGCCGTTCGGTGACCACGTCGCTGAGCACGGAGCGGATGCCGGTGCCCAGATCCTGGGTGGCCGAGCGCGCCACCAGTACGCCGTCCTCCACCGAGAGCTCCACCTTGGCCCGGGGCGCGAGAAGGTACATCCAGTTGGCGGCGGCCACGCCCACGCCTCGGCGGAACCGGCCGGTGCGTGCGCCGCGCGGACGGGAGCGCCACAGGTCCAGGCGGGCGGCCTTCTCGTACAGCGCCCGGCGCTTGGGGTTGCCGTCCCAGCGGGCGCGCAGGGCCAGAGGGTCCTCGCCCAGGCGCAGGGCCATCTCGTCCACGGCCTGTTCCAGGGCCCAGGCCATCGGCGGGCCGCCGGGCCCGCGCATCGGCTTGCCCGGGGGGCGGTTGGTGACCACGTCGAAGTCGCGTACCCGGCGGGGCGAGCGCCCGTACATCAAGAACGCGAGCGTGGCCGTGTTGGACCCGGTCGACACGCCGCCGTCGCCGTAGGAGTCCACGGTCATCGCCGACAGGCGGCCCTCGCCGTCGGCCAGCAGGGCCACCCGGGTGCGCGTGCCGGGCCGGTGCCCGGCGTCGGTGAGCTCCTCGGCGCGGTCCAGGGACACGCGCACCGGGGCACCCGCCGCGCGGGACAGCTCCACCGCGGCCACGACGTCGGTGCTCAGCCCGTTCTTGCCGCCGAAGCCGCCGCCGACGAACTCGGTGACCACGTGCACGCGCTCGCGGGGCAGGTCCCAGCGCTCGGCGGCGCGGTCGGTGACCTGGACCACCCCCTGGGTGGACACGCGCAGGCGCAGGTCGCCGTCGTCGTCCCAGGAGGCCACGCACACGTGGGGCTCCAGTGCGCTGTGCACCTGCGTGGCGGTGGTGTACTCCTGGGCCACCAGGAGCGGGTCCTGGCGGTCCGCTGCGGCGCGCACCCGCCGCAGCGCGGTGGTCCCGCGCCAGCCCACGGTGCTGGGGCCGCGTGTGTTGCCGTTCCACCGGGCGGGCGGGGTGGGGCCCTCGGAGTAGCTCGGGGCTGCGCGCTGCTCGGCCCGGGTGGGATAGAGGACGGGGGCTCCCGGGGTCTGCGCGGCCCCGGTGTCCAGGACCGCGGGCAGGGGGTCGTAGCCGATCGTGACCGCGGCCGCCGCCGCCCGGGCTGCTTCGGCGGTGGGAGCGGCCACGGCGGCGATCGGCTGTCCGACGTAGCGGACGGTGCGGTCGGGGCCGAGCAGGTCGACCAGGACCGGAGCGGTGCCCGCGGCCGGGGCGGGCCGGTCGGCCTCGGGCGGGCGGGCGCCGCCGGGGTCGACCGAGAGCACGCGTGCGTGCGCCCGGGCCGAGCGGACGACCACGCCCTCCCAGGTGCCGTCGGGGAGCCGGTCAGCGGTGAACTCGGCGCGGCCGGTGACCTTGTCGAGGGCGTCGATCCGGGGCGGGTCCTGCTCGGAGGCCTCGTCGAAGGTCCCGGCGCAGGCGTCGGCCACGGCGGCGAAGATCCCCTCGTAGGCGCCGCACCGGCACAGGTGCCCGGCCATGGCGTCGGCGATGGTCTCGCGGTCGGGCCGGGTGTCGCCGTGCTCGGCGCGCCAGGTGTCGACGAAGGCCGAGGCCTCCACGACGAAGCCGGGTGTGCAGTATCCGCACTGCAAGGCGTCGTGGGCGGCGAAGGCCCGCTGGACCGGGTGGTCGCCGCCCAGTCCTTCCACGGTGGTGACCGCGCGACCGGCGAGGCCGTCGGCGGGCAGGAGGCAGGAGACGGCGGGGGAGCCGTCGACCAGGATGGTGCAGGCGCCGCATACGCCCGACCCGCAGGCGACCTTCGTGCCGGTCAGGCCGAGCCGGTCGCGCAGGTGGTCGGCGGCCGTGCCGCCGGGTCCGTCGGGTGCCGGGCAGGAGGAGCCGTTGACTTCCACGTCCATGTGGGTCCGTCCCGTTGCTGCGAAGTTGACACTGACAACTTAGGGGTGGCCCCGTGTGCTGTCAACGACGGCCCGCGGGGAGGTCCGTGGCGGCGGCCGGGGTCTTCGGGGCGGCCGCCGCCGACGGCGGAGGAGGGGATGCGCAGGTGCGCCGAGGACCTGTCGTGGCGGTGGGGCGCAGCCGTGGGCTCGCCGCGCGCGGTGCCGGCCGGACTCCGAGTCCGACCGGGGGCGCGCGACAAAGGAATCTACATCGTAAAGGCGGCGCTCACGTTCCGGGGTTGTGGGCGAGAACGAGGTCGGTGAGCTCCTGGCTCGGGAAGTCCATGACCACCACTCCCGTGCGGTACGCGCCCGACGAGCGCAGATGGGCCAGGGCGTGGTCGTTGACGCCCCGCAGGCCCAGGGCGCCCCAGGCCACCTCGCGGGGGTTGGCCCACGGCGCCCCGCTCCCGCTGAGGTGGTTGACGTAGAGCACGTCGGCGGGTCCCGAGGCTGCCGCCGCGAAGTGCGAGCGCGCGCTCTCCCACTTGGCCGGGATGTCGAACAGCGTGGGCACCCGGTAGTCGTCCTGGACGTCGAGCACGCCGGCGTTCCACCGCACGCCGTAGTCCCGCGTGGCCGCGAAGTCCTGCACGACCACCACGCGCCCCCGGACCTCTCCCAGCGCGGGTACGCGGTTCCCGCCCTGTTCCGGCGGCACCCACAGGTGGGCGGCGAGCAGGTCCCGGGTTTCGGGATCGTGCTCGACGTAGTGGTTCAGCGTCTCCTCGTAGGTGCGGGTGTTGCCCTCCTCCGTGTGCTCCTTCTTCATGCGCATGAGCACGGTCTCGCCCGGGTTGGCGGCGAGGAAGGCGGTCACGGCGCGCACCACGTCGGTGAAGTTGAGGTTCAGGTACTCCGCACCGTGGTGAATGGTGAACGCGTCATGGAAGTGGCGCGTGCGCACGTCCAGGAAGCGCACACCCGAGGCCAGTTGGCCGGTCAGGGCCAGGTCCTGGGTCCGTGACCAGACGCTGCCGGTCCAGGCACCGCTGTCATGGGTGCCGGGCAGGGACAGCGACGTCAGAGCGGTGGAGTCGGGGAGCGGCGCCATCCACGCCGCGCGATCGACGGACACCACCGAGGCGGCGGGCGGGGGAGCGGCCACGAGGGCGAACGCGGCGGTGAGCGCCGAGCCCAGCACGGCGCGGCGGCGGGGGGAGTGGTGCATGGGGGTCCTTCACCGGTGGGGGCGGGCGGGCCCGCGCGGGGACCGCCCCGACTGCCGACCACCCTGCCACGCGGCGCCCGCCGTGCCATCCCCCCGGAAGCGGGGACGCCCGCCGCGCCGCACCGGAACGCCGCTCGCGACGGGCGGCATCCGCCGAACACGCCCTAGAACTCGCCGATCCCCGGCGTGGCGAAGCCCCACGGCGTGGCGAACTCGCCGTTCTCCGGGGCGGTCGCGCTCTCGGTGACGGGGTCGTCGACGTCGGTGCCGCCCCCTTCTCCCTCGCCGGTGCCACCGCCGTCGCCGTCGGTACCGTCGCCTGTTCCGTCACCGTCGGTACCGTCGCCGCCGGTGTCCTCGCCCCCGCCGGGGTCGCCACCGTCGGTGGGCTCCTCGCAGGTCTCGGGGTCGTACTCGCACACGTCCGGTTCGACCCCGGCGCACCCCTCGGCGTGCGGATCGGTGGCGCAGTCCGGCGCGGGCGGGGTCCACTCCGGTTCGTGGGGCTCCTCCACGACCGGTGTGTCCGCTCCGTCCTCCACCGTCCCGACCGGGATCTCCTGCTCCTCCGAGGCGCCGGGCTCGTCGGTGACGGTGTCCACCGGAGTGTCGGAGGGGGTCGATCCGGTGGGCACCACCGGTCCGGGCCTGCCCTGCTCGTAGGACCACAGCAGCAGCGCCGCCAGAAAGCCCAGGGCCGCCACCATGCCCGCGGTCACCAGCGCGGGCCTCGTCCGGCGCCGGGCCGTGCGACGCGCCCCCGAGGGGCGCTCCGGGCGCGGTGTGAAGGCCTGCGTCGGCGGGACGCCGATACGCGCCGTGGGAGCGACACCGATCTGGGCCGGGAGTCCGTCGCGCTCGGTCGGAACCCCGTCCGGGCTCCAGCGGTCGCCGGTGCCGGTCCCCGGCGCGTCCGCGCCACCGGAAGCCGGTCCGTGCCCCCATGTGCCGTGACCCGTGTGCGCCGACGCTCCGGAACCCCCACTGTCGAAGCCCGTGTGCGCGTGAGCGTCGGCCGGGTGCTCCGGTCCCGCGGCCGAACCGGGCCCGTCGGCTCCGGCGCCCGCCGCCCCGGTCCCCTCCGGCCCGGGGCCGGGCGCGCCGGAAGCCCACTGCCCCTGAGGCGTGGCGCCTCCGTCGGTCGGCATCCCGGACCCGCCCGGTGCCGGGCCGGTGGCCGCGGTGCCCTTGGCCGGGTCCGCCGTCCCGCCCGCGAACGGGATCCACGGCCCGACGCGAATGCGCGCCGTGCCCTGGTCCACGGCCGTGGACACCTCCTCCAGCACCGCCGTGCGGGCCACCGGGGCGGCCGCCGACGAGGCGCGCCCGATCAGCCGGTCCAGCACCTCCACCGCGCTCGGCCGCGCCGCCGGGTCCTTGTCCAGGCACTGGCTCAGGACCGGCCGCAGCCGCTCCGGTACCTCCTCCAGGTCCGGCTCCGCGCTCAGCACCCGGTCGATCACCGCCATGGTGTTCTCGCCCGGGAAGGCGTGACGGCCCGTGGCGGCGAAGGCCATGACGGCCGCCCAGGAGAACATGTCGCCGGCCGAGGCCGCGGGCAGGCCCTGGATCTGCTCGGGCGCCATGTAGGCCGGCGTGCCCGCGACGGTCGTCGTCTGCTGGGTGGCGTCGGTGAAGCGCGCGATACCGAAGTCGATCACCCGGGGCCCGTCCGGCCCCAGGATGACGTTGCCGGGCTTGAGGTCGCGGTGCACGACCCCCGCCTCGTGCACGGCGGCCAGCGCCGTCACGGTCGCGATCGCCAGCCGGTCCAGCGCCGCCCCCGTGCGCGGGCCCTCGTCCGTCACCGCCGAGCGCAGGGTCGGCCCGGGGACGTACTCGCTGGCGATGTAGGGCACGTCCGCGTCCATGTCGGCGTCCAGCACCGCCGCGGTGCAGAACGGCGCGACCGTGCGCGCGGCGGCCAGTTCCCTGGCGAAGCGCGCCCGCTGGCGCCCGTCCTCACCCCACAGCCCGGTCAGCACCTTGACCGCGGCGGGTGAGCCGTCGTCGGCGTGCCCCAGGTACACGGTGCCCTGTCCGCCGGCGTCGATGCGGGCGGACAGGGTGTAGGGGCCGATGGTGGTCGGATCGGAAGGAGTCAGGGGAGTCGTCATGGCGTGAGCCCTGTCTGCGGGGTATCGCGGGCGGCGTTCTTCATCTGTCACTGTGACGTGGCGAAGGCCGTCGGCGGTTCTTGCCCTGAGGTAACAGTCCGCTTACCTTTTCCGGACACGAGGGGAGGCCGGCCCACACATGTGTGCGAACCGGCCTCCGGGTCCCCCGCCCATCGCGCCCCGGGAGGGCGCGGGTCAGAACCCCAGGGCGTGCATCGCGAAGTGGAACGCGAACACGGCCGAGAGCAGCCACATCAGCCAGCCGACCTCGGCCACCCGCCCCTGGGCGGTCTTGACGATGGTGTAGGCGATGATCCCGATCCCGATGCCGCTGGCGATGTCGTAGGTGAACGGCATCATCGCGATGGTCAGGAACGCCGGGATCGCGATGGAGATGTCCGACCAGTCGATCTCGCGGATGTGCATCATCATCATGGCGCCCACCAGCACCATCGCCACCGACGCGGCCTGGGCGGGGACGATGCCGAACACCGGCGCGAAGAAGATCGCGGCGAGGAAGAACAGCCCCGTCACCACGCTCGCCAGGCCCGTCCGGGCGCCCTCGCTCACTCCGGCGGTGGACTCCACGAACACCAGCGTGGCCGAGGAACTGGTCAGGCCGCCCGTCACGGCGCCCGCGCCGTCGGTGACCAGGATCTGGTTCACCCGGGGCATCTGCCCTCCCTCCCCGGCGATGTCGGCCTTGGTGCCGATGGCCAGGATCGTGCCCAGCGCGTCGAAGAACCCGGCCAGCACGAGCGTGAACAGGATGACGCCGGCCGTCGTCACGCCCGCCGAGCTCCACGCCCCGAACATGTCCACCTGGAAGAGCAGGCCGAAGTCGGGGGCCGCGACCGGGTTGCCGGGCAGGCTCGGGCTGCCGCTGCCCCACGCCTCGTCGCTCAGTCCCGCGGTGTAGTGGACGATGATCGCGAACACGGTGGCGCCCACGATCCCGTAGAAGATCGCGCCCGGCACCCGGCGCACCAGCAGGATGCTGGCCAGCACCAGGCCGGAGACGAACACCAGGATCGGCCAGCCGTCGAGGTGGCCGCCGCCTCCGGCGGAGCCGAGCTGGAGCAGGCCGCCCTCGCCGGCGCTGACGAAGCCGGCGTTGGACAGGCCGATCAGCGACACGAACAGGCCGATGCCCACGCCGATCGCCATCTTGAGGTTGTGCGGGAGCGCGTTCATCACCGCGGTGCGCACACCGGTCACCACCATCGCGATGATGGCGATGCCCTGCCAGACCACCAGGCCCATCACCTCGGGCCAGGTCATCACGGGCGCCGCCTGGTAGGCGACCACCGCCATGACGCCCAGGGCGGCGGCGCAGGCGATCGGCGCGCGCCCCACCAGGCCCATCATGATCGTGACGAGCCCCGCGGCCAGCGCGGTCATGGTGGTCAGCTGGGCGGGGGAGAGGAAGTCCCCGTTGGCGTCGGGGACGCCGCCGAGGATGATCGGGTTCAGGACGATGATGTACGCCATCGCCATGAAGGTGGTGAGGCCGCCGCGGATCTCGCGGCCGACGGTGGATCCGCGCTCACTGATGAAGAAGAAGCGGTCGAGCCAGGATCGAGCCGGTGCGGTGCGCGCCTCGGGCGCGACACCGTCCTTGGTACTGGTCATGTCCCCTCCTGGAGGGAGATGAGCATGGCGAAGCTCGCCATGTGTGGGGGGAATGCTACGGAGAGTAGCCGATCGTGCGTAGGCGCAGAACCACGCTGTCCTGCGGGGCACCCGCCCCGGTGCCGAGGGCGCCGGCGGAGCCGGGGCGGGCGGTTCAGGTGTGACGGGGCGGCGGAGTCAGCCGCCCGCGGTCACAGGTCGATGCCGACGATGTCCTCCGGCCGCACCGGAGCGTGCGTCAGCGGGCGCCCGGTGGCGTCGCGCACCGCCGCCACGATCGCCGGCGTCGACGACAGCGTCGGCGGCTCACCCGCGCCGCGCAGCCCGTAGGGCGCGTGCGGGTCGGGGTGCTCGAGCACCTCGATGCGCATCGGCGGGGTGTCCAGGATGGTCGGGATCAGGTAGTCGGTGAAGGACGGGTTGCGGATCTCGCTGTCCTTGACCTGGATCTCCTCCATCAGCGCCAGGCCCAGGCCCTGGGTCGAGGCGCCCTGGATCTGACCGGCGAGCTGCTGCGGGTGCAGCACCTTACCCACGTCCTGGACCGCGTCCAGGGCCACGACCTTCACCAGGCCGAGCTCCACGTCCACGTCCACCACGGCGCGGTGCACGCACATCCCGAACTGGGTGTGCGAGGAGCCCTGGCCCAGGACCGGGTCGATCATCTCGGTCGGGCGGTGGTGGTGCTCGCGGGTCTCCTCCACGACCGTGCCGCCGCTCGCGGACTCGCCCAGCAGGTCGGCCAGCGACGCCAGCACGCCGTCGGCCGCCGAGACCAGCTTGCCGCCGCTCAGGGACAGGTCCGCCTCGTCCCGGTCGGTCGGAACCACACCGCGTTCCCGGGCGATCGCGAACACCGACGCGCGCACGGCCTCACAGGCCAGCTTCACCGCGCCGCCGGTCATGTACGACTGGCGGGAGGCGGAGGAGGAGCCGGCCGAACCCACGCGGGTGTCGGACGGGTTGATGGCCACGTTCTCCACACCCAGTTCGGTGCGGGCGATCTGGCCCTTGACGGTGACCAGGCCCTGGCCGACCTCGGCGGCCGCGGTGTGCACGAGCACCACCGGCTCGCCGGCCACGATCTCCAGCCGCACGCGCGCGGTGGAGTAGTCGTCGAACCCCTCCGAGAAGCACAGGTTCTTCAGGCCCACGCCGTAGCCCACTCCGCGCACGACACCCTCGCCGTGCGTGGTCCCGGCCACGCCGCCCGGGAGGGTGCGCAGGTCGGAGGGGTCGGGCAGCTCGGAGCGGTCGGCGGGCATCGGCAGCTCACGGGCGCGCCGGAGCATGTCCGCCATCGGCAGCGGGCTGTGCAGCTCCTGGCCCGTGATGATCCGCGAGCCCTGCGCCATGGCGTTCTTGATCCGCAGGTCCACCGGGTGCATGCCCAGCTCCCGCGCGAGCTTGTCCATCTGCGACTCGTAGCCGAAGCACGCCTGGACCGCGCCGAAACCGCGCATCGCCCCGCACGGCGGGTTCGTGGTGTACACCCCGTAGGCGTCCACCAGCACGTTGGGCACCTCGTAGGGGCCGATGCCCAGCGAGGAGGCCACACCCACCACGGCCGGCGTCGCCGAGGCGTAGGCGCCGCCGTCCACGATGATCTCCAGCGTGGCGTACAGCAGCGTTCCGTCGGCCCTGGCGCCGTGCTCGAAGCGCATCTTGGCCGGGTGGCGGTGCACGTGGCCGTAGAAGGACTCCTCGCGGTTGTACACGATCTTGACCGGCTTGCCGGTGCGCAGCGCGAGCATGGCGCCGTGGATCTGCATCGAGAGGTCCTCGCGGCCGCCGAAGGCGCCGCCGACCCCCGCCATGGTCATCCGCACCTTGTCCTCGGGCAGGCCCAGACAGGGCACGATCTGCCAGAGGTCGCTGTGCAGCCACTGGGTGGCGACGTAGAGGTGGACGCCGCCGTCCTCCTCCGGCACGGCCAGGCCGGACTCCGGACCCAGGAACGCCTGGTCCTGCATCCCGACCTCGTACTCGGTCGACACGACCGCGTCGGCCTGGGCGCGCAGGGTCTCCAGGAGCTCGCGCTCGCGCTCCTTCTCCCCGGCCACGTCCTGGAACGCGCCGGTGCGGATGGGCTGGTAGCGCACCCGGTTGCCGGACTGGTGGTACTCCTCGTGGATCTTGAGGGTGCCCTCCTCGTGTACCAGCGGGTACTCCGGGTCGAGGGCGGCCCGGCGCGAGTCGCTGACCGGGGGCAGGACCTCGTAGTCGACCCTGATCCGCTCCATGGCGCGGCGCGCGGTCTCCGGGTGGTCGGCGGCCACGAGGGCCACCGGCTCACCCTTGTAGCGCACCTTGCCGAAGGCCAGCACGGGCTGGTCCTTGTACTCCAGGCCGTAGCGCTTGGCGCCGGGGACGTCCTCGTGCGTGAGCACGGCCTCCACGCCGGGGACCTTGAGCGCCTCGGTGATGTCGATGCCCAGGATCCTCGCGTGCGGGTGGGGGCTGCGCAGGGTCATCCCCCACAGCATGTCCTCCATCCACATGTCCGAGGAGTAGGCGAACTCCCCGGTCACCTTGAGCGTGCCGTCGGGGCGGCGCGGGCTCGACCCCAGGCCGTCCCTGGTGGTACTGGACAGGTCCGTGACGGTGGGGCTGGTCGTCGTGGCCATCAGCGGTTCACCTCCTGGAGAAGGGCGCGGTGCGCGGCCCGGCCGCGCGCGGCGGCGGTGTCGGCGGACAGGGTGCGGAGCTCACCGCGGTCGACGACCGTACGGCCGCCGACCAGCAGGCGCTCCAGGGGCGGCGTGGGGCCGAAGACCGTCGCGACCACCGGGTCGTCGATCACGTCGTAGCCGAACCCGTCGACCCGCCACAGGGCGATGTCGGCGAGCTTGCCGACGGTGAGCGAACCGAGTTCGGCGTCGCGGCCCAGCACCCGTGCCCCGCCCAGGGTGGCCATGTGCAGGGCCTGGCGGGCGCTGAGCGCCTGCGGGCCCTTGCGGGCGCGCGCCATCAGCAGCGCCTGGTGCATCTCCCCGGCCAGCGGGGTCAGCTCGCTGGAGGCCGGGCCGTCCACACCCAGTCCCACGTGCGCGCCCGCCTCCAGCAGCTCGGTGGTGCGGCAGATGCCCGCGCCCAGCCGGGCGTTGGAGGTGGGGCAGTGCGCGATACCGGTCCCGGTGGCCGCGATCCGCGCGATGGCGGCGTCGGACAGGTGCACCGCGTGCGCGAACCACACGTCCTCGCCCAGCCAGCCGAGCTTCTCCGCGTACTCGACGGGGGTGCACCCGAACTCGGCCAGGCACTTCTCCTCCTCGTCGAGCGTCTCGGCGAGGTGGGTGTGCAGGCGCACGCCCTTGGCACGGGCCAGCTCGGCCGCGCCGACCATCAGCTCCCGGCTCACCGAGAACGGCGAGCAGGGCGCCACCGACACGCGCGTCATGGCGTCGGAGGAGGCGTCGTGGTGGGCGTCGATGGCGGCCCCGGTGGCGCCCAGCGCCTCCTCCAGGCTCTCCACGACGCTGTCCGGCGGCAGGCCGCCGGAGCTGTGGCCCCGGTCCATCGACCCGCGGGCCAGGTCCAGGCGGATGCCGACCTCGCGGGCGGCGGCCACCTCGGCGGCGACGATGTCGCCCCGGCCCGAGGGGAAGATGTAGTGGTGGTCGGAGGCGGTGGTGCACCCCGACAGCGCGAGGTGGCTCATCCCCGCCGACGTCGTGTTCCCCACGACCTCCGCGTCCAGCCGGTGCCAGATCTCGTACGAACCCACCAGCCACTCGAAGAGCGTGCCGTCGGCGAACAGCCCCTGGGTGGCCCACTGGTAGAGGTGGTTGTGCGTGTTGACCAGGCCCGGCGTGGCCAGGCAGCCGCGACCGTCGACCTTGCGGGAACCCGGGACCTCGGGGGCGGGGCCGGGCCCGACGGCCCCGATGCGGCCGTCGCGCACCACGATGTGGCCCTGCGCGTACTCCCCGCCGTCCACGGTCACGACGTGGGCGCCCTCGATGACGGTCACGTCACTCATGTGCGGCTCCGCTCTCGGCTCGGCGCGCGGCGGCCATGTGCACGGCGTCGATGATCTTCTCGTAACCGGTGCACCGGCACAGGTTCCCGGCCAGCGCCTCACGGATCTCGGCGTCGTCGGGAGCGCCCTTGCCCGCGCCCACGGTGCGCTCCAGCAGGTCGTCGGTCTGCACGAGCAGGCCCGGTGTGCAGAAGCCGCACTGGACGGCGCCGGCCTCGACGAACGCGTCCTGGACGGCGCCCAGGGTGCGGTCCGATCCCTTGCCGGGCTCCTGGGCCAGACCCTCGACCGTGCGCACCGCGCGGCCCTCGGCCTGCCCGGCGGCGATCATGCACGAGCACGCCGTCACACCGTCGAAGTAGACGGTGCACGAGCCGCACTCGCCCTGCTCGCAGGCGTTCTTGCTGCCCGGCAGGCCCAGGCGCTCGCGCAGGACGTACAGCAGGCTCTCGCCCGGCCACACGTTCTCGGCGGTCATGTCCTCGCCGTTGACGTTGACGTTCACGCGCATCGCGTGACTCCCTTCCGGTACTCGGTGGCCGACCAGGACAGCGCGCGACGCGCCATCACGGCCATGGAGTGGGTGCGGTACTGCGCGGTGCCGCGCTGGTCGTCGATGGGACGGGTGACGGAGGCCACCAGCTCGCCGAAGCGCCGCACGAGGCTCTCCGACGGCAGGGTGGCGCCCTCCCAGTCGAACTCGGCGGCCAGGAACGCCTCGGCCTCCTCGGCGCGGATCGGAGTCGGGGCCACCGAGCCCAGGCCGGTGCCCACCGTGCGCTTCTCCGCGTCCAGGGCCAGGCTGAAGGCGGCCACGGAGATGACCATGGCGTTGCGGGTGCCGATCTTGGCGAACTGCTGCGGGCCCTTGGGCTCGGGCAGCAGGACGGCCGTGATGAGCTCGTCGTCCTGCAGGGCGGTCCTGCGCAGGGAGAGGTAGAACTCCCGGGCGGGGACCCGCCGACGGCCCCGCACCGAGGCCAGTTCGACGACGGCGTCGGTGGCGAGCAGGGGAGGGTGGGCGTCCCCCGCGGGCGAGGCACCGCCCAGATTGCCGCCCACGGAGCCGCGGTTGCGGATCTGCGGGGAGGCCACCGTGCGTGCGGCCTTGGACAGAGCGGGAGCGCTCCGCGACAGGTGCTCGACGATCGTGGAGTAGGGCACACCCGCGCCCAGGCGGATGTGGTCGCCCTCGGTGGCCCACTCACCCAGCTCGGGCACGCGGGCCAGGTCGATCAGGGCCGACGGGCGCCGCTTGTCGAAGTTGAGTTCCACCATGACGTCGGTTCCGCCCATGATGGGGACCCCGTCAGGGTGGGCGCTCTTGGCCTCAAGCGCCTCCTCCAGAGTGGAGGGACTCAGGAATTCCATGCTTGTCCTCGTTGCTCGCCAGGTCAGGTCGGTCAGCGGTCGGTTTGCGCAACTCCTCGGTACATCAGGTAGTGGTGTGAAGTACACCACCGACGACGGGCGTCCAACTAGCACGCGATGCCATGAAGTGCCAGTGGAACGAACAGTTATCGTTGGTCGTTTCCTACAAGCGACGATCAGGCGAACAATCGGTGCCGAGGGCGACCACCGCCCCTCGCGCGGGTCGCCGAACGCGCGCATCACCCGCGGGCCGAGGCCCGCCCACGAGAGTTCTGAGGGAAGTCCATGCAGATCAGTGAGCTGGTCGCCGTCAAGCGGCTGCACCTGCGGTTCCTGACGGGAGCCGAGCACCAGCACCGCACCGTGCGCTGGGCCTACACCACGGATCTGCTGGAGCCCGCCCGCTACCTGCGCGGCGGCGAGTTCGTCCTCACCGGCATGATGTGGCGCACCCGGCCCGAGGACTCCGAGATTTTCGTGGCCTCCGTCGTCAGCGCCGGGGCCGTCGCGATCGGCGCCGGCACCGCCCTGGGCGAGATCCCCCCGGACCTCATGGCCGCCTGCCAGGCGCACGACATCCCGCTCGTGGAGGTCCCCTCCGAGACCTCCTTCGGCGCGGTCACCGAAGAGGTCCTGCGCTCGCTCACCCAACGCCGCTTCACCACCATCGCCGAGACCCGCGACCGCCACCGCCGCCTGATGGCGGAGGTCGCGGCGGGCGCCGACTTCCCCTCCGCCTTCGCCGACGCGGCCACCCACGCCTCGACACGTGCCTGGGTGATCTCCTCCACCGGCCGCCACGTGGCCGCGACCACCGAACCGCTGGCCGAGCACGACCGCGAATGGATCGCCGCCAGAGCCCTGACCTGGTCGTCCTTCCCCCACACCACCCGCCTGCCCGTCGAGGGCGGCCGCGTACTCACCGTCGTACCCGTCCAGGCCAAGGACTCCCATCCGCTGTCGAACTGGCTGCTGGTCTGCACGGGCGACCACCAGGTGTGGGGCGACGAGGAGCACGAGGCCGTCGCCGAACTGGTGTCGGTCTCGGTGCTGGCGCGCAGCCGGGTGGAGGAGCGCGCCCTGACCGACGCCCGCCACCTGGAGGGGCTGCCGCGCCTGCTGGCCGCCCAGCGCTTCGACGAGGTCACCGCGCTCATGGACGGCACCGGTGCGACCGCCGGGACCAAGGACGGGGGTCACGTGGTGGTGAGCGCCGTGATGATGCCCGAGCCGCGCGTACCCGACCTGGCGCGGCGCGTGCTCACCGAACTCGTCGCGGACTGGCCCGGCGCGGTCGTGACCGGCGAGAACGACACCCTGGCCGTGGTCCCGGTCGAAGGCGGCGAGTCCCAGGCGCGCGAGCGCGCCGAGGAGATCCGGTCCGAACTCGTCCACCGCGCGCGCGTCCTGGAGGGCGGACTGCTGGACTACCGGCTCGCCATCGGCCTGAGCTCAGCCGCGCACGGCGTGCCCGAGCTGCGCGGGGCCGCCGTGGAGGCCCGCCACGCGCGCCGCCTGGCCGAACTGCGCGGCGGGCGCTCACGCGTCATCGCCGGGGCGGAGATCGACTCCCACGAGCTCCTGCTGGCCTCGGTGCCCGAGGAGGTGCAGACGTCCTACCGCGAACGCCTGCTCGGCCCGCTGGTGGCCTACGACCGCGACCACCGGTCGGAGCTGGTGACGACCCTGGAACGGTTCCTGGAGCACTCCGGGTCCTGGCAGCGCTGCGCCGCGGCCATGCACGTCCACGTCAACACCCTGCGGTACCGGATCGGCCGGGTGGAGGAGCTGACCGGCCGCGACATGAGCAGCCTGGAACACCGCGTCGACCTGTTCCTGGCGCTCAAGCTCCGCGACTGAGCGCGCGGTCGGGCGCCCGACCGCGCGAGCCCTCCCCGGTTCTGTCACCGGCGGCGGCTAGGGTGCGCGCGATGAGTACCGACCTCTCCACACCCCTGACCACCGACGCCGACCTGTCCGGAACGGACCTGCGCGACGCGCTCGCCGAGCCCGCCGGACAGCGCCGGGAGTTCGTGCGCTGCGACCTGTCCCAGGCCGACCTGCGCGAGACCGACCTCGTGGACGCCGTCTTCACCGACTGCCGCCTCGACGGAGCCCGGCTGGACCGGGCGCTCCTGGACGGGGCACTCCTGACGGGCGGCAGCGCCTCGGGCGCGACCCTCGCCGGGGCGGAGTGCGCCGACGCCCGGTTCGAGCGGGTGGACCTGGCCAACACGCGCTGGCAGGGCGCACTGCTCACCGACGCGGCCTTCTCCGGCTGCCGGATGACGGGGGCGGGCCTGACGTCGCTGCGCGGGGTGGGGTACTCCTTCGCGCACTGCAACCTCATGCTGGCCCGGTGCAAGGGCCTGTCCCTGCGGGGGCTGACGCTGGAGGGCCTGCGCATGGACGAGGCCGACCTGGCCAGTGCCGACCTGCGCGAGACGGTGTGGGTGGAGTCGCGGCTGCGCGGCGCCAACCTGGTCAACGCGCGGTTCCAAGGCGCGGACCTGCGCGGCGCCGACCTGGGGGAGCCGGGCCTGGACCAGGCCGGATACCTGCGCGGAGCCACCATCAGCCCGGCGCAGGCGGGGGCCATCCTGGGGGCGCTGGGGATCACGGTGGCGGAGTAGGAACCGCGGCGGGGGAGCGGGGCGAGGGGCCGCCGGGCGCGGGGACGGCGGCCGGGTGCCGCCCCCGCGCGCCCGTCGGCGGGTGCGAGGACGCGAGGGCGCGGTATCGGCGCTGATGTGCCGGTCCGCCCCGTCGCCCGCCCTCAGAGTGTCCGGAAGGTGTCTTGTGGCGAACGGCGTTCGAAACTACGGTCGGTTCCGAGCCGGGTTGTCGAACCGGTTCGACGCCTCCTTGAGGAGAACACTTGCACCCCCCGTTGAAACGGACGCTCGCGCGTCTGTCCGCCCTCACTCTGCTCGCCGGTGTCATCGCCGCGGGGCCCGCCTCCCCCGCGAGCGCCGCCGACCTGACCCTCACCGTCGACGTCGGGCAGGTCGTGCGCCCGGCGACGCAGGTCGCCGCCGGCGGCCTCTACGGAGTCGGCTCCGACTCCCAGCCGACCACGGACATGCTGCTGCCGCTGAACCCGACCAGCTTCACCCAGCCCCCGCCCGGCACCACCCACCTGGGCAACGGCGCCACCGAACCGTGCTGCGACGCGCTCGACGTGGGGCACAACATCACCAGGGCCGGTGCCCAGCAGTTCATCCGACTGCCCGACATCTATCCCACCTTCCCCTACGAGTGGCAGGGGTGGGGTGACTGGGAGCAGAAGGTCACGACCATGGTCAACGACCGCCTGGCCGCGACCGACACGACCAACATCCACGGCTGGGAGCTGTGGAACGAGCCCGACTGGACGTGGGACACCCAGGCGGCCGGCTCCTTCAGCGACGGCTGGACCCGCACCTACAACCTGGTGCGGTCCCTGGACCCGGTCACTCCGATCGTCGGACCGAGCCCGTCGGTCTACCGGCACGACGACATGCTCGACTTCATGACCCACGCCCGCGACACCGACACCCTGCCGGACGTGATCGTGTGGCACGAACTCGACGACATGAACTGGGACTCCTTCGACGACCACGTCGCCGACTACCGCGCCATCGAGCAGCAGCTCGGCGTCTCGCCGCGCCCGATCGCCATCAACGAGTACAACAGCTTCAACCAGATGGACGTCCCGAGCGTGGCCCTGCACTGGATGAGCGTGTTCGAGCGCCACGGCGCGCGTGAGGCGCACCGCGCCTACTGGTTCGAGGCCGGCACCTTCGACGGCCTGTTCACCCTGGACAACGAGCCGACCGCGTCGTACTGGCTCTACCGCTGGTACGGGGAGATGACCGGCAACATCGTGGCCACGACCCCGCAGAGCTGGCTGGACGGTGTGGCCTCCTACGACTCCAGCCGCCAGATCGTCAACGTCGCCTTCGGCGGCGACTGGGGCGACAACACCGTCGACGTCACCGGCCTGGACTCGTTCGGTTCGTCGGTCGACGTGCGGCTCCTGTCCACCCCCGGATCGGGTCGCCACACCCACGTCGCCGAGCCCACCGTCGTGCGCGAGGAGACCATGCCCGTCTCCGGCGGCCGGATCTCGGTTCCCGTCAACGGTATGGACGCCGAGGGCGCCTACCGGCTCCTGGTCACCCCGGCGGGCGGGCCGGCCAGCTCCTGGCAGCAGGTGTACGAGGCGGAGAACGCCACGGTCGTCAACGCGCAGACCCGGTCCTCCGGCGAGGCGTCGAACGGCTACTACGTCGGCGGGATCGACGGGGACGCCGACATGCGCTCGGACTCCTTCGTGGACTTCACCGTCAACGTGCCCGAGGCGCGCGGCTACACGATGACCATCGACTACGCCAACGGCACCGGGGCGACCTCCACGCACGGTCTGGCCTACAACGGCAGCGACTGGTCCACGGTCTCCTACCCGCCGACCGCCGGGTGGGGACAGTTCGCGACGACGAGCGTGACCGTCGACCTCCAGGCCGGATACAACGTGATCCGGCTGGCCAAGGGCTCACCCCACTTCGAGGGCGGTACCGGCTACGCCGAGATCGACAGCATCACCCTGTCCTGAGGGCCGCGTCCCCGGGCGCGGCAGCGGGCCCCGTCGCCGAGACGGGGCCCGCTGCCGGTGTCGGAGGACCGGCGGCTCAGGCGAACCGGCCGGGCCGGTGGTCGCCGGCCGGGTTCTGGATCATGACGTTGAGGCGGTTGAAGGCGTTGATGAGGGCGATACCGGCGACCAGGGCGGCCAGTTCCTCCTCGTCGTAGTGCCTGGCGGCGTTCTCCCAGACCTTGTCGCTGACTCCGCCGGCGGCATCGGCGATGCGGGTGCCCTCCTCGGTCAGTTCCAGGGCGGCGCGCTCGGCCCCGGTGAAGACCGCGGCCTCGCGCCAGGCGGCGACCAGGTTGAGACGCACGGGGTCCTCTCCGGCGTGGACGGCGTCCTTGAAGTGCATGTCGGTGCAGTAACCGCAGCCGTTGATCTGGCTGGCCCGCAGCCGCACGAGTTCCCGGGTCGCGCGGGGGACGGTCGACTCGGAGAGGACCCGGCTCGCCGCCACGAAGTGCTTCATGACCTTGGTCGAGAGCTCGCTGCCGAAGGGGTCGATACGGGGCTGCATGGTGTCTCCTCGCCGTGTGCGCGGTGCCTGTCACTCAACTGACAGATCGGGCGGGCGGAATGTGACAGCCTGTCGGCCCGAGTGGGGGTGGTGCGGGCCACACGTCAACGCCGCGACGCGCTCGGGGGTGTTCGAGCTCACCTGCCTGCCTGTTGTGGTCCATGGTGCGTGATGACGGCGTGTCCTATCGTGGCGTGATGAACGAGAACCCCCCACAGAACCCGGTGCCCCACACCGCCCCGCCCCGGGCACACGGCCGAGTCGTGCAGCCCCACCCGTACGCCCCTTCCGCTCCGGCGCGGCCGATCCCGCCCAAGCGCCCTTCGAACGCGCTCGGGGTCCTGTCGATCGTGTTCGGCATCCTCGCCGGATTCGTGGGCGTGGTGATCGTCATCCTTCCGTACCTGTTGTTCGTCCTCGGAGGCGGCGGAAACGCCGAGGGGTTCGACGACTTCGCCAGGGCGTTCGGATACACGGGCGGGGCAGTCGTGTTCGCGGGGCTCCTGCTCTTCGTCTTCGGCATCGTCCGCACGATCACCCGGAAAGGCGCCCGACGCAAGTGGGATGAGGCGTATCGCCGGACGTACTGACCGCCGGCAGCCCTCGGTCCCCGCCCCGGCGCGGGGTCGGGGACAGCGGGGGTCAGGCGGAGGCGCGTACCGCGTCGAGTAGGGCTGACCATTCCTGGGAGTCGAAGGAGAGCTGGCCCAGGTCCCTGTTCTGGGAGTCCCGAACACCAGTGACCCAGTCTTCCTTGACTTCGACACAGGCTCCTGTGTTTCCGCTGTAGGTCGATGTGTGCCAGTCCGTCACGTCGTCTCTCCCAGTGAAGCGATGAAGTCGATGGATTCGTTCGGTGATAGCGCCATGCTCTGCAGCGCGCCGAACCGCTGCTGGCAGTCTGCCACCACGGAAACATCGGTGATCACGTGTCCTCCTCCCGGTGCCTCCGCGTACACAAGGGACTCCACGGGCGTCATCCGCATGGTCATAAAGGCCCAGTCCATCGCGCTGTGCGCCCCTCGGTCGAAGGGGAGTACCTGGAGTCGTAGATGGGGCATACGCGCCCGCGCGATGAGCGCCTCGTACTGCGCTTTCATCACCTCGGTTCCGCCTACCGACCTGCGCATAGCACCTTCCTCGATCACGAACAGCGCTAGCGGGGGATTCTCGCGATCGAGGATCCTCTGCCGATCCATCCTCCGCTTCAGGCGCTCCTCGAGTTCCTGTTGACTCTGTGGTGGGAACGACGCCCACATGACAGCTCGTGCGTAGCTTTCGGTCTGGAGGAGTCCAGATGTGACCTGGGACTGAAAATCCTGGATGACCTGGGTCTTTCGCTCGATCTCAACGAACTTCCCGAGCCACCAAGGTTGCGTCTGCTTCGCCCCCGGTCAGGGCGGCGGCCAGTTCGGGGTCGAACGGGGGGCGGGCGGGAGTCGTCATGGGTGCCTCCGGGCGTGGGCGAAGCGTGGTGTGTGCTGTGTCACCATTGTCGATCTGTGGCGCCGCATCGGGCAGCGCCGTGCGGCGGGGTACGCCCGCCATACGGCGGGTCCGGGGCCTGTAGGATGCGGCGCACCGACCGAGCCCGGTGCGATCTCCGACGCGGAGTGCCCGCCGCGGGAGTCCGACCCAGGATAGAGAGCATGGCCGCGAACCACGACTTCCAGCTTCCGTACGCGCCGAACCACGTATGGAACACGCTTCCCGCCGCCGTGCGGTGTTGCACGAGGGCCTCCAGCGTCGGCAACCCGGTGCCCGGCGGCGGCTACCGCTACTCCTTCTCCACCGGGATGAGCCTGCTCACCTGGGGGTTCAGCGTGTTCGTCGAGCTCTACCCCCTCCCTCAGGGCACGCACCTGCGCATCTCGCCCAAGATGAACTTCGGCTTCTTCGACTGGGGGGAGGGCCGCAAGATCGCCGACGAGCTGCACTTCCACCTCACGCAGGCCCTCCAGGCCCTGCCCGGCCAGGGGCCCGCTCCCGGCGCGGGTCCGGGCCAGGGCCACCACCCCGCCCCCGGCCCGGGGCAGGGTCATGGTCCCGCACCGGGGTGGCCGGGCCAGGGCACCGGCCAGCAGGGCGGCCCCGGCCCCGCCAGGTAGCGAAGCCTGCAGCCGTGCACCGGGGCTACCGGCTCAGCGCACCGGCGATGGCGGCGTGCACGGCCGGCAGTCGATCCGCGCCGCCCTCGATCGCCCACACGCACTTCTGGAGCACCCGCACCAGGGTCCAGGCCCGCGCCCGCTCGCGCTCCAGGCCGGCGACCTCCGTCAGCAGGTCGAAGCGGAACCGGGTCGCGCGCCGGACGTCACCCGTGGCCACGGCCTCGTCCCAGCGGTTGTCCAGCGCGGGCTCCAGATCGAACGCGGGATCGCCCGCCAGCGGCTTGGGATCGATGGCCAGCCACGGTTCGCGCCCGGTGCCGGGCACCGGGGCCAGGACGTTCCCATAGTGCAGATCCCAGTGCAGCAGCCGGTCACCCGGCTCGGCCGCGATCTCGCGCGCCCGCGCCGCCAGATCCGCCAGCAGCCAACGGTCGGGCTCCGAGCACGGACCCGCGGCCACGATGCCGTCGGCCCGCTCCGCCAGGTCCAGGGTCACCGCGCCCAGTCCCCGCAGCCCGGCGGGCGCCGGACAGGCGGTCAACCGGGCCAGCAGGGTGCCGATCACCGTCAGCGCCGCGGTGATCTCCACCCGGGACAGGTCCCGCCCGGGGGAGAGGGCCTCCAGCAGCATCGCTCCGGTGGCCGGATCGTGGTCCAGGAGCCCCACGGCGCCGTCGCCCGCCCACGCGGCGAGCGCGATCGGCTCGCCCGCGGTCTCGTCGTCCACCGGCTGGAGCTTGAGCACGGCCGTTGAGCCGTCGGCGCGTTCGACCGGAACGACCAGCGCCACCATGCCGTGCGCGACGGCGCCGCTGGGCCGCAGCCCCCACCGGTCGCACTGCCGCGCGGCCAGTGCGGGCAGGTCCCGTGCCCACTCGGGGCCGAAGAACCCGGTCACGGAGGCGGCGAGCGCGTCGGGCACGGCGATCGGCTGGACGGGGCCGGGCGCGCCGGTCCCTGCCGTGTCCCCGGTCCGCGCGGGCCGGGGGCCAGGGCGCCGCGGCGGGGGCACCTCACGGCTCACGCGTGTCACCGACCGCGTCGAAGGCCGCCTCCAACAGCTCGCACAGGGGCACGGCCCCGTCCGCGCGGGCCCACGCCTCTCCGGCCACGTCCAGGCAGGCGATGGCGCACGCGACCAGGGACTGGGCGCGCACGTCCAGCCACGGCCCGTCGGCGTGTTCCCGAGCGAGTCGGCGCCGCAGTTCGGGGGTCATCTGGGCCTGCCACCCGAGGTGCTTCTCGATGCACCGGGACCTGAGCGAGGGGGTCTCGTGCATCATCTTCGTGACCTTGAGCATGCGGTCGAGGTCGCGGGACCCGGCGGCGATGTCCAGCAGGACGTGGCGCAGGGCGGTCCACGGGGGCTCGGAGCCCGGGCGCTCCTCCAGTGCGCGCCTGGCGTCCTCACCCTCCTGTGTGAGGTCGCCGAGCACGATGTCCTCCTTGGTACCGAAGTACCGGAAGAACGACCGCCGTGAGATGCCGGAGGCGCGGGCGATGTCGTCGATCGTCGTGTCCTCGAAGCCCTTGCTCAGGAACAGGCCCATCGCGATCTCGGTGATCTCCGCGTAGGCCGCGCGGCGGGACCGCGTCCAGAGGCGCTCGGTGTTCGTCTCTCCTGGTTTCACGCTTCGATCGTAACCATATGCTCCCCAATGCCCAATTGACACTCAGTGCCAGGCGGTCATAGTGTGACAATCCGCCGAGTGGAAGAGACTTGCATGAACGCCATTGACTACCGCGCACAGACCGTCCTCATCACCGGGGCGAGCTCGGGGCTGGGCGCAGAGTTCGCCCGCCAGGTCGCCGCGCGCGGCGCCGACGTGGTGCTCGTCGCGCGCCGCCTCGACCGGCTCGACGCGCTCGCGGGCGAGCTCACCGAGAAGCACGGGACCAAGGCCACCGCGATCCCCATGGACCTGGCCGCGCCCAGGGCAGGAGCCGCCCTCGAACGCGCCCTCGCCGCACGGGGCACCGAGGTCACGAGTGTCATCAACAACGCGGGATTCGCCACCTACGGGCCCTTCCACGAGGAGGACCCCGAACGCCTGGCCGCCGAGATCGCGCTGGACGTCACGAGCGTCGTCGACATCAGCCGCACCTTCATCGAAGGCCTGCGCGAACGCGGTGACGGCTTCCTGCTCAACGTCGCCAGCATGGCGGCCTACCAGGCCGCCCCCGCGCTGGCCGTCTACGGCGCGGCCAAGGCGTTCGTCCTGAACTTCACCGAGGCGCTGTGGTACGAGGCGCGCGGCACCGGCCTGCGCGTGCTCGCCCTGTCGCCCGGGGCCACCCGGACCGAGTTCTTCGAGGTCGCCGGAGACGGCGCCGACGGCGGGATGCGCAGGATGGAGGCCGCGGACGTGGTCAGGACGGCCCTGGCCGCGCTCGACCGGAGGAACCCCCCGCCCAGCGTGATCGCAGGCCTGTCCAACCGGCTCACCTCCCTGCTCACGCGGGCGGTCAGCCGCCGGTGGACCACCATGGCCCTGGGGGCGATGATGAGCCGCCCGCGCGTGGCCCGGTGACACCCGGCCGCGCGCCGGCCCCCTGCTCACGGGCGGACCGGCGCGCCGCTCGGCGTCAGGGGGCGGGCGTGCGTTCGCGCCGCCGACCCCGGGGAGTCCGTCCCGCCGAGCGGCCGGAGGGCTCCCGGGAGAGCGCGTCCACCATGCCCCACAGGGCCGGTTTGGGGGAGTAGTCCTCATCGAAGGGCGTGGCCGCGTCGTACCCGGGGAACCACTCCGGGATCCAGGAGTGGGCGTCGCTGACGCCCCACACGGTCACACCTCGGCAGTCGGGCACCTCCAGGCACGCCGCCACCACGTGGCGGAACTCCTCCCGCTGGTCCCGGACCGCCTGCTCCGACACCGGTTCGGCGATGCGCACGTCCAGTTCCGTGACGGTCACCTCCAGGCCCAGATCAGTGAAGCGGTTCATCGTCTCGGCCAGGTTCCCGGGGACCTGGCCGTGCACGAAGTGCCCCTGGAAACCGATGCCGTGCAGTGGCACCCCCCGGTCCAGCAGGTCGGCGGCCAGTGCGTAGAGTGCGTCGGTCTTGGCGCCGCCGCCCTCGATGTTGAACTCGTTGATGTAGAGCCGCGCCCCGGGGTCGACCTCGTGCGCCATCCGCAGCGCCTCGGCGATGTAGTCCTCGCCCAGCACCTGGTGCCACAGGTTCTCGCGCAGGAACGGCTCACCGTCCTCGAACGGTTCGTTGATCACGTCCCACGCCCCGATCCGGCCCTGGTAGCGCCCCATGAGCGCTTCCATGTGCTCGCGCAGGACCCCGCGCAGCTCGGCGGAGGTCCACTCGCCCCGCGACAGCCACTCGGGCTGCTGGTTGTGCCACAGCAGGGTGTGTCCGCGCGCGTTCATGCCGTGGGCCTCGGCGAAGTCGACCATCGCGTCCGGGCCGCTCCAGTCGAACACGCCCCGCTCGGGCTGGACGTGGTCCCACTTCATGGTGTTCTCGGCCGTCACCGACGTGTAGTGCCCGCCGACCACGTCCCGGTAGCCGCCGTCGCCCAGCAGGGGGTCGACGGCCACCGCCACCCCCAGGTCCACTCCGTTGGCCCGCGCCAGCACGGGCAGGTCCCCGCTGCCTGTCGGCGGGCCGCCGTCGGCCCAGGGCCCTGTGAACGCCAGCAGCGCCGTCGCGCACATGATCGCGGTACATCCGGCAACGGCCATGATGAGGACCGTCCTTCCCCGGGTTCGCGACCGCCGCCGCGGTCGGGCCTCCCGTTCGCCCGTCCCCACCGCTACCGGGAACCGGTCGTGACGGGGAACGCCGACAGCGAGCGCACGGTGAGCGTGCGTCGGCGCGTGGGCATCGCGGTGGGCCGCAGCCCCGGCGCGCGCTCGGCCAGGGCCCGCAGTGCGATCTGCCCCTCCAGCCTGGCCAGGGGCGCACCCAGGCAGTAGTGTTCGCCGCCGGAGAAGGCCAGGTGGTCACCGGCGGCGGTCCGGGTGATGTCGAAGCGGTCCGGGTCGGTGAAGTGGGCCGGGTCGCGGTTCGCCGACCCGATCAACGCCATCACCTGACCGCCGCGCCGGACCGGCACACCCTCCACCTCGGTGTCGGTGTGCGCCCAGCGGCCGGTCAGCTGCACGGGCGAGTCGAACCGCAGGACCTCCTCCACCGCGCCACCCGCCAGCTCCGGGTCGGCCACCAGGCGCTCCCACTGGTCCCGGTGGCGCAGCAGCGCCAGCATTCCGTTCCCGATCAGGTTCACCGTGGTCTCGAAGCCGGCCAACAGCAACAGGCGGCACATGTCCCGCAGTTCGGCGGCCGTCATCCGGCCCCCGTCCGCGTGGGCCGTCAGAGCCGAGATCACGTCCTCCCTCGGATCCCGGCGCCGCTCGGCCATGAGCCGCTCGAACATCGCGTCCAATTCTGCCGAGGCGCCCTGGATCTGTCGCACGTGACGCGCCGAATGGGCGCCGTCGAGTGCGCCCCCGATGAGGGTGCCGATCCGCACGAACTCCGCGTCATCGCGTTCGGGGACGCCCAACAGCCGACTGATGATCGCGATCGGCAGCTTCTGGGCGAAGTCGGCCATGAGGTCGAACCCGCCCCGCGCCAGCGCCCGGTCCAGCAGCTCACCGGTGATCTTCTCGATCTCGGGGCGGTACGCGCGCATCCTGCGCGGAGTGAACGCCGGCCGGGCCAGCGCGCGCAGCCGCGTGTGCTCGGGCGGGTCCATCTGCAGGAAGGACAGCGCCACCACGCGGAACTGGGAGGGAGAGCTGAAGCCCTCGGGCGGCTCGGCACCGAAGTCGCGGCTGCGCAGGATCTCGCGCACCGCGGCGTGGGAGTTCGCGCTCCGGAACCCCAGGGTGCTGGTGACGAGCGGGCCCTGGCCACGCAGGCGGGCGTAGGTGGGGTAGGGGTTCTCCCTCCAGGGCCAGTGCAGGAGGCGGCTGGGGTGGTCCCCCCGCTGGGCCGCCATCCAGGAGGCACCCCGGGCCAGGCGCAGCCGGGCGTCGACGCGCAGTGAGTCCGGCCGAAGGGTGTCGGGCCAAGGCATGGTGCAGGTCCTTTCTCGGGTGCTCTGCCCGCCGGACGAGCGGGGGGATCCTGGCTCACGCGGCGCTCCGACAGCGGCGGTGTGCGCCCGGGGGCCGGGCACACGTGCTCGTTCACGTCCGGCCTGGGCCGGTGACGGCCAGACTAGGGCGTGTCCTTCCCCTGGCGGGCGGCCCTCCACCGGTTGGCCGGGGCCGGTCAGGAGGGAACTCGTGCGCACGCCCACTCGTTGGCCCGCTCACCTTCGTCCGATCGAACCCGCCGGCGCCCGTGCGAACCCCACCGGCGGGCAGCGGATCCCACACGGTGCAGGGTGGCCGTCCGGGGGAGCGCGACCCCTAGACTGGGCCTCTCCCGAGTGGGCACGGCGCTCGCGCGTCCGGTCGTGTCCTCGGTAGGACACCGGGCGTGAACGGTCGCGACGGGGCCCGCGCCCTGCTGTTGGCTACGATCGCTCAGGCCCCGGGACGACACACGGCAGAGTCGGAGGTTGAGGACGTTGGCTCCCTTGGAGAGCGCGGATCCGGAGAGGATCGGCCGGTACCGGCTGATCAACCGCCTGGGATCCGGTGGCATGGGCCAGGTGTTCCTGGGGCGTTCGGCCGGGGGGAGAGCGGTCGCGATCAAGCGCATCCACCCGCACATGGCCGCCGACGCCTCCTTCCGTGAGCGCTTCGCCCGCGAGGTGACGGCGGCCCGCCAGGTCAGCGGCGCCTTCACCGCCCCCGTCATCGACGCCGGACCCGATGACGAGGTGCCCTGGCTGGTCACCTCCTACGTCCCCTCGCTGCCGCTGGACGAGGCGCTCCGGGCCCACGGTCCGCTGCCCGAGGCCAGCGTGCACGTGCTCGCGGCCGGGCTGGCCGAGGCGCTCGCCGAGATCCACCGGGTCGGGCTGATCCACCGCGACCTCAAGCCCGGCAACGTCCTGTTGTCCGAGGACGGCCCACGGGTCATCGACTTCGGCATCGCCCGCGCCACCGACGGCACGGCGGCCACGCAGTCGGTCATCGGCACCCCGGGCTTCATGAGCCCCGAACAGGTCCAGGGCGAGGCGCTCGGCCCCGCCAGCGACCTGTTCGCCTACGGCGCCGTCCTGGCCTTCGCCGCCACCGGCACGGGCCCCTTCGGCGAGGGCAGCATGCCCACGATGGTCATGCGCATCATCAGCCGCGAGCCGGACCTGTCCGCCGTCCCGGAGTCCCTGCGCCACCTGGTGGCGGCGTGCCTGTCCAAGGACGCCTCCGGGCGGCCGAGCCCGGGCGAGATCCTCGACTACCTCGGTGACGTGCCCGCCGGTACCGCCTGGCTCCCCCCGGCGGTGATGAGGGGTGTGCAGGAGCAGGTCGCCAAGGTCAACCGGGCGCTGGCGGGCTCGGCGCACGACCCCCAGGCCACCGGCGGGCACCGCCGCACCGAGGTCCTGGGCGCGGGCGGCGCGGCCGCGCTGGGCGGGGCGGCGGGCGCCGCCGCCGCGGGCGCGCTCGGTGACGACCAGGCCACCCGGGTCGCTCCGGCGGACGGGCCGCACGCCCAGGGCGCGGGCGACCACGGCGCCACGTCGGTCATGGGTGCCCAGGGGCACCAGCCGACCGCCGAGGGGCAGGGATACCGGCCCACCGCACAGTTCCCCGCCACGCAGCAGCAGCCGGGGACACCGCCCACGGCCCAGTACGGGCAGGGGCAGTACGGCCAGAGCCAGGCCCAGTACGGCCAGAGCCAGGGGCAGTACGGGCAGGGCCGGTACGGGCAGCAGGCCCGTCCCGCCGACGACGACCCCTACGCCGGACTGTACGGCGAGCGCCGCGGCGGCGCCGACACCGCCGGGTACCGGCAGCAGGAGCAGCAGCGCCGGATGCAGGCCGAGCAGGCGCGGGCCCAGCAGCAAGCCGAGGAGCAGCGGCGCCGGGCCGAACAGCAGCGGCAGATGGAGGAGCAGCGCCGCCGCCAGGAGGCCGAGCGCGTGCACCGCGAGCGCCTGCGCGCGGAACAGGAGGCCACGCGCCGGGCCCAGGCCCAGGCGCGCCAGGCGGACCAGCCGGGGGTGTGGGGCTTCGTCAAGCTCCTGCCGCTGCTGATCCTGCCGCTGGTCCAGATCCCGCTGGGCTACGGCGCCTCGCTCGCCTGGGAGTGGTTCACCACCCAGACCCAGGTGTGGAACGGATCGGCCTTCGCCTTCGAGCCCTTGAGCATGACCGGGTTCTGGAGCGCGACGATGCTCGGGTACTTCCTGTTCAACAACCTGGTGTCGCTGGAGTTCCTGGTGCGGTCGCTGCGCACGGCGTTCGTCACCGGCGCGGTGCTGGCCTTGGGCGTCATCGCCGCCACGAACTTCCTGCTCTACGGGTTCGGCTTCTGGGGCTGACCGGCCCGGCTCCACCACCGCACACGCGCGGCGGCTCCCGAGAGGGGCCGCCGCGTTCGTCGTCGACGAGGGGGAGCCCGACCGGCGCCCGTGGCCGGGGCCCGGGCTGGGCGCGTCCCCCGTGGTCAGCGGGCGGCGGTCACAGCGGGGGTCCGCCGGATCTCGGTGACCTCGTGGCGCACCGGGCGGGTGGGCTCGACGGCCGAGCAGGTGGTCGGGCAGGCCCGGCCCTCGACAGTGGCGACCGAGACCGTGTACACGCCGCCGCCGTGGCCCAGGGTGACGCGCACCCCCGCCTCGGTCTCGCGCTCGTCCAGGTGGACGACCGCGTCCAGGCCCACGGTCCCCAGCCGTGCGCGCAGGGCCGCCTCGGCCGCCTGGGCGGCGGGGGAGTCGGTGCAGCGGCCGCGGTAGTGGTCCGGGACCACCTCGCCGCGTTCGAAGGCGGCCACCGCCCGCACCGCCGAGTCGGGGTCCAGACGGCCGAAGTACACGCCCTGGGGGAGTGCCACGAGGTTGGCGGCGAAGCGGTCGCCGCCCACGTGGGTGGTCTCCCACACCTCCGCGTCGCCGTCCGCCAGGGCACCGGCCACCGGGCGGCCCAGGACCGCGCAGCACGGGTCCTTCTTGGCGTGGGTGCACACCAGGTACAGGGTGTGGTCGACGGGTGTGCCGAAGGAGGGCGGCTCGGGGCGCTCCGCGGCGGTGAGGTCGTAGTCCAGTAGTTCGGCGAGGTCGTCGAAGTCCAGACGCCGCGTCCAGGCCCCCGAGCGGCCGGTGTGCGCGAGGTAGGCGCGCAGCGGGCCGCCGTCGTCGTCGGCGCGGACGCGGCCCGGGCGCTTGATGAGCTGGGGCTTGACGTCGCGGTCGGCCACGCGCCGGGCCAGTTCGGCGGCGGCCTCGCGGTCCAAGCCGGGACTGGCCAGGGCGGGGTGGCGCCAGGGCCCGTTGTGCTCCACCAGGAGCCATCCGCCGGTCCGGCCCGCCGTTCCGGCGATCTGCTCGCCGCTGTAGCGGGCCAGGGCCGAGCATCCTCGGCTGCCGTCGGGGGCGGTGGGCAGGCGCACGTTCGCGTCCAATCGGGTGGCACGGGGGCAGGGGCGGTCGGTCGCGGTAGCGCGGGGCGCTGCCCGAACCTTGCTTAAAGGTAAGGCTAACCTATCCATTCTTCCGTGCGCACCCATGGTGCGCGGGATCGGCCCTGCGGCGGCTCCTGGTCGCCCGTGGTGGCGCAGGTGTGGCCGTGACCAGGCGAATCCATCCCACCGCCCACCCGTTCACGTGCTCGAAATGTGCCCTGTCGACACCTTGACCCCGTGACCCGGATCACTTATGTTCGCTTAAAGAACACATGTTCGTAGCTCGCACAACCTGGTGTCGATCCACGTCGTCCACCGACCGCTTCCACCGACCCCCTCTTGGAGTTCCCATGCGCCGTCCACTGGTCGCCCTCGCTACGGGCGCCGCCCTCCTGGCCGCCACCGCCTGCGGGGCACAGGGAGCGTCCTCGGAGGAGGACGGGGAGCTGACCACGCTCACCGCCGGCGTCATCCCGATCGTCGACGTCGCCCCCGTCTACCTCGGGGTGGAGCAGGGCATCTTCGCCGAGCACGGCATCGACCTGCGACTGGAGTCCGGCTCCGGCGGCGCCGCCATCGTCCCCGGCGTCATCAGCGGCGAGTTCGACCTCGGTTTCAGCAACCTGGTCTCGCTCATCGTGGCCCGCGAGGAGGGCCTGCCCCTGGTCACGCTCTCCAACGGCGTCACCAGCGTGGGCGAGCAGGGAGCCGACTTCGGCGGGGTCTTCGTCCCCGACGACAGCCCCGTCGAGAGCGCCGCCGACCTGGAGGGCGCCACGGTGGCGATCAACAACCTCAACAACATCGGCGACACGACCGTCCGGGAGTCCGTGCGCGAGGCCGGGGGAGACCCCACCGGAGTCGAGTTCCTCGAACTGCCCTTCCCCGACATGCCCGCCGCCCTGGAGACCGGACAGATCGACGCCGTCTGGGCCGTGGAGCCCTTCGCCTCGATCATCCGCGAGTCCGGTGGGCGCGAGATCGCCTCCAACTTCGTCGACACGCACGAGAACCTGTCGGTGGCCGCCTACTTCGCCGCCGAACCGCGCGTGGCCGAGGACCCCGAACTCTTCGACGACCTGACCTCGGCCCTGGAGGAGTCCCTGGCCTACGCCGAGGCCCACCCCGACGACGTTCGCGCCGTCATCACCACCTACACCGAGATCGACCAGAGCGTGATCGAGGAGCTCACCCTGCCGCGCTTCCCCGCCGCCATCGACACCGACTCGGTCCAGACCCTCGCCGACCTCATGGTCGAGGACGGCCTCGTCGACTCCGAGCCCGACCTGGACGCCCTCTACCGGTAGCACCGGTGCCGAGGGCCGCGGCGATCCGACCCCCTCCCGGTCCGCCCGGCAGCCCCCCGCCGGGCGGACCCTCCCCCCATCGACGCAGACGACGCAGGAGATGTCCGACCATGAAGAGACCGCTCCGCACGACGGCCCTGGCCACCGCGGCGACCCTGGCGGTCGCGTCCTGCGGCACCGGCGCCCGGACCACCGACGATCCCGACGGCGACGGACTCACCCCCGTCACCGTGGGCGTTCTGCCCATCACCGCCGTGGCCCCGCTCTACCTCGGTGTCGAACGGGGCCTGTTCGAAGAGCGCGGTCTGGACGTGACCATCGAGACCGGAGGCGGCGGTGCCACGACCGTGCCGCGCGTGGTCAGCGGCGAACTGGACTTCGCCTTCGGCAACGTGGTCTCCCTGATGATCGCCCGTGAACAGGGCCTGCCCCTGACCATGGTCGCCAACGGGATGACCACCACCGGTGACGCCGACACCGACTACAGCGCCCTGGTCGTTCCGCCCGACAGCCCCATCCAGAGCGCCGCCGACCTGGAGGGCGCCACCGTGGCCATCGACAACCTCCGGAACATCGGTGACACCTCGGTGCGCAACTCCGTCCGCGTCGGCGGGGGCGACCCCACCGACGTCGACTTCGTCGAACTCGCCTTCCCCGACATGCCTGGCGCCCTGTCCAACGGCCAGGTCGACGCCGCCTGGGTCGTCGAGCCCTTCCTCAGCATCTCCCTGGCCCAGGGCGCCACTCCCGTCGCCGCGAACTTCGTCGACCTGCACCCGGACCTGTCCATCGCCGCCTACTTCACCGGCGACGACCTCATCGGCTCCGATCCCGACACCGTGGACGCCTTCAGCGAGGCCATGGACGCCTCCCTCGACTACGCCACCGACCACCCCGACGAGACGGCCGGCGTCCTCACCTCCTTCACCGAGATCGACCCCGACCTGGTCGAGGACCTGCGCTGGCCGCGCTTCCCGTCCGAGATCGACCGGGAGGCCCTGGAGACCGTCGCCGCACTGATGGTCACCGACGGGCTGATCGACTCCGCACCCGACCTGGACACGATGATCCGATGACCGCCACACCCGCCACCGAAAGCCGCGCGCCCGACCCGCCCGCGCCCGCCCGGAGTCCCCGCCGCCCCGCCCGGGACGGCCTGGGCCGCCCTCTGCTCGGCGCCCTGGGCATCCTGGCCTTCCTCGGTCTGTGGGAGGCCGTGCCGCGCCTGGGCGTGGTCTCCGACCGCTACCTGCCGCCCGCCACCGAGGTGCTGGTCGCCCTGGGAGCGCGCGCCACCACGCCCGGGTTCTGGGCCGCGGTCGGCGACACCCTCGCCGGCTGGGCCCTGGGCCTGGCCATCGCCTTCACCGCCGCGGTCGTGCTCGGCTTCACCCTGGGCGCCCTGCCCCGGATCCGCGCCTACACCACCTCCACGGTCGACTTCCTGCGACCCATCCCCTCGGTCGCGCTCATCCCGCTGGCCGTGCTGCTCTACGGCACCGACATCCGCTCCACGCTGCTCCTGGTCGTCTACGCCTGTTTCTGGCTCATCTACATCCAGGTGCTCTACGGCGTCGCCGACGTCGACCCGGTGGCCGAGCAGACCGCGCGCTCCTACGGACTGGGCCGCCTGGCCCGCGTCCGCCACGTCGTGTGGCCCACGACCCTGCCCTACCTCATGACCGGGCTGCGCCTGGCCGCGGCCGTCGCCCTCATCCTGTCCATCACCGCCCAGCTGGTCATCGGCTCACCCGGCATCGGCCGGGAGATCGCCGTCGCCCAGTCCAGCGGCGCCGTGGAGTCCGTCTACGCCCTCATCGTCGCCACCGGCGCGCTGGGCGTGGTCATCAACACCGGCGTACGCGTCCTGGAACGGCGCGTCCTGCGCTGGCACACGTCCGTCCGCGGGGAGGCCACCGCATGAGCCAGCCCACCCAGACCGACCCGGCCACCACGGAATCCGCGGCGGCAGCCGCCCGCGAGACCCGAGCGCCCCGCCGGCCGCGCGGCGGCACCGCCCGCCGCGCCGGGAGCCGCGTGCTCCACGTCCTGCTCCTGCCCGTGGTGCTCATCGGCGTCTACGCCTACGCCAGCGCCACCTCCAGCAGCTACTACACGCCCACGCCCGACCTCATCGCGTCCGCCTTCGGGGAGCTGTGGTTCTCCGAGCGCCTGTTCAGCGACGTGCTGCCCAGCCTCGCCCGCCTGCTCACCGGCTTCACCCTGGCCGCCCTGATCGGCGTGTCCCTGGGCGTGCTGTTGGGCATGTCCACCCGTGTGCGCGCCACACTCGAACCCCTCCTGGAGTTCCTGCGCGCCATTCCGCCGCCCGTCCTGGTCCCGCTGATGATCCTGCTCGCGGGCATCGACGACTCCATGAAGATCATGGTCATCGTCTCCGGCTGCGTGTGGCCGATCCTGCTCAACACCGTCGAGGGCGTACGGGCCGTGGACCCGGTCCTGGCCGACACCGCCCGCTGCTACGGCATCGGGGGCACCACCCGGCTGCGCGTACTCATCCTGCGCTCGGCCAGTCCGCAGATCATGGCGGGACTGCGCCTGGCCCTGGCCCTGGCCATCATCCTCATGGTCATCAGCGAGATGTTCGCCAGCTCCAGCGGCCTGGGCTTCGCCATCGTCCAGTTCCAGCGCAGCTTCGCCATCCCCGAGATGTGGGCGGGCATGGTGCTGCTGGGCCTGATCGGCTTCGCCCTGTCCGCGCTCTTCGAGCTCGCCGAGAGCCGCGTCCTGTACTGGTACCGCGGCCTGCGCGCCGCCCACCGGGGGGAGTGAGAGCCATGAACCACCAAGGAGAACACGGCACCATGCTCAAGGTCACCGGACTGCAGAAGATCTACCACGGGGGCGCCAAGGACGTGGAGGCCGTCCGCGACCTCACCTTCGACCTGGCCGAGGGCGAACTCGTGTGCCTGGTCGGCCCCTCCGGCTGCGGCAAGACCACACTGCTCAAGTGCATCGCCGGGCTCATGCCGCCCACGAGCGGCACGGTGGAGCTGGCCGGGCGGCCCGTCACCGCCCCGCCGCCCGACATGGCCGTGGTCTTCCAGGAGTACGGCCGCAGCCTCTTCGCGTGGATGACCGTGCGCGCCAACGTCGAACTCCCCCTCAAGGAGAAGAAGCTGACCAAGGCCCGCCGCGCCGAACTGGTCGCCGAGTCCCTGGAGGCCGTGGGCCTGACCGCGTTCGCCGACGCCTACCCCTGGCAGCTCTCGGGCGGCATGCAACAGCGCGTGGCCATCGCCCGCGCCATCGCCTACGAACCCCAGGTCCTGCTGATGGACGAGCCCTTCGCCGCGGTGGACGCCCAGACCCGCGCCGACCTGGAGGACCTCATCCGCACCATCTGGCGGCGCATGGGCGTCACCGTCCTGTTCGTCACCCACGACATCGACGAGGCGGTCTACCTGGGCGAGCGCGTCCTGGTCCTGTCATCCTCGCCCACCATCGTGCAGGATGACATCACCGTCGACCTGCCCGCGGAACGCGACCAGCTCACCACACGCCAGGACGAGCGCTTCACCGAACTGCGCGCCCGCGTCTACGCCGAGATCCAGCAGGCCAAGAACAGCGCCGGGGGCACATCCGCCGGCCCGGCCGACAGCGCCGCCGGAGCCGACCGCGCCTCGACCGCCGTGCACTGACCCGCGCGCACGACCACCCCGTCACCACCGTCGAAGGAGACACACCGTGACCCTGCTCGCCGACGACCACACCTCGGCCGTCTTCACCGGAACGTGGACCCCGGCCAAGGGCGGTGACGCGCCCGTGGTCTCACCGTCCACCGGAACCGTCCTGGGCCGCATCGGCATCGCCGACGGAGAGGACGTCCACGACGCCGCGGCCCGGGCCGCCCGGGCCCAGCGCGACTGGGCCGCGGCCTCCTTCGAGGAACGCGCCGCCGTGCTGCGCCGCGCCGGAGACCTGCTGGAGGCCAACGCCGAGGAGATCTCGGGCTGGCTGCGCCGCGAGGGCGGGGCCGCCGCCGGGATGGCGGGCTTCCAGGTCCACGTCTCGGCCGCGGAGTGCTTCGAGGCCGCCGCCCTGGCCTCCCAGCCCCACGGCGAGATCCTGCGCACCGCCAAGCCCCGGCTGAGCTTCGCCCGCCAGGTACCCGTCGGCGTCGTGGGCGTCATCGCCCCCTTCAACGTGCCGCTCATCCTGGGCATCCGCTCGGTCGCCCCGGCCCTGGCGGTCGGCAACGCCGTCATCCTCAAGCCCGACCCGCGCACGGCGGTGTGTGGCGGCGCCGTCATGGCCGAGGTCTTCCGCCGGGCCGGGGTGCCCGAGGGGGTCCTGCAGGTCCTGCCCGGCGGGGCCGAGGCGGGCCAGGCCCTCATCACCGACCCCCACGTGCGGGTCATCTCCTTCACCGGCTCCACCGAGGCCGGGCGCAAGGTCGGCGAGGCCGCGGGGCGCCACCTCAAGCGCGCGCACCTGGAACTGGGCGGCAACTCCCCGCTGGTGGTCCTGGACGACGTCGACGTGGACGCCGCCGCCTCGATCGGCGCCTGGGGCTCGTTCCTGCACCAGGGGCAGATCTGCATGACCACCGGCCGGCACCTGGTGCACGAGGCGGTCGCCGACGCCTACGTCGAAAGCCTGGCGGCCAGGGCCGACGCCCTGACCGTGGGCAGCACCGAGGAGGACGGCGCCGCCCTGGGCCCGGTCATCGACGCCGGCCAGCGCGACAAGATCCACGCCCTGGTCACGGGCAGCGTCGACGCCGGGGCACGGCTGCGCGCGGGCGGCACCTACCAGGACCTGTTCTACCGGCCCACCGTCCTGGACCGGGTCGGGGCCGCCACACCCGCCTACGCCCAGGAGGTCTTCGGGCCGGTGGCCCCGGTGGTGCGCTTCTCCTCGATCGACGAGCTCGTGGAGCTGGCCAACACCACCGAGTACGGACTGAGCCTGGGCGTGCTCACCCGCAACCCGATGCGCGGCATGGAGATCGCCGACCGGGTCCCCAGCGGGATCGTGCACATCAACGACCAGACCGTGGACGACGAGGCGGTCGCGCCCTTCGGGGGCGTGGGCGACTCGGGCACAGGATCCCGCTTCGGCGGTACCCGCGCCAACATGGAGGCCTTCACCGAGACCCAGTGGGTCACGATGCAGGCCGACCCGGCGCGCTACCCCTTCTAGACGGCGGGGCCGCGGCCGGGGCGCGTGTGGGGGCGCCCCGGCCGCGGCCCGGCCCGACGGACGACCGGCCGAGGACATGCGCCGGGACCGTGACGCCTGTGCTCCTCTTCACTTGAGAGTTCATGTGTTTACTGGAAAGCAATGCGGCTAGTGTGGTCGGAGCGCTGCTGGGAGTCACTGCCCCGGCCGCATTCCCGCCCGGCGCCGAACCGACGCGCCCCACGTCCGCGTTCGGTGCCACTCCGATGCCAAGGAGCACCACATGTCACGCCTCGCCCTGATCGCCCTGGTGGCCGCCGGAGCCTTCGGTCTGGCCGCCTGTTCGTCCGAGGACCAGGCCGCCGCGCCCGCCGCGGAGGAGTCCGCGGCCGAAGGCGGGGAGACCGCCGAGGGCGGCGCCGAGGAGCCCGGCGACTCCGCCGAGGGCGAGGCCGCCGAAGCGGCCGACGCCTTCACCGTCACCGCCTCGGAGATGGCCTTCGAGGGCATCCCCGAGACCCTCCCGGCCGGGACCGTCGAGATCACGTTCGACAACGCCGGGGAGGCCCCGCACGACCTGGTCGTCGAGGAGCTCGGCGACGAGACCGTCATTCCCGTGACCGACGGTGGAGGGAGCGCCACCGGCACCGTCACCCTGGAGCCCGGCACCTACACCTTCTACTGCTCCGTGGGCACCCACCGCGAGATGGGCATGGAACAGACCGTCACCGTCGAGTAGGCGGCTCCCCGCCCGGCCTCCGTCCCGCCCCGGCCGAACCCCGGGGCGGGAGGGCTCCTCAACCGGTCAGGTCGGGGATGGTCCGCGGGCCCACCCGGCACACGTAGTCGCGGAACAACGCGACCGCGGGCGGCTCGAACGCCCGACGCCCGCTGCCGCCGTCCACGGACGCCCGCGGCCAGACCACCCCCACCGGCCGGTCGGCGCCCTCCTCCGCCAGGCCCAGTTCCACGGTCCCCGGCAGGGGCCCGCGCGGCCGTGCGGGCAGCACCGACACCCCCAGGCCCGCCGCCACCAGCCCCCGCGCCGTGGCGATGTCGTCGGCCTCGAACGCCACCCGCGGCGTCACACCCGCCTCGTCCAGCAACCGGTCGGTCAGATGGCGCACCCCCCGCCCGGGCTTGAGCAGCACGAACTCCTCGGCCACCGCGGACGCGGCCGACACCGGCCCCGCCGAGGACGACAGCCGGTGGTGCTCGGGCACCACCAGCCGAAGCCACTGCGTGTGCAGCACCGCCGACGCCAGCCCCGGGTCCGCGGGCAGCGGCGAGGTCAGCGCCAGGTCCGCCCCACCCGCGGACAGCCGCCGCAGGGACTCCGCCCAGGGCTCCTGGGTCAGGGTGAAGCGCACCCCCGGATGCTCGGCGCGAAACCCCCGCAGCAGCGCCGGAACCACTTCGACGCCGAGCGTGGGCAGGAAGGTCAGCGCCACCCGGCCCTCCTCGGCGCCGGTCAGGTCGGCCAACCCCTCGCGCAGGTCCTCCAGGGCCCGCTCCACGTAGGGGAGCAGCCTCTGCCCGGCCCGGGTCAGCCGCACACCCCGCCCCGTGCGCTCCACGAGCGCGATGCCCATCTCCTCCTGCACCCGCGCCAGCGCGCGGCTGAGCGTGGGCTGGGGCACGCCCAGCGACTCGGCCGCCTGTGTGACGTGTTCGGTGCGGGCCACCGCCGCGACCATCCGCAGCCGGGGGACCAGGACCTGGGCCAGCGCGTCCACTTCATTCATGCGATCCAGTATGCATCAGCGACAAATCATGCATTGGACGTATGAAACGGCCCTGCCTAGCGTGGAGGGCATGACCGCGACCAGCCCGACCACCCCCGATCCGCGCCCCCGCGCGGGCAGCCGCGCCTACCGCCGCACGGTCGTCGCCCTGGTCGCCGCCGCGGTGGCCACCTTCGCCCAGCTGTGGTCGGTCCAGCCGATCCTGCCCGCCATCGCCGAGGGCTTCGACACCTCCGCGAGCCAGGCCGCGCTCACCGTCTCCGTCGCCACCGGCGGCCTGGCCGGGTTCACCCTGGTCTGGAGCGGGGCCGCCGACCGCTTCGGCCGCGCCCGCGTCATCACCGCCTCGCTGCTCGTGGCCACCCTCCTGGGGTGCGCGGCACCCCTGGCCGCGGACCTCTGGCTCCTGCTGGCCCTGCGCGCCCTCCAGGGCGCCGCGCTGGGCGGGGTCCCCGCCGCCGCGGTGTCCTACCTCGCCGAGGAGATCCACCCCGCCGACGCCCCACGCGCCACCGGGCTCTACATCGCGGGCAACCCGCTGGGCGGCATGGGCGGGCGGCTGCTGGCCGGGTTCGCCGCCGACCACGGCGGCTGGGCCTGGGGGATCGCCGCCAACACACTGCTGGGCCTGGTCGCCCTGGCGGTGTTCGTGCTCGTCCTGCCCCGGGGGCGGGCGCCCCGTCCGGCGACGGCGTCCGGACGCGCCGCGGGCCCGTCCCTGGCGGCCCGCCTGCGCTCGGCGCTCACCGCCCGGGGGCTGCCCGCCCTCTACGCCCAGGCCCTGCTGCTCATGGGCGCGTTCATGACCGTCTACAACCTGCTGGGCTTTCGGCTCACGGCCGAACCGTTCGGGCTGTCCCAGGCCGCCGCCTCCCTGCTCTTCCTCTCCTACACCGCCGGGATGCTCGGCTCCGCCGTCGCCGGATCGGCCACCGCCCGCTTCGGCGGCTACGCCGTCCTGACGGTGTCCACCGGACTCATGGCCGTGGGGCTGGCGGGCCTGTTCGCCGGCGTCCTGGTCGGCCTGCTGGCGGCCCTGCTGGTGCTGACCTTCAGCTTCTTCAGCGCCCACGCCACCGCCTCGGCGTGGGTGGGATCGCGTGCCTCGGCCGGGCGCGCCCAGGCCATGGCCCTGTACACGCTGGCCTACTACCTCGGCTCCAGCCTCTTCGGCTGGCTGGGCGGCCTGGTCTATGACGCGGCGGGCTGGAACGGCGCGGTGCTCTTCGCCGTGGGCCTGTGCGCCGCGGCCGCCCTGGTGGCGCTGCGCCTGCGCCGACTGCCCGCTCCCGCGCCTGCCCAGGAGCCCACGAAGCAGACCCCGGACCGGTGCGGCGGATCCGCGGCGGCGACCGGCCACGGCGCGGGCGCACGGGGCTGATCGCCCGGTGGCGGGCTGCCGCACAGCGTCAGTGCGGTCCCCGCGCGTCGGCCGGACCGTGCCCGGTGCGCCCGCGCACCCGCCCGTGGCCGATGGTGCCGCGGGGGATGAACGTCCCTCCGGTCGCCCGGGCGCGGCACCACCGTGTCGCGGGCGGCCTCGTGGTGTTGTTGGGGCAGGGTAGAGACAAAGCGGGCCATCTAATTTAAAGTTGAACTACTTCCCGGTCTCAGATCCGGTGAGCGCTCGACGGAAGGTGACGACATGGACGTGCGGCCCTCGGGGATCCACCACGTGACCGCGATCGCAAGCGACCCCCAGGCCAACGCGGACTTCTACCTCAACGCCCTGGGCATGCGCATGGTCAAACGCACGGTCAACTTCGACGCGCCGCAGACCTACCACTTCTACTACGGCGACCGTGCGGGCAATCCCGGCACGATCATGACCTTCTTCCCCTGGCCCGACGCACCACGGGGACGGCGCGGCGCCGGCCAGGCCACCACGACGACCTTCTCCGTGCCCGAGGGCTCCCTGGGCTGGTGGGCCGACCACCTGGCCGCACTGGACGTACCCACCACACGGCCCGCCGAGCGCGGAGCGGAGGACGTGCTCAGCCTGCGCGACCCCGACGGCCTGGTCATCGAACTCGCCGCCAGCGCCGACTCCCACGACACCGACCCCTGGGACGGCGGCCGGGTCCCCGCCGAACACGCCATCCGCGGCATCCGCGCGGTCACCTTCACCGAGAACGACGTCGAGGGCACCGCCGAGATGCTCGGAGGGCGGTTGGGCTTCCGCCTGGCCGAGGAGGACGGCGACCGCCTGCGCTTTCGCACCAACGACTCCGGCGCCGGGGTGGGCACCATCGTCGACGTCCTGGCCCGGCCCCGGGCCGAACGCGGCCTCGTGGCCGCCGGAACCGTCCACCACGTCGCCTACCGCGCCCCGGACGGCCCCGTCCAGAAGGCCTGGCGCGAGCGGCTGGAGGGCGACGGCGTGGGCGTGACGGAGATCCGCGACCGCTGCTACTTCACCTCGATCTACTTCCGCGAGCCCGGCGGGGCCCTGCTGGAGATCGCCACCGACGGCCCCGGGTTCGACTACGACGAACCCCTCCTGGAACTGGGCCGCTCCCTCAAACTCCCGCCGTGGATGGAGCCCGACCGCGAGCAGATCGCCGCCCGCCTGCCCGAGGTCCGGGTCGGACGGTGACCACCACCGACGACTTCGTCCACGTGTTCGAGCCCGCGACCGAGCCCGGGGCGCCCACCGTTCTCCTGCTCCACGGCACCGGCGCCGACGAGCACGACCTGCTGCCGCTGGGCCGTGCCCTGGCGCCCGGCGCGGCGCTGCTCTCGCCGCGCGGCCAGGTCGACGAGAACGGGGCCAGCCGCTGGTTCCGCCGCCTGCGCGAGGGCGTCTTCGACGTCGACGACCTCATCGAACGGTCCGCCGAGCTGGCGGAGTTCACCACCGCCGCGACCCGCTCCTACGGCCTGGACCCGCGGCGGATCGTGGCCAGCGGGTTCTCCAACGGCGCCAACACCGCCGCGGCCCTGCTGCTGCTCCACCCGGACCTCCTGGCCGGCGCCGCGCTCTTCGCCGCCGGAGCGCCCCTGCAGGGCCGCGAGCCCGAGCCGGTGGACCTGTCCGGTACGCGGGTCTTCCTGGGGGCCGGACAGGCCGACCCCGTCACCCCCATCGACCAGGCGCGCCTGCTGGCCGCCCAGCTGGGGGAGCGGGGCGCGGCGGTGACGGCGCGCGAACACCCCGGCGGACACGCGATCCCGCCGCGCGTGCTGGCCGAGGTCCAACGGTGGTGGGCCGACAGCGCGTTCTGACCGTGACGCCCGGGTGTCGTGGCGGTGTCCGCTCTCTGGTTACGTGGACGTGCACTCACCTGTGGCGATCCAACGCAGAACGGAGACCGGTCCCCCATGGCAGCACCGCACGAGGGCAACGAGAACAAGAAGCCCGCCGGACGCCGCGACCACGGCGCACGGGTCGCCCGCTGGGAACAGCGCGTGGAGATCCCGATGCTGCTCCTGGCCGGGGCGTTCCTGGTCGCCTACGCCTGGCCCGTCATCGACCAGAGCTTGGACAGCGACCTGCGCTCCATGCTGCGCGCCCTGTCGTGGACGGTGTGGGCGGCGTTCGCCGTCGACTTCTTCATCCGGCTCTACCTGGCCGAGCACCGGGCGTGGTACGCGCTCCGGCACTGGTACGACGTGGTCCTGATCGTGCTCCCCATGTTCCGCACGCTGCGGCTGCTGCGGCTGCTCGCCCTGCTGCGCATGCTGAACCGCTCCCTGGCGGGGACGCTGAGCGGCAAGGCGTCGATGTACGTGGCCGGCACGGCCGCGCTGACGTCCGTCCTGGGCGCCATCGCCGTCCTGGACGTCGAGCAGCACGCCCCCGGGGCGAACATCACCGAGTTCGGCGACGCCCTGTGGTGGTCGGTGGTCACGGTGACGACGGTCGGCTACGGCGACTTCTACCCGGTCACCTTCCAGGGCCGCCTGGTGGCGGTCGCCATGATGATCATGGGGATCTCGCTCGTGGGTACGCTCACTGCCGCGGTGGCGTCCGCGTTCGTCTCCAACATCCAGCAGCAGGACCGCAAGGACACCGAGGACGCCAAGAGCGCACAGGGCGGCTGAGGAGTCACAGGAGCACGATCTTCTGCAGCTCCCCGTCCCCTCCCTCCTGCACGAAGACGCTCGCCCCGTTCTGGATGGCCTCCTCCAGCCAGGCGTTGACCTGGATGGCGCGGTTGATGGTGTCCGTCTTGTTCCGCCCCGTGAGCTTGACGGTCTCTTCCAGCTTCTCGTGGGAGTTCTCGGTCAGGTTGACGGTCACCCGGTGCACCTTCGTGACCGCGGCCTGGTCCTCGGTCTCCTGGCGCGATTGCGTGCGGGCCATGCTCGCCGCCTTCCTGCGTAGGGCCACCGACTCCGACATACTGCCCGGAGTCAGTTGTCGTACGCGTTTGGAACAGTCAATATGCATCAATCATACATACGTTGACTGAATCTGACGGCGCGCCAACGTCGATGCTTGCAACGGGTCATCCTCTGGATGCAAATGGTCATCGACTGACGGGGATGGGGGTGGCATGCCGGAGGACGGTCGGCAGGACCGGCTCGTGGTGCTGAGTGAGGAAGACCTCAGTGATGAGATGCCGACGCGCGACGCGGACGACCCGATCCGCGTCGAGCGTTCGCGGACCCTGGCCGAGGGGAGCGGACATGGACGACCTCAGTGACGAAGTGCCGCACGGGGCGGCGGGCGCCGAGGTCGAGGTGGCGAGTTCGGAGGACCTGGAGGACGAGGTGCCGACGGAGCCCGCGCCGCCGGCCTCCGCCCGGCCCGGGGCCGCGCCGCAGCCGCCGACCCACATGATGCTGCGGCCGGCCGAGATCCAGCAGTTCGGCGTCGGCCTTCCGGGAGGGTTCGGGGTCAGCTACCAGACGCAGTCCGAAGCCGGCTCCTCCCACAACCTGACCACGGTCCTGGTGAACGTCCTGGCCCTGGCCGCGGGGAGCGGTTACGCCGTGGCCGGACTCTTCTGGATCAGCTCCCTCGTGGCGTCGCCGCTGTGGGTTCCCTTCGGCGGGCTGGCCGTGCTCATCGCCGTCGGCGCCGCCGCGATCGTCTGCGTCAAGCTCGCGCGGGGCCGGGGCCGGGGCAGGGGCCAGGAGCACTCGGACGCCCAGGGCTGAGGGGGCCGCCCCGGCTGCGCGGCAATGGGTGATCTACGTCGTAAAGGCGCTGGGCGTCCGAACCCCGGCGAGGCGCGGCTCACACCGCCCCCGCCGCTAGAATCGCCACGACCCACTCCGCCCACCGAAAAGAACCCATGATCCCCTCACGTTCCCAGGGCGACCAGTGACCCTCGACCCCGAGATCCTGGGCCTGCTCCTGCTCGCCGGCGTGGCCGCGGGCTGGGTCGACGCCGTCGTCGGCGGGGGAGGCCTCCTCCTGCTGCCCGCACTGCTGGTCGCGGCGCCCAGCACACCCCTGGCCACCCTGCTGGGCACGAACAAGCTCGGCGCGGTCTTCGGCACCACGTCCGCCGCCCTCGCCTACGCCCGCCGCGTGCCGCTGGACCGCAGCGTGGTCCTGCCCACCTCCGCGCTCGCGCTGCTGGGCTCGGGACTGGGAGCGGTCCTGGCCACCGCCCTGACCGCCGACGTCCTCAAACCCGTCATCATGGTCGTCCTGGCCGGTGTGGCCCTGCTGGTCTACGTCCGCCCCGCCATGGGCTCGGTCGCCGACCCCCGCCTGCGCACCCGCAACCGCCTGCTGGCCGCCATCGCCCTGGCCGGGCTCGGCGTCAGCTTCTACGACGGGCTGATCGGCCCCGGCACCGGCGTCTTCCTCATCATCGCCCTGACCGCCGTCCTGGGCATGGACTTCGTCACCGCCTCCGCCTCGGCCAAGATCGTCAACGTGTGCACCAACCTCGGCGCCCTGGTCGTGTTCGCCTTCGGCGGCCACATCGACTGGCTGCTGGGCCTGGGTCTGGCCGTGAGCACCATCATCGGCGCCCAGATCGGTGCCCGTATGGCGCTCAGGCGCGGCTCCGGATTCGTCCGTGCCGTCCTGCTCGTGGTCGTGCTGGCCCTCCTCGTGCGCATGGGCTGGGACGTCCTGGCCGGCCCCTGACCCGGCACCCCTGGGCGTTGTCGGACACGTACACGGCGGTCCAACTCGACATCTCGTCCTCCACGTCCGACTGAGGCCCGTGCCGCCGGGCCGGGCCTCAGCCAGACGAGCCGTGCGCGAGCCGGCCCGGACGCATCCGGGCACCGGGATCGGCTCGCGCACGGCTCCGGGAGGTTCTGCTCGACGGAGGTCAGTGCCCGGACGCGGACAGCGCCAGGAGCTGGAACACCGCGAAGGGGAACCAGCCGGTGCGCACCGGTTCGCGCACCGGCGACCCCTGCGCGAACACCGGGTGTCGACTCAGCGCGCTCATCGCCTCATCGACCGGCGCGAAGCGGAAGTCGTAGACCATCAGCCGGCCCCCCGGGCGGATCACGCGGGCCAGCTCCGCGGCGGCCGCCTCCGGATCCGGCCAGTGGTGCATGCTCAGAGTCGACACCACGAGGTCGACGCTGTGGTCGGCCTGGGGAAGTGCCGCCACGTCGGCGACACGGAAGGCGGTGCGACCGGCCGATCCGCGCTCTGCGGACAGCCGTTCGGCGAGCGCGATCATGTCCTCGGACGGGTCGACGCCCATGAGGGACAGATCGCTCCGCTTCGCGGCGACCTCGTGCAGCAGCCGCCCCGGACCGGTTCCCACATCGAGCACCTGTCCTCGCGGGGGCGTCGCACGCGCGACGTCGGAGGCCACCCGCCGGTACAGTCCCCGCAGCGTCCGTTGGGCCAGCCGGTCGTAGGACTCACTCCGTCGTCGGTCGAAGCCGTCGCCGCCGCGGTGGTGCACGGCGGCGTGCAGTCGGGCGTGGATGCGTTGTCTCATCGAGTCGTTCTCCTCGTCACTCAGCGGTTCACCCAGGCCAGCGCGTGCTGGGGGTACCGTTCCCCGGCGACACCGGTCGGCGGGACCGCCCGTGAGAGCCGGTCGATCTGGTCCGGGGTCAGCGAGATGTCGCGTGCGTCGGCGTTGTCAACGAGGTGGGCGACGCTTCGGGTCCCGGGGATGGCGACGACGTCCTCCCCCTGGGCCAGGACCCAGGCCAGCGCGGCCTGCGCCGGTGTGCAGCCGATGTCGGCGGCCACCTGGCGGACCGCCTGGGCCAGTGCCAGGTTGCGCGGCAGGTTCTCCTCGGAGAAACGGGGCAGGGACCGGCGCTGATCGCCGTCGCCGGACACGTACGCCCCGCTGAGCAACCCCCGGCCGATCGGTGAGTAGGCAACGAGGGCCACCCCCAGTTCGCGGCACGTGTCCCACAGTTCGCCTTCCGCCACTTCCCGGGTGAAGAGCGAGTACTCCACCTGCACGGCCGTGATGGGGTGCACCGCGTGGGCGGCCCGCAGGGTCTGCGGGCTGACCTCTGACATACCGAGCCAGCGCACCTTGCCCGCCGCGACGAGACCGGCCATCGCCGAGACCGTCTCCTCGACGGGTACCCGGGGGTCGCGGCGGTGGACGTAGTACAGGTCCACGGTGTCGACCCCTAGCCGACGCAGCGAAGCCTCGCAGGCCGCCACCACCCACTCCGGTGAGGTGTCGATCGCCAGGGAACGGGAGCCGGGGGCACCGCGCAGCCCGAACTTCGTCGCGAGCACCACGTCGTCCCGACGGTGCCGCACCGCTTCTCCGACGAGTTCCTCGTTGTGTCCGTCGCCGTAGGCGTCGGCCGTGTCGAGGAGGTCCACCCCGATCTCCACGGCGTGCCGAAGAGTACGCAGGGCCTCTCGGCGGTCCGCCGGTCCGTACGCATGGCTCATCCCCATACACCCCAGACCGATCGGGGATACCTCCGGTCCTCCTCGGCCCAACCGACGTCGACGGCGTGTGTCGTCCAGCATCGTTCTCCCTTTGCCGATCACTTGGCAGTCCATGAGAACTCTGCAACTTCATGTCAACATGAAGTCAAGTGAGTGCGTGTCCATCGGGGAGATGGCGGAACGGGCAGTCAGGAACGAACTTCCAAGAAGGGGAAGGACGCCAGGAAGATCACCGGCGACCAGATCCGCGAGGCGTGGATCACCGACTGGAAGTGGGACACCGAAGCCCCCGACATCCACCGCACGGCCGAACTGAAGGACTCCGCCGCCGCACAGGCCGGACACCACCCCGACCTCGGCATCCCCGTGAGCACCTCCGGGTGGGCTCAGCGCGACCACGCCCGCCGCATCTTCTCCGAGGGCGTACGCGGCAGCTCCGGAACGAAGTCCACCACCCGCGGCGCGGCGTGCGTCGCGTGCCGGCCGCGGAACCACTCCTCGGGCTCCTCACACCGCACCTGCGAGGCGCCCTCGTCTCCCCGCGGGTTCACACCGCGCGCAGGTGCAGCAGGAGCGCCTGGGCCGGGTCGAGGTTGGGCAGCTGGATCCCCGAGCGCGCCAGTACCGCCCCCGACACCTCGATCCCCTCGCGCCCGTACCACGGCGGCGCCCCTTGCTGGGTGGTGCGGGGCGGGCCCGCCTCCTCGCGTCGGCGCAGCCGGTAGGTCCGGTCCTCCCGCAGGCCCGGCAGACGGACCCGGCCCGGCACCGCGCGGGCCGACGTCGTCAGGCGGGCGTAGCGGAAGACCGCCTCCCCTCCGTCGGGGGCCACCACCCCGTCGAGCTGCTCGGCGGGGTCGGGCGCGTCCGCGTGCACGAGGTCGCCCGAGTGCAGGAGCGGGCGCAGCTCCCGGTACAGGCCGATCCACCCCGCCAGAACCTCCAGTTCCTGCGGGCCGCACCCGGTGATGTCCCATTCGAGGCCCGCGTGCGACATCAGACTCGTCAGGCAGCGCAGGGACAGGTCGGCGATGCGGCCCGTGGTGTGCGACCGGGGCCCGCCGACGTGGCTGCCCACGAGCTCGGGCGGGATCAGCAGGCCGGTCCAGCGCTGGACCGCCAGGCGTTCCAGGGGATCGTTGGTGTCGGAGGCCCACACCCGGTCTGAGCGCTCCAGGATGCCCAGGTCGACCCGGCCGCCGCCGGAGGAGCACGACTCGATCTCCACCTCGGGGTGGCGCGCGCGCAGCCGGTCCAACAGCGCGTACACCGCCAGGGTGTGGTGGTGGGTGCCCGCCCCGCCGGTGGGCGCGTGCACGGGTTCGAGCAGGTCGCGGTTGTGGTCCCACTTGACGTGGTCGGGGCGGTACTCGGTGAGCAGTGCGTCCAGGTGTTCGAACACGTACTCGAACGCCTCTGGCCGTGCCAGGTCGAGCAGGTGCTGGTGGCGGCTGGGCGGGGGCGGGCGGCCCTCGGCGGACAGCAACCAGTCCGGGTGGGCGCGCGCGAGGTCGGAGTCGGGGTTGACCATCTCCGGCTCCACCCACAGCCCGACCTGCAGGCCCAGGGAGCGCACGTGGTCGAACAGGGGGTGCAGTCCGTCGGGCCACACCTCGGTGTCCACGGTCCAGTCGCCCAGCCCCGCGGTGTCGTCGCGCCGGCCCCGGAACCAGCCGTCGTCCAGGACGAAGCGCTCCACCCCGATGGCCGCCGCGGTCTCGGCCAGGCGGGTGAGCGTGTCCGGGTCGTGGTCGAAGTAGACGGCCTCCCAGGTGTTGAGCACCACCGGCCTCGGGGAGGAGGGGTGGGCGGGCCGTGAGCGCAGCCAGCGGTGCACGCGCGCGGACATCCCGTCCAAGCCCCGGTCGGACCAGGAGAAGTACACCCACGGGGTGGTGTGGCTCCGGCCGCGGGCCAGCCGCACCTCGCCGGGGTGGGGGAGTTCACCGCCGGCCAGGACGGCGTCGGCCTGTCCGGCGCCTTCGGGCAGGCGTTCGGCCAGGTGGACGTGGTCGCCGCTCCAGCCGGTGTGCACGCCCCACACCTCGCCGTGCCGGAAGCCGAACCCGGGGCTGCCGGCGGTGAGCACCAGCGGGGCGTCGTGCCCGGTCCGGCCGCGCCGAGAGGCCCGCAGCCGGGTGCCCATGGTGAGCTCCTGGCGCTGGGGCGCGCGTTCGCGGCACCAGCGCCCCGTCAGGTCCAGCACCTCGCCGGCCTCGCGGGGCAGGGGCATGGTCGCCTGGAGGGAGCCCAGGGTCCACACGGCGGCATCGGTGTTGGTCACCGTGTGGCGCACGCGCACCAGCCCGGTGGCCTCCATCCGCACCTCGCTGCGCAGGTCCAGCCCGGCGGTGTGCGCGGTGACGGTCACGACGCCGCCCCGGCCGCCGTCCGTGTCCCGCGCCTGGCCGTCCGGCCCGCTGTCGCCGTCGAGGGGGTCCACGACGACCTCGTCGACGGTCCAGCGCGGGAAGGTGGCCCGCCCCTCGTGGTGGCCGGAGATGCCCGGGTGGCCGCGCCAGCCCTCGCCCTGGGCGGGCAGGAGCGAGACCGGGACCGGTGCGTCGAGCCCGTTGTTCGCGGCCGCCGGTGCGGCGGTCCCGGCCAGGCCCGCGGTGTCGGCCAGGTCGGCGCCCCAGTGCAGCACGTGCGGCAGCCCGGCCTCGGGCACGGCCAGGACCAGTGCGGTCCCCGCGGCCCGCAGTTCGATGGTGCGGTGGGTCATGTGGTGTTCGGGTCGGATGTCCCGGGCTCCTTCTGTGCGGTGTGGGCGGTACTGCGGAATGGGCGGTGTGCGGTGGTGTGCCGTGTCCGTCCGGGACGGGTGCGGAAGGCCGCCCCGTGCGGGCCGGGGGCCTCTGCGCTCCCTCGCCCTTGGGCGGGGGACCGTCACCCCTTGCTCGCTCCCAGGGTCAGTCCCGCCACGAAGTGGCGCTGGAGCAGGAAGAACACGATCAGCGTCGGCAGGGCGACGATGACCGACCCGGCCGACAGGAGGTTGTAGTCGACGAAGAAGGCGCCCTGGAGGTTCTGCAGCGCGGTGGTGATGGGCATCTTGTCGCCGCTGGACAGCAGCGCCAGCGCCCAGAAGAAGTCGTTGTAGATCCAGGTCACCAGCAGGGTGGCCAGGGCCGCCAGGCTGGGGCGGCACAGGGGCAGCACGACCTTCCAGTACTGCTGGAACACGCTCGCCCCGTCCACCCTGGCCGCCTCCAGGAGGGAGGCGGGCATGGCCTTCATGAAGTTGCTGAGCACGAACGTGCAGAACCCGATCTGGAAGGCCACGTGGATCAGGACGACTCCCATGTGGCTGTCGTAGAGCGAGCCGGACTCGCTGATCCAGAACGGCAGCCGGACGGAGGTGTAGAGGCGGAACAGCGGGACCAGCAGGGCCTGGGGCGGCAGCAGGTTCGCGGCCAGGAACACCGCGAGCATCACCAGGTTGAACCGGCGCGAGTAGTTGCTGAGCACGAACGCCGCGCACGAGGACAGGAACAGTGTCAGGATCACCGCGGGAACCGTGATGAGCAGCGAGTTCGCGAAGTAGACGGGCATCTCGCCCTGGGTCCAGGCGTCGACGTAGTTGTCCAGGGTGAAGCCGCCCAGGGACAGGTAGCCGTGCACGGTCGTGTAGTCGTAGTCGCGGAGGGAGTTGATCACCGCCCACAGCACGGGGAAGAACCACGCCAGCGCGGTGATCACGAGGAACGTGTGCAGGGGGGCCCGCGCGGGGCGGATCCGGCGGCGGCGAGCCGCGGGCAGGGTCGTGGCGGTCACCGTTGGGCCCCTCTCAGCACGGTGGACACGTAGATGGCGATGAAGACGAGCGAGAACGCGAGCATGATCACGGCCAGGGCGGAGCCGAAGCCCACCCGGCTGGCCTCGCCGATGACGTTGGAGGTCACCAGCGCGGAGATCAGTTCCAGGCCGTTGCGCCCCCGGTTGATGATCCACACCAGGTCGAAGGCCCTCAGTGCGTCGATGACGGTCACCACGACCACGACCACGTTGATCGGCACCAGGGCGGGGAAGACCACGCTGGTGAACGTGCGCACCGAGCCGGCGCCGTCGATGGCGGCCGCCTCGCGCAGCGAGGGGTCGACGGCCTTCAGGCCCGCCAGGTAGAGCAGCATGATGTAGCCGGTGTGCTTCCACCCCGCCGCGACCAGCACCGCGTACAGGTTGATGTCGGGGTCGCCGAACCAGTCCACGGCCGGGGCGTCGGAGACCAGGGCGAGGAAGGCGTTGAGCAGGCCCTGGTCGCTGGAGTAGATGAGCTGCCAGATGAACCCGGTCAGGGCCAGCGACAGCACCACGGGCAGGTAGAAGACGCTCTGGTAGACGGGGCCGCCGCGCAGTTCCCGGTCGAGCAGGACCGCGAAGAACATGCCCAGCACGGTGGGGACCGCGAACAGGAACACCAGCCACACGACGTTGTTGCGCAGCGCCGGTCCGAACGGGGGGTAGAGGGTGAACGCGTCGGTGTAGTTCTGCGTGCCGACCCACTCGATGGTCTCCGGGCCGCCGATACCGTCCCAGCGGGTGAACGACAGCAGGACCGTGGCGGCCGCGGGCAGCCAGACCAGGCCGACCACCAGGAACGCGGGGACGCCCAGCATCAGGGCGAGGGAGATCCGGTCGCGGCGTCCGTGGCGCAGCGAGGTGCCGCCGCGCCGGGGCGGTCGTTCCCGGTCGCGGGTCGGCGGAGCCGACGGGGGTGCTTCGGTGGTGCCGGGGGTGGCCATGCCTTGCTCCTCACTGACCGAAGATGGACAACTTCTGGCGCTGGATGCTGGCGGTGAGGTCGGCGATGTCGTCGGGCCGGCTCAGGAAGCGCTGGAGCGCGGGGATCATCACGATGGACGCGAAGTCGGGGCGCGAGTCGCGGTCCATGTACTGGGTGAGCGCCCCGGCGTTGACGACCATGTCGTTGACCTTGGCCTCCAGCGGGCTGAAGCCGCTGGTGTCGGCGTCCAGCCGCAGGGGCAGCGCCTGGGGGTCGACCGCGGTGTAGACCTCCTCGGCCTCGCGTGTGCCGAAGTGCGCCAGCAGGGCGTGGGCGCCCTCGGGGTTGCGGAGGGTTCCCGAGGCCATGAACCCGTCGATGGGGGCCTCGACCGCGTCGGCGCCGATCTCGGCGTCGAACTCGGGGAAGGGGAAGCAGTCCAGGTCGTCCAGGTCCTCGCCCTCGGGGAAGACGTGGGTGAGGAACATGCCGCAGAGCATCATCCCGGCCTCGCGGCGGACCAGGGCGGTCTGCGCCTCGTTGATGCCCCGGCCCAGGGGGTCGGCCTGGTGGTGGGGCAGCAGTTCGGCCCAGGCGCCGAAGACGGCGCGGACCTCGGGGGAGTCCCAGGAGTGCTGGCCGTCGAGGAGTTCGAGGTGGAACCCGGGCCCGTTCAGACGCAGGTTGAGGTGGTCGAACATGCCCATGGCGGGCCAGCCCTCGCGCACGCCCGAGGCGATCGGTTCGAGGCCGTCCCGGCGCATGCGCTCGCACAGTTCGACGAACTCCGCCCGGGTGGCGGGCGCCTCGTAGCCGTTCTCCTCGAACAGGCTCCTGCGGTGGAAGACCGCCCAGGGGGCGGTGGAGTCGGGCACCATGTACTGCTTGCCGTCGGGGGCGGAGCACAGGTCGCGGACCTGGTCGGTGAAGGCGCCGTCGAGCCCTTCCCACACGGCGGAGACGTCGCTGATCAGGCCGCGCTCGGCGAAGAAGCGCGTCCGGTACCCGGCGAACCACGCGATGACGTCGTCCGGTGTGCCCTGGAGGTAGTTGTTGACGCTCTCCTGGAAGGACGTGGAGTCGAAGGTGTTGATCTCCACGGTGCGGCCGGACTCCGCCTCGAAGAGGCCGACGATGTCCTGCATGGCCGCGCGCTGGGCGGCGTTGGCGCGGTTGGAGGTCAGCGTGACGGTGTTCGGGTCACTGGAGGAGCAGCCGCCCAGGGCGGGCAGGGCCGCGAGGGTCCCGGCGCCCGCGAGTCCGCGCAGCAGGGAGCGGCGCCGGAGGCCGGGTGGTGCCGGAGGTCTGGGGTGCATCGTGGGCTCCTCCGAAAAGGTGTGAAGGCGGTCACACGTCAATCTTCAACATGTTCCACACTTCACGCCCACGTTGTCAACAGGTATGAACTTTTTCCAACAGGCATCCACGGTCGAATTGACACGAGCACGGATCATGCCAGGCTATAACCAACATCTTCGAACATTTTCGTGCGCCCCAGGGAGACGAATTGCTGGCCGCCCAACGGCAGGAACAGATCCTCGACCAGCTGCGGCGGAGCGGGGCCGTCCGCGTCGCCGACCTCGTCGAGAGCCTCGCGGTGTCGGACATGACCATCAGGCGCGACCTCGACGCGCTGGAGGGCCGCGGCGCCCTGCGCAAGGTGCACGGCGGCGCCGTCACCCTCCAGGGCCCGCGCACCGAGGAACCCGGGTTCGAGGCCAAGTCGACCCGCCAGGCCGACGAGAAGCGCGCCATCGCCCGCGCCGCCGCGGGCCTGGTCGCACCGCACAGCGCCGTGGGCCTGTCCGCCGGCACCACCACCGCGGCCGTGGCCGAACACCTGTGCGAGGTCCCCGGGCTGACCGTGGTCACCAACTCCCTGCGCGTGGCCGAGATCCTGCACCGCGCCCCCCGCCAGGACCGCACCGTCGCCCTGACCGGCGGATTCCGCACCCCCTCCGACGCCCTCGTGGGACCCCTCGCCCTGACCTCCCTGCGCGGCCTCAACCTCGACGTCCTCATCCTGGGCGTGCACGGCATGCAGGTCCGGGCCGGCTTCACCACCCCCAACCTCATGGAGGCCGAGACCGACCGCGCGCTGGTCGAGGCCGCCGGCACCCTGGTGGTCGCGGCCGACCACACCAAGTGGGGCACCGTGGGGGTCAGCACCATCGCCCCGCTCGACCGCTGCGACGTGCTCGTCACCGACACCGGCCTCGACCCCGCCGCGCGCCGGGCCCTCGACGAACACGTGGGCAGCGTCGTGGCCGCCCCCGTCGGAGAGGACGCCTGAGCGCGGCCGGCCGCACCGGCCGACCCCGGTGACACCGACAGCCCCACCGGAAAACCGCTGGTGCGCCGCGCCGCCGCACCACTACGGTGGCGCGGGGCCGCCCCGACCCGGGACCCGGCGGCCCCGATCCGGCGAGGAGCACCAGCGGTGGACGTCCACGACTACGCCCGGCACGACGCGGTCGGCCTGGCCGCCCTGATCCGCCAGGGACAGGTCAGCACCACCGAGGTCGAGACGGCCGCCCGGCGCGCGCTCACCGACGCCGACGCCCGCCTCAACGCCCTCACCGGACCGCTCTTCGACGCCCCGACCGCCCACGACCCGCACGGACCCCTGGCCGGGGTCCCCTTCGTCATCAAGGACAGCGGCCCCTTCGCCCGGGGCGTGCCCTCCGCGCTGGGCAGCCGCGGCCTGCTCGCCGTGGGCCGGCGCGACCACACCCTGATGGAGCGCCTGCGCGCGGCCGGGCTCACCGCCCTGGGCCAGAGCACCGCGCCCGAACTCGGGCTCAACTTCGCCACCGAGCCCCGACGGCACGGGCCCACCCGCAACCCCTGGGACACCGGCTTCGGCGTCGGCGGATCCAGCGGGGGAGCGGCCGCACTGGTGGCCGCCGGAGCGGTCCCCTTCGCCCACGGCAACGACGGTGCCGGGTCCCTGCGTGTGCCGGCCTCCGCCTGCGGCGTGGTCGGCCTCAAACCCACCCGCGGCCGCACCCCCTGCGGCCCCGACGCCGGAGAGGCCGGGTACGGGCTGGTGGTGGAGTTCGGCCTCACCCGCACCGTGCGCGACGCCGCCCACCTGCTCGACGCGCTGGGCGCCCCGCCCCTGGGCGAGAAGTTCGTCGCACCGGCCCCCGAACGCCCCTTCGCCCAGGCCGTGCGCCGCGATCCCGGCCGGCTCCGCATCGCCGTCACCACCCGGCCCTGGGCCGAGACCGAGGTGGACCCGGGTGTGGCCGAGGCCGCTGTGGACACCGCCCGCGCCCTGGAGTGGATCGGGCACACCGTGCGGGAGGACGCCCCGGTCCTGGAATCCGAGGACGTGGTGGAGGGGTGCGTGCTGGCAGCCATGGCCACCGGCACGGCCCTGCTGCGGCTGCCCCACCGCCCCGACCCCGCCGCGTTGGAGTCCGTCTCCCGCCAGGTCCTGGCCGAGGCCGGTCGGTGCACCGCCGTGGAGATCGCCGGCGCCCTGCAGGCCCAGCACCGCGTCACCCGTGCCGTGTCCCTCTTCCTGGACACCCACGACCTCCTGGTCACCCCCACCCTGGGACGGCCGCCCGCACCGCACGGCACCCTCGACTACGACGCCCCCGGGCACTCGGTGCGCTCCTGGCTGCGCCGGATCCTGGCCTACGGGCCCTTCACCGCGCCCTTCAACGTCTCCGGGCACCCCGCGATCAGCCTCCCCCTGGCCCAGAGCCCGCGCGGTCTGCCCATCGGCGTCCAGCTCGTGGCCGCCGCCGGCCGGGAGGACCTGCTGCTGATGGTGGCGGCCCAGCTCGAAGCGGCCCTGCCCTGGCGGGACCGGCTGCCGCCCGCCCACGTGTGAGCCGCTCCAGGTCGCGGGGCACCGGGCCCCGGCAGGCGCGCCCGGGGACCGTTTGGCCCGGCCGCGGCGGCGGGTACGCTGCCCGGGCAACCGCCGACGTCCGCCGAGGGGAAGCCATGCCGGAGCTGACCGACCTGCACGCCACCGCCATGGGCGAGTTCGACCGCCGTGTCAGGGCCGTGGGGACGGCCGACTGGGCGCTGGCCACGCCCTGCGCCGACTGGGACGTGCACGATCTGGTGAACCATCTGGTCACCGAGCAGCTGTGGGTGCCCCACCTGCTCTCCGGCGGCCGAGTGGAGGACCTGGCCGACGAGCTCGCGGGCGACAACCTCGGCGAGGCGCCCGCGGCCACCTGGGCGGTCGCCTCCCGCGAGGCCCGTCTGGCCTGGCTGTCCCCCGGGGCCCTGGAGCGGACCGTGCACCTGTCCCTGGGCGACACCCCCGGGCAGGAGTACCTGTGGCAGATGACCTTCGACCTGACCGTGCACGCCTGGGACCTCGCCCGAGCCGTGGGCGCGGACGAGGAACTCGACGCGGCCCTGGTCGCCGCGCTGCGGGAGTGGGCGGGGGACCGGCCCCTGGGTCCGGGGCCGATGTTCGGCGCCCCCGCGCCGGTGGCGGCCGACGCCGGGCCCCAGGACCGCCTGCTGGCCCTGACCGGGCGCACGCCCTGACACGGCCCGGCCGGGCGCTCAGACACGGCGCAGGGTGAACCAGAAGGTGGGGAAGGGATTGGTGCCCGGGGTGGTGTCGATCAGCTCCCAGCCGGAGAACCTGGTGGCGATCTCTTCGGAGCCCACCCCCGCGTCCGGATCGTCGAAGGCGCCGGGGCCGTACCCGAACATCAGGAGTAGTGCGCCGGGCGCCGCGCGGCGGGTGAGCCCCCCGGCGTAGGCGTCGCGGCGGTGCGGGGGGATGCCGCACAGGCAGCTCAGGTCGAAGAACAGGTCGAACGGGCCGGGCGCGTCCACCTCGTCGAGCCGGGTGGCGTCGCCGTGCAGCAGCCGCGGCGCCACGCCCGCCGCCGCGGCCTTGGCACGGGCCTGCTCGACCAGCCCCCCGCCCGCTCCGACGACAACCGCGTCGGGTTCCTCCTCGTCCTCTGCGGGCTCTTCGTCTGTTTCGCGGGCACGCACGCGGCGGCCCCGGAGCGTCGTGCTCCGGGGCCGCCGGTGTGCCAGGGGAGTGGTCCGGGGGTTCAGGCCTCGACGCGCTCGGCCAGGGTGCGCTCGTCGAAGTCCATCTCGGGCGGGGCCTGGCGGAACCCCTGGGTGACGTAGGCGAGCTGGGCCAGTCCGATCAGGGCCCACACGCCGCCGATGGCGAAGGCCAGACCGCTGAGGTTGGTCCACAGGTACACCGTCAGTGTCAGGCCGACGCCGGGAACGAGTCCGTAGCGGACAAGGTCGAGTCGCGTGCGCATCCGCTCGCGGACCACGAAGTGGCAGATCACCGACAGGTTCACCGCGGAGAAGGCCACCAGGGCGCCGAAGCTGATGAAGGAGGCCACGGTCTCGATGTCCAGGAACACCGCGCCCAGGGACACCGCCCCGACCAGGACGATGTTGGCCGCCGGAGTGGAGAAGCGGGGGCTGAGGCGGCCGAAGAAGCGCTGGGGGAGTGTGCCGTCGCGCCCCATGGCGTAGAGCACGCGCGAGACGCTGGCCTGGGAGCTGAGTGCGGACCCGAAGGAGCCGATGATCAGCGCGGTGGTCAGCAGCGCCGCCAGCAGGTCGCCGCCCAGGGCGCGCATGATGTCCAGCGCGGCGGCGTCCACGTCGGTGAAGCGGCTGTGGTCGGGGAAGACCATGTGGCCGAACCACGAGGCGGCCAGGAAGATCAGCCCGCCCAGCAGAGTCACGAGCATGATCGCCCGCGGCACGTCCCGGCTGGGGTTCTCGGCCTCCTCGGAGAGCGTGGTCACCGCGTCGAAGCCCAGGAAGGACTCGGTGAGGATGGCGGCGGCCGCGATGACGGGCAGGATCTCCAGTCCCGTGCCGACGAAGGGCGCCAGAGGGTGGATGTCGGCCTGCCCGAACAGGTGCCGGGAGCTCAGGGCGAAGAACAGCAGCAGGAAGGCCACCTGGGCGCCGACGATGAAGGTGTTGGCCCGGGCCACGATCTGGATACCGCGCACGTTCAGGGTGGTGATCACGCCCAGGAAGCCGATGATCCACACCCAGTCCGGCACGGAGGGGAACTGGGCGTTCAGGTACAGGCCGATGGTGATGTAGTTGATCAGCGGCAGGAACAGGTAGTCCAGCATCATCGTCCAGCCGACCATGAACCCCGTGCGCGGTCCCAGCGACTTCTGGGCGTAGACGTAGGCCGAACCGGTCGAGGTGTAGACCCGCGACATCCGCCCGTAGGAGTAGGCGGTGAAGAGCATGGCGACCAGGGCGACCAGCACGGCGGAGGGCAGGCGGCCCCCGGACAGGGCGGTGGCCACGCCGTAGACGGTCAGGATGGTCGTCGGCACGAGGTAGGCCAGGCCGAACAGCACCAGGTGCGGGAGCTTGAGGACGCGCTCCAACCGAGGGGTCGTCTTTGGCAACAGATCGACCTTCCTGCGAGGTATATCACCACTTGCATGGCTTTGGGCTAATGTGAACCAGCCCACCATGACAGACATCACGCCCGAAGCGCAAGTGAATCACTCGCAAAGAATCACACCGACAACTGAATCATGCCTGCTGGCTTTGCCGCGCAATGAAATCAGTTGTCCTGTGGAAGGGGTGCTCGTGCATCCACACGAACACCCCCCACACCCCCCGCACCCGACCTCGTCCGCACACACGAACGGGGCCCGGCGCCCCGCGCCGGACCCCGCCACCACACACTCAGACCCCCGACAACTCCATCCGCAGCACCAGGGCCACCAGCTCCACCAGCACCTCCTTGGCCGACTCCCGACTGCGCGCGTCACACAACAGCAACGGCACCTGCTCCTCCAGGTCCAACGCCACCCGTACGTCCTCCCCGCGGTGCGTGCGCTGCCCGTCGAAGCAGTTGACCGCCACCACGAACGGCACCCCGCGGCTCTCGAAGAAGTCGATCGCCCCGAAGGAGTCCGACAACCGCCGCGTGTCGGCCAGCACCACCGCGCCCAGCGCCCCCTCCGCCAACTCCTCCCACATGAACGAGAACCGCTTCTGCCCCGGCGTCCCGAACAGGTACACCACCGTCGACTCGTCCAACGTGATCCGGCCGAAGTCCAGCGCCACCGTCGTCGTGGTCTTGCCCTCCACCCCCGCCAGGTCGTCCACGCCCACGCTCTCGGAGGTCATCACTTCCTCGGTGTGCAGCGACTCCACCTCGCTCACCGCCGAGACCAGGGTGGTCTTGCCCGCCCCGAAACCACCGGCGACCAGGATCTTCAAGGTGTCGGGAACAGGTCCCGCCCCCTCGGAGGCCTTCACGTCCAACGCCACTCCACCTCACAACGCACGAATACGCTCCAGAACCGACCGCAGCGTCGCGGCGTCCGGACGCCGCTTCTCCCACTCCGAACCGTGCACCACCGCGTAGCCCTGATCCAACAGATCGGCCAACAGGATCCGCACCACTCCCAGCGCGAAACCCGAACGCGAGGCCACCTCCGCCACCGACACCGGACGAACACACAGCGACAGCAACAGCGCGGGCTCGGGATCGAGCTCCACCGGATCCAACGACGGCACCGCCACCACCTGGGAGGTCAGGGCCAGATCCGACCGCGACGGACGCGTACGCCCACCCGTCACCGAGTACGGCCGGATCAGACTCGACTCCCCCGGATCACCGGGCGGCACCCCGCTCACCCCACGCCACCACCCCGCCGTCGCGGCAGCGCCGACAGATGCGGACCCACCTGGCGCACCAGACGGTTCACCTCGAACGCGGCCTGGCCCATGTCGCACGAGGACTCCGCGACCAACGCCAACGAAGCCCCCCGCCCGGCCGCCAGCACGAAGAAGAACACACTGTCCATCTCCACCACGGTCTGACGCACCTCGGCCGCCCCCAGTTGCGCCCTGGCCCCACGGGCCAGACTCGCGAACCCCGACGCGATCGCCGCCAGGCGCTCGCCCTCCCCGCGATCCAGCCCCCGCGAACAGGACAGCAGCAACCCGTCCGCGGACAGCAGCAGCGCCTGGCGCGCGCCCACCACCCGCTCCACCAGGTCGCTCAGCAGCCAGTCCAACGTCTGGGCCGGCGAACGACCCTCACCACCGTCGGCGACCCGGTCCTCCGCCGCAGCACCCGTCGACATCGACATCACCCTTCCACGTCCTGTCCAAGGCGCGCACCGTGCGCGCCGACCTCTCCATCAGGACCTTCGGACCCCGCGCGACCGCGCATCGTCCCGGCCTGGAACGCGCTCATCATCGACCGGATCTCGGCCAGCGACCGCTGCCCGTCCGGCTCCCGGCCCGACGGCGCCGCCGGCTCGGTGGCCGGTTCCCGGCCCCTGCGCCGGCGCCGCGGCAGGCCCATGTAGGTCTCCTCGGCCTCCCCGTCGGCCTCTCCGCTCGCCACCACCGCGGCGGCCACCGCCTCCGGCTCGACCGCCCGCTCCCTCTCGCCGTCCCCGACGGGCTCGGAGGACACGGGGGCCGGGGAGGGTGCGCCAGGGCGCCCACCGCCGACCGGCTCGGGCACGCGCGGACCCTCCCGCACCCCCGACCGCACGGCCTCCGACGGCTCCGCGGCACGCACCCGCGGCAGGTCCGGCACGGGCCCGACCGGCTCGGCCGGTGCCAGCGCACCCCTGGGAATCACCACCACCGCCAGCGTGCCCTGCGCCGAAGCCTCCAGCGACACCTCCAGGCCGTGCTGGGCCGCGACCGTGGCCACCACGAACAGGCCCAGCTGCGAGTCCTCGCGCACCCGGCCCAGGTCGAAGCGCGGAGCATCCGCCAGCAGCGCGTTGGCCCGCTCCACCTGCGTCTCGCCCATCCCCAGCCCGCGGTCACGCACCCGCAGTACGACCCCGCCGTCCGCCGAACGCTCACCCGTGACCGTCACCTCGGTGCCCGGCGGGGAGAACAGCGTCGCGTTCTCCAACAGCTCGGCCAGCAACCGCACGGCGCCCGCCCCGACGTCGCCCCGCAGCGCCACGTCGGGCAGCCGGTGCAGCCGCACCCGGGTGTAGTCCTCGATCTCGCTGGAGGCCGCCCGCACGGCCTCGTACAGCCCCACCGGCTCCCAGCCCCGCCGCACGGGCGCGTCCCCGCTCAACAGCATCAGGTTCTCGGCGTTGCGCCGCAGCTGCGTGCTGAAGTGGTCGATCCGGAACAGCGACTCCAGGACCGCCGGGTCGGTCTCGCCGCGCTCCAGCGAGTCCAGCAGCCCCAGCTGGCGGTGGACCAGGGACTGCGTGCGCCGGGCGATGTTGCGGAACATGTTGCGCACACCCGCCCGCACCTGCGCCTCCTCCACGGCCGCGGCCACCGCCGCGCGCTGGGCGGTGTCGAAGGCCTGGGCGACCTCGCCGATCTCGTCGGTGCGGCCCCCGCTCAACCGCGGCACCTCCTCGTCCACGTCCACCTGCTCGCCCCGGCGCAGCCGTGCCGTGACCGAGGGCAGCCGCACCCGGGCGTGCTCCAGCGTCGACGAGCGCAGCCGCTGGAGCCTGCGCCCCACCCGCTGGGCCCCGGTGACCGCCACCGCGCTGGAGGCCAGCGCGACGACCAGCGCGGGAACGCTGACCAGCAGCACCTGGTCCCGCAGGGAGGACGCGTGGGCGTGGCCCAGGGCCACCACCCGCTCCATCTGCGACTCCTCGACCTCGCGCATCCGCATGTCCACCGCCTCGGCCGCCCCGCGCCAGGTCGGGGCGTTGACCGGCACCGTGTTCGCCCGGCCCAGGGGAGTGCCCACGATGCTGCCCTGCAGCAGGTAGACCGTGTGCAGTACCGAGTAGGACTCCAGCGCGACGTAGTCCTGGCGGTCCTGGTCGCTGAGTTCGGTGCCCACCCGCGCCCAGGCGTACTGCTGGGCGCCGGCGGCCGCGGCGAAGGTGGCGTGCGACTCGTCGGGGAAGGAGTGGGTGGCCACCGAGTGCGCCAGGACGGCGTCCTGCTGGTTGAGCAGTTCGCGGGTGCGCATCAGCGAGGTCAGGGAGCGCAGGTGCGGGACCTGTTCGGGGTCCGACAGTGCGACCAGGGAGTCCCACACGCGCAGTCCGTGCTCGATGACGTCGGTGTAGGTGCCGGTGCCCTCCTTCATGGCCATCTCCGAGGGGGAGACGCCGTCCACGAGGACGCGGTGGCCGTCGATCCGGGCCATGGCGTTCTGGAAGCGCAGCGCCGACCGGGGGACGTCGCCGGTGTCGAAGGCCGCGATCCGCCGGTCCAGGACCGCCACGGCCTCGTCGGTGCGCTCCCGGGCCTCCGCCAGGTCGCGCAGGTTGCCGTTGGTGGGGTTGGCGGCGGCCATGGTGGCCCTGCGCTCGCGCTGGAGCTCGCTGATGACGTCCACGACCGGCCCGCCGATCTCCTCGGTGACCGACGCGGTGGTGCGCAGTTCGCGGATGTCGGTGAGCATCACCGTGGTCAGGACGGCCCACAGAACAAGCAGGGCGGTGCTGGGGATGAGCACCAGCGTGATCATGCGGGCCCGCAGCGATCGACGCTTGTGCTGGGACATGGGCTCGCTTCCGGGGGAGGGGCGGGCGACGAGGGAGGCGCCCGCCGGGGGGAGGGGGGTGTCCGGAGTTCCCCAGAGTGAACAGCCCCGGAGGGTGTGAGCGCAAGTGCCGGTCGGGGTCCGAGGGGTACGATCCGCAGGGATTTCGCAGGTCAGAGCAGAAGCTCTCGATCTGGCAACATTCAAAATCTACGTCGTAAAGGTGGCGCGTGCTTTTGACAAAGCACCTACGACAACAAGGAGCGGCTTCGCCGCACCGAACACACCAGGCTCCGCCTCGGCGCGGGTGAGAGCCGACCGTGACCCGGGTATGGCGGACGCAGGAAGACCATCACACGGGTACCGTCCAGTGACTCACTGGCACCGAAAGTGGCACCGCCGGGGGAGAGGACCCATGAAGCTCACCGACGACCAGATCCGCGACGGGATGAGCCGGCTCACCGACTGGCACTGGGACCCCGACCAGCCCGACATCCACCGGACCGTGCGCCTGCCCGACTTCGTCGCCGCCATGGAACTGGTCAACAGCATCGCCCAGGCCGCGGAACAGGTCGGACACCACCCCGACATCGACATCCGCTACAACAAGGTACGGCTGTCCCTGTGCACGCACGCGGTCGGGGCCATCACCGAGAACGACATGTCACTGGCCGCCCGGATCGACGAGCTCATCGCCTGAGCCGGGAGGTCCCGCCAGGGCAGCCCCTCCAGGGCCCGCACCGGCGCTGGGCATCGTGTTGCGCCGGTCGTCGGTCGCGGACTTGAGCAGGGGGACGTCCCGGTACAGCACGCGGAACCCGACGCCGTAGTACAACGCGCGGGCCGCCGGGTGGCCGGGCGCCCCCAGGCAGGCGACCGTCGCCTGCACGGCCCCCGCCTCCCGGGCCAGGAGCATCCCGTGCAGGAGCGCCGCCCGTCCCAGGCCCAGACGCCGGTGGCCGGGGTGCGTCCCGACCGGCTCGAACTCGACGGTCCGGTTCGTCTCGTCCAGCCACATCACCGCCGATGACGCCATCGTCCCGTCCGGCGCCTCGACCAGAACGTGCAGATCGCCGCGGTACCCCGTGGTCCGCCTGAGGTTCCCGTAGGCCTCGACCGAGTACGCCCGGGGCCCCCAGGCGTTGAGATGGGCCTGGACCGCGGCCTCGGGCCCGGCCTGGTCGGCGGTGCGGAACCGGTATCCGTCCGGCAGCACCGCGGGCTCCAGCCGGACGAGGTCGCGCTGGTTGAGCTGGGTCCAGGAGCCGGTGTCGCCCTGCCCGGACGGGTCGGGCGCATACCCGTGCGCCGCCCACCGTTCCAGGGCGAACCCGTCCTCAGCGCTCGGCAGCACGGTGCGTTCCAGGCCAGGCGCCGTGGCGTCGTACCAGTCGATCACCTCGTCGACCAGGTCGGGGTGGTGGGGGTGGACCTGGTAGGCCAGGTAGGCGCCGGTGGTCTCCTTGACCGTTCCGTCGCTGAGCCGGACGCTGCGCGGCAGCTGGGCCCATCCCCACGCCACCAGGTCCCCGCCTCGGGACCATAGTCGGCGGCGCCACGCAGAACCCTGGGCGGCGTGCGCCCGGCCCCAGTTCCAGGCCAGTCCGCCGTACGAGGCATCGCTGTTCACCAGCTCCGGGCGGGTGGCGGTGATGCGCTGCGCGAGCCCTTGCATGAGCTCCACGTCCGCCGCTGTCAGAAGCTCTGGGGTCGTCATGGCGCCCCACGGTGCCAGCAAGCCGCGGGGCGTGTCCACGGGTTTTCCGGCCCCCACCAGCGCTGGTCGAGTGCGCTGGTGCCGCGATGGCGCGGCGGGCGGGCGCGTGCCGCGCACGGGCCGGGCTCCGGGTGTTCCGGTCGTCAGCGCAGGCGGGCGCGGCGCATCTTGCCCGAGGCCGTGCGGGGGAGTTCCGGTACGAAGTCGATGTCCTCCGGTGCGGCGTGCTCGGCGAAGCGGGTGCGCACCCACTCCTTGAGTTCTTCGGCCAGGGCGGGGGACCCGGTGTGGTCGGTGTGGAGGACGATCCGGGCGCCGACGAGTTGTCCGGCGAGGTCGTCGGGGATGGAGTAGACCCCGCACTCCTCGACCGCGGGGTGGGTGTTGAGTACGGCTTCGACCTCGCTGGGGCCGATCCGGTATCCGCGGGTGACGATGGCTCCGTCGTCGCGGGTGGAGAAGTAGAGCTGGTGTTGGCGGTCCAGGATGCCGGTGTCGCCGGTCAGGTAGTAGGCGTGGTCGGGGGTGAACCGCAGCTGGGAGGCGCTCTCGTTGCCCATGTAGCCCTGGAACCAGGCCAGGGGGCTGTTGGCGAGGTCGATGGCGATGCGGCCGTAGGTGCCCAGCGGGGAGGGGTCGTCGGAGATGGCCTCCAGGATGGCGATGTCCCATCCGGGGAGGGCGGGGCCGATGGATCCGGGGGCGAGCGGGGTGTCGGTGCCGTCGGTGGCGCCGTTGGGGATGCCGGCGCACCAGCCGAGTTCGGTCTGGCCGTAGTGGTCGCGTACGGGGACGCCGAAGATGTCGGTGGCCCAGTCGATGACGTCCTGGCCGAGGATCTCTCCGGCGCTGGAGAGGCGTTGGACGATGACCTCGGGGGGCAGGGTCTTGGTGGCGGCGCGCAGGGTGCGGTAGGTGGTGGGGTCGGCGGCGAGGTTGGTGACGCCGTACATGCCCAGGACGTCGAGGGTGAGTTCGGGGTCGAAGAATCCGGCGCGTAGTGCGAGGGATCCGTGGCCGGCCAGGAGGGGGGAGATGACGCCGTGGTAGAGGCCGTAGGCGGATCCGGGGTCGGCGGTGTTCCAGTAGACGTCGTCGTCTTCGACGCCGAGGCCGAAGTGGTGGTAGGCGTGCATGGCGGCCAGGGCGCGGACGGGGACGGTGACGCCGCGGGGTGGGCCGACGACGGTGGACACGTACAGGATCGCGAGGGGGTCTGCGCCGGTGCGTGTGGTGTCGGGGACGGTGCGGGGTGTGGGGCCGGTGAGGGTGGTGAGGGTGTGGTCGCCTTCGCGTAGGGGGTGGGTGCCGGTGGTGGCGATGTCCCAGGCGGGGGTGCTGGTCATGTCGGGGCCGGGGTCGAGTTTGGTGCGGTACTCGTCGTCGGTGATGACCAGGCGGGTGTGGGAGTCGGTGAGGCGTTGGGCGATGGCGGAGGGGGCGAAGGAGGAGAGGAGGGGGACGAGGACGGCTCCCAGGCGCCAGACGGCCAGGGCGGTGATGGTGAGGTCGATGCCTTTGGGGATGAGGGTGGCGACGCGGTCGCCGGGGGTGATGCCGAGGTCGTGCAGGCCGGCGGCGAGGGCGTGGGAGCGTTCGGCGAGTTCGCCGTAGGTGAGGGTGGTGGCGGTGAGGGTGGGGCCGATTTCGGTGGTGGCGGTCGTGTCGGGGTGGTGGCGGTCGCAGAGCAGGTGTGCCACCGATGTGGTGGGGGTGTCGTAGGTGGTGATCCAGTCGCGTATGAGCTGCGCCGGGTCGGACATCGGTGGCGGTCCTCGTTTTCGGTCGGTTTGGTGGTGATGGGTGGTGTTGGGTGGTGTACGTCAACACTATGCCCACCTGTGAGGTCGGCCTCACTCGCGTGGGGTGTGGGGGTTGGGCGATGATGGGCTGATGGACAGTGCAGCGGTGGTGGAGCGGTTCGGTTTGGGTGCTGGGGTGCGGGCGTGGCTGGAGGAGGCCGAGCGGTTGCCTGATCCGGTGCGTTCGTTGGAGGTTCCGGCTGATCCGGCGGGGGTGTTGGACCTGTTCGCCCTGAGTCCGCGGGATCGGGCCGAGGTGGAGGGCTTGTGGCCGGATGGCGGGTGGCCGCCGGAGTTGTGGCATCTGGTGGAGTGCATGTACCGGCGGTTGTGCGCGGACGTGGATCTGCCGTTGGGGGGTTGGCGGGACTGGCCGACGCTGGTGGGTGCTGAGGACGCGCGGGTGCGGGCGGCGTCGTTGTGGGCGTTCGCGGCGATGGTTCCGGCGCATCTGGAGCGGCAGGCGGCGTCGGGGGTGGATCCGGCGGTGACGGCGGCGACGCTGGCGGATGTGGGTGTGCAGGTGGCGCGGTCGCGGCGGATGTTCGGCCGGTTGGGTGTGGAGACGGCGTCGTGGGTGGCGGCGCAGTTCCGGGACCGGTTGTTCTGGGTGGGCGGGTTGCAGTTCGAGCCGGCGCTGTTGGTCGATGAGGGGGGTGTGGAGTGGTATTCGCCGGAGGAGGCGCGGTCGTTGGGGGCGGGGTTCGCGCCGGGGGAGCGGTGTTTGCGGTTGCACATTCCGTCGGGCGGGTTGGCTCCTGAGTCGGTGGATGCGGCGTTGGCGGGTGCGCGGGGGTTCGCGCGGGAGCAGTTGGGGTTCGATCCGGTGGTGGCGACGTGTTCGTCGTGGTTGTTGGATCCGGTGTGGGGTGAGGTGTTGGGGGAGGATTCCAAGATCGTGCGGTTCCAGCGGCGGTTCGAGCTGGTGGGGCGGGGTGTGCCGGGGGAGTCGGATGTGTTCCGGTTCGTGTTCGGGATGCCGGAGGTGGATGTGGCTGCGGCGCCGCGGGGGACGCGGTTGGAGCGTGCGGTGGTGGAGCGGTTGGAGGCGGGGGGTGGGTTTCGGGTGCGTACGGGGTGGCTGCGGTTGGCGTGAGGGGTGTGTTGTGGGTTGACCGTGCTGGTCATGGCCTGGTGGGGGCTGTGTCCGGCACGGTCGTTTCGTCGTCCTGGGTGGTCTGGGCGGAGTCGAGTGATCACAGTTCAGGGGAGCGGTCTGGTCTCCGCTCAGGCGCGGCAGGAGGGGTGGGCCGGCCCTGGGGTCCCGCCACCTTCTACTTGACATAATGTGCATTATCGGCGGCATGGGAGGAGGGTCGGGAAGGGGTCGGCCGAGTCCTGTCCGCGGGGCGTGTCCGGGCCTGGTCAGTGCGTGGCGCGGTGCTTTGGGCCGCCGCGCCGGAGGCGGCTGCCGTGCGGGGTCGCCGGTGGCAGCCGGCTCGGCGGAGCCCAGGGCCGTGGTGCGGGCGCCGGTCGGCTCCTGAGGCGGCCGTGACCGGCTCTGGACGCGCATGCCCGGCGCGGTGTGCCGCCGACGGGCCGTGGCAGGAACGCCCTGGGGCGTCCTTGCTGGTCAGGAAGCTGATGTCGGGTCGGTCAGGTCGCCGGGCCGTCGCGGATTCTCGCTGTGTGCGCCCAGGGCCCTGATACGTGCGGTGCGCGGTCCCCCGGCGCGGTCCCCCGGCGCGGGCCGCGGCGTGCGGGTGGCCGGGCTCGCGGATGTGCTCCGGGGCGCGTTGTCCCGGGCCCGTGGACGGTGTCGGGGCGGGGTGGACGGTTGCGGGCGTCCCCCGCCCAACCCGGGGTCTGTCCATGTTTGATGCATAATCTGTGTTATGCATCCTTTTGCAGGGTTTTGATCATCTATGCGTGGTTCGTGGTGATCTGTTGGGTCGCCGTGTGCGCAGGAGACGGGACGAAGGTCCCCCGCCCGTGAGCCCTCGGCCCGGAGTCGCGCGGCCGCGCCCGGGTAGGCCCCGGTCCGGGCGCTGCTCCCCCGCGGCCGGCCCCCGGTCCGGCCGAGCCCTCCCCCGCGACGGGGCCGACGCGTCCTCGACCCGGGGCCGCGGGTGCGGCACGTCTCGTGGAACACGTGCCGCCGGAGGGTTACCGTGACCGGTACCACTCCCCCGCCGCGTCCGATCCAACCCTTGCGAGAGGACATCACATGGCCCTGGACACACGGGAACTGGAGTTGATCGACGCCTACTGGAGGGCGGCCAACTACCTGTCGGTGGGACAGATCTACCTGCTGGACAATCCGCTGCTGCGCCGGGAGCTGCGGCCCGAGGACCTCAAGGCCCGCCTGCTGGGGCACTGGGGCACCACACCCGGACTCAACTTCCTTCACGCGCACCTGAACCGGGTCATCGTGGCCCGGGACCTGGACATGATGTACGTGGTGGGGCCCGGGCACGGCGGGCCGGCGGCGGTGGCCAACGCCTGGCTGGAGGGCACCTACAGCGAGGTCTACCCGCGGGTGTCCCAGGACGAGGAGGGCATGCGGCACCTGTTCCGCCAGTTCTCCTTCCCCGGCGGCATCCCCAGCCACGTGGCGCCCGAGACGCCCGGGTCGATCCACGAGGGCGGTGAGCTGGGGTACTCGCTCGCGCACGCGTTCGGGGCGGCCTTCGACAACCCCGGCCTGGTGGTGGCGTGCGTGGTCGGCGACGGCGAGGCCGAGACGGGTCCGCTGGCGGGCAGCTGGCACTCCAACCAGTTCCTGGATCCGGTGGGCGATGGCGCGGTGCTGCCGATCCTGCACCTGAACGGGTACAAGATCGCCAACCCGACGGTGCTGGCGCGGATCCCGCACCAGGACCTGCTGGCCTACTTCCAGGGGCTGGGGTACCAGCCGCTGGTGGTGGAGGGCCAGGACCCGACCTACATGCACCGGCGGATGGCCGAGGTCATGGACGAGGCCATGGCCCGCATCGCCGGCATCCAGCACGAGGCGCGCACCACGGGACTGCGGGAGGCGCCGCGCTGGCCGATGATCGTGCTGCGCTCCCCCAAGGGGTGGACGGGGCCCAAGGAGGTCGACGGGCACCCGGTGGAGGGGACCTGGCGTGCCCACCAGGTGCCGATCTCCCAGGTGCGCACCAACGGCGAGCACCGGCGCATGCTGGAGCAGTGGATGCGCTCCTACCGGCCCGAGGAGCTCTTCGACGCGTCGGGGGCGCCTGTGGCGCGGCTGCGGGAGTCGGCGCCGCGGGGCGAGCGGCGTATGGGCGCCAATCCGCACGCCAACGGCGGTCTGTTGCTCAAGGAGCTGCGGCTGCCGGACTTTCGCCGCTACGCGGTGCGTGAGGCCCCGCACGGGGTGCACACCAGTGAGGCCACGCGTGTGCTGGGGCGCTTCCTGCGAGATGTGGTGGAGCGCAATCCGTCCTCGTTTCGGATCATGGGCCCCGACGAGACGGCCTCGAACCGGTTGTCGGCGGTCTTCGAGGTCTCCGACCGGGTGTGGCAGGCGGGGTTGGAGCCCACCGACGAGCACCTGGGGCGGCGGGGCCGGGTGATGGAGGTGCTCAGTGAGCACCTGTGCCAGGGCTGGCTGGAGGGGTACCTGCTCACGGGCCGGCACGGGCTGTTCAACTGCTATGAGGCGTTCGTGCACATCGTGGACGCGATGTTCAACCAGCACGCCAAGTGGTTGCGGGTGAGTCGGCGCCTTCCCTGGCGGCGGCCGATCGCGTCGTTGAACTATCTGTTGACCTCGCACGTGTGGCGTCAGGACCACAACGGGTTCACCCACCAGGATCCGGGGTTCTTGGACGTGGTCATGAACAAGCCGGCCGAGCTGGTGCGGGTGTACCTGCCGCCGGACGCCAACACGCTGCTGTCGACGGTGGACCACTGCCTGCGTTCGCGCGATCTGGTGAACGTGGTGGTGGCGGGCAAGCAGCCGGGGCTGGACTACCTGTCGATGCCCGAGGCGGTCGCGCACTGTACGCGGGGCCTGGGGATCTGGGAGTGGGCGAGCACGGACGGCGGCGCCGATCCGGACGTGGTGCTGGCGTGTGCGGGTGATGTGCCCACGTTGGAGGCGTTGGCGGCGGTGGATCTGTTGCGGCAGCTGTTCCCGGAGTTGAGGGTGCGGTTGGTGAACGTGGTGGATCTGATGCGGCTGCGGCCTGAGAGCGATCATCCGCACGGGTTGCCCGATGCGGAGTACGAGGCGCTGTTCACCACCGACAAGCCGGTGATCTTCGCCTTCCACGGGTATCCGTGGCTGGTGCACCGGTTGACCTATCGGCGGCGGGGCCACGAGAACCTGCATGTGCGCGGCTACAAGGAGGAGGGGACGACCACGACCCCCTTCGACATGGTGATGCTCAACGATCTGGACCGGTACCACCTGGTGATCGACGTGATCGACCGGATCGAGGGGTTGGGTCAGCGGGCGGCGAACATCCGCCAGCAGATGGTGGACGCGCGGTTGGCGGTGCGGGCCCACACGCGCGAGTTCGGTGAGGACCCCGCGCGGGTGCGCGAGTGGACGTGGCCGTACTGATGCGTGTTCTGGTGGTCAATGCCGGGTCGAGCAGTCTGAAGCTGAGCGTGCTGGGTGAGCGCGACGAGGTGCTGGGCTCGCGTGCGCTGGAGTTGGAGCAGGGGCGGTGGAGCGCGTCGGCGGTGGAGGAGGTGCTGGCGGGGTGGCCGGAGCCGGAGGCGGTGGGGCACCGGGTGGTGCACGGTGGGCGGGTGTTCACCGAGCCGACCCGGTTGGAGGGGGGTGTGGTGGAGCGGTTGCGGGAGTTGACGCCTTTGGCGCCGCTGCACCAGCCCCGGGCGCTGGCCGGTATCGAGGTGGTGGAGCGGGTGTTGCCGGGGGTGGCGGGGGTGGCGTGTTTCGATACGGCCTTTCACACCACGCTGCCGGAGGCGGCGGCGACCTATGCGGTGCCTGAGCAGTGGCGGCGCCGGTGGGGGGTGGTGCGGTACGGGTTCCATGGGCTCTCGCACGCCTATGCGTCGCGGCGGGCGCGGGAGTGGACCGGTGGTGAGCGGGTGGTGACGGCGCATCTGGGGGCGGGGGCGTCGTTGGCCGCGGTGCTGGGTGGCCGGTGTGTGGATACCACGATGGGGTTCACGCCCTTGGAGGGGTTGGTGATGGCCACGCGTTCGGGGAGTGTGGATCCGGGGTTGGTGTTGTGGTTGCACGAGCAGGCGGGGTTGGCGGTGCGGGAGATCTCTGAGGCGTTGGTGCGTCGTTCGGGGTTGTTGGCGTTGGCGGGGACCGCGGACATGCGTGAGGTCGTTGAGCGTGAGGGGCGTGGTGAGGCGTCGGCGGTGTTGGCGCTGGGGGTGTATGTGCACCGGTTGCGGGGGGCGGTGGCGTCGATGGCGGCGTCGATGGGCGGGTTGGACACGTTGGTGTTCACCGGTGGTGTGGGTGAGGGTGCGGCGCGGGTGCGTGAGCTGGTGGCGCGGGGGTTGGGGTTTGTGGGTGTGGGTGTGGATGAGGGTGTGAACGCGGGGGTGGAGGGTGAGGGTGAGGTGAGTGCTGCGGGGGCGCGGGTGCGCACGCTGGTGGTGCGGGCGCGTGAGGATGTGGAGATCGCTGGTGGTGTGCGGGGGGTGTTGGCGGGCGGGTGAGGGTGTGGGTCGGTGTGGGGGCGGTGGCCGTGGGGTCGCCGCCCTTCGTGGTGTGCGGGGGTGGTGGGTGCTGCCCCGGTGGGTCTGGTGGCGCCGGTGGCCTGTGCTCGGTGGCTGTGGGTCCCCTCCCCCGGTGTTCGTATGGGTGTTCGGTGGTGGTGGGTGTGCTGGGGTGTGGCCTCTCCCCCGCCTGTGGTGTGGGTTCGGCCTGGTGGGGGGTGGTGGGGGGCTCCCCTGCCGGGGCCTGGGGTGCCGGGCCGTCGTCGTGTTCGATTCTGTTCGATGCGCGGCGTGGATGTGGTGGCGGATCGGGGATGCTGAGGGCATGAGTGCTGTAGCTGGAGCGGGGCCGGTGTCGGCCCAGGACGCGGTGGAGCAGTATCTGGTGGCGCGGCGGGCGGCCAAGCCGTCGCCGCACACGGTGGCCGCCTACCGGCGGGATCTGAACTCGGTGCTGGAGTTGGTGGCGCGCGGGCGCGGGTGCCGGGTGCGGGAGGTGGAGTTGGCGGAGCTGTCGGCGGGTGTGCTGCGTGCGGCGTTCGCTGACTTCGCCACCGAGCGGGCGGCTTCGAGTGTGGTGCGGGCGTGGTCGACCTGGAACGGGTTCTTCGGTTTTTGGGTCTCGGAGCGTGTGGTGGGCGGCAATCCGATGTCGGCGGTGCCGCGGCCGCGGGTGCGGCCCTCGGGGCCCAAGCCGTTGATGGGTGAGGACACTCCGGAGCGGTTGTTGGAGGCGTTGGCGCGGGGGGCGCGTCGGGCGCGTGATCCGTGGCCGGAGCGGGATCTGGCGGTGTTGGCGTTGGCGCTGCTGACGGGGATGCGTTCGGCGGAGATGCTGTCGTTGCGGGTGGAGTCGGTGGGTGGGCGTGCCGGTGAGCGGCGGATCCGGGTCGTGGGCAAGGGGGGTGGTGAGCGGGTGTTGCCGATCGAGGTGCCGTTGGAGGTGTTGTTGGAGGCCTATCTGGTGTCGCGGCGGCACCGGTTCGGTGTGGTCAGGGGCGCGGATCCGTTGCTGGTGGACAACCGCGGGCAGGGGTTGCGGCGCGGGGGTCTGCAGTATCTGGTGCGTCAGTGCTACAAGCACGCGGGGGTGCATGACCGGGTGGCGCGGGGGACGCTGGTGCACGCGTTGCGGCATACGTTCGCGACGCGGTTGGCGGAGGACGGGGCGTCGGTGAGCGAGATCATGCATCTGCTGGGGCATGCGTCGGTGGCGTCGTCGCAGGCCTATATCGAGGTGACGGCGCGGGCGCAGCGGGAGGCGGCGGGGTCGAACCGCACGTATGGGGTGGTGCGCCGGTTGGTGGCCGAGGCCGGGTCCGAGGGCGGGGTGGATGAGGTGGTGGGCGGTTAGGGGGTGTGTTGCGTGGGTGCTGTGCGTCGCGGTCGGTGAAGGGTGGTTTGCCTGTCGCCTGTGGGGGCCTGTCCTGGGGTGGTCGCGGCGGGCGGTGGCGGGCCGACACGCTCTAGTGTGTGGCTGTGAATGATCTGACGGTGTCGACGGTGAATGTGAACGGCCTGCGTGCTGCGGCGAGGAAGGATCCGGGTTTCGTGGCGTGGTTGGCGGCCACGGAGGCCGATGTGGTGTGTCTGCAGGAGACGCGGGCCGAGGCCGACCAGCTGTCGGCCGCGGTGGTGGCGCCGCGGGGGTGGCATGTGCTGTTGGCTCCGGCGGCGGCGAAGGGGCGTGCGGGGGTGGCGGTGTATTCGCGCCGTGAGCCCGATGCGTCGCGGGTGGGTTTCGGTGAGGCCGAGTTCGAGGATTCGGGCCGGTATGTGGAGGTGGATCTGGGGGCGGTGACGGTGGCGTCGCTGTATCTGCCCTCGGGTGAGGTGGGGACGCCGCGTCAGGAGGAGAAGGAGCGTTTCATGGACGCTTTTCTGCCGTATCTGGTCAAGCGGCGTGCGCAGGTGGAGGCGCAGGGGCGTGAGCTGGTGGTGTGCGGTGACTGGAACATCGCGCACCGGGAGGTGGATCTGAGGAACTGGCGGGGCAACAGGAGGAACTCGGGTTTCCTGCCGCAGGAGCGTGAGTGGTTGTCGCGGGTCTTCGACGAGGCGGGGTATGTGGATGTGGTGCGTGCTCTGCATCCGGAGCAGGAGGGCCCGTACTCGTGGTGGTCCTATCGGGGGCGGGCGTTCGACAATGACACGGGGTGGCGGATCGATCTGCAGGTGGCGACGCCGGGGTTGGCCGCGCGTGCGGTGTCGGGGCGTGTGGAGCGTGCGGTGGAGCATGGTGCGCGTTGGTCGGATCATGCTCCGGTGACGGTGCGGTACGGGGCCTAGGAGGGCTGCTGGTATGGGTGTGCCGATCGTGTTGGTGCATGGTCTTCGGTTGTCGGGGAGTATGTGGCGGCCGCAGGTGGAGTTGTTGTCGGCTCAGGGGCGTCGGGTGGTGGCGCCGGATCTGCCGGGGCACGGGTCGCGGCGGGGTGAGGCGTTCTCGCTGGGGCGTGCGGTGGACACCGTGTTGGGGGCGATCGACGGTGTGGGCGGGCGTGCTCTGGTGGTGGGGTTGAGTCTGGGCGGGTTCGTGTCGATCGCGACGGCGGGGGCGGCGCCGGGGCGGGTGGCGGGGTTGGTGGCGGCCAGTTGTACGGCCAAGCCGGCGCAGTCGTTGGCGCAGCTGTATCGGATTCCGTCGGTGTTGATGGAGCGGTTGCCGGACAAGGGTGCGGCGGTCAATGAGCGCTTTCACCGGTTGACGTTGCGTGATGGTGCGGCTGATGCGGTGTTGGACGGCGGTTTGGCGGTCGAGGCCGCCACGGCGGTGATCGACGCGGTCTCGGACATGGACGCGTTGTCGGCGTTGTCGGCGTATCCGGGGCCGGTGTGGTTGATCAACGGTTCGCGTGATCACATGCGTATCCATGAGAAGCAGTTCTTCGACGCGTGTGCGGATGGGCGGTTGGTGAATGTGCCGCGGGCGGGGCACATGGTGAGTTTGGACCAGCCGGTGAACTTCTCGCGGATCGTGGGCGATGCGGCTGATGTGGTCAGTGCGCGTGAGGCGGTGCGGGCGCAGGTGGAGGCGTCGGGGGGTGAGCCTGGGCCGGCGTTGGGGGCCGAGGGCTGAGTGTGGGGGTGTGGTGGGGCCGGGGCCGGTGGTGGCCTGCGGCCCCACCGGTGTGTGCGGGGGTGGTGGGGTTGGGCGGGGGTCAGCGGGTGCGGGGTGTGTGGGCGCTGGTGGTGGCGGGTGCGTGTGTGGCGCTGTGGGGCAGGCGGAAGTAGATCATCGGGTTGCGGTGGCCGGTGCGGACGGGTTCGGTCAGGCCCAGTTCCTTCTTCAGGTCGGTCAGTGCCTGGTGGTGGTGGGGGGCGCGGGCGGCGGAGGCGGTGAAGAAGCTGGTGGTGTGGGTGGTGAGCCATTTGAGGACGACGGCGCCTTCGGTGAAGGGCAGGGCGTGGCGCTGGTGGAAGACGTCGTGGACGCTGATGGGGATGCCGGGGGGCAGGGTGGGCAGGAGGTGGTGCAGGTACCAGCGGGCGAACCAGCCGTTGTGGGCGGCGTCGATGAACAGGTGGTCGGTGTGGGCGGGAATGAGGTTGGTTTTGGTGCGTATGTCGCCTTTGGTGAAGGTCCACCGGTCGGTGAGGTGGTGGGGTACGTGCTGGGGGGCGTGGTCGACGATGTCGAAGGAGTGCAGGTGGCCGGTTGCGTTGTCGTGGAGGGCGTGCAGGATCCAGGTGGTGGACCAGCCGTAGTAGGTGCCGATCTCCACGACGGTGGCGGGGGTGTGCTCGCGTAGGAGCAGGTAGGTGATCTCGGCTTCGAGGTCGTCGAGTTGGGGGGTCATGGTCGGGGCGGCGTCGCGTTGGTGGGCGCGCATGTGGTCGCGGACGCGGGCGAGGTCGTCGCGGTGGGTGCGGTAGAGGTCGCTGATGTGCGCCAGGTCGATGGTGGCGGGCATGTGACTCCCCGGGGTCGTGTCCGGACTGATGGTGATTGCCGAAGGTAGCAGTGCGGCTCGGGCGTGCGGTGCCGACTGGGGGGTGTGTCGTGGTCAGCGGGGGGTGGCGGGGCGGATGAGGCCTGCGTCGTAGGCGGTGATGACGGCTTGGGTGCGGTCGCGGACGCCGAGTTTGGTGAGGATGTGGGAGACGTGGGTCTTGATGGTCTGGACGCCGAGGACGAGGTGGTCGGCGATTTCGGCGTTGGTGAGGCCTTGGGCCATGAGGGTGAGGGTTTGGGATTCGCGTTCGGTGAGGGTGGCGACGGCGTGGGCGGCGGGGGTGGGTGCGGCGGGTTGGGTGGCGGCCAGGGCGCGTAGGGCGGTGGGGAAGAGCAGGGTGTCGCCGCGGTGGACCAGGCGCAGGGCGGCCAGGATGTCGTCGGGCGGGGTGCGTTTGAGGAGGAATCCGGTGGCGCCGGCGCGCAGGGCGCCCCAGACGTAGTCGTCGTTGTCGAAGGTGGTGACGACGATGACGCGGGGCGGGCTGGTCAGGGTGCGGTGCAGGTGTTCGGTGGCGCGGATGCCGTCGAGTCCGGGCATGCGCACGTCCATCAGGACCAGGTCGGGGCGGGTGCGGCGGACGAGGTCGGGGACGTCGGCGCCGTCGGCGGCCTGGCCGGTGACCTCCATGTCGTCTTCGGCGTTGATCAGGGCGGCCAGTCCGGTGCGGATGAGGGGCTCGTCGTCGACGAGGTTGATGCGGATCATCGGGTGTCTTTCCAGGTCAGGTGGAGGGTGAGGTGCCAGTGGGTGGGGGTGGGGCGGCAGGTGAGGGTGCCGCCGAGCAGGTGGGCGCGTTCTTGCATGCCGGTGATGCCGCGGCCGGGGCCGGGGCGGGTGCGGGGCCGGGTGCGGGGTGGTCGGGGGTTGGTGACGTTGAGGGTGAGGTCGGTGGGGGTGATGTGCAGGGTGAGGGTGGGTGTGTGGTGGGGGGCGTGGCGTAGGGCGTTGGTGAGGGCTTCTTGGGTGATGCGGTAGGCCTCGCGGGAGAGCAGGGCGGGTACGCGGTGGATGTCGCCGGTGATGTGGCAGGTGAGGTCGGTGCCGGTGTGGCGGGTGGCTTGGGTGAGGTGGTGGAGGTGGGTGAGGTCGGGTGGTGGTGTGCGGTCGGTGGGGGTGTCCTCGCGCAGGATGCCCAGGGCGTGGTCGAGGTCGGCGGTGGCGGTGCGGGCCTGGTCGGCGATGTGGGTGAGGGCGTTGCGGGCGAAGTCGGGGTCGGTGTCCAGGAGGCGGGCGGCGGTGGCGGCCTGCAGGGTGACCACGGACAGGGCGTGGCCGAGGGAGTCGTGGAGTTCGCGGGCCAGGCGTGCGCGTTCGGCGAGGGTGTGGGCGTGGGCGTGGGCGGCGGCCAGGCGTTCGGTGGGGGTGGGTCCCAGGAGGTGGGGTGCGGTGCGGGTGAGCAGGTGGCCCAGGAGGGCGATGGTGTAGAGCAGGGCGGCGACCAGGAGCAGGGCCAGGAGGGGGCCGAGGAGGCGTTGGGCGGGGGTGGAGTAGGGCTGGGGGTTCAGGGGTGCGGTGGCGAGCATGGCGGCTTCGGTGAGGGCGACCATGGTGGCCAGGCTGGCGGCCATGCCCAGGAGGAGGTGCAGGCACAGCCACAGGGCGGAGCGGGCGGTGGGGCGGCTGGTTCTGGTGTGGGGGGTGTTGGTCAGGGGTCCTTGGAGGAGGGCGCGGGCCAGGTGGGTCTGGCCGTTGCGTACGCCGGGGATGAGGGCGGTGGCGGTGAGCAGGGCCAGGCACAGCAGGGTGGCCAGGGCGATGGCGGTGGGGCCGGGGTCGCCTGCGGGGCGGCCGTGTTGGGTGATGAGGGTGGCCAGGACCAGTGCGGCCATGGCGAAGGGCATGAGCAGGGCGCCTCCGATGACGAGGTAGGCCCATCGTCGGTAGGTGTGGGCGTGGATGAGGGGTCGGATCACCGGGGTGAGTGGGCGCACGGGCAAATCGTGGCACAGGGGTGTGGGTGGGCGCTTCCCTCTGTGGGGTGAGGGCGGGGGCTTTGTGCTGGTGGGGTGCGGTGTGGGTGAGGTGTTCCACTGGCTCCTTGCGATATGTGATGAACCGGTCGTCCTATGGTTGGTGATGTGACACGCAGTGAGACGCCGCCGCGGGCGGCAGGGGCAACGGGGTCGGGGCTGGCGCACACGCTGCGCCGGCGGCACATGGCGCTGATCGCGATCGGCGGGTCGGTGGGGGCGGGCCTGTTCATCGGGTCGGGCACGGTGATCCAGACGGCCGGTCCGGCCGCCGTGGTCTCCTATGCCCTGGCCGGGGCGCTGGTCTTCTTCACGTTGCGGGCGTTGGGCGAGATGGTGGTGGCCGTGCCCGCGGGCGGTTCGTTCTCCGACTACGCGCGCCTGGCGTTCGGGCCGCGGGCGGGGTTCACGATCGGGTGGGTGTACTGGTGGATGTACGCGGTGCTGGTGGCCGCGGAGTCGGTGGCCGGTGCGGCGATCCTGGGCCGGTGGGTGTCGGCGCCCGGGTGGGCGCTGGCGTTGGCGGTGCTGTTGTCGATGACGGTGGCCAATGTGGTCTCGGTGCGGGTCTTCGCTGAGACCGAGTCGCTGTTCTCGATGGTCAAGGTCGCCACGATCGTGGCGTTCTTGCTGGTCGGCGGGTCGTGGGCGTTGGGGTTGTGGGGTGCTTCGCCCGGTTCGGGGTGGGCCAACCTGTGGCAGGTGGGCGGGTTCGCGCCCCATGGGTGGGTCGCGGTGCTGGGTGCGACGGTGGTGGTGCTGTTCGCGTTCGGCGGGGTGGAGATCATCACGATCGCGGCGGGTGAGAGCGCGGAGCCTGAGCGGGGTGTGGCCTCGGCGGTGACCAATGTGCTGTGGCGGATCGGGTTGTTCTACGTGGCTTCGATCCTGGTCGTGGTGATGGTGGTGCCGTGGAACTCCGCGGAGTTGGACCGCAGTCCGTTCGTGGTGGTGATGGAGACCGTGGGGGTGCCGGGTGCGGCGCTGATCATGGAGGTCGTGGTGTTCGTCGCGGTGCTGAGCGTGTTGAACGCGGCGATGTACACCTCCTCGAGGATGCTGTTCGCGCTGACGCGGCAGGGGGACGCGCCGCGGGCGCTGTCGGGGACCAACCGGCGCGGGGTGCCGGTGCGGGCGATCCTGTTGGGGACGGTGGTGGGCTATGCGGCGGTGGTCGCGGACCTGCTGTGGCCGGAGCGGGTGTTCCCGTTCCTGGTGGCCTCGATCGGGGCGATCCTGTTGGTGCTGTTCGTGACGATCTGTGCTTCGCAGTTGGTGGTCGGGGCGCGGTTGCGTCGCCGGGCGCCGGAGCGGGTGGCGTTGCGGATGTGGGGGTTTCCGTATCTGACGTGGGTGGTGCTGGCGGGGTTGGTGGCGGTCGCGGTGGCGATGGCGACGATTCCGGAGCACCGGCAGTCGCTGTGGGCGACGCTGGCGTCGGTGGCGGTGGCGATGGTGGCCTTCGAGGTGCGGCGCCGGTGGGGGCGGGTGCCGGTCAGCCGGGTCGTGCTGGGTGTGCCGGGTCGTGCGGATCCGGCTGAGTTGGCGCGGGTGGCGGGCCGGGGCGGTTCGTCGGACCTGGCGGGTGGGCCGGGTTCGGGTGCCGGGGCCGCCCGGCAGGGGAAGCCGGAGCGGCCGGGCGGCGTCTGAGACGGGGGTGCCGGTGGAGTCGCTGCCGTGGTCGGGGCGGCGCCGCCGGTGTGTGCGGTGCTGGGCGGTGGCCCCCTGTGTTGGGGGTGTATGCGCAGAGTTGCCTGGTCATGGGCATGTGTGCCGAATCTGGCTTTTGTCGCTAGGGTGCTGGCAACCCCCTGAGAGGAGCACCCCGTGCGACATGTCGTCGGCTTCCTGTCCGGATTGATCCTGGGCCCGGTTCTGCTGTTGCTGAGCGGGTGGGCGTTCTCCCACCTGCGTCGGCTGCACGGTTCGGGGCTCGGTGCCTTGGACGGCGCCGGCCCCTTGGCCCTGGCGGGGCTGGCGGGTGTGGGCCTGGTGGTGGCCCTGCTCGCGGTGCCGCCGCGGCTGACGCCGATGCTGCCGTTGGGTGCGGCGCTGGTGTTGGGCGGGGCCAGCGCGGTGTCGGTGCTGCGCATGCACCTGTTGGAGCGGTTGCCTTCGCTGCCCGGCAGCGAGGGCGCTTTGGTGTTGTTGCCGTTGGGCGCGTTCGTGCCGTTGGTGGTGGTGCTGGCGGCCACGGTGTTCGTGGGCGGCCGGTGGCGGCGTGATCCGGAGGGGGTCACCGAGGATGAGTACTTCGAGGGCCTGTACGGGGACGAGGAGCGCGGTCGTCCGCCGGCGGCCGGTGCCCACTCTGGTGCCCCTGGGCGTCGGGAGCCGCGTCACCGGGCCTGATCGGGTCCGGGTGGGCGTGTGCGGGCCCCGGCGGCTGCGGTCGCCGGGGCCCGTCGGCGTGGGGTGGGGTGGTGGTGTTCTGGTGGCTGTGGGGCGCTGCTCAGGCGGGTTCGTGCGCGGTGGCGGGCTGTCGTTGGGCCTGGTCGTGGCGCAGGAGCGTGCGGGCGCGGCCGGGGTGGGCCCGGGCGGGGTCGTGTCGCAGGCGAGCTAGCGCCAGGCGGGGCCCCAGCCGGAGCTGTTGGACACTCCGGGCGGTAGCGGCGGCAGTCCTTGGGGCGGTGCGGCCGGGGCCTGCGGTGCCGGGCGTGGCGGCTGCGGTTCGGGGTGCGGCCGGGGGTCGGGGCGCGGGTCCGGGGCGGGCTCTTCGGCGGCGGGTGCGGTGGCCAGGAAGCCGCGTACGCGTTCGGCCTCGGGCTCGTCCTCCTGGGCGGGCATCAGGACCGGTTCGGGCAGGGGCGGGTGGTCGGAGCCGCCGTCGGGGTCGGGGATGGCCGGTTCTGCGGGGGCGACCCTCTTCCACCACACCTGGGCTTCGTCGGCGGTGAGCTCGGACTCGATCTCCAGCCATCCGGTCACGTGGGGGTGGCGGCGTCCGGCGTTCCAGGAGCGGGGGTAGGGCAGGTCGTCCAGGATCAGGACGTGTTCGCCGTCCACGGTGGGGATCTCGGCGGGTACGCCCTCGTTCCACACCCAGGTGCCGTCGTGGGCGACCAGGTTCCACCAGCCGCGCACGGTGTGGGCGGCGGGGTCGGGTTCGCTGTCGCGGTAGGCGGCGGCCCAGCGGGGGTCGGGGGCCTCGCCGTGCAGTCCCTGGGCGTGGGGGCCGATGAGGGCGTCGGCGAGCAGGGTGTGGAGTTGGAAGTTGTCGCCGATGCCGTCGAAGAGCACGCGGAAGGCGCGTTGGGAGCGGCGGTCCATGACCAGGGCGGAGGTGGCTTCGGCCATCCGCAGCAGGGCGCGGACCTCGTCGAACTCGGTCAGGTGGTCGCTGAGCTGGTTGGCGATGGCCACGAGTTCGGCGTGCAGGGAGGGGTCGCGGCGTACGTGTGAGCGTACTTCGCCTTCGCTGAGCATGGTCTTGGCGGCCAGGCCGTGGCGGCGGATGGTCCACCAGCACATGGTGGCCGAGGGTGCGTCGGCGCCCAGGTGGGTGGCCACGCGTGCTTCGGTGTCGGCGGTGACGGCCTCGGGGTCGGGGGGTGCGTCGGGGCCGGTGCGCTGCCAGGCGCGCAGGAAGACGATGGCGCCCTTGCCCATGGTGCGCAGGCGGTGCAGGATCTCGGGGCCGGTGGGTCCGGGGTCGGTGCCCATCTCGACGATGGCGCCGGCGACCACGGACAGGTCGGCGATGATGCCGGGGGCGGTGTGGTCGCCTGAGAGCAGGGGGGTCAGGGCTTCCAGGGCGAGTTCGCGTTCGACGAGGGGGACCTGGGAGGCCAGGGTGTAGACCTTGTGGACCGCGGGTGGGAAGGTGTGGGGGTCGGCCGCGACGGAGGCGTCGATGAGTTCTTGGAATGCGGCGCGGAATTCGTCGACCATGGGTCCGTCCCCTTTCTCACGCAACCAACCTAATGTCTCATCAAGGCAGGATCGCACGTTAACGGGTGATTTCGAGTGCTGTTGGTGGGTTCGTTGGCAAGCTGAGATGCGTGGCCGCCGCGCGCCCGGGCCAGGTCACAGGCCCAGGCGGGTCACGGCGTTGTCCTCCAGGGGGTTGGCGGTGCGGATGTAGTCGTGCACGGTGCGCGGGTTCGTCCAGCGGCCCTGGCGCATGATCTGGCGGTCGGTGGCCCCGCCCAGGGCGGCCTGGGTGGCGAAGCCCGCCCGCAGGGAGTGCCCACCGAAGTCGTCGGGGTCCAGCCCCGCCCGGGCGGCGTAGCGTTTGACCAGTTCGCCCACGGCCCGCCCGGACATGGGCCGCTCCCCCACCCGGCCGTGCCTGCTCACGGCGGGCAGCAGCGGCCGGGCGGTGCCGTCGGCCAGGTCGTGGTGGTGGGGCCGGTCGCACCGGTGGGCGGCCGCGGCGGCCGGGGGCTCGGCCCGGTCCAGGTGTGCGCGCACGCCCTCCTGCCCTGCCCGGCGCAGGGCGCTGAGCAGGTCGGCCCAGTCGGCGAAGGCGCACATCGGGCAGGTCGAGCGGTGGCGGCCGCGCGGCAGCGCCACCATGTGGCCGCGGCGGCCCTCCTGGTCGGTCTTGGTCGCGCCCAGGTGCACGATGAGGGTGGCGGCCCCGGAGGCGGCGTCGGTGCGCGCGGTGATGTCGTCGAAGGTCAGCGCGGCCAGTTCCGAGCGGCGCAGGGCGCCGGCGAACCCGGTCAGCAGCAGGACGGCGTCGCGGCGCCGTGCCACACCGCCGGGGAAGCCCTCGGGGGGGCGTACGGCCAGCAGGGCTTCCAGGGTGGTCAGGGTGACGGGGTCCTTGCGGCGCGGGCGGGCGGCGCGGGTGCGGCGGATGCCGCGCAGGGTCATGCGGACCACGTCGGAGCGGGTGGGTGAGGCCAGACCGTGGGCGCCGTGCACGGCCGCGATGGCGGCGGCGCGCCGTTCCAGGGTGGGGGTGGCCAGGGCCCAGGCCGTGCCGTCGTCGGTGCGGGTGTGGGCGCAGGCGGCCAGGTAGACGGCCACGTCCACGGCGTCGGCGGGCAGGGCCTGGCGTCCTTCGGCCAGGCACCAGGCGGTGAAGGCCGTCCAGTCGGTGCGGTAGGCGCGCAGGGTGTTGGGCGATTGGGCGCTGGCCAGGTAGCGGCCGAGCGTGCTCGCCTGTTCGGCGTCGAAGCGTTCACGGACCCGGCTCAGGGTGTGGGTGTCGACCAGGACGCTGTGGGTGACGGTGCGCAGTTGTCGGCGTACGCCGGCGGGCAGTTCGAGGGCGTCGGGTGTGTGCGGTTCGGGTGTGTTCACGGTGTTCCATGATGGGGCACGCGCGCTCCGGTGTGGGGTAGGCGCCGCGGCCGGTCGGTCAGCCGGTCAGGTGGGCGCGCAGGGCGTCCCACAGGTCGGGGGGCGGCATGACCCAGAACAGGGGCAGGGCCGAGACGACCAGGGCGGCGGTGAAGCCGATCGCGGCGATCTTGCGGCGCAGGATCGCGGCGGCCGCGGCGGAGGCGGCCGGGACGGCCAGGGCCAGGACCAGGACCCAGATCAGGGCGTTGCCCACGGCCCTCAGGTCGGGGGTGGCGGTGGGGTCGCCGCCGGCGGCCAGGGCGGCTTCCTGCATGTCCAGGGCGGTGAAGAGCAGGTGGGCCAGGGCCAGGGGCGTGCCCAGGGCCCACAGCACGGTCAGGGCGACCCACAGGGCGGTGATGCGCTTGTCGGGCGGGTCGGGCAGGACCAGGGGGGTGGTGCGGTCGGTGCGCGGGCCCGTGGCGGGCTGGTCGCCCTGGCCTGAGGCGGGGCTGTGGTCCTGGCCGGTGGTGCGGGGCCGCTGTGGGGCGGCCTTGCGGCGTTGGCGTTTCTTGGGTGACACGCGCCTGTCGTCCTTGCCTGGTGGTGCTGTGGTGCTGTGGTGCCCGGGGCGGGTGTGGATCCTATCCGGCCAGTCCGGCCAGGTGGATGGCCGACACGAACACCACCGGCCATACGAGGAGGGCCAGGGACCACAGGGCGGCGCGGCGGTCGCCGGCGACGGTGGCCACGGCCGCGGCCAGCAGGGGCAGGCCGATGGCGGCGCCGAAGGCCAGGGTGACCCATTCGGCGCCGGAGTCGGTGGGGGTGTCGGCGCGTACGCCCATCAGGTAGCCGGCCGGGCCCAGGACCAGGGCGAGCAGGGCCACGATGGCGATGACGACGCGGATGCCGGTGGGGTGGCGGGTGTTGCGACCACCGTCGGGGGCGGAGGGACGGTCAGACACGGGGGCCGTGGTGCCTTTCGTCTAACGGGCGGCGGGCCTGGGTGGGGTGCGCAGGGCACACCGGCGCGCGCGGGTGGTGGGTGGTTGGGGGCACGCGTGTCCTGGCACCGTTGGCGTGTGCGGCGTTCGGTGCGGTGGGCGTGCTGTGTAAAACGTACCTGCCCGGGCAGGTGGGTGGAACCCGTGCGGGGTGCGTGGCCGGTGTCCGCTGGGGGCGCAGGCCGGGGTGTGGGCGCGCCGGGTGCGCCGAACGCGTCCTAGTGGGCGGTGGGGGGCGGGTGGGCGTGGGTGACCAGGCCCGTGAAGGCCGCCAGCAGGCGCAGGTCCTCGATGGTGCGCGGGGTGGTGGTGAGCAGGTCGGGTGAGTAGACGACGGTGGCGGCGACCTGGGCGCGCGAGAGGGCGACGTTGAGGCGGTGGCGGTCCAGGACGAAGGCCGTGCCGCGGCCGCCCTCGGCGGCGTTGGAGGTGGTCATGGAGCAGATGACGGCGGCCGCCTCCTGGCCCTGGAATCGGTCGACGGTGCCCACCCGTACCCCTTCCAGGGCGGGGGTGTGCTCGGTGGCGGCGGCCAGGGCGCGGCGCAGGGCGCGCACCTGGAGGTTGTAGGGCGCCACGACGAGGATGTCGTGGCCGCTCATGGGGCGTGCGGGGGTGTGGGGTCCCGGGGTGAGGGTGTCGCCCACCAGGCGGGTGGCGATGGCGACGACGGCCGCGACCTCTTCGGGGCTGTGGGTGGTGCGGCCCTGGTGGGGGGTGGGGTGGGCGTGTACTCCGGGTGCCAGGTGGGTCAGGGAGCGGGCCCGGGTGCTGGGGTGGGCGCGCAGGCGCCCCTGGTAGGACAGGGTCGACACGGCCTCGCACAGGTCGGGGTGCATGCGGCGGGTCTGGTCGAGGAAGTAGCCGCGGGCGGGGTCGATGAGGGCCTCGCCTTCCATCAGGTGTTGCAGGGCGGAGGCGTCGGCGCCTTCGCCGTGGGTGCCCTGGACGACCTGTGGGAGCTGTTGGGGGTCGCCGAGCAGGACGAGGTTGTGGGCGGCCGCGGACACCGCGAGGGTGTCGGCCAGGGCGAACTGTCCGGCCTCGTCGATGATGAGGACGTCCACGGGGTCGGCGACCATGGCGGCGTTGGCCAGGGCCCAGGCGGTGCCGCCGATGAGGACGGCCTCGCCCGCGGCGGCGTGTTTGGTGCGCCAGGTGGCCAGGGCCTGGGGGGTGGAGGGCTGGTCCCAGGGCGGCGGCGGGGTGTGGTCGGTGGCGGGGGTGCGGCTCTTGGCGCGTTTGGCGGCGGCCAGGGGCACGCCGGCGTCGGCGGCGGCGCGCACGGCGGCGCTCATGACGTTCTCGACGGCCTTGTGGCTGGTGGAGCACACGCCGATGCTGCGGCCCTGTCGGGCCAGGTGGGTGATGAGCTGGGCGGCGAGGTAGGTCTTGCCGGCGCCGGGCGGGCCCTGGACGGCGAGGTAGGAGTGGTCCAGGCGGTCCACGGCGGCGATGGTGGCGGCGATGGTGTCGCCGCCGGTGTGGGCGGGGTCGGGTAGGGGGCCGCCGCCGTGCAGGCGGGGCGGGGTGCGGCGCAGGACGTCCAGGCCGGTGTGGCGGGGCCAGGCGGGCAGGTCCTCCACGGCGGTGCGGGCGATGAGTTCCAGTGCGCCGTCCTTGGGCTGGGGGTTGACGGGTGCGCCGGGCAGGACCGCCACGGGGGGCCGGGAGGTGGTGGTGTCGGGGTCGCTGGTCTCGGTCAGGGTGAGGGAGTCGGCTTCGGCGCCGGTGACCTTGGCCCCGGTGGTGGTGGCGGGCTGGCCGGGGGCGCCGGGGTAGAGCAGGTGGACGTCCTGGCCGGTGGTGAAGGGGTGGGGGTGGGCGGTGTCCAGGCGCATGTCGATCTCGCGGCGGGCCTTCTTCTGGCGGCCGGTGGGCGGGGCCCACTCCCCCGCGCGGACCCGCCAGGGCACGGCGCAGTCGGTGTCGGCTTCCAGGTCCTGCAGGGGGGCGCTGGTGCGGCGGTAGTGCTCGCGCCAGGGCGGGAGCTGTTCGCGCTGGTAGTAGCCGACCAGGGCGGCCAGGGCGGCGCGGGTGCGCTCGTCGTCGTCGCGGTCGGTGTCGGTGGTGGGCACGTCGGCGAGCAGGGGTGTGGTCAGGGCGGCGTGGCGGGCCTGCTTCTCGGCGCGTTTGCGGGCGCGTTCGGCTTCGGCCTCGGTGAGTTCGAACTGGATCAGGGGCCGGTCGGTGATGCCCTGGCGGGCGCGGTGGTCCTCGAGCCAGTCGCGCAGGCGGGCGGTGGAGTGGCAGTCGTCGCGGTTGTAGGCGGCGATGTCGTCCAGGACGCGGGTGGCGGTGTGGTGGTCGCCGGCCTGGTGGGCTGCCTGGTAGGCGGCGTAGGCGTCGATGGAGGAGGTGGCGGTGGTGACGCCGCCCGAGCGGGAGGCGGGCAGGTAGAGGGGTTCGAGGTACTTGATGGAGTAGGAGCGCTGGGACACGCGCATGCTCTTGCGTACGACGGTGTACAGGTCGATGAGCCGGTTCTCGCGCAGGAGGCGGTTGACCTCTTCTTCGCGGGTGGCGTACTCGGAGCTGAGGTGTTTGAGGCGGTCGACCTCGTAGGAGGCGTAGTGGTAGATGTGGGCGTTCTCGTCGGCGTCGATGCGGGCGGTGGCGAAGTCGACGAAGTCCTCCAGGGCCTGCTTCTCCTGGGCGCGGTCGTGGGCCCAGAAGGCGTGGAAGGTCTCGTGGCCGTCGGCGTCCTCGGTGGTGGCGCCGAAGAGGTATTCCAGGCCGCGGCCGTCGTCGCGGGAGTGGTAGGGGTAGCCCTCCATGTCGAAGAAGACGTCGCCGGGGCTGGGCGCGGGCAGGCTCGCCAGGCCGTCGGGGGCGAAGACCTCGGCGGTGACGGTGCCCTGGGGGTCGGTGGGGGTGCGGGTGGAGTCCTGGCGGACCTGGAGGGCGGCCTGGGCGCGCAGTTGGTCGAAGGTGCGGCGGGGCAGGGTGGGTGGGCGCTGGTCGTCGGTGGCGTGGGCCAGGGCGTCGATGGTGGCCAGGCCGGCGTCGGTGAGTTTGGTGGCCTGGTCGGTGCGTAGTCCGGCGACCAGGGACAGGTGGCGGGCGGCGGTGCGGCCCTGGGTGCACCAGGTGGCGTAGCCGCAGCTCTCGCAGGCGGGGCGGGGCTGGCCCCAGGTGGGGGTGGGCAGGGCGGGTTCGTGTTCCAGGCGGGCGAGCAGGCGGCGGGTGATGGTGTGCAGGATGGGGGTGAAGTCGGCGGTGGGCAGGGTGTGGGTGTGGTCGTCGCCGGTGCGCAGGTGCATGTGTTGGGGTTGTTGGCCGGTGGCGACGGTCAGGGCGTGGGCGTAGGCGGCCAGTTGGAGGACGGCGCCGGGGCCGGGGCGGCGGGCGAGTTTGGTGTCCCAGGGCTCGTAGGTCCAGGTGGGCGGTGGCGGGGTGTGTGCTCGGCCGGTGGCGGGGTCCAGGTCGGAGCGGATGAGGAAGTCGGCGCGTCCGTGGAAGGCGACCGGTTCGCCGCCTCGGTGCTCCAGCGGGTGGTGGAAGCTGCCCTGGTAGATGACGGGTACGCCCGCGGCCATGGCCTGGTTGGTGGCGGTGGCGGCTTTGGCCAGGGAGGCGTCGTCGGGGTGGGGGTCCTCGATGTGGGCGATGTCGCCGAACAGGGCGCGCAGGCGGTCGAGTTCGGCGTGTTCGTGGGCCAGGCCGTGGTGGGCGATGAGGGCGTCGACGGGTTCGGGGGCGGGGGCTCCGGGCAGGCGTGCGGCCAGCGCGGTCTTCAGGGCGCTGCGGTGGTCGCATTCCAGGGTGTCGACGAGGTCGGTGGGTGAGACGACCCAGCCGGTGGTGGTGCGGAACAACGCCGGAGCTCCCTGTGGTGTGTGGGTGGTGCGGGTGTGGGGATTGTGCCATGTGCGGGGGACGTGTGCGGGTGGCTACGCGCGGGCGCGGGTGGGAAAGTGCGGTGGGCGCGGGGGTGGGTGGTGCTCTGGGGTCGCGGGAGGCGTCCTGCGGATTCCTTCACCGGAATCGTCGCCGGTCTGTCCGGCCCGTTGAGGCGGTTGGCCGCGGAGGTCGCTCCTTGTGAGGGGTGCGTGCGGTCCGTGGGCGGGCCGGGCCTGGAGCCGGGGTGCGGTGATGGTGATCCGCTGGTCGAGTCGCGGCGGCGCGGGGCGGACGGGGATTCCTCGGCGGACGTGGTGGAGTGCGCTCGCGGGCGGGTGCGGAGTCTGCCGCGCCGGTACGGGGCGGTGTTCCTGGCGGGGCCCGCGTTCGCTCTGTCGGCCGATGACGCGGCGGCGTGCGCGGCGCTGCTGGGTGTGCCCGCGCCTGTGGCACCGGGGAAGGCTCTGGTGCCGTTGTTCGTGCCCGAGCCCACGCCGAGGGAGCGGGCGGGGCGGGCCTGTGGGGCCGGGGCGGTGGACGGCGCGGTACCGGGTGTGAGCGTGGTGGCGCGTGGCACACGAGTGTGCTGCGCTATGAGTGCCGTTCGGGTGCTGGGCGCGCGGCCGAGGACCGTTCGTGGGTGGTGCGCTGGTACGCCCGCGCCGGGTCCGGGGAGCTGGCCGGGGTGGCCGGGCTCGAGGCTGCGGGCGGTTGTGGGGGTCGGCGGCGCCCGTGGCGGGGCGCCGGTGGCGGTTAGCCGACGACCTGCCATTGGACGGTGCCCACGCCCGCGCCGGTGCCGATGATCTGGTCGAAGGCGGCGGTGGACAGGTCCAGGCAGCGGCCGTCGATGTAGGGGCCGCGGTCGTTGATGCGCACGGTCACGGATGTGCCGTTGTCGGGGTTGGTGACCTTGACCATGGTGTCGAAGGGCAGGGTCTTGTGCGCGGCGGTCATGCCGTAGGTGTCGAAGGTCTCGCCGTTGGCGGTGGTGGCGCCGTGGAAGCCGTCGCCGTAGAAGGAGGCCTGGCAGGTGCCGCCCTCGCCGGTGGGGGTGCCTTCGGTGGAGGGTGCGCTCTGCTGGGTGGTGTCGGGGTCGTCCTGGGGTTCGGGTTCGGCCGGGACGGCGCTGCCGTCGGCGGTGGAGTTCTGGGTGGCGTTGGAGACGGCCTCGCCGGCCTGTTCGGCGGTGGCGGGGTCGGGTTCGGCCGGGGTGTCCTCGGGGGTGGTCAGCGGGTCGGGTTCGGCTTGGGGGATCTGGGCGGCGTTGACGGTGGTCTCGGGCGGGGTGCCGGTGGCGATGACGGCGGCTGTGGCGGTGCCGGCCACGGCCAGGGTCGCTGCGGAGGCCGCCGCGATGACCAGGGCGCGTTTCCTGCGGTTGCGGGTGCGGGCGGCCGTCACGCGCGGGCCGGGTGTGGCGGCGGTGTCGAGGTGCGGGGTCTGTGGCTCGGTGTTGCCCACGGCGGTGTCCTTTGAACGGGAACAGGGTGGGGCGGGCCGTCTCCGGCGCGGGTGCGCGGGACCCCGTGCCCGGTGCCCCGTTGGTGGGGTGGGGCGTGGGACGGGTGGAGTCGGACCGCCGGGTGTTGCACGCGGGGGTCTGGGCGCAGAGCTTAGGGGTAACGCGCAGGTCACGGTACCGGAAAGTGGTGGTTTGTGGAACTTATCACCACTTGACCTGCGGTTTTGCTGTGTTTGGCATGGGTGTGGCCGCCGGCGGGCGGCGGCCACAGGTGGGGGTGTCTCAGACCGGGAGCACGATGGCGGCCCGGTGGTAGCGGTCGGCCAGGGCCTGGGCGATGGCGGCGTCCGGGCACAGGGGTGCGGCCACGGCGTCGGCGCCGCAGTGGGCCAGGCGGTCGTGGAACAGGCCGGGGGCGAGCAGCCAGCTGGCGACCACCACGCGGGTGTGGCCGCGTCGGCGCAGGGCGGTGACCTGGTCGGCGACCGTGGGGGTGCTGGTGGCGATGCTGCCGCGCACCACGCGGGTGCCCAGCTGCTGGGACAGTCCGGCGGCGGCCTGGTCCAGTTCGGTGTGGGCGCGGGCGTCGGAGGTGCCGGCGCAGGCCAGGACCACACCGTCGCCGGGCTGGTAGCCGGCGGCCAGCAGGCGCCGGCGGGCGGTGGCCAGCGCGGCGGGGTGGGCGCCCAGGGCCGGGGTGATGACGGCGTCGGCGCGGCCGGCCTGGGCGAGCTGGTGGGGGATGTCGGTGCGCACGTGGTAGCCCGAGGCCAGGAAGGCGGGTACGACCACCAGCGGGCCGGGGACGGTGGCGGCCACCTCCCCCACCGAGGGGGTCAGGACGTCGGCGAAGGCCAGCTGGGTGGGGCGCTGGGTGATCTCGCCCACACGCAGGGCCAGGGAGTGGGCGATGGCGGTGCCGCGCGCCTGGCGGGTGCCGTGCACGGCCAGCAGCAGGGTGGGGTGTCGGTTCATCGTGAGCAGTCCGTGGTGTCCAGGGCCAGGCGGTAGCCGCGTTTGACGACCGTCTGGATGATCTTGGCGTCGCCCAGGGCGGTGCGCAGGCGGGCTACGGCGGTCTCCACGGCGTGGGCGTCGGCGTCCTCGCCCAGGCAGGTGAGCAGGTGGGCGCGGTCGCGTACCTGGCCGGGGCGGCGGGCCAGTTCGCGCATGATGCGCATCAGGGTGGGCGAGAGGGTGTGGACGGTGCCGTCGACCAGCACGGCGTGTCCGCGCAGGCGCAGGCGGTGTCCGGCGACGCCGAGGGTGGGAAAGCGTGCGGGCAGCTCTTCGGTGAGTTTGCGGACCTGGGCGCCGATGCGGGCGCGGTCGGGCCACACGGTGGGGATGTCGTGGGCCATGAGGGGGCGGGCGGTGACCGGGCCCACGCACATGGCCAGCACGTCGCCGCGCAGGGCGTGGACCAGGGCGCCGTCCTGGCCGGTGGTGGCGGCGCGTGAGAGCAGTCCGGCGGCGGCGGGGGCGCTGGTGAAGGTGACGGCGTCCACTCCCCCGGTGGTGACCGATTCGATGAGGCGGTCCAGGGGGGCGGTCTGTTCGGGTTGGGTCCAGCGGTAGACGGGCACTTCCAGGACCTCGGCTCCGGCCAGGCGCAGGGCGGCGGTGAAGTCGGGCAGGGGTTCGCCGTGCATCTGGATGGCTACGCGCAGGCCCTGGACGCCGGTGGAGAGCAGGTAGTCCAGGACTTCGGCGGAGGACTCCGAGGGCGGTGACCACTCCTCGTTGAGGCCGGCGGCGCGGATGGCGCCCTTGGCTTTGGGGCCGCGGGCGAGCAGGCGGGAGGACTGCATGGACTTGAGCAGGCCCTCGGCCATGCCCCAGGTCTCGCAGGCCTCGATCCAGCCGCGGAAGCCGATGCCGGTGGTGGCCACGACCACGTCGGCGGGGCGGCGGGTGAGTTCGGTGGAGGCCGAGGCCAGGCGCTGGTCGTCGCTGAGGGGGACGATGCGCAGGGCGGGTGCGGCGATGACCTGGGCGCCCTTGCGGCACAGCAGGGCGCTGAGCTCCTCGGCGCGGCGGGCGGCGGTGACGGCCACGGTGAAGCCGGCCAGGGGCGCGGTGGTGGCGGGCGCGTGGGCGGGTGGTCCGGTGACGGGCGTGGTCAAGGGGTCCCCTGTTCTGCGCGGGTGTTGATCTGGATGGTGGACTCGTGCACGCGTACGGGCCAGGTGGTCAGCTGGACGGCCTCGTCGTCCAGGCTCTGGCCGGTGCGCAGGGAGAAGACGTTCTTGAGCATGGGTGAGGCGACGGTGGGTTCGCCGCCGCGGTCGCCGACGATGCCGCGGGAGATGACGGCGGCGTGGGTGAAGGGGTCGATGTTGTCGACGGCGTAGTACTCGTCGTCCAGGGTGCGGAACAGGGCGACCTGGCGGCCGTCGGGCATCAGGACGGCGGCGCCGTCGGCGGGGCCCAGGCGGTGGGTGGGGCAGGCGTTGATCCAGACGGCGGGCTGGGTGGGAGCGGTGGTCATCGTGCGGCCTCCTTGGTGCGGGGGGTGGGCATGCCGAGGTTGAGGGGGGTGTCGGGGGTGGGCTGTTCGCGGGTGGTGGTGAAGCTGATGGTGGGGTCGGGGGTGTCGGGGGCGTTGGTGAAGGAGACGAAGCGGGCGAGCTTGTCGGGGTCGGCCAGGACGGCGGCCCATTCGTCGGCGTAGGCGGCCACGTGGTCGGTCATGGCCGCTTCGAGTTCGTCGGCGATGCCCAGGGAGTCGTGGACGACGACGTCGCGCAGGTGGTCCAGGCCGCCGTCCAGGGCTTCGATCCAGGGGGCGGTGCGCTGCAGGCGGTCGGCGGTGCGGATGTAGAACATCAGGAACCGGTCGATGTAGCGGATGAGGGTGTCCTCGTCCAGGTCCGAGGCCAGGAGTTCGGCGTGGCGGGGGGTGAAGCCGCCGTTGCCGCCGACGTAGAGGTTCCAGCCCTGGTCGGTGGCGATGATGCCGAAGTCCTTGCTGCGGGCCTCGGCGCATTCGCGGGCGCATCCGGAGACCGCGGACTTGAGCTTGTGGGGTGAGCGCAGGCCCCGGTAGCGCTCCTCCAGGCGGATGGCGAGGCCGACCGAGTCCTGGACGCCGTAGCGGCACCAGGTGGTGCCCACGCACGACTTGACGGTGCGCAGGGCCTTGCCGTAGGCGTGTCCGGACTCGAAGCCGGCGTTGACCAGGCGCGACCAGATGGCGGGCAGCTGTTCGAGGCGGGCGCCGAACAGGTCGATGCGCTGGCCGCCGGTGATCTTGGTGTAGAGGTTGAAGTCGCGGGCGACCTCGCCGATGACGATGAGCTTGTCGGGGGTGATCTCGCCGCCGGGGATGCGGGGCACGACCGAGTAGGTGCCGTTGCGCTGCATGTTGGCCAGGTAGCGGTCGTTGGTGTCCTGCAGGGTGGCTTGTTCGCCCTCCAGGATGTGGCCGCCGCCCAGGGAGGCCAGGATGGAGGCGACCGCGGGCTTGCAGATGTCGCAGCCGGTGCCGGTGCCGTGGGCCTTGATGAGCGCGGAGAACGTGGTGGTGTTGGTGGCGTGCACGATCTCCACGAGTTCGGCGCGCGACTGGGGGAAGTGCTCGCACAGGGCCGTGGACTGTTCGATGCCGGCCTGGGTGAGGATCTGCTTGAGCATGGGCACGCACGAGCCGCAGCTGGTGCCGGCCTTGGTGCACGCCTTGAGGGCGGGTACGTCGGTGGCGCCCTGGTCGTGGATGGCCTGGCACAGTTCGCCCTTGGTGACGGCGTTGCAGGAGCAGATCTGCGCGGAGTCGGGTAGGGCGTCGGCGCCCAGGGCGGCTCCGCCTTCGGGGGTGATGAGGGCGAGCGGGTCGCCGGGCAGGGGTGAGCCGACCATGGGGCGCAGGGTGGCGTAGGCGGCGGCGTCGCCGACCAGGATGCCGCCGAGCAGGGTGGTGGCGTCGTCGGAGAGTACGAGCTTGGCGTAGCGGCCGGAGGCGGCGTCGTTGACGACCACGTCCAGGGCGCCCTCGGTGCGGCCGTGGGCGTCGCCGAAGCTGGCCACGTCCACGCCCAGGAGCTTGAGTTTGGTGGAGGTGTCGGCGCCGGTGAAGGTGGCGTCGCCGCCCAGGAGGCGGTCGGCGACGACCTCGGCCATGGCGTTGCCGGGGGCGATGAGGCCGTAGACGGTGCCGTGGTGGTTGGCGGCCTCGCCGATGGCGTGGATGCGGGGGTCGCTGGTGGTGCAGGTGTCGTCGATGGCGATGCCGCCGCGCGGGCCCAGGTCCAGGTCGACGGTGCGGGCGAGGTCGTCGCGGGGGCGGATGCCCACGGAGAACACGACGAGGTCGGCGTCCAGGTGTGTGCCATCGGACAGGACCAGGCGGTGGCCGTCGCCGTGGGGGGTGTCCTCGATGGCGGTGGTGGCGGTGCCGGTGTGCACGCTCACGCCCAGGTCGTCGACGAGGTTCTTCAGTAGGGCGCCGGCGCCTTCGTCGATCTGGGCGGGCATCAGGTGGGGGGCGAGTTCGACGACGTGGGCCTGTACGCCGAGCAGGCGCAGGGCGTTGGCTGCCTCCAGCCCCAGCAGGCCGCCGCCGATGACCACGCCGGTGGTGGCGTTCTTGGCCGAGGCGGTGATGGCGTCCAGGTCCTCGATGGTGCGGTAGACGTGGCAGCCGTCGCGGTCGTGGCCGGGGATGGGGGGCACGAAGGGGGTGGAGCCGGTGGCCAGGACGAGGCGGTCGTAGCTCAGGGTGCGGCCCGAGGCGGTGGTGACGGTGCGCTCGGTGCGGTCGATGTCGGTGGCGCGTTCGTTGACGTGGATGTCCACCGCGGGTCCGGCCAGGTCGCCCAGGGACAGGTCCTGGGCGCTGGCGCCGTCGAAGTAGGAGGACAGGGCGACGCGGTCGTAGGCGGTGCGGGGTTCTTCGCCCACGACGGTGATGTGCCACTGGCGGCCGGTGTCGCGGTCGCGGAGGGCTTCGACGAGTCGGTGTCCGACCATGCCGTTGCCGATGACGACGAGTTCTTCCATGGCGGGTGGACTCCTCCTGGTGCGGGTGCGGTCGTGTTTCAGGCAACCCGCAGGGTGTTACCCGCGCATCAGCCGTCTGTGTCGGCGGTGTTTCGATGTCCTGTCATTGCAGGTGGGGGGTGCGTGATTGGTCACGTCGGCCCCTGTGGGGCCGGGGGCGGGCGGGGGTCGGGCCTGGGCCGATGCCGGGTCGGCGCAGGTCGCGGCGGCGGGACGGGGTCAGGTGGTCTGGCGCAGGGCGTGGCCGAGTTCGGTGACGGCCTGGGTGATGCCGGTGGCGGCGGCGTAGCCCAGGACCAGGCCGGGGGGTCCGGGGCGTTGGCGGTGCCAGGACAGGGGGTGGGTGCGCACGCCGCGTGCCAGGGCGGCCCTGGCCAGGGCGGTGTCGTCGAGGCCCGGGGCGAAGGTGAGCATCAGGTGCAGGCCGGCGGCGGCGCCGTGGACGGTGGCGCCTGGCAGGTGGGTGGCCAGGGCGGCGGTCATGGTGTCGCGGCGCCGGCGGTGGCGGGCGCGGATCTGGCGCAGGTGGCGTTCCAGGGTGCCGGACTCGATGAGGTGGGCCAGGACGAGTTGGGGCAGGACGGGGCTGCCCAGGTCGCTGAAGCGTTTGGCCTCGGTGAGGCGGTCGCGGTGGCGGGGCGGGGCCAGGACCCAGCCCAGGCGCAGTGCGGGGGCCAGGAGTTTGGAGACGCTGCCGGTGTAGCAGACCCGGTCGGGCAGTAGGGAGTGCAGGGCGGGTACGGGGGCGCGGTCGTAGCGGTGTTCGGCGTCGTAGTCGTCCTCGATGACCAGTCCCCCGTTCTTGGCCCAGTCCAGGAGGAGGCGGCGCCGGGGGCCGGACAGGACGGCGCCGGTGGGGAACTGGTGGGCGGGGGTGAGCAGGACGGCGGGGGCGCCGGTGGCGGTCAGGGCCGCGATGTCGGCGCCGTGTTCGTCCACGGGCACGGGCGGGGTGCGCAGGCGGGCGTGGTGCAGGTGTTGGCGGATGCCCAGGGAGCCGGGGTCCTCCAGGGCGAGGGTGTCGACGCCGTCCTGGTGCAGGAGCTGGCCGAGCAGGGCCAGGGCCTGGGCGGTGCCGGAGACGATCTGGACGTGGTCGGGGTGGACGCTGATGCGGCGGTAGCGGGCCAGGTGGTGGGCGAGTGCGGTGCGCAGGCGGGGGTGGCCGCGCGGGTCGGTGTAGCCCAGGTCGGTGGTGGGGGTCTGGGCCAGGACGGTGCGTTCGGCGCGCAGCCAGGCGGTGCGGGGGAAGGCGGCCAGGTCGGGGGTGCCGGGGGTGAGGTCGTGGCGGGCCGGGGTGTGGCGCAGGCGGTCGAAGATGTCGGTGCCGGGGTCGGCGGGCAGGGCGGGCAGGGGGGTGTGGTCCTGGGCGGGGGTGGTGGCCGGGGCGGCGGGGGTGGAGGCCACGACGGTGCCGCCGCGTCCGCGGGCGGTCAGGTGGCCTTCGTCGGTCAGGCGCCGGTAGGCCTCGGTGACCACGCCGCGGGAGACGCCGAGGTCGGCGGCCAGGGTGCGGGTGGCGGGCAGGCGTGAGCCGACGCCCAGGCGCTGGTGGGTCAGGGCCTGGCGCAGGTGGTCGGTGAGCCAGTCGGTGAGGTGGCCGGGTCGGGCGTGGGCGGGGTCGAGTTGGAGGAAGTCGGCGCCGACGGTTGTGGACCTGTTCTCGGAGGGCTTTTTGGACCTGTTCACTGGTCCATTGTGCGGCCAGGGTGGGGTGGTGAACGGGTCAGGGGTGTGCGCGGGAGGTCGTGGTGAGTGCGGAGTTCGTGGTGACGGCGTTGGTGGTGGTGCTCACGCCCGGTACGGGGGTGCTGTACACGGTGGCGGCGGGGCTGGCCCGGGGGGTGCGGGGTGCGGCGGTGGCGGCGCTGGGGTGCACGCTGGGGATCGTGCCGCACCTGGTGGCCGCGGCCACGGGTCTGGCGGCGCTGCTGCACACCAGCGCGGTGGCCTTCCAGGTGCTCAGGTACGCGGGTGTGGCCTATCTGCTGTTCATGGCCTGGAGCATCTGGCGGGACCGGGGGGCGTTGGAGGTGTCGGCGCAGCAGGCCGAGCGGGGGGTGTGGCGGGTCATCGGGTCGGGGGTGCTGGTGAACCTGCTCAATCCCAAGCTGACGATCTTCTTCTTCGCGTTCTTGCCGCAGTTCGTGGCGGTGGACGCTGCTTCGGCGCTGGGGGCGATGCTGGGCCTGGGCGGGGTGTTCATGGCGATGACGCTGGTGGTGTTCGTGGGCTACGGGTGCTGTTCGGCGTTGGTGCGCGACCGGGTGGTCCGCAGCCCGCGCGTGGTGGCGTGGCTGCGGCGGGGTTTCGCGGGGGCCTTCGCCGCGTTGGGGCTGCGGCTGGCCCTGCCCTGAGGGCGTCATTGTCCTGGATCGGGCCGGGCCGCATACTGGCTTGGGCGGTGGGATCGATGCCGGCGCAGGGGAAGAGTGGGGGTCGTTCGTGCGGGTCGACGTGTGGTCCGACATCGTGTGCCCGTGGTGCTTCATCGGCAAGCGCCGGCTGGAGGCGGCCCTGGAGCGCTTCGACCACGCCGGGGAGGTCGAGCTGGTCTGGCACAGCTACCAGCTCGACCCGGGTTTCCCGCGCGGGCGCAGCGAGCCGGTCTACGCCTCGCTGGCGGCCAAGATGCGGGCCTCCACCGAGCAGGTGCGGGTGATGACCGAGCAGGTCGCGCAGGAGGCGGCCGCGGAGGGCCTGGACTACGACCTGGCGGGTGCGCTGATGGTCAACACCCTGGACGCCCACCGCCTGGTGCACCTGGCCCGGCAGAGCGGGCTGGACGGTGCGGTGATGGACCGCCTGCTGCTGGCCCAGCTGGTGCAGGCCCGTGATCTGAGTGATCCGGACACGCTGGTGGCGCTGGTGGCGGAGGTGGGCGTGGACGCGGCGGCGGCCCGGCGTGTGCTGGGGGGTGAGGACTTCGCCGAGCAGGTGCGCCGGGAGGCCGACCAGGCCCGCCGGTGGGGGGCGACCGGGGTGCCCTTCTTCGTGATGGACGGGGCTTTCGGGGTGTCGGGGGCCCAGCCGGTGGAGGTGTTCGTCTCGGCGCTGGACAAGGCCTACGCCGCCGCGCGCGGCTGAGCCCCGGCGGCGGCTCAGGCCAGGGGGAAGGGCACGCCGTGCTCCTGGCGCGGGCGGGGGCCGTGGATGCGGCGCTCGTTCGCGGTGATGGGCACGTCGTTGATGCTGGCCTCGCGGCGGCGCATCAGCCCCTGGGCGTCGAACTCCCACAGTTCGTTGCCGTAGCTGCGCCACCACCGGTGCTGGTCGTCGTGCCACTCGTACTGGAAGCGCACGGCGATGCGGTCCCCGCCGAAGGCCCACAGTTCCTTGCGCAGGGCGTAGTCGAGTTCGCGCTTCCACTTGTCGGTGAGGAAGGCCTGGATCTGGTCGCGTCCGGTGAGGAAGAGGTCGCGGTTGCGCCAGCGGGAGTCGGGTGTGTAGGCGAGTGACACCTGGTGGGCGTCGCGGGTGTTCCAGGCGTCCTCGGCGGCCTGGACCTTGGTGCGGGCGTCGGCCTCGGTGAAGGGCGGCAGGGGCGGGCGGGTCATGCGTGTCCTCCTCGGGTGGCGGGTGGGGGTTCGATCGTTGCAGCGCGGTGCGTGCGCCGGCGATGTCCCTGCGGACACCGGCCCCGCACATTCGGACACCGGTGGTGGCTAGGCTCGCGCGTATGGGAAGACACGCCATCGTGGTGGTGGCCTATGACGGTGTCCGGCTGTTGGACGTGACGGCTCCGGCGGAGGTGTTCGCGACCGCGGCGGGGCTGGGCGGGTCCTACACGGTGGGGCTGTGCTCGCCCTCGGGGGACGCGGTCCGCACGTCGGCGGGCCTGCGCCTGGGTGTCGACGGCGCCGCATCCGAGGTCGGCGAGGTCCACACGCTGCTGGTGCCGGGCTCGCCCGCCCTGCCCCGCGGCCCCCGGCCCGAGGGGCTGGCCCGGGCCGTGGAGGAGTTGGCGGGGCGGGCCGAGCGCGTGGCCTCGGTGTGCACGGGTGCGTTCGTGCTGGCCGGTGCGGGTCTGCTGGAGGGCCGGCGGGCGACCACGCACTGGCGCCACGCCGCTCTGCTGGCCCGGCTCCACCCCGGGCTGCGGGTGGAGCCGGACGCCATCTACGTGCGTGACGGCCCCGTGCTGACCTCGGCCGGGGTCAGTGCGGGCCTGGACCTGTCGTTGGCGCTGGTGGAGGAGGACGAGGGGTCGGATCTGGCCAGGGAGGTGGCCCGCGACCTCGTGGTGTTCCTGCAGCGGCCGGGCGGGCAGTCGCAGTTCTCGGTGGCCTCCCGTACCTTTCGGCCGCGCCGGGACGTGCTGCGCCCGGTTCTGGACGCGGTGGCCGCCGATCCTGGTGCCGACCACGCGGCCCCGGTCCTGGCCGCCCGGGCGGGGGTGAGTACCCGTCATCTGGCCCGGCTCTTCCGGGAGCGTTTGGGTACCACGCCGGGGGCCCATGTGGAGCAGGTGCGCCTGGAGGCGGCCCGTGCGCTGCTGGAGGCCGGGGAGAGCGTCACCGGCGCCGCGCGTCGCTCCGGCCTGGGCAGCGACGAGTCGCTGCGCCGGGCGTTCTGGCGCCACCTGGGGCTGACCCCCTCCGCCTACCGCGACCGTTTCCGTACGGCCCGCCGCTCCCCCTGAGCCGTGGTCGGGGTCGGCCGGGGTTGGGATCGGTCGGGGCCCGGGGCAGCGGCGGCCGGTGCTTGGGGGCACCCCGCTCCCCCGCGGGAGGGAGGCGGTTCCTGCCGTGGGGGGAGGTGCGGGCCGGGGTGCCCGCGCCAGGGTGGAGGCATCGAAGACCTTCACCTTCACCGAGGAGTGAGCCCCATGGCCCCCGCACCGCCCGACGCCCCGCACACACACCGGAGTCTGCGGCCACTGCTGCTCCCCTGGTCCGTCCTGGCCTGGTCGGCCGCGCTGGTGGGGGTGGGCCTGGGCTGGTGGGCGGGTGTCCTGCCGCGCGGTGTGCCCGACACCGACGGGTTCGGGTCCCTGTTCACCGGGCGGAGCCTGGAGGCGGCTTCGGCCGCCGCCCTCGGTGTGGGCGCCGCCGGGGTGGTGATCGCGCTGCTCCTGCTGCGCCGCCGGGGCGCGGGCGGGCGCCCCGCGGAGGCGGCGGCCTGGGCGATGGCGGCCGTGGTGCTGCTGGTGTTCGTCGACGGCTCGCTGCTGGCGCTGTTGGGCTACTCCATGATGGTGCCGGTCGCGGGCTGGTTCGTGCCCGGCCTGTTCGGCGCCTGGGTCGGGGCCGTTCTGGAGCCGACGGCCCTGACGCTGCTGTGGTGCACTCTGGGCACCGGCTTGTGGGTGGCCGCGGCGCTCACGCATCGGCGGGCCCGGCTCCTGGCCTGTCAGGTGTGCGGGCGCGATGGCCGCTGGAGCGCGCAGGGTGAGCGCCGGGCGCGGGCGAGTGCCACGGTGGTGGGGCGGAGTGCGGTGGCGGCCGGTGTGGTGCTGGCCCTGCTGTATCCGATGCTGCGTTTTCCGTGGCTGTTCGGTGTCGTGCCCGGGATGAGCGAGCGGGACGCCGCGAGGATCCTGGCCGACTCGGACATGGTGGTCGTGGGTGTGGGGTTGGGCTCGGCCGGGGTGGTCGGCGCGGTGCTGATGCTGGGGCTGGTCCAGCGGTGGGGGTGCGCTTCCCGCGCTGGATGGTGGGTCTGGCGGGTCGGCGTGTGCCGGTGCCGCTGGCCGTGGTCCCGGCCGCGGTGGTGGCGGTGGCGCTGGTGTCGATGGGGCGCAGCGTCATCGTCCAGGTGGCCGCGGGACCCGGGTCGGGTGCGCTGGCCTCGCAGCCGCTGCACACGGTGGTCTTCGCGTCGATGGCGCTGTGGGGTGCGGCGCTGGTGGTGGCGACCGCGGCCTATGCCGTGCGCCGGCGCGCGGAGTGCGGGCGGTGCGGGCGGGGGCTGCCCGAGGCCGAGCCGGGCCGCTGGCCCCTCCCGCGGAGGTGAAGCGCTCTGACGGGGCGGTGCCCCGCCCGATCCGGGCGGGGCACCGCCGTGCCGCTGCTAGTGGATCGGCACGCCGGCGACCTGGCCGAAGGCCCCGGCGTACAGGGTCATCTCGGTGGCGTCGAGCGCGGGGGCGGGGAAGACCGCGATGGCGAAGTACTGCTCGCCCGGGGCGAGGGTGTTGATCTGGTCGGCGAAGTCCTCGTAGGAGCCGTCGAGCAGGTGGATGCGCACCACGTAGCGGATGATGCCGGTGTCGGGATCCTCCAGGCGGAACCCGCCCATGGTGCCTTCGGTGTACTGGGCGGGGCTGCCGGGGATGACGGCCTCGTCCGCGTCCAGGTCCGCTTCCAGCTCCCGCGGGGTGGAGTTCTGGAAGCCGACCATCTGCACCAGGTAGGCGCCGTCGCGCACCATCGGGTACACGTGCAGGTCGACGTCGTTGTGGGAGACGGTGGTGAAGGGCTCGGGGTTGTCGAAGTAGGGGGCCGGGGGGCCGACGTGGCGCCTGGCCGAGTCCAGGCCCTGGGGGCGCTGGGAGGTGTCGGTGTCGTCCAGGGGCACCTGGTAGGCGAACTCGACCCGGCGGTTGCGGGCGCGCGCCTGCTGGTCGTCGGCGCCGCCCTCCTGGGCCAGGAGGGCGGTGGCGCCGCGGCCCTGGGTGACGAAGGTGAACTGCGAGCCCAGTTCCTCCTCCAGCAGCGCCCTGGCGGCCTCGGCGCGCTGTTCGGACAGGGTCTGGTTGTAGTCGGCCGCGCCCTGGCCGTCGGTGTGGCCGATGATGGTGATCTCGTCGACGCCGGGTCCCAGGTTCTCGCGCAGGGACTGGGCGGCCTGGCGGATGGTCTCCTGGGCCTCGGCGGTGGGTTCGGCCTCGTCGACCGCGAACATGTTGTCCGAGTGCAGGGCGATGGTCTCCTGGTCGCCCGAGCGCGTGGTGGAGGCGGTGGGGCCGTCGACGAAGCTCTCGATGGACTGCAGGTAGGCGGAGGTGTCCAGGCCCGGCTCGGGGACGTTGTCGGGGTACCAGATCTCCTCGGGCAGCTGCGGGGCCTGCGCGAAGGTGTCGGGGTCGATGTACTGGTCGGCGGTGGGTTCGGGGGCCTGGGTGAAGTCGTCGACGTAGGTGAGGGGGATGCCGGGCATGTGGCCGACGCCGGCGCCGGTCAGCGACAGGTACTCCACGTCCTGTGAGGGGGCGGGGAAGTAGCGGCGGATGGTCGTGGGCAGGCCTTCGTGCGTGGGCATGAAGGGGTCGCCCAGGACGAAGTAGGTGCCGTAGTTCTCGTTGTTGTTCTCGGCGTCGCGCAGCCCGCGCATGACCTCCCCGGAGATGGGGTCGACCAGGCGCACTGGCGCGTTGCGGCCGGTGACGGTGCCGGGCAGCGGCTCGAGGAAGTTGTGCTCGACCTCCAGCATGAGGTACTCGCCGTTGTTCTGCAGTCGGTTGACGGTGAGTTCGAACTGGACGTCGTTGCCGTCCTCGACGGACATGCGCGCCTGGCGGACGAACGGGAGTCGGGGGTAGGTGACGTCCTGGGTGGCCGCCTGGTCCTCGGTGGTGGTCTGGGGGTCGGTTCCGGTCTCGCCGCCGGTCAGGTCGCGGATGATGCCGCAGGAGCTGAGGAGAAGGCTCAGCGCCACGGCCGCGCCGACCGCTCCTGTCAGTGGTGTGGGCATGGTCTGGGGGCTCCCTCGCGGTCGGTCTGTGTGGTCTCCCGGTGGGGGCCGGTCACCTGCTGGTCAGACGCCGTCGCCAGGGGGCGGGTTCGGGATGGTGGGCGGATCGTGTCCTGGAAGGGCTGGGCGGAGCGGTGCGGCCCCCGGCCGTGGGAGGTCGGGGGCCGCTGGTGGGTGCGGGGTCAGGACAGGGTGACGGTCTTGGACAGCGAACCGGTGGCGCCGGTGGTGTCGGTGACGGTCAGCGTGATGGTGTAGGTGCCCGGGCCGGGGAAGAAGTGCCAGGTCGTGGCGCCGCTTCCGGTGGTGCCGTCGCCGAAGTCCCAGTGGTAGGACTCGATGGCGGCGTCGCCTTCGGTGGAGGAGCCGGCGTCCAGGCTGCAGTAGGAGAAGAACGAGTAGCAGGAGCCGGTGAAGTCGGCGGTGGGCGCGGTGTGGTCGGGGGCGCCCACCGACACCTCGGTCTGGGTGGTGTGGGTGCGCCCGGCGTCGTCGGTGACGGTCAGGGAGACGCTGTAGGTGCCCTGCTCGGTGTAGGTGTGGGTGGTGGTGGCGCCGGTTGCGGTGGTGCCGTCGCCGAAGTCCCACGCCCAGTCGGTGACCTCGCCGGCCGAGGCGCTGCCGTCGAAGGAGCACTCCAGGGTGGTGTCGTCGCACGAGTGCGAGACGCGGGCCACGGGGCCGTCGGGCGGGGTGGTGTCGCCGTCGGCGGGGAAGACCGCGGGGTCGCCCACGTCCAGCAGGGGTTCGTGCTCACCGTCGCCGGAGGTGTCGTTCCAGTCGTGGTTGCCGGCCTCGGTCAGGGTCTGGTAGAGGGCCATGACTCCGGCGCGGTCGGTGGGCTTGGCCTCGCCCACGGCCAGCAGCGCCAGGCCGCCGGCGGCGTGGGGTGAGGCCATGGAGGTGCCGCTGATGGTGTTGTAGCCGCCGCCGGGCCAGGTGGAGGTGATGCAGGAGCCGGGGGCGGCGATGTCGATGACGGCGCCGTAGTTGGAGAACGTGGACAGGGTGTCGTCGGAGTCGCTGCGGCAGGACAGGGTTCCGCCGTTGCCGCCGGGTGCCCCGTCGGAGTCGGCCATGGAGGAGACGGTGAGCACGTCGGGGTGGTTGGCGGGGAAGAAGTTCGCCCCGTCGACGCCGTCGTTGCCCGCGGCGATGGCGTAGGCCACGCCCGCGTCCACCGAGCCGGTGATCGCCTGGCTCAGGGCCTGGTCGGTGCAGCCGTTGCAGCCCAGGCTCATGTTGGCGACGGCGACCTGGTCGGCGTTGGCGGTGACGTAGTCCACGCCGGCGGCGATCCCGGACAGGGTGCCGCCGCCGGAGGAGGACAGGACCTGGACGTTCCACACGTTCGCGCCGGGGGCGACCCCGACCACGCCCAGGTCGTTGTCGATGGCCGCGGCGCTGCCCGCGACGTGGGTGCCGTGGCCGTTGCCGTCGGTGGAGGTGTTGGCGGTACAGGTGCCGCTGGTGCAGTCCACCGAGTGGGCGACGTTCAGGTCGGGGTGGGAGCCGTCCACGCCGGTGTCCAGGACCGCGATGCTCACGTCGGGGACGTAGTCGTCCTGGCCGTTGACGTCCAGGTTGGGGTTGTCGGGGGCGAAGACGCGGGCCAGGCCGGTGGGGACGTCCTGTTCGAGGGCGTGGACGGGCTGGTCCTCCTGGACGTAGGCCACGTCGGGGTCCTGGAGCAGGTCGGCGGCCTCGTCGGCGGTCATGTCCGCGGCGTAGCCGGTCAGGGCGTGCTCGTAGACGCCGCGGGGGTTGTCGCCGTGCCGGTCGGCGACCTCGTCGGGGGCGGCGTCCTCGTCCAGGACGACGATGTAGGTGCGCTCGCCGGGGGCGGCTTCGGTGAGGAAGTCGGGCACTTCGTCGGGGGCGGCGGAGGCGGGTGCGGCGGCCAGCAGGGGCAGGAACAGTGCCGCGGCGAACACGGCGCCGATTCTTCGCATGGGGGGATCCTTCGTGGGGGTGGGGGATCGTGAGGGCGGGTTCCGCGGATACGCGCCCTGGGGCGATGCGGTCATCACCCTGGCGTCATCGTCCGTGGCTCACCGTGGCCGGACAATACGTAGTCGCTACGTAGTTCGGGGGTGGTGGGGCGGCTACGTAGGCGCGGTGTCGGTGGGGGCGGTCAGTTCGCGGCGCGAGCGCAGCCCGAGTTTGCCCAGCGCGTTGGCCACGTGGGTCTCCACGGTGCGCGGCGACAGGTGGAGCAGGGCGGCGATCTCGCGGTTGGTGCGGCCCTGGGCGGCCAGTGCGGCGATCTCGCCCTCGCGCGGGGACAGGCGGGTGCCGCGGCGCCCGCGCCCGGTACCGGTGACGGTGTGCACGCCGTGGGAGCGCAGGGCGCGCCGTACGCGGGCGGCGTCCCAGGCGGCGCCCAGGGCGGTGTACTGCTCCAGTGCGGCGTGCAGGGCGGTCAGGCCCGCGGCGGTGCCGCGGCCTCCGGGCCGGGCCAGGTGGGCGAGGGCGCCCTCCTCCCGGACCTGGGCGGCGTCGTAGGGGCGGGGCATGTCCAGGTAGCGGTCCTCGGCCTTTCGGTACAGGGCCAGGGCGCGGTCGTGGTCGCTCTGGTCGTGGGCCAGGGCCGCTTCCAGGCGCAGCAGGGCGGTGTGCGCGGCGGGGGCGTCGGTGCCGCGCAGTCCGGCGGAGAAGCGGGTGCACAGGTCGCGGGCCACGGCGCGGCGCCCGCACGCGATCAGGGCGCACAGTCCGGGCAGCAGGTCGGCGGCCCAGACCCACACGCCCTTGTTGGCCACGAGGGTGACCAGGTCCTGGACGTGGTGCCAGGCGGCGGCGGGGTCGCCCTGGGCGGTGGCCAGACGTGCGGCCAGGCCCGCGGCGAAGGCCCGCACGGGCACGGTGTAGTCGGGGGCGTCGTCGGCTCCGGCCCCGGCGCACAGGTCGGCCAGGCGGGCTTGGGTGGTGGCGGGGTCGCCCTGGGCCAGGGCCAGGGCGGCGCGTACGAGGGTGAGTTCGGCGGTGACGGCGTGCAGGCGCGCCAGGCGGGGTGAGCGCAGGTCGCGTTCGGTGCGCTCGGCCAGGCCGGACCACCGCCCGCGCGCCCAGTCCAGCATCAGGCGCAGGGTGTGGGCGCTGGCGTGTACGTAGGGGGTCTGGTCGGGCGGTGACCAGTGGGCGGCGTCGTCGAGGTGGTGGTCGGCGCGGTCGTAGTGGCCGAGCATGACGGCGGCGTCGGCGAGGTTGAGGGAGCCGCGGGCGAACTCGCGGCGCCGCGCGAGCACGTCGGGGGTGGGGTGGCCGTGTGCGGTGCCGGGGTCGGGCAGGGGGACGTCCCAGGCGGCGGGGTCGCCGATCTGGGCGAGCAGGGTGGCCTGGTTGACGGCTACGACCTGGGGGGTGGCGGGGTTGCGGCTGCGGCGGGCGGCGGTGACGGCCTGGTCCATCCAGCGGCGGTGGGTGTCGACGGGGTCGGGGGTGGAGCGGGGGACGGCCAGGGCGCACATGGCGCGTGCGGCCAGGTCGGGGCGGGTGGAGAGTTCGGTGGCGGCGCGGACGAGTTCGCCGCGGGCGGTGCGGCCGCGGGCGGCCTGGTTGAGCAGGAGCAGGCCCAGTTCCATGCGTAGCTCGCCGCGTTCGGCGGCGCTCATGCCCGGGGTGGTCAGCACGTCGCGCAGGACGGTGATGGTGTGGTCGGCGCTCAGGCCGGTCAGGGCGGCGCGTCCCAGGGTCAGGGCCAGGTCGCGTCGGCGGGGCGCGGGCAGGTCGGGGCGGGTCAGTGCGTCGCGCAGCAGGGCGACGGCGGTGGCGTCCTCGCCCGCGGCCAGGGCCTGTTCGGCGGCGCGTGCGGCGTGCTCGGTCCACCGGTCGTGGTCGCCGCTTTCGCGTGCGTGGCGGGCCAGGCGGGCGTGGGGCGGGTCCTCGGTCCGGGCCAGGACCTCCAGGGCGGCGCGGTGCAGGCGGCGGCGCCGGTCCTGGCGCAGGTGGTCGTGGCAGACCTGGTGCAGCAGGGGTGTGGCCAGGGTGAGGGTGGCGGGGGCGGTGGTGGTGAGCACGGCGCGGCGGCAGGCTTGGGAGAGGGCTTTGTCGGCGCGTTCGGGCGGTAGGGCGCCGATGTGGGCCAGGTGCGTTTCGTGGGCGGGGCCCTCCAGCACGCTGGCGGCGTGGACCAGGCGGCGGGCGTCACGTCCCAGGGAGCGCACGCGGTCCAGGAGCCAGTCGCGCAGGGGCGCGGGCACGGGTGGGCGGGTGGGGATGAGGGGGTCGGCGGCGGGGGTGGTCGGGGCGGTGGCGGCCAGGTGGTGCAGGGTCTGGGTGACGGCCAGGGGCAGGCCGCCGGTCCAGTCCCTCAGGCGGTGGGCGTCGGCGCGGGTGACCGGGCGCGGGTGCAGGATGTGCTCGGCCAGGGTGTGGACGTCCTCGGCGGTGAGCGGGCCCAGGGTGAGTTCGTCGTGGCGGGTGCCGGGGGGTGTGCGGGCGGCCAGTGCGGCCAGGCGGACCGAGCGGGGCAGTTCCTCGGGGCGGTAGGTCAGGATCAGGGACAGGTGCGGGGGCAGGCGGGGGGTGAGGTAGCGCAGCAGGTCGTGGGTGGCGGCGTCGATCCACTGGGTGTCCTCCAGGACCAGGACGGCCGGTCCCAGGGCGTCCAGGAGTTCGGCCAGGGCGCGGTAGGTGCGGTGGTGGTCGGCGGCGGGTGTGGGGGCGGGGGGCGGGGCGGGGGGCAGGTGGGCGGTGTGTTCGGGGATGAGCGGGGCCAGGGCGCCGCACAGCGGGCTCAGTCCGTCGGGGATGGTGGCCTGGCGCAGGGCGTCGACCAGGGCGGCGAAGGGGAAGGGTTCGGCGCGGGGCGGGCAGTGTCCGGTCAGGACGGTGGTGTCGGCGTCCTCGGTCAGGGTGTGGACCAGGCGGGTCTTGCCCGATCCTGCCGGGCCGGCCAGTAGGAGCAGGGCTCCGGGAGCGGCGGCGGCGCGCAGGCGGCGTTGGTGGTGTTGACGGCCGACGAGTGGGGGAAGGCGCACACCTGACGACGTTATAGCGACACCGCGGGTAGGAAAAGGGGGTCTGGGGCGACATCCGGTGCCCGATCGCTTTGGATACTGAACGGTAGGCCAGGTCGGTGTGGTGGCGCTGGGGGCGCGCGGCTGGTCGGGTGGCGTGTGCCACAGCGGATCGGGCATAGTGGCCGCTTCGGAGGACACGGCGGGGGTGCGCGGATGGTGGAGACGATGCATGCGCTGGTGCCCGTGCTCGCGGTGGTGCTGGCCGGTCTGCTCGCCGGGTTGTTCTTCGCGTTCTCGATCGCGGTGATGCCGGGGCTGGGCCGGGCGGGCGACCGCGCGATGATCGAGGCGATGCGGGGTGTCAACGCCGCCATCCTCAACCCGTGGTTCGCGGTGGTGTTCGTGGGAGCGCCGGTGGCGGTGCTGGCCGCGCTGGTGCTGCACGCCGGCTCGGGTGAGGCGGTGGCCGCGGCGTGGTCGGCGTCGGCGCTGGTGCTGCTGGTGGCCGTGTACGTGATCACCTTCGGGGTGAACGTGCCGCGCAACAACGCCCTGGAGCAGGCCGGTCCGGCCGAGCGGATCGGTGACCCCGCGGCGGTGCGGGCGGACTTCGAGGGTGTGTGGGTGCGGTGGAACCACCTGCGCACGCTGGTGTCCCTGGCCGCGCTGGTGTGCGCGGCGATCGCGATCGCCGCGCACTGAGGGCACCGCCGCCCCGGGTGGTGCCGGCTGTGCCGGGGCGCTGTGCCCGCCGCCATGGCTTCGCGGCGGGCACCGGCGGTCGCGGGTCAGCTCACCGGCGCCGCGTCGTTGGAGTCCAGGCCCGCCAGCAGCGCGTTGACGTCGCGCACGCACCCGCCGCACCCGGTGGTGGCGCGGGTGGTCGCGGCGATGGCGTCCCGGTCCCGGGCCCCGTCCAGCCACGCCTGCTCGATGTCGGTGCGGGTGACGGCGTTGCACCGGCACACCAGCGCCTCGGGGGTGCCTGGGGCTCCCTCGTCCGGTGTGGCCGTGGGCAGCCCCTGGACCAGGGCCAGGCGGTCGGCGGGCACCGAGGCGCCGGTGTCGTGCAGCTGGGAGACGGTGGCGGCTGCCTCGGGGAAGCCGAGCAGGACGGCGCCCACCACCTTGTCCTGGCTGACCACGAGCTTGGCGTAGCGTCCCCCGTGCGCGTCGCTGACGGTGACGGTCTCCAGGCCTGCGGCGTCGTCGTCCTCGTGGACCTGCCCGAAGGAGGTCAGCTCGATCCCCTCGGCCTTGAGGCGGGTGACCGGCCTGGACCCGGTGTAGCGGGCCTGGGGTTCGGTGCCGGTGAGGCGCCGGGCCAGGACGGCGGCCTGTTCCCAGCCGGGCTGGACGAGGCCGGCGCCGCCTCCGGCGTGCTGGGCGCAGTCGCCGATGGCGTGCACACGCGGGTCGGAGGTGCTCAGGAAGTCGTCGACCAGCACGCCGTGCTCGACCTCGATGCCCGCGTCCTTGACGAGTTCGGTGTTGCCGCGCACTCCCGCGGTGACCACGAGGACGTCGCCGGGCAGGACGCGCCCGTCGTCCAGTTCCAGGCCGGTGCCCGGGACCCACCGTGAGGCCACCCGCCAGGAGTGGACGGTCACGCCCAGGTCCTCGTAGAGGTGGCCCAGGATCTTCGCGGCGGGCTTGTCGATCTGGCGGCGCATGATCCAGGGCGAGGACTCCACCACCGACACCCGGGCGCCGCGTCCGGCCAGTCCGCGCGCGGCCTCCAGGCCCAGCACGCCGCCGCCCAGGACCACCACGGGGGCGCCGGGCCGTACCAGCGACAGCAGGCGTTCGCAGTCGGCCAGGTCGCGCAGGGCGGTCACGCCTTCGCCGGGCTGCCCGTCCTTGGCCGAGACGCCCGTCACGGGCGGGAAGGAGGCGCGTGCGCCCGTGGCCATGACCAGTTCGTCGTAGGGCAGGTGGGAGCCGTCGTCCAGGGTCACCGTGCGCTGTGCGGTGTCCAGGGCGGTGGCGGTCAGGCCGGTGCGGATGGTGACGCCGGGGGTGTCGGGTGCGGGCAGGCGGATCTGTTCGGGGGTGTAGTCGCCCGCGACCACGCCCGAGAGCAGGACGCGGTTGTAGGCGGCGTGGGGTTCGGTGCCGACCACGGTGACGTGGACGCGCCGCCCCTCAGGGTCGAGCCGGGCGACCTCCTCGGCGAAGCGGGCGCCGACCATCCCGTTGCCGACGACCACGATCTGGCGCGGGGACGCGCCCTGCACGGTGCTCAACTACTGCCTCCAGGTGGGTGGGTGTGGGCGTCCCGGGCGGCGTCGGCCGGGTCTGACAAGGTGCTGCGGTCCTCAGGACGCGGGTCCGGGTTCGAGGCGGACCGCGCTGACCTTGAACTCGGGCATGCGGCTGGTGGGGTCCAGTGCCGGGTTGGTGAGGTTGTTGGCGCTGTGCTCGTCGCCGAAGTGGAAGGGCAGGAACACCGTGTCCAGGCGGGCGGTGTGGTCGAGGCGGACCCGGGCGCGGGTGCGTCCGCGCCGGGAGGAGACGGTGGCCCACTCCCCTGCCGTGACTCCGGCGCGTGCCGCGGTGTCGGGGTGGACCTCCACGTACACGTCGGGTTCGGCCGTGCGCAGCTCGGTGACGCGGCGGGTCTGGGCTCCGGACTGGTAGTGGCCCATGAGACGGCCGGTGGTGGCCAGCAGCGGGAAGTCCTCGTCGGTGTCCTCGGCCGGGGGCCGGTGGGCGACCGCCACGAAGCGGGCCAGTCCGTCGGGGTGGGCGAAGGCGTCCAGGAACAGGCGCGGGGTGGGCGCGGCGTCGGGCAGCACCGGCCAGTAGAGGGCTTCGCCGTCCTCCAGGCGCTCGGGGGTGGCGCCGGAGTAGTCGGCCGCTCCCCCGGCCGAGGCGCGGCCCAGTTCGGCCAGGACGGTGTCGGGGTCGGTGGGGAAGCGTTCGGCGGGCTGGCCGAGCCTGGCGGCCAGCGCCGAGAGCACCTCCAGGTCGGTGCGCACGCCTTCGGGGGGCGCGGTGGCGCGGTTGCGGCGCAGGATGCGGCCTTCGAGGTTGGTCATGGTGCCCGACTCCTCGGCCCACTGGGCCACGGGAAGGACGACGTCGGCCATCGCGGCGGTCTCGGACAGGACGAAGTCGGCGGCGACCAGGAAGTCCAGGGAGGCCACGCGTGAGCGCACGCGCTCGGAGTCGGGGGCCGAGACGACGGGGTTGGAGCCGAACAGGAGCATGGCGCGCGGTCCGCCGCCCTCGCCCAGGGCGTCCAGGAGCTCGAAGGCCGAGCGGCCGGGGCCTGGCAGGGTGTCGGGGTCCACGCCCCACACGCCCGCCACGTGTGCGCGGTCGTCGGGGTCGGCGATCTTGCGGTAGCCGGGCAGCTGGTCGGCCTTCTGGCCGTGCTCGCGGCCGCCCTGGCCGTTGCCCTGGCCGGTGATGCACCCGTATCCGGAGCCCTGGCGGCCGGGCAGTCCCAGGGCCAGGGCCAGGTTGATCCACGCCGAGACGGTGTCGGTGCCCTTGGCGTGCTGTTCGGTCCCGCGTCCGCTGAGGATGTAGGCGGACCGGTTGCGGGCGGCCTGCCCGAGCAGGTCGGCGGCGGCGCGGATGCGGCCGGCCGGGACGCCGGTGACCTGCTCGGTGCGTTCGGGCCACCAGGCGGCGGCGTGCTCCCAGGCGCGGTCGAAGCCGGCGGTGCGGCGGGCGACGTAGTCGTCGTCGACCCAGCCCTGGATGCGGGCGGCGTGCAGTAGTCCCAGGGCCAGGGCCAGGTCGGTGCCGGGGCGGGGCGCCAGGTGCACGCCGCCGTTGTCCAGGGCGACGCGGGCGGTGGCCGAGCGGCGCGGGTCGATGACGATCAGGGTGGGTGCCGACAGGTGGCCCATCATGGGCGGCATGGTCTCGGCCGGGTTGGCCCCGGCGAGCACGACCACCTCGGCCTGGCCGACGTCGGTGAGCGGGAAGGGCATCCCGCGGTCCAGCCCGAAGGCCTTGGTGGAGCCGGCCGCGGCCGAGGACATGCAGAACCGGCCGTTGTAGTCGATCTGGGAGGTGGCCAGGGCCAGGCGGGCGAACTTGCCCAGGGTGTAGGACTTCTCGTTGGTCAGGCCGCCGCTGCCGAACACCGCCACCGTGTCGGGACCCGACTCCGCCCGGAGGGCGAGCAGGCGTTCGGCGATGTGGTCCAGTGCGGTGTCCCAGTCCACCTCGGTGAGCGGGGAACCGCGGTCCTTGCGCATCAGCGGCCGGGTGAGGCGGTCGGGCACGGTGAGCACCTCGGCGGAGGTCCACCCCTTGCGGCACAGGCCTCCCCGGTTGGTGGGGAAGTCCGCCGGGCGGGCGGCGAGCCGTCCGTCTGGTCCGGTTTCCAGGTGCATGGCGCACTGGAGGGCGCAGTAGGGGCAGTGGGTCTGGGTGCTCGTGCCTTGGGTCATCGTGCGACGGTCTCCGTGGTGCCGGTCTGGGCGGGCTGGGGGCGGGAGGAGGGGGGTGTGGCGAGGCCGGGGGTGCGCATGTAGACGGCGTAGGTGATGAAAGCGCACACCGTGTAGAAGACCAGGAAGGCGATGAAGCCGGGGGCGGCCGACTCGGTGGCGCGGAAGGACTCGCGGAAGACGAGGTTGATGGCGACGCCGCCCATGGCGCCCATCGCGCCGATCAGGCCGAGCATGGAGCTGGCGATGCGCTTGTTGTAGGAGAGGGTCTCCTCGCGGGGGGCGCCCTGGGCGATGGCGTTCTGCGCCTTGGCGGCGTAGATGGAGGGGATCATCTTGTAGGTGGAGCCGTTGCCGATCCCGGTCAGGACGAACACGACGCAGAAGGCGCCGATGAACACGGCCAAGGAGTCGGCGTTGATGGCGGCGACGACCACGCCGGTGCCGGCGACCATGGCGACGAAGTTCCACAGGGTCACGCGCGCCCCGCCGAAGCGGTCGGCCATCTTGCCGCCGATCGGGCGGATGAGCGAGCCGATCGCGGGGCCGAGGAAGGTGATGGAGGCGGCCTGCAGGGGCTCGAGGCCGAACTGGTTCTGCAGCAGCAGGCCGAAGGCGAACCCGAAGCCGATGAAGGAGCCGAACGTGCCGACGTAGAGGAAGGACATGATCCAGAAGTGGCGGTCCTTCGTCGCGGCGAGCTGGGCGGAGGCGTCGCTGCGGGCACCGGCGAGGTTGTTCATGTGGCGGATCGCGACCCAGATCGCGAGCAGGATGAACGGCACGTAGAACAGCGGGACGAAGTGTCCGGCCTGTGCGGTGAACAGCGCGATGACGCCGAGGCCGACCAGCTGGACGGTGGCCACGCCGATGTTGCCCCCGCCGGCGTTCATGCCCAGGGCCCACCCCTTCTCCTTCTCGGGGAAGTAGAAGTTGATGTTGGCCATGGAGGAGGAGAAGTTGCCGCCGCCGATGCCGGCGACGGCCGCCAGGACCAGGAAGAGCCAGTAGGGCGTCTGCGGTGCCTGGATGAGGAAGACGGCCAGGCCGGTGGGGACCAGCAGCATCGTGGAGGAGATGATCGTCCAGTTGCGGCCGCCGAAGAAGGGCACGGCCAGGGTGTAGGGCACGCGCAGGACCGCGCCGACGAAGGCGACCACGGACACCAGCAGGAACTTCTGCTCAGGCGCCCAGTCGAAGCCGGTGGCGGGGGTCATGAACAGGACGAGTACCGACCAGATGCTCCAGATGGAGAATCCGATGTGCTCGGAGAAGATCGAGGCCCACAGGTTGCGCTTGGCGACGGGGCGCCCCTTCTCCTGCCAGAAGGTGTCGTTCTCCGGATCCCAGTCGGTGATCCAGCTCTTTCCTGTGCGGGCGGCGCGTTGGCCAGTCTCGGGGGTCACGACCGGGCCTTCCTGTTCGACGGTTGGTGACAAAACCGAAGGTAGGAAGCTTGCGTGTCCGCGACATGTCCAGCCGTAACACACAAGAAACAGTCGCCTCACCCAGGGGCGTCGACCGCGGTGAGAACCCCATGTTACGAGCGCAATCAGGCATGTAGCACCCACGTTTCACGCCCGGTGTGTTCTTGCGCACCCTGGCGGGTCACCGGCCGTCGGGCCCCTGGCCCCGCTGTCTGTTGCGCGTGCCGGCGTCCAAGGCCGTGCCCAGCGCGAGACCGATGGCGATACCGATGGCGATGTTGTCCAGGGACAGCCCGACGGCCGCGCCCAGAATCAGTCCGAGGGCCATCCCCTTGCCCGGCTTCCAGTTCCTCATGCGCCTTCCCCGGTCGAAGCGGTGTCGGATGGTTGGACGTGTGCGGTGCGGCGGGGGTTCCCGCCTTGGCGCCCGGGGTGGCCGGGCCTGCGGGAGCGATGTGCCCGAACCACCGGTGGGAGCACCCCCGAGGCGCTATCGTGCCGACAGCCGCCCGAGGCCGGAACGATCGGAGCCCGCCGCGATGGACCACCCCAACCTCACCGACCACCTCGGAGCGCCGCTGGGCAGGCCGCTCGCCCTCGCCGTGGTGGGGGCCGGGGCACGGGGGCGCGCCTACGCGCGCTTGGCCGCCGAGATCGGCGCGGAGCGGGTACGGGTCGTGGCCGTGGCCGAACCGGACCGGCGGCGGCGCGAGCACCTGGCCCGGGCCTGGGGGATCGGCGAGGAGCACGCCTTCACCGGCTAGGCCGAGCTGGCCCGCCGCCCCCGCCTGGCCGACGCCGCCGAGCGGGCGCGCCGCCGCGACGCGGTGGTCGTGCTCTGAGGCGGGTTCACACCGCCGGCCGCATACCCGTCCGCCACGGTGGCCGTGGTCCTGCGCGAGGACCTGGAGGCGCCGCCGGGCGCCGCCGGCTTCAGGCGGTGCGGCGTCCAGCCAGGTCCGCCACCTCTTCCAAAGAGGTGACGCGCTCGACCTCGGCGTCGGTGAGGTGGTTGATCAGGGCCCGGGCGGCCTGGGCCCGCGCGGTGGTGGGCAGGTGCCCGGCGTGGATCTCGGGCAGCCCCAGCTCCCACCCGCAGACCGCGCGCGGCGAGTACCGGTGCGGGTGGCGGCACACCGCCCAGCCCACGCGCACGGCGTGTTCGTGGCCCGGAGGGACGCCGGGACGGTCGGTCTCGCGGGCCGCGTAGCGGTAGCCGTTGGCCTCGTCGCAGGGGGCGCAGCCCTTCTCGCCCGAACCCAGTGCCCGACCGCATGCGGGACAGGGCAACCGTTCCAGCGCGGCGTCCACGACGCGCCAGTCGAACTGGTCGGGCCCCTCCGCCACCAGGCGGGCCAGGTCGGCCTCGGCCGCACCGCCCGGTTCGACCTCCCACTGCGCGCACGAGGTGGACCAGGCCAGCTCCACCTCCGCGGCGATCCGCGCCAGGGCGCGGGCCAGGCCGGCGCCGCGGCGGTGCGCGGGTGCGGGTGCGGGTTCCATGGCCGCAGGGTAACCGGCCCGCGGGCGGCGTCGCCAGCCGGTTTGCGCGGCCCCAGGGCCTGGCCCGGTCAGGGCCGCGGCCGTGTGGCGTACAGGTACAGCAGGGCGTTCATCGACGTGCCGCTCACCAGCGTGCGCTCCCTGATCAGTTCCGGCACCCGTGCCAGCGGCAGCCAGGTGATCCGCTCGGCCTCCCAGTGGTCGGCGGGGGCGCCCACGCGCTCGGCGGAGTCGGCCAGGAAGATGTGGTGCTCGCTGTCGGTGAGGCCGTTGGAGGGCTGGGTGTACAGCAGCGGGCGCAGGGGGCCCGGCCGCCAGCCGGTCTCCTCCTCGGTCTCCCGGGCCGCGGCCCGCATCGCGCTCTCCCCCGGCAGGACGCCGCCCATGGGGATCTCGTAGCCCCAGGTGTCGGGGATGAACCGGTGCCGCCACAGCAGCAGCACCCGGTCGCGGTCGTCGCACACCACGACCCCCGCCCCGGGCGGTCGGCGCAGCAGGCGGTGGGCGATGCGCCGGCCTCCGGGCAGTTCGACCTCGGCGACCCGCAGGTCGATCCAGGGGTCGGTGTAGAGCGACTTCTCCGAATGGACGGTCCAGCGCACAGGCGGTCTCCCCCTCAGGCGGATGCGTGGACCCGGCGGGCGTCCACGGCACTGCTCCTCCCGTGCCCGCGACGGTGCGTCGCCACGCGGGCCGTTGACGGTCCGTCCCCGGGTCGTCGCGATCGTCGCCTCCGGATGCTTGGGTGGTCGCATGAGTGAACAACCGATTCTCGTGCTGGGGGCCACCGGGACCACCGGGCGGCGGGTGGCCGAACTCCTGGGCGCCCAGGGCTATCCCGTGCGGGCGGCTTCGCGGCGCGGCAGGGTGCCGTTCGACTGGTCCGAGCCCGGCACGTGGGAGGGCGCGCTCGACGGGGCGGGCGCCGTGTACCTGATGGCGCCGGACGGAGTGCCGGTGGATCCGGCGTTCGTGCGCTTGGCGGTGGACCAGGGTGTGCGGCGTGTGGTCCTGCTGTCGAGCCGGGCGATCGAGGAGATGGGCGACCAGCGCCTGCTGGCGGCCGAGCGCACGGTGCGCGGGAGCGGCGCGGACTGGACGGTGCTGCGCTGCGACTGGTTCGACCAGAACTTCGACGAGGGGTTCTTCCGCGAGTCGGTGCGCGCCGGGCGCATCACCCTGCCGGTGGGCGGGGTGCGGCAGGCGTTCGTGGACGCGGGTGACATCGCGGCGGTGGCGGCCGCGGCGCTGACCGGAGGCGGGCACGCGGGCCGTGTGTACGAGGTCACGGGGCCGCGTGCGCTGACGTTCGGGGAGGCCGCCGAGGCGATCAGCGCCGCGGCCGGGTATCCGGTGGTGTTCGAGGGCGATCCGGAGGCGTTCGTGCGCGAGCAGGTCGTGGCCGGCCTGCCGGAGGAGGAGGCGCGGGGCGCGGCGCAGGCGTTCGCGGCGCTGAGGGCCATGGGCGACGCCGAACCGGGTGGGGACGTGCTGCGCGTGACGGGGCGCGCGCCCAAGGACTTCGCGGACTACGCCGCGGACGCGGCCCCGGCCTGGCGGGACTACTAGGCGATCGGGCGGGCCGGCGGTGTCCGGTCAGCGGTCCCGGCGTGCCTCCTGGCGGTCGGCGTTGGCGGCGAAGGCCTCGCGCAGGAAGGTGCTCAGCCCCTGGGCGTGGGCGTCGACGGTGGCGGTGAAGCGCTCGTCGGAGGCGTACAGCTCCCCGAGGCCGCGGTGGATCTCGGTGGTGCAATCGTAGAACCAGAGGGTGATGTGCGCGCGGTGCCGCTCGGCCAGGTCCATGGCGGCCTGGCCGTCGGCGGGCGCGCCCTCGGCCAGGAGTCCGGCCAGGGCGCGGTAGATCTCGTCGGCCTCGGCGTTGTGCCGGTCCCAGTCGGCTTTGGTGTAGGAGCCCGCGCGGCGCTGGGACTCGGCGAAGGCGTCGCCGCCCCAGCGCCGACGCGCCTCCTCGGCGTGGGCGTCGACGTCGAAGTCGCCGAAGAGTTCGAGGCGTTCCGCGGCGGTCAGGTCGAGGTGCATGGTGTCGGCCTCCATCAGGTGTTCGAGGCCGCGTGCGATCGCGCGCAGCCGTTCGATGCGCTGGGTCACCAACGCGTGCTGGCGGGCCAGGTGGGTACGGGTGTCGGCGCCGGGGTCGTCGAGGATCTCGGCGATCCGGTCCAGTCCGAAGCCGAGTTCGCGGTAGGTGAGGATCTGCCGGAGCCGTTCCACGTCGTCGTCGCTGTAGTGGCGGTATCCCGACGCGGTGCGTCCGGCGGGCACGAGCAGTCCGATCCGGTCGTAGTGGTGCAGTGTTCGCACGGTCTGCCCGCTCATCCGCGCGACCTCGCCGACGGTGTGTTCCAACGGTCTCCCCCACTGGTGGTGACGTGTGTACGACGCTAGAGCCTGACGCGGCGTGAGGGTCAAACGGTGGTGGGCGCGGTGCACCGCCACAACCTACCGACGAGTAACATGAGGGCATGAGCCTTGACCAATCCGCCGCCGAGTTCGAGTACGACCGGGACACCCGCGTCGACAAGCGCGACGACGGCGTGTTCACCGCCGCACTCACCGACGGCTGGACCACCTTCACCACCCACCCCAACGGCGGCTACGTCCTGGGCACCGCGCTCAACGCCCTGAGCCAGACCCTCAGCCAGCCCGATCCCCTGGTCGCCTCCGCCTTCTTCCTGCGCCCGGCCGCGCCCGGCGCCGCCGACGTGCGCACCCGGACCATTCGGGAGGGTCGCCGCACGGCCACGGGTGAGACCGTCCTGGAGCAGGGCGGCAAGGAGATCGTGCGCGCCACCGCCACCTACGGCGACCTCTCCCCCGACCCCGGCGCCAGGGTTCTGGCCCTGGAGGGGCCGCCGCGGCTGCCCGCGCCCGAGGACTGCCCGGTCCTGCCGGAGTTCGACAGCGCCGAGGGCGTGAGCATCGCCCAACGCGTGGACTACCGCTTCCCCGAGCGGCCCCGGTGGCTGGACGGCCACAAGGACGGGCGGCCCCACAACGAGTTCTGGATGCGCTTCGCCGACGGCCGTGAGGCCGACACGGCCTCTCTGGCGGCCATGGTGGACTTCGCCATCCCCGCCGTCCTGGAGATCGGTGAGTTCAGCACCATCACGGTGGAGCTGACCGTGCACGTGCGCGCTCGGCCCGCTCCGGGGTGGCTGGCCTGCCGCGTGTTCACCAAGCACGTCGCCGGCGGCCTGCACGAGGAGGACATGGAGATCTGGGACTGCCAGGGCACGCTGGTGGCCCAGGCGCGCCAGCTGGCCATGCTGCTGTGAGTCCGCGCTGCTGCCGCCATGGGCCCTCGACCGCGCGCCGGTCGGGGGCCCGCGGTCGTCAGGGGGCGTCCTCACGGGGCCCGGGCGCACCGACGTCCGTGGCCTACCGCAGGCGCCGGGCGCGCAGGACGGCGTCGTGGGTGGGTCGGGTGCCCGCCGGTGCGGGCGCGGTGCGCGGGCGGCTCTCGTCGACCAGGACCGTCCAGTCCTCGCCCAGGTGCGCGGCGATGTCGGAGGGCGCGTAGTGGTCGGCCGGGTCGAATCCGTTCTCGTGGTGTGGCGGGTCGGTGGGGCCGTGGCCGACCACGAGCAGGGTGCCGCCGGGGGCCACCGCGGCCAGCAGGCCGTGTAGCGCGGTGTGGTCCGGCTGCTTGGGCAGCGGGAAGTACTGGATCGAGACCAGGTCGAACGCGCGGGCGGGCGGCGGGACCGCGGTCAGGTCGGCCCGCGCCCACGCCACGCGGTCGGCCAGGTCCCCGGTCGCCTCGCGGGCGCGGGCCAGGGCGACCAGCGAGATGTCGACGGCGGTGACCAGCCATCCGTGGCGGGCCAGCCAGAGGGCGTCGGCGCCCTCGCCGCAGCCCGCGTCGAGTGCCTGGCCGGGTTCGAGGCCGGCGGCCTCGGTCACGAGCACGCCGTTGGGGGAGCCGCTGAAGAGCCGTTCGCGGCGGCCGTACTTCTCGTCCCAGTAGCGAGCGTCCATGGTCCTCGTCCTTCGTGGCGGTTCGAGGTGATCACGCGACCACCCCTTCGACCTTCCGCCACACGTGCCTTCGGTGACAAAGTACTTTGCCGAATGAGCAAAGTGAGGGCGGGTGCGTGAGTACTCAGGGCCTGCGCAGCAGTCCCAGGCCCAGGGCGGTGGCGCTGTGCAGCACGTACCGGCCCTCCTGGCGGCTCTGGACCAGGTGGGCCTCGCGGAGCACGTTCAGGTGCTTGCTCGCCGTAGCCGGGGAGACGGTGAGCCTGCGGGCCAGGCCCGTCGTGGTGCAGGTCCCGCCCTCGGCCACCATCTCCAGCAGCCGTGAGCGCGTGGACCCCAGGAGCGGCGCGAGCCCGGCGGAGCGCGGAGCCGGTCGTGCCCAGTCCAGGGTGTGTTCGATCGGGTGGACCAGTACGGGCGGGAGGCCGGGGTCGGCGAGTGCCACGGGCCTGCCCCAGCAGAAGAAGGACGGTACCAGGAGCAGGCCGCGCCCCCGCAGGTGGAGTCCGCGCTCGAAGGGGTAGTCGATCTCCAGGACGGGCCGACTCCAGCGCGCGGTGGGGCCCAGGGAGGCCAGGAGCGCTTCGGAGCCCCCCTCGCGCAGGGCGCGCGCCCGGTGCGCCAGGTCCGTGTGCACCTGGGCGCGGATCCGCGTCCAGAACGGCGCGAGCGCCGCCCGGTGGTAGGTGCGCAGGGCGCCGCCGAGCAGGCGCATGGACCCGGCCTCCCCCGAGGCCAGCCAGCCCAGTGGCGAGGGGGAGCGGGCGTGGGCGGCCAGCGTGTCCAGCTCCTCCTGGACCCGGGGCACCGGTGTGCTCAGCACGGACTCGATCCCGAGGTCGGGGTCCGGTTCGGTCGGGGTGAGGAAGTCGGGGCAGTAGTTGCCGTAGGGGGCCAGCGCCAACAGCAGCCGCAGCGCGCGTTCCCCGGGGCCGCCGTCCAGCATCGCGCGGTGCACGGCCGCGCGCCACGCGTCGAAGAACAGGGCGCCCTGCCTGTGCTGCAGCATGTGCAGGCTGTTGAGGGTCTCCCACATGGAATGGGCGGAGTCGGCCAGGCGCAGACGCATGAGGTCGTCACTGCTGAAATGAATGCGCAGGTTTGCGCTGTTTCTTGGCATTTCGGACTTTCCCGCTTCCGGTGATGTTGTCGCCAGAAGGAAAACGTGTGCACGCATCTGAAAGCGAATGCTAATAATAACCGAGAGAGCAGCGAAGGTTGAGTGGCGCCGGACAGGAAGGGAATTCGATGAAAGAAGCGGTGTTCGGACACGCCATGCGCCGGGGAGCCCGAGCAGGATCCCCTCGCGCCTCCCTCGTCGTCGTGGCCCTGGCCGGCCTGCTCGTCGTCTCCTGCTCCGCAGCCCAGGAGGATCCGAACGCCCGAGCACGCGAGGTGACGGCTGAGGAGGAGAGCCTGCTGGAGAGGGCCGGCCAACTCCTGCTCAGAGAATGCATGGAAGCCCGCGGATTCGAATACCAGATCGTTTCGGACCGTGCCGTCACCGATATTGAGCAGTTCCTTTACGTCATCGACGATCCCGAATGGGCCTCCGAGCACGGCTACGGGACCGAACTTCAACGCGAGGCCGCGGAACGGCGCGAGAACGACCCCAACGCGCGCTACTTCGAGAGCCTGCCCCCCGAGCTCCGGGCCCGGGCGCTGGTGGCCGCCAACGGGCCCGCGCCTGTCGGTTTGACGGCGACCGCCCCCGACGGCATGGAACTCACGCGCAGCGACCAGGGGTGCCAGTCGCAGGCCGACAGGGAGCTCTACGGCGATCTGGACTCCTGGTTCCAGGCCCGCACCACCGCCGACGCCCTTCCCGCGCTGCGCCACCAGCACGTGATCGACGATCCGCGCTACCAGGAGGCCGTGCGGCCCTGGGCGGACTGCATGCGCGCCGCCGGACACGACCACGCCACACCGACCGAGCTGCGCGCCGCCCTGCCTCCCCCGCAGGACCCCCTGCCACGGCAGGAGGAGATCGGGCTCGCACAGGACGAGGCGCGGTGCGCCTTGGACTCCGGGCTGGCCCGGACCGCGGCGGCCCTGGACGAAGAGCACGGACAGCGACTGCGCGAGCGCCACAGCTCCGCGCTGGAGACACAGCGGCGTCTGCGACTGGACGCCCTGCCCCGGGCCCGCGCCCTCGTCGCCGAGGCGGAGCGGACCCCGGGCCCCGAACACCGGGGGTGAGCCCCGGAGGTGTAACGCACACGGCAAGAAAGGCAGACACCATGAGGACCACCCGTATGACGGCCCTGGTCGCCGCGGCGATCACCGCAGCGACCCTGTTCCACGCCCCCGCCGCCCAGGCCGAGGAGGCCCGGCCCTACACCGAGGCCGCAGCCGCCGACGGCAGGCTGTACGCCTACTACGACTACAACTACCAGCGCTACTGCGCCTCCTGGTCGGGCGACTCCAAGAACTGGGGGCGGTGCCGCAACACCACGTCCTCGCTGTGGAACAACGGCTACCCGGGCGACTACGACGATGTGCGGGTCTACTGGGGGCTCAACCACTCCGGCGCCTACCGGGGCGTGCACAACGGTGTGGGCCTGGCCAACCTCAGCCGGTGGACCTTCGACCGCAACACCGGGGCCGGTTCCGGCCAGTCGCTGAACAACAACATCTCCTCCCACATGTGGGTCAACCTGTGACCGGTGCGCCGCCCGGGGCGGGCCGGCACGGCCCGTGACCCCTGACCGGAAGGCGCGCGGGCCCTCGGGGCGGTGGGGACACTCCGTCCCTGCCGCCCCAGGGCGCGGCGGGCTGTCGCGGTCTCAGGACCCCGCGGCGGCCCGGGACCGCACACGGCGGGGGCGTCGCCGGAGCACGCCCTGGCGGGGCGAGAACAGGTAGGCCAGCGTGAACGCGGCCGCCTGGGCGAGCACGATCGACCCGCCCGTGGACACGTTGAGGTGGAAGCTGGCGTACACCCCGGTCACGGCCGCCAGCGCGGCCACGGCGGCGGCGATGGCCAGCATCCGCTCGAACCGGTCGGTGAGCAGGTAGGCGGTGGCGCCGGGGATGATGACCATGGCCACCACCAGGATGATGCCCACCGCCTGCAGGGCGACCACCACGGTCACCGACAGCAGACCGAGCAGCAGCGTCTCCAGCAGGCGCGGGTTGATGCCCACGGCGTGCGCGTGCACGGGGTCGAAGGCGTACAGGGTCAGGTCGCGGTGCTTGAACCAGACCACCGCCAGGACCACGGCGGCCAGGACCAGGACCTGCCAGATGTCGGCGTCGGAGACACCCAGGACGTTGCCGAAGAGGATGTGTCCCAGGTCGGTCTGGCTGGGCACCCGGGAGACCAGCACCAGCCCCAGGGCGAACATCGTTGTGAAGACCACCCCGATGACGGCGTCCTCCTTGACCCGGGAGGTGCGGTTGACCACGCCGATCAGGGCCACCGACCCGGCGCCGAAGACCAGGGCGCCCACGGCGAACGGCAGCCCGAACAGGAAGGACAGAACGACACCGGGCAGGACGGCGTGGGAGACGGCGTCGCCCATCAGCGACCAGCCCACCAGGGTCATCCAGCACGAGAGCACCGCGCACGCCACGCCCGCCACGACGCCGACCAGCAGGGCGCGCTGGACGAACTCGAACTGCAAGGGCACCGTGAACCACTCCACGATGCCGGTGATCAGGGTGTCCACGGGGTCTCCTCCTCCTGGGCCGCGATGCCGAAGGCCGCCATGAGGGTCTCCGGGCGCAGGACCTCCTCGGGGCTGCCGCGTGCGATGACGTGGCGTTGGAGCAGGACCGCCTCGTCGCACAGGGCGGGCACCTGGGCCAGGTCGTGGGTGGAGACCAGCAGGGTGCGACCGCTGTCGCGCAGCTGGAGCAGCAGTTCGGTGATGGTGGCCTCCGAGCGCTTGTCGACCCCGGCGAAGGGTTCGTCCAGCAGGAGTACGTCCGCCTCCTGGGCGATGGCGCGGGCGACGAAGGCGCGTTTGCGCTGGCCGCCGGAGAGCGCACCGATCTGGCGGTCGGCCAGGTCGGTGAGGTCGGTGCGGGCCAGGGCGTGCTCGACGGCCCGGGTGTCGGCGGGGCGGGCGCGGCGCCGCAGCCCCATGTGTCCGTAGCGGCCCATCATCACCACGTCGCGGACGCGGACGGGGAAGGCCCAGTCGACCTGTTCGGCCTGGGGGACGTAGCCGACCAGGCCGCGGCGCCGTGCGGTGGTGCCGGTGTGACCGAGGATGCGCACCCGGCCCCGGTCGGTGGGAACCAGCCCGAGGATGGTCTTGAACAGGGTGGACTTTCCGGAGCCGTTGGTGCCCAGCAGGCCGCAGACGCGGCCGGGGGCGACGGTGAGTCCGACGTCGTCCAGGGCCAGGACGTCGCCGTAGCGGACGGTGGCGCCGGTGACCTCGATGGCCGCGGTCATCTCAGCCTCCCGTTCCCTCGGTGAGTCCGGCGACGATCGCCTCGGCGTCGTGGCGGAGCAGGTCGAGGTAGGTGGGGACGGGGCCGCCGCCCTCGGACAGGGAGTCGACGTAGAGGGTCTGTCCCATGGCGGCGCCGGTCTCGCGGGCCACGGCCCGCTGGGTGCCGTCGTTGACGGTGCTCTCGCAGAACAGGGCCGGCACGTCGTTGTCGCGGACGAACTCGGTCACCGCGGCGATCTGTTGGGGGGTGGCCTCGGTCTCGGCGTTGACCGGCCACAGGTAGCGCTCGGTGAGCCCGGCGTCGCGGGCCAGGTAGGGGAAGGCGCCCTCACAGGTGACCAGGGCGCGGCGGGACTCGGGGACCGCGGCCAGTTCGGACTCCAGGTAGGCGCCGACCTCGCTGATCTCGTCCTTGTAGGCCTCGGCGGCCTCGGCGTAGTGGTCGCGGCCCTCGGGGTCGAGTTCGGTGAGGGCGTCGCGGATGTTGTCGACGTAGACCAGGGCGTTGTCGGGCGACATCCACGCGTGGGGGTTGGGTTCTCCCTCGTACTCGCCCGAGGCGATGGGGATGGTGTCGATGCCCTCGGTCAGCAGTGCAGTGGGGGCGTCCACGCGCGCGGTGAACTGCTCGAACCAGGCCTCCAGACCCAGGCCGTTCTCCAGGATCAGGTCGGCGTCCTGGCCGCGGACGAGGTCGTCGGGAGTGGGTTCGTAGCCGTGGATCTCGGCACCGGGCCGGGTGAGCGAGGCGACCTCGACCCGGTCGCCGGCGACGTTCTCGGCCATGTCGGCGATCACCGTGAACGTGGTCAGGACCGTGGGGCGTCCGTCGTCGTCGGCCGTGTCCGAGGCGGCTGTGGAGCAGGCCGTGCCGGCCAGGGTGAGCGCGGCCGTGGCGGCGAGCGTGGCCGACCAAGGTTTTGAAGGGGCACCATCTCTAAAGTTCGGCACGCCTAACTTTTTACCACAAGCGGTCCAAACTTACACATCGCGGGCGTGTCCGGACCTGGCCGGTCGAGGGGCGGTGCTAGGCGTGCTTCGGGGGTACCCGCCCCGTCGGCGCTCGCGGGCGCGGTTCAGCCCAGGAGCCGTGCGCGCAGCCGGGCGAGGTCGCGCTCCGCGACCCCCGCCGCCAGGAGGTAGTCCTGCGCGTCCAGGCCCCCGAGCACGTCGAGCACACAGCGGCGCGCCGTCAGACCGCGCTCGGCCAGGCGCGACTCGATGGCCGGTCCCTGGTCCGGCCGCCCCATCGCCGCGAAGAGCGGGCCGAGCATGACGGTGGAGAGGGCGTAGTCGTCGGCGATCGCCTGGGGCTCGACTCCGGCCAGGGCGAGCAGCAGCAGGGCGACGAGCCCCGTGCGGTCGCGCCCGGCCCCGCAGTGGAACAGGACGGCGCCGGGCCCGCAGCGGGCCAGGGCGGTGACCGCCGCGGCGCACCGCTCGGGCTTGCGGTCCAGGAAGGGCCGGAAGTACAGCGGGGTGCCGTGCAACCGCTCACGGTCCACCTCGCGCCAGAATCCGACGTCGGCGACGTCGTCCAGGGGCACCTCCACGCGCGTGATCTCCGGTGGGAGCGGCACCGCTGCGGTCGCCGCGGGGAACTGTGCGGTGCCCACCGGGTGCGTGGGGCCGTCACCCCCGGCGGGCCGGATCTCGTCGGGGTTGCGCAGGTCCACGATGGTGCGCACGCCCGCCGCGCGGGCGGACCGCCATCCCAGGGCGGTCACCAGGCGCGGGTCGGCGGAGCGGAGGAAGGCCCCTCGCCTGGTGGGCGTGCCGTGTCGGGTGGGCAGGCCGCCCAGATCACGGGTGTTGACGAAGCCGTCCCAGGTGATGTGTCTGCTGGAGCCCATGCCCGTCAGGTGTATCCCCTCGCCCGGGGAAGCGAAAGCCCCGCTGGTCACCGGCCGCCCGGCGCTTCGGCCGGAGGGTCGGCCAGGTGTGTGAGCTGGCGCAGGACGGCGTCGCGGGCCCAGGCGGACCACCGCTCGACCGTCCAGCCGCTGTGCACGGTGAACAGGGTGAACACTTCCGGGCAGAGCAGCGCCAGTGCGGTGTCGGCGGCCTCGGACACCTCCAGGCCCGGGCGCAGTGCGCCGCGGTCGGCCAGGGCCCGGGCGAAGACCTCCTGGACCTGGCGGCGGTGCTCGACGTTGGTCCGCCACAGGTCCGCCAGTTCGGGGTCGGAACCGGCCGCCGCGCGCACCACCTCGGTCAGAGCCGCCACCCGTTCCATGACCCCGCTGGTCCCCTCGACGTGCAGGCGGATCTGTTCCCGGGCGTCGGGGGCGGCCAGCGCCGCGCGCACCCAGGGCCGGTCCAGTGTGGCCACCGGAGCGGTATCCCCGGCCACGGCCTGGTCGAGTGCCTCCTTCAGGACGGCGGGCTTGTTGCCGAAGGCGTAGTACACCGTCTGGGTCGCCACGCCTGCCTCCTTGGCCACGGCCTGGATGCTGGTCGCGGCGTAGCCGTGCGCGGTGAACAGGCGGGTGGCGGCGGCGGCCACCCGGGCGCGGGTGGCACGGGACCGGGCGGCCCGGCCGTCGGTGGCGGGTGCGTTCATCCGTGGGCCTCCGTTGTGTCGTGGGTGTCGCTGCGGGTACTTTATTGTAGTCACACTACAAATACTTTGGAGGCGACATGCACGCACTCGTTCTTGGCGGCTACGGCGCGGTGGGCGCCCTGACCACGGCGGCGCTGCGCGAACGCGGCCACACCGCCTCGACGGCCGGACGCGACCCACGCCGGGCCGACCGCCCCTGTGACCTGTCCGAGCCCGGCCTGCGCGGCTACCGCGACGCCCTGGAGGGGGTGGACGTGGTCGTCAACGCCTCCGGGGCCGAGGACCCGGCCCTGGTGTCGGCGGCGGCCGAGCAGGGAGCCGCCTTCGTCGACGCCACCGCCACCACGCACTACGTGCGCGCCGTGGAGGAGCTGCGGCCGCGCTCACCCGTCCTGCTCAGCGTCGGACTGGCCCCGGGGCTGACCAACCTCCTGGCGGCGGCCGTGCACGCCGACGCGCCCGGCGAGGACCCGCTCGACCTCGCGGTGGTCCTGGGTGCCGGGGAGGAGCACGGAGCGGCCGCCACCGCCTGGTCCCTGGGGCTGCTCGGGCGCACCTTCCCCGACCCCGCCACGGGCGCTCCGGTGCGCAACTTCACCCAGGGCCACGCCTTCGACCTGCCCGGGCTGGGACGGCGCCGTCTGTACCGGGCCGACTTCAGCGACCAGCACGCCCTGACCCGCGACCTCGGCCGGCCGGTGCGCACGCGCGTCGGGCTGGACTCGCGCACGCTCACCGCGGGGCTGGCCCTGCTCACGCACGTGCCCGGCGCCTCGCGCATGCCGACCGGTATCCACGGGCTGGGCACCGACGCCTGGGTCGCCCTCGCCCAGTGCGGTACCGCTCGCCGCTGGGCGCGGGGGCGCGGCCAGTCCCTGGCCACCGCGCACGTCACCGCGTGGGCGGCCACCCTCGTCGGGGGCCTGGCCGCCGGCGTCCACCACCTGCACGAGGTGGCCGGCCTGGACGACCTGCCCGCGGACCTGCCCCTGACCGTGGGCGGTGCGCTCCACACGGGCTGACCGGGCACCGCTTCGACCGTGGAGCGGACCGTTCGGCGGGCCCCGGCCGACGTGCTGCGCCGAGCAGGGGGACCACCCGGCGCGGGCGGGTGGTCCCGGCGCGTCCCAGGACCCCCGGCCAGGGCGCGGACGCGGCGGCGCGGCGGATGGCCGGACGACCCGAACCGGTCACGGCGGGGGCCGCGCGGCGGTACTGTCGACACGGTTCCGAGCATCAGGAGGTGGGCGGTGGGCGACGCCTGGACCGCGATCGACTTCGAGACGGCCAACCAGGACCGTGGGAGCGCCTGCGCGGTCGGCCTGGTCCGAGTGCGCGGCGGCGTGGTCGTGGACCGCCTCACCACGCTGATCCGCCCGCCGGGACCGGTCGACTTCTTCTCGCGGCACAACACCGCCGTGCACGGCATCACCGCCGCGGACGTCGCCGACGCCCCCGGTTGGGCCGATGTGCTGGACCGCATCGTCGACTTCAGCGAGGGCGGCCCCCTGGTGGCGCACAACGCGGCCTTCGACATGGGCGTGCTGCGCCAGGCGAGCGAGATCAGCGGCCTGTCCCACCCGGCCTGGGACTACGCGTGCACGCTGGTGCTGTCCCGCCGGACCTGGGACGAGCTGCCCGACCACCGTCTGCCGACCGTGAGCGCCCACGTCGGGCACACGATCACCCGACACCACCGTGCCGACGCCGACGCCGAGGCCGCCGCGCACATCATGATCGCCGCCATGCGGCGGCACGGCACCGCGTCCCTGCCCGAGCTGGCCCGGGCCTCGGGTGTGCGGCTGCGCCGGCTGGAGAGTGCGCGGATCACCGCGTCAGCTCCGCCGCCGCCCGTGTCCGTGCCCGCCGCGGCGCCCGCGGGTGAGGACCGCTTCTCCCACTACCAACGGGTCTCGCGCACACCGCTGCCCCAAGCCTCCGCCGACGCCGACCCCTCCGGGCCGCTGTACGGGCGCACGGTGTGCGTCTCCGGTGACCTGGAGTCGATGGACAAGCCCGAGGTGTGGCGGCGTGTGGCCGAGGCGGGCGGGCACCCGGCCAAGAACGTCACCAAGAAGACCGACGTTCTGGTGGTCGGCGGCAACGGCGGCGGGGGCAAGACCGCCAAGCACCGCCAGGCCGAGACCTACCGCGCACGGGGCCAGCGCATCGACTTCGTCACCGAGCCGGAGCTGCTCACGCTCCTGGGAATGACCGCCGCCTCGTAAGGGCGCGCACCGCAGGGGGCGGCGCGCGGCCCTTCGGGCGCGGTGGCCCCGCTTCCGGTGCGGGGCCACCGCGGCGGTGCCGGCCGCTACTTGGGGAAGCGCAGGGTCGCACCGCTCTCGTTGCTGGGCTCACCGTGGTCGAGCATCTCGGTGAAGCCGGCGTGGCCCATCACCGCCGAGCGCAGCATCACCGCGCTGGCCGGGGCCTTGAACACCGTGTCGGGGTCGCCCAGCTTCGACGGGTTCGACGTCACCATGCTCGGCTCCTTGACAGAACCCCACAGGTGGGGCTCCCGCGCCCGGTCGGCGCCCAGGACGAGGGTCTCCACGCGCTTCTCCGACAGCATCGGCAGCGTCTCGTAGGTGCCCTTCACGGCCTGGTCGTGGGCGAGCTTCTCCTGGTACTCGGCCAGGAACGCGTCGTGCTTGTACGCCACGAACTCGCGCAGGGCCTGCTCGGCCGCCTCGTGCAGCCGCTCCTGGGCGTCGGTGCCGCCACGGCCCCCGGGGATGTGCCGCACCGGGATGGTCAGCCGCCGTTCACCGAGGTTGTCGCGCAGGTAGGAGATGGCCTCGTCGTCACCTCCCACGAGGATCACCTCGGCGTCGACCTCGGCCACGGCCTCCCTGACGCGCTCGGCCACCGCGGCGGTGTTCTCGCGCCACAGCTCCTGCTGGACGTACTTGTTGGCGAAGCGTCCGTTGTAGCCGCTGTGGTTGCCGGGGCCGCTGCGCGTCTCCACGTCCAGCCCGCGCATGTCCTCTCCGGTGAGATCGTCCTCGGACACGGCGCCGTGCGTGGGGTGGGCGGCGTATCCGAACACCTTCGCGTGCACCCTGTCCAGCGCCACCAGAACGTAGGGGACCCGGCGGTCGCGGTCGACCACCAGGGGCAGGACGTCCGGGACGGGCATCCACGTCGCACTGTCGCGCTGGGGTGGGACGGCGAGGGTGTGCGCGTCCAGGAGCCGGCCCTCCGAAGCGAACAGGGCCTGCCCATGACTGCCGAACGCGCGCGATGTGCGTTCGACCACGGCCTCCGCCAGCGCGTCGAGCGTGGCCTCGTCGGTGCCCAGCTCCGCGAGCTCGTCCCGCAGGTGCCGCCAGCGCAGCTCGATCGCCCTGTCGGCGTCGGTGGTGTCGCGGCTGGTGTCCAGGTGCACCGAGGCGACAAGGCTGCCGCTCTCGTACAGAGGTCGCAGAAAACCAAGGTCCATGATCCGCGGGGCGCGTCTCCCCCGCCCCGCCACCTCCTTTTCGGGGTCGGCCTGGGGGCCATCCTGGGCCTGATGGTGCCTTCGGTACCCACGCCACGTCGCGTCAGACACGCTCCTTGCCCAAGGATGTCCCCGACTTGCCCGGGAGCCGAAGTGTCGTGACTCTGAGCACTCGAATGTGACCCTCTGTGTCCGACCGGAGCGGGTCGCGAACTGTCGGGTGCGCGCGGGGTGCGCGTTTCTAGTGTCGGTGGTGACCGAAGGAGGAGAGGGCATGCTGGACCGCTTGAACCGGGCCCTGGAGATGATCGAAGAGGACCCCGGGGCGCCGGTGGACGTGGCGGTGCTGGCGCGGGCCGCGCTGACCTCGGAGTACCACTTCCGTCGGCTGTTCTCCGCTCTCGCCGGGATGCCGCTGTCGGAGTACGTGCGACGCAGACGGCTGACGCTGGCGGGCACGGAGGTGGTGGACGGTGACGAGGGCCTGCTCGAGGTCGCCGTGCGCTACGGCTACGGGTCCACCGATGCCTTCGCCCGGGCCTTTCGCGCCATGCACGGGGTCGGCCCGGGCGAGGCTCGACGGACCGGCGCGGTGCTCACCTCCCAACCGAGAATGACGTTTCGTCTGACCGTCGAAGGGAGTTCCACCGTGCGCTACCGCATCGTCGAGAAGGAGGCGTTCCGGCTCGTCGGAGTCCGGGCCCGCGTACCGCTGGTGTACGAGGGGGAGAACGCGGCCATCACCTCGTTCGTCCGGGGGATCGACCCCGCGACCACCGAGGAGATCGGTCGGCTGTCCGACCAGGAGCCGCGCGGGGTCGTGTCGGTGACCGACGACGTCGACGCGCAGCGCCGCGAGGGCAGCGAACTGGACTACTACCAGGCGGCCGCCACCTCCGCGGCCGTGCCCGAGGGGTTGGAAGGGCTGGACGTGCCCGCCGGGACCTGGGTGGTCTTCCCCGCCACCGAGGGATCGGACACCTTCCCGGAGTCCCTGCAGCGCCTGTGGGCGGACGCGTTCGCCCAGTGGTTCCCCGCCCACCCCGCCTACCGCGTGGTCGAGGGCCCCTCGATCCTGCGCGTGGAGTACGGAGCCGAGCCGTCGGCGGCCGAGGCCGAGCTCTGGCTGCCCGTCGAGCGGGTGGAGTGACGCGCAGAAGGGGAGTGAACTCGGGCCGTCGGCCGCCGGAGGGACCCGCCCGTCGGCCGACGGCCCCGGCGCGTTCGCGATGATGGTCACGGACAGCAACACGATCGTGACGTGTCAACGTCCGGGCCTTCGGTATAAACCGACCATTCACTCCCCCGAGGACGAAGGACGACGAGGTCCATGGACTCCACCGCTCCCCCGCGTTCGCTCTGGCGGCGCTATCTCGACATCCCCCTCATCTGGAAGCTGACCGTCGCCCTGGTCGCGGGCGTCGCCGTCGGTCTGGCCCTCAACGTGTCGGACGGCGGGGCCTGGGCCCTGCCGGTGCTGGACGTGATGGGCCAGGTGTTCCTGCGGCTGCTGCAGATGCTCGTGCTCCCACTCGTGGTCACCACGCTCATCGCCGGCGTGGCGGCCATCTCGCCCCAGCGGCTGGGCCGGATCGGCGCCAAGGTGTTCGGCCTGTACCTGGTCACCTCCGCGTTCGCGATCACGGTCGGTCTGCTGCTGGCACTGGCCGTCTCGCCCGGGACCGGGCTGCGCATGCCCGGCGAGCCGGAGGAGGAGGTCGAGGTCCCGGCCGTCAGCGAGACCCTCCTCGACATCGTCCCCGCCAACCCGTTCCAGGCCCTGGTCGAGGGCAACGTCCTGGCGGTGATGTTCGGTGCGGTCGTCTTCGGACTGGCCCTGACGTTCATGCTCAACAGCGCCGACGAGCGCACCCAGAACCTGGCCGTGTTCCTGCGGCGCGGGGTCGACGGGGCGGTGGAACTGGTCTTCAAGGTCATCCGCGGTGTCCTGGAGTACGCGCCCGTGGGCGTGTTCGGCCTCATCGCCCTCGTGCTGGCCGAGACCGGGCTGGACGCGGTCCGTCCGCTCCTGGAGCTCACGGGCGCGGTCTACCTGGCGATCCTGGTGCAGATCGCCGTGTACGTGGTCCTGCTCCTGCTGTTCCGCGCGGGGGTGGGCCGGTTCTTCGCCGCGGCCAAGGACCCCATGCTGACGGCGTTCGTCACCCGTTCCAGCAGCGGGACGCTGCCGGTGACCTCACGGGCGGCCGAGCGCATGGGCGTACGCGAGGGCGTGTACGGGTTCAGCCTGCCGCTGGGCGCCACCATCAACATGGACGGCACCGCCATCTACGTGGGTGCCGCCACCGTCTTCGTCGCCAACGTCGCCGGTGTCGAACTGACCCTCGCGCAGCTGGGCACGGTCGTGGTCGTGGGGGTGCTGGCGTCGGTCGGTACGGCCGGGGTGCCCGGTGCGGGGCTGCTGATGCTGTCCATGGCCACGACCGCGGTCGGGCTGCCCCTGGGGCCGCTGGCCCTGGTCGCCGGGATCGACGCCATCCTCGACATGGGCCGCACCATGTGCAACGTCACCGGCGACCTGACCGTGACGCGCGTGGTCGCCGGAACGGAGAAGGGGATGCTGCGCTCCCCGGGCGGTGCCGGCGGTGCGGACGGATCCGGAGCTCCAGAGGAGGGCCGGGTCGCAACGCCCCCGTCGGGAGCCGCGGCGGGCGAGGGCTGAGCCGGGCGGGCGGCGTGGTCCCTCACCAGCCCGCGACGCGTCGGCGTCCGGCCTCCATGAAGCGGCGCAGGAGTTCGTTGAACCGGTCGGGCCGCTCCAGGTTGGGCAGGTGGCCGGCGCCCTCGATGATCTCCACGGTCGAGTCCGGGACCAGGACGTGCATGGACTCGGTGAAGTCGGGCGGGGTGAACTCGTCCTCCCGGCCGACCACCAGCAGGGTGGGCGCGGAGATCCGTTTGAGCAGCGGGATGTAGTCGGGGCGCAGGGCCCGGCCCCGCAGGGCCGCGGCCGCGCCCTCGGGCGGGGCCGCGTACATCATGGCGCGCACGTGGTCGGCGACGGCGGGCAGGTCGCGCACGTTGGCGGCGCTCATCATCCCGACCAGCATGTCGTCGGTGTAGCCGCCCATGCCCTCGGTGCGCAGGCGCTCGGCGGTCTCGGCCCGGGCGCGCCGGCCCTTCTCGGTCTCGGCGTGCGGGTTGGTGGCCGCCAGGACCAGGGCGTCGACCCGGTCCGGGAAGAGCCGGTACAGCTCCAGGGCGATCTGGCCGCCCATCGACAGCCCCACGACGCCGACCACGTCCAGCTCCAGGTGGTTCAGCAGGGCGGCCAGGTCGCGGGCGAAGGTGTCCAGGGTGGTGGTGCCCGGCACGACGGTGCTGCGGCCGTATCCGCGCAGGTCGGGGGCGATCACCCGGTAGCCGCGGCCGGCCAGCGCCCTGACCTGCGGTTCCCACATGGAGTGGTCGAAGGGGTGGCCGTGGATGAACAGGAGGGGGTATCCGGTTCCACGGTCGGTGTAACTGACGCTGATGCCGCGCACTGAGGCCGTGCGCGGGCCGTCACCGTTCGCGGTGTTCCTCGTCTGGTGTGCCACAAGATCCGATGCTAGTCATCCGCGCAAGGGCCGCGACAGGCCGCGGCGCCACCCGGATCGGGCCACCAGTCGGCCGCGGCGGCGTGGAAGGAGGCCGACACGGCGACGGGCCGCAGGCGGTCCCTCGACGCCTGCGGCCCGTCGGAGCGCCAAACGCCCGACTACAGAAGAGACGCCCGTGACGGCGCCGGGGTTCGGCGCCGTCACGGAACATCGGTCGGTCGGCCCGTGAACGTGCGTGAGCGGGGTTCGCACGTTTCACTGCCCGCCCTGGGGGCGGTGGTTACCAGAGGCGGTCCACGATCGTCTCGGCGTCCTCGGCCTGGTACTGGTAGCGGTCGGGGTAGGCCGAGCGCTGCACGCCCTGGGCGACGTCGCCGATCGGCTCGTCGGCCCAGCTCTCGTCGGGGTAGACGAACTCCATCTCGTCGTAGAAGGCGTCGGCCGCCCAGCTCGGGTCGAGCCGGTCCTCGTGGGAGCCGTAGTGGTCGCGCTGCTGGAACAGGCCCACGCTGTCGCGGTCGCCTCCCGGCAGGTTGTCCAGGTGGGTCTCGACGATGACCGTGGCGATCGCGATGGTGGCGGCCCGCTCGTCCAGGTCGCGCTCCTTCGCCACCTCGATGACCTCACGCGCGTTGGAGACGTGGTCGTCGGTCAGGTAGCCGGCCATGTCGGACTTCAGGTCGTCGTTGAGGGCGTTGGCCGCGGCCTGGTTCGCGGACTCGGCGGCGGCGGGGCCCGTTCCGGCGAGGAGGAGTCCTCCGGTGAGCAGAACGCCCGAGGTCACCGCAAACATGGACTTGGGTATCGATCCGATAAACTTCATAGGGGCAAACGTATGTGATGACCTGGCATTTCGCCGCAGATGAGCATGGTGGGAAAGACAACACCAAGTTTGAGCAACCTCGTGGTCGGGCAAGACCAATGGCTCTGTTGACGGCTTCGGGGCCCCGACGGGAACCGGCGACCGGATCCCTACCGGTCACAGGTCACAGGTCACAGGTCACCGTGATCCGGGGCCGCCCTCTGGCACCGGGCCCCGGACCGGGTTCGGACGCGGGCCAGGGTCAAGGCGACCCCCAGGTAGGGAGCGGCGACCAGAGCGAAGGCCACGGCGTGCCCCACGAGCGTGTACACGCCGGCGTAGAGCGCGTACACGGACACGGTGAGCACGTCGGTGCCCAGACCCGCCAGCGAGGTGACGGTGGCCCGGGCGGGGCCTGTGATGCGCGCCTGCAGGCGGGCGTCGGCGACCACGCTCAGCATCTGGCAGGCACCGAAACCCAGACCCAGCAGGACCCAGCCCACGGGCGAGCCGAGCAGGGCACCGGTCGCCACCGCCACGGCGGCCAGGGCCGTGACGACGGCCAGACCGGCCGGGGGGAGGCGGTCGGCGGCGCCGGCGAGCAGGCCGCCGAGGGTGACCAGCCCCCACACCACGAGCACGACCACGGGGACGGTCCGGGCGGGGACTCCGGCCTCGTCGGCCAGCAGGGGCACGTACTCCTCCAGCACGCCCCACACCGCGGTGATCACGACGACCAGTGCGATCGCGTGGCGCACCGGGCGGCTCGAGGCCGCCTCGGCAAGCCCGCCGCGCAGGACCGCGCCGTAGCGGGCGGCCGCGGTGCGCGGGGCACGCGCGGTGCCATGGGCGCGGTGTTCGGGCAGGGCGAGCGCGGCCGCACCGCACAGTACGCACGCGGCGACGCTGGCGGCCCCGATCGCCGGATAGCCGCCCGCGGCCATGACGGGCACGGCGAGCAGGGTGGCCGTGCCCACCGCCGCCACGCCCAGGGCACGCGCGGTGCCCATCACGCGCGCGTAGTGCTCGGCGGCGCCCCGGCGGTCGAGTTCACTGTGGACCAGTGCCTCGAAGGCTCCCGAGGACAGAGCACCGCCCACGCCCCACAGGGCGAATCCGAGCGCGAACGCGGTGTAGGAGGGCAGCAGCAGCCACAGGGCGAAGGCGGTGGCGGCGAACAGGGGTGCCGCGGCCAGGAGGTGGCGGCGCGGGACCACGTCGGCCCAGGCTCCCGCGGGCACGGCGACGAGGACACCGCTCAGGGCCCAGATGACGAACAGGGAGCTGATCTGGGTCACGCTCAGGCCCGTGTCGTGGAACAGCAGGGCGTAGAGCGGGTAGAGGAGGATGAACTCCTCGAACGCGGCGTAGGCGTAGACGGGCCGGGTCAGGCGGGACAGACGCGTGCGCGGCGCACGCGGCGGCAGCGATGGCATGGAGGTCTTTCGGTCAGGCGGACGAGGGCACCGGGGTGGGTGTGCACCCGGCGGGCCTCGTGCCAGGACCGTGGACCGTGTGGAGGATCAATGTCGTCGGCGCATGCGGACAGGATACGCGCCCGGCCCTGGTCGGCGCGAGTGGATGCGACCGTGCCCGCGGACCGGCGCGGTCATCCCCGGTGGATCTCCTCGGCCCAGGCCCGCAGCCCCGCGGCGAACCCCTCGCGCTGGCTCGGGGTCAGCTGTTCGAACACGCGCAGCAGGGGGGCGGCGCGGTCGGCCATGAACGCGCGCATGGTGTCCTCGTGGTCGTCGGAGAGCGCCACCAGCACCCGCCGCCCGTTGTCGGGGTCGCGGTGGCGCACGACCAGGCCCACCCGGGACAGGTCGCCGACCATCTCGCTGACCGTGGACAGCCCCACCCCGAGGCGGGCGGACAGCTCCCCCACACTGGGTCGCTGGTCGTGGGCGAGCTGGGCCAGCACGGCGCCGTGACGGGCGGTCAGGTGGTGGTTCTCGAAGAGGCGGCGCAGTTCGTCGGGCATCTCGGTGTGCGCGCGCCGGTAGTAGGTCTCCAGCAGGGGGACGTACCGCAGAGCCCCCTCGACCAGCTCACGGTCGGGTACACGCGCACCGTCGTCGACATCCCCGTTCATGGGCCGATGGTATCGGTCCCGGGGATCGGCGCAGGTCGAACCGGGGTTCTCAGGCCGGCCGGTACAGGACCGGCAGGGCGGTCATGCCGTGCTCCCGGAGCCGGCGACGCACGAAGCGGTGGAAGCCGGGCCGGGCGAGCCGGCCATGGTGCGCCTCCTCGACTCACCCACAACACTTCGGAGATTCGAAGCGTATCGTCGCCGCGGCGCCCCTGTCACCCGACCAGCCGTTCCACCAGCAGACCCACCCCGATCACGATCATCGCCGCCCCCGACGTACGGGCGACCGCACGGGCCGCCGCCGGCCGGGCGTGCAGCACCGTGCGCGCCAGTACGCCCACACAGGCGTACACCGCGCCGCAGCTGAGGGTGTGCACCAGGCCCAGCGCGCCGATCTGGGCGGCGGGCGGCCAGTCGCCGCCCTGGTCGGTGAACTGCGGCAGCAGGGCCAGGAAGAGCAGGAGCCCCTTGGGGTTGAGGCCGCTGGTGCCCGCGCCGACGAGGACCCGCCGTGCCCACGAGGCGGCCGGGCCGGTCCCGCCCGAGGCCGCCGGCACCGGCGGGCGGCGCAGCGTACCCACGCCCAGCCAGGTCAGGTAGAGGGCACCCAGGGCGGTCAGTGCGGTGAGCACCGCCGGAGTGCTCGCGATGAGGGCGGCCACACCCGCGGCGACCACGGCGGTCAGGACGGCGTAGCCGACCATGAGGCCGCCGACGGCGGGCAGGACCGAGCGGTCGCGCAGACCGGAGGCGATGGCGTAGGCCCAGTCGGCCCCCGGGACAAGGACGAGGAGGACGGAGACCGCCCAGAATCCGGCGATGGACGCGGTGGCCATGGAGGCGGTTCTTCCTGGTGGGAGATGATCGAAGGGAAGAATAGCCACGAACAGGCCGAAGGTGGTTCCAAGTTTCTCCATCGAAGCGGGTATCTGTGGAAGAATCTCCCCCATGGACGATGTTGACCGCAAGATCCTTGCCGAGCTCCAGGCCGACGGCCGGTTGAGCGTCACCGACCTGGCCGCCCGCGTGCGGCTCAGCGTCTCGCCGTGCCACCGGCGGCTGCGCGAACTCGAACGCTCCGGCGTGATCAGCGGCTACCGCGCCGTCGTCGACGCCGAGGCCGTCGGCCTGGGCTTCCAGGCACTCGTCTTCGTCACCATGCGCCAGGAGGACCGGGACACCGTCTCGGCGTTCGAGGAGGCGGTCGCCGCGATCCCGCAGGTCCTGCAGGCCGAGCGCCTCTTCGGCGACCCCGACTACCTGCTGCGCGTGGTCAGCGCCGACCTGGCCGCCTTCCGCGAGCTCTACGACGAGTCGCTGGCCGCCCTGCCGGGAGTCCAGCACCTCAGTTCCACGCTCGTGATGAAGCACGTCGTCCGCGCCCGGCCGATGCCCGCCTGACCGCCGCGACGGGCACACTGGCAGACTCTGGGCCATGGCCAAGACCTTCGACACCATCACCGACCGGATGGCGCGCTTCCTCCTCGCCCAGCCGGTGTTCTTCGTCGGAACCGCCCCACTGGACGGCGACGGCCACGTCAACGTCTCCCCCAAGGGGATGAGCGGCACCTTCGCCGTCCTGGGCGACCGCAGAGCGGCCTATCTCGACTACACGGGCTCCGGTACCGAGACCATCGCCCACCTGCGTGAGAACGGCCGCATCGTGCTGATGTTCTGCGCCTTCGACGGGCCGCCCAGCATCGTGCGCCTGCACGGCCGGGGCCGTGTCGTCCTGCCCTCCGACCCCGGGTTCGACGACCTGCGCGCCCACTTCCCCAAGGAGCGCACGACCGGCCAGCGCTCGGTCGTCGTGGTCGATATCGAGCGCATCTCCGACTCGTGCGGATTCTCCGTACCGCTGATGGACCTGCGCGGTGACCGCGACCTGCTGGACCGCCATCACGAGCGCCAGGGCCCCGACTTCTTCCCCGGCTACTGGCACGAACGCAACGCCGCCAGCATCGACGGCCTGCCCGGCGTTCCCCCGGCGCCGGTCGACTGAGGGGGCACGGCGGGCGACTCCGCCACGGCACCCTGGGTGTCCGTCACCTGACACAGCGCACGGCACCGCAGTACAGCGCGCCTCCACGCCCGGCCATGGCAACTTTCTGTAACCTGTCGGTCACGCATCGGGTCGTAACGTTCACCGCACCGTAGTTGGGACGTTCAGCCTCCCGTGGCCGGATAGAGCACGATCCCGCTCGCCACCGACCGATGGGCGGGATCTTCGCCGAACCTCAGGAGACCGCGCATGTCCGGTACCGTCACCTCCCCCCACGGCTCCCCCGCCCCCACTCCTGTCACGTCCTCCGCCCGCGCCGCGTCCGCATCCGCGCTCGCCGCGACCCGCCGCCAGGTCCTGGTCGGCGGAGCCGTCGGCCTGGGCGCCGCCGCCCTGGCGGGCGTCGGCGCGCCCGCCGTCCACGCCGGTACCGCGCCCCGGTCGCGCTCACGCGTGTCCGACCCCTTCACCCTCGGCGTCGCCTCCGGTGACCCGCTCCCCGACGGTGTCGTGCTCTGGACCCGCCTGGCCCCCGACCCCCTCGCCGAGGACGGCCGGGGCGGCATGCCCGACCGGCGGGCCCAGGTGCTCTGGCAGGTGTCCGAGAACGAGGACTTCCGCGGCGTCGCCGCCTCCGGACGCGTCGAGACCGGCCCCGAGGCGGCGCACTCGGTCCACGTGGAGGTCAACGGCCTGCGCCCCGGAGCGGACTACTTCTACCGGTTCCGCACGGGCAACGAGATCAGCCCGGTCGGCCGGACCAGGACCGCCCCGGCGCCGGGCTCCTCCCCTGAGCGGTTCGCCTTCGCGTTCGCCAGCTGCCAGAACTACACCCAGGGCCACTACACCGCCCAGGGCCACATGGCACAGGAGGACCTGGACCTGGTGGCCTTCCTCGGCGACTACATCTACGAGGGCGGCGGCCAGGGCACCATCGGACGCGGCCACCTGCCCGCCCACGAGACCACCTCGCTGGCCGACTACCGGATCAGGCACGCCCAGTACAAGACCGACGAGGGCCTGCAGGCCGCGCACGCCGCCTTCCCCTGGGCCGTGGTCTTCGACGACCACGAGGTGGAGAACAACTGGGCGGACGAGACCTCCTACGGGGAGGACGTGGACCCCCGCGAGTTCCTGCGCCGGCGCGCACGCGCCTTCCAGGCCTACTACGAGCACATGCCGCTGCGCTCGGCCCAGCGCCCGGACGGGCCGGACCTGCGGCTGTTCCGCCGGCTCTCCTACGGCGACCTCCTCGACCTGTACCTGCTCGACACCCGCCAGTACCGCAGCGTCCAGGTCGAGGACGGCGAACGCGACGACCCCGGGCGGACGCTGCTCGGACAGCGGCAGCGGGAGTGGCTCTTCGAGGGCCTGGCGAACTCGCGTGCGCGGTGGAACGTCCTGGCCCAGCAGGTGTTCTTCTCCCAGCGCGACTTCGCCGACGGCGACGGGACCAACTACAGCGACGACGCCTGGGACAACTACCGGGTCGAGCGCGACAGCGTCCGCGACCGGCTCGCCGACGCCGCCAACCCGGTCGTGGTCACCGGAGACGTGCACGCCAACTACGTCTGCGACGTCAAGGCCGACTTCGGGGACCCGGACTCGGCGACGGTGGCCACCGAACTGGTGGGGACGTCCTTCACCAGCGGCGGCGACGGACTGGACCAGCGCCCCACGGACGCCGTCCAGCTCCAGGAGAACCCGCACATCCACTACATCAACCGCCGCCGCGGCTACGTGCGCAACGTGGTCACACCCACCGAGTGGACCGTCGACTACAGGGCCGTGGACTACGTGAGCGAGCCCGGGGCCCCGGTCCGCGACCTGGCCCGGTTCGTCGTCGACGCGGGCACTCCCGGCGTGCGCCCGCGCGGCTGACCGCGGACGGGCCCCGACCGCACGCGGCGCGGGCCCCTACTTGGCGTCCGGGCTGATCCACAGCGCCTCGGCGGCGACCAGACCCAGGTCCTGGGGCCGCTCGGGCGCGCCCTCGGCGGGGCGTACGGCGATCTGCAGCGATCCGGCGAAGGTCTGGCGTTTGAGGACCTCCACGGTCATCCCGATGCCGATGTCGATGTCGGCGAGGTAGCGCAGCAGGTCGGGGTCGGTGTCGTTGACGCGCACGATCACGCCGCGGGTGCCCTGCTCGGCCTCCGCCAGCAGGAAGGACTCCCGTTCGACGATGTCGCCCTCGCGGGTGGGGATGGGGTCGCCGTGCGGGTCCACGACCGGGTCGCCCAGGTGCGCGGCGATCCGGTCGACGAACTTGTCCGACACCACGTGTTCGAGGATCTCGGCCTCGTCGTGCACCTCGTCCCAGGAGTAGCCGAGCTCGGCGACGAGGTAGGTCTCCAGCAGCCGGTGCCGCCGCAGGACGGCGAGCGCAACGCGGGTGCCGGGCTCGGTGAGGCTGACCGCGCCGTAGCGCTGGTGCTCCACCAGGCCCGTGTCGCTCAACTTGCGGAGCATGCCCGAGACCGAGGAGTTGGACACCGACAGGCGTTCGGCCATCCCGGAGATCGTCACCGGGCCGGTGCCGCGCTCCTGGAGGTCGTAGATGACCTTCACGTAGTCCTCCGCCGACGTGGACGGTCGTGTCGGTGTGTCTCCCATGTCCGTTACCGTATCGCGTACCGTCGGCGGCCGAACACGACCGTTCCGCAGCCTGTGGACGGTGTCAGGATCCGGTGTCACACCGGAGGAGGTCGAGGCCGGGACCAGTCGTCTTCTGGCCCAAGAGCCCACAGGCACCAGCTCGCACAGACGCGCAAGTGCCACGGGCTGACCCAGTGGGACATCGCCGATGCCCTGGGGGTCAGCGCCGCCCGTGTCTGTCGGATCGAACACGGTGAAGTGTCGTCGTTCGAGGTCGTCGCGCGCTTTGTAGAAGCTCTCGGCGGACGTCTCGAACTCGTCGCCGGCTTCGGTGACCACACGCTGCGGACACCCGTCAGCGACCCGGGGACGGGGACAGCGGCCTGAGCCCGCCCCGGGCCGGGCTCACCCCCAGACCTCCTCGGCGGTCTCCACGATCAGCCGCAGCTTGGCGACCTGCTCGTCGTAGGTGAGGTCGTTGCCCTCGAAGGTGGACGAGAACCCGCACTGGGGCGACAGGCACAGCTGCTCCAGCGGGACGTGGCGGGCGGCCTCCTCGATACGCCGCTTGAGCTCGTCCTTGCTCTCCAGTTCGCCCCGCTTGGTGGTGACCAGCCCCAGAACGACGAACTTGCCCTCGGGGACGAAGCGCAGCGGCTCGAACCCGCCCGAGCGCTCGTCGTCGAACTCCAGGAAGAAGCCGTCGACCGCCAGTTCGTTGAACAGTTCCTCGGCGACGTGGTCGTAGCCGCCGCGCGCCACCCAGGAGGAGCGGAAGTTGCCCCGGCACATGTGGGTGGTGACCCGCATCCCCTCGGGGCGGTCGGCCAGCGCCGCGTTCATCTGCCGGACGTAGCGCACGTGCAGCCGGTCGCTGTCGTCGCCGCGCCCGTCGAGCATGCCCCGCTGGTCGGGGTCGTTGAGGTAGGCCAGGCTGGTGTCGTCGAGCTGGAGGTAGGTGCAGCCCAGTTCGCCCAGGCCGCGGACCTGCGCGGCGTAGGCGGCCGACAGGTCGGCCCAGAACTCCTCCTGGTCCGGGTAGACGGCGGGATCGATCGCGGCCGACCCGCCCCGGTAGTGCACCATGCTCGGCGAGGGGATGGTCAGTTTCGGGGTGGTGCGGGTGACCGTCCCGGCCAGGAACGAGAACGCGTCGCCGAAGATCGTGCCCTCGGAGCGGATGCGCTCGGCGATGCGCAGGCCCGAGGGGGTGAACTCGATGTCGCCGCTGTCGTTGTGGAAGGTGACGGTGAGGTGGTCCTGGACCTTGGAGACCCCGCCCAGCTGATAGAGGAAGTCCATGTGCCACGAGGAGCGGCGGAACTCGCCGTCGGTGGCACTGCGCAGGCCGACGTCCTCCTGCATGCGCACGACCTCGCGGACGCACTCGTCCTCGACCGCGCGCAGCTCGTCGGCTCCGATGGTTCCGTCGGCATGGTCGCGGCGAGCGGTGAGCAGGCGCTCGGGGCGCAGGAGGCTGCCGACGTGGTCGGCGCGGAAGGGCGGCAGTGACGTGGGTGGCATGCGTTCTCTTTCCCTTCGTGGTGGCGGTGGACGGTCCCCGGTCAGGGTGCGAAGTCGGGATCGGGGGCGACGGTGACGTCCAGGAGCAGCGGGGTGTCGCGCTCGGCCAGGCCGGCGGTGGCCTCGTCCAGCGCGCGGCACAGCCCGGTGTGCGTGGCGACCTCCACGGCCGGGCAGCCCAGCCCGCGGGCCAGCGCGGCCAGGGACACCTCGGGGAAGTCCGGCCAGGGCGCTTTGCCGCCGCCGTGCTCGGCCAGGCGGTCCATCACGGCGTAGCGGCCGTTGGAGAGCACGACGAAGAGCACCCCGACTCGGTAGCGGGCGGCGCTCCACAGGGCCTGGACCTGGTAGAGGGCCGAACCGTCGCCGACCACGGCCACCACCGGGCGGTTCGGGGCGGCCATGCGCAGGCCGGTCGCCGCGGGCAGGGCGAAGCCCAACCCGCCCATGGCCGCCGACAGGAAGCCCAGCGGCGCCCGGGCGGGCAGCAGGCGGTGCAGCCGCGGGCGGCTGGAGGGCGCCTCCTCGACCACGGCGGTGTCCGCGCCGACCCGTTCGGCCAGCGCCGCCAGGACGTGCGCCGGACGCAGGGGCTCGCCCTCGGCGGGCGGCGCCGGGACGTCCTGGGCCGGGTCCGGGGCGGAACGACTCGGCGCGGGCGCCTGCGGCCGTTGGCCCACCAGGGCGGCCACCGCGGCCGTGAAGGGGGCCACGGGGGCGATGACGGCGAGGTCGGCCGCGCCGCGGTGGGCCTCACCGGGGTCGTCACCGACCATGGCCAACCGGGTCCCGGCGTCGACGAGGGGCCCGTCGGCGTAGATGTACTGGCGCAGCGCGGGGGCGCCGACCACCAGGACGGCGTCGTGTCCGCGCAGGGCGGCGCGCAGCTGGGAGCGCTCGGCCGGCAGGTGGCCGGCGAAGAGCGGGTGGTCCTGGGGGAATCCGGCGCGGGCGCCGAAGCTCTCCTGGAAGACCGGTGCGCTCAGCCGCTCGGCGAGTTCGGTCAGGGCCCGCCAGGCGGGGGCGCTGTCGGCGCCCGCGCCCACCACCAGTGCCGGGGAGCGTGCCCCGTCCAGGAAGGCGGCGATCTCGGTGGCGGCCGCGTCGTCGGGGGCCACGTGCAGCGGGCGCGCCACCCGGCCGGGGGCCGCGCGGGGCTGGTCCGGGTCCATCGGCCGGGCCCAGTCGTCCATACAGACCACGACGAGCACGGGTCCGCGCCCCTGGACGGCCTCGTGGTGGGCGCGGGCCACGGCACCGGGCACGTCCTGGGCGCGCACCGGCTGGTGGACGGCGAGGGGGTAGTCCCCGGCCAGGCCCTCCAGGCGGCCGGCCAGGAAGGGCTCGTGGGCGAGGTGGCGCCGGTCCTGCTGGCCGACCAGGACCACGAGCGGGGCACGGTTGGCCCTGGCGGTGGCCAGTGCGCCGACGGCGTTGCCCAGTCCGGCGGTGGTGTGCAGTTGGACGAGCGCGGGGCGCTCGCGGGCCAGGGCCCACCCGGTGGCCATGCCCACGACGGAGCCCTCGTGCAGGCCGAGGACGAAGTCGATGTCGTCGGGCAGGTCCACCAGGAAGGGGACCTCGGTGGATCCGGGGTTGGCGAAGACCGTGGTCAGGCCGAGTTCGCGCAGGAGTCGCAGCGTGTGGTCGCGGACGATCCCAGGGGAGCGGCGGTGGTCGGGCACGTGGTGGCTCCCAGGGGTCAGCGGTACAGGGCGGTCAGGTCGGGTGCGGAGTCCACGATCCCGTCCTCGACCATCAGCTCGGCCAGGACACCGATGGACTCCTCGTTGACCTCCGCGGGCCAGCGGGGCATCCGGACCTCGTCCAGGAGCTCCTCGTCGATCTCGGTGTAGGTGGTGACGATGCGGCGGACCTCGTCGGGGTTGGCCTCGGCGTAGGCCAGGGACTCGCGCAGGGCGGCGTCGAGGTCGTCGATGAGCTCGGGCTCCTCGGCGATCATCTGCTCGGAGGTGAAGTAGGTCGCCACGGTCAGTTCGGGGTGGGTGTCGACGAAGTTGGAGGCGATCTCGCGGTGGCCGGCCCCGATGGCCATGGTGGTGAACGGCTCGACCAGCCAGATGGCGTCGACCTGCTCGTTCTCCAGCGCGGGGGCCATGTCGGGCAGGGCCATCTCGACGAACTCGACGGTGGAGGGATCGCCGCCGGCCTGGCGCACGGACTCGCGGACGGTCGTGTCGCCGATGTTGAGCAGGTTGTTGGCGGCCACGGTGAGGCCCTCGAGATCGGCGGCGGTCTCCACGGGGCTGTCGTCGAGGACGAACACGCCGCTGAAGTCGGCGCCCTGCTCTCCGTTGGTGGCCACGCCGTTGGAGAAGACCTTCAGGGGCATGTCGTTGTCGCGGGCGACCATCAGGGAGACGACGTTGCCGAAGGCGAACTCGAAGTTGCCGCTGATGACGCCGGGGATGGCGGCGGCCCCGCCCGATCCGGGCTCGATGGTCAGGTCGATGCCCCGGTCGGCGAAGAACCCCTGTTCCACGCCCAGGTGCAGGGGCGCGACGTCGACGATGGGGATGGCCCCGGCGGTGACCTCGCGCAGTTCTCCGTCGCCGGTCCCGTCCCGGTCCGCGCCACTGCAGGCCGTGGCGAGGAGCAGGACGGCGGCGGCGCCGAGGGCGGTCGGGTGTGGACGCATGTGTCGCTCCTGAGTCGGTCGGCGGTCGGGGGGTGTCGCGCCTCCGGCCCGTCGACCGGGGAGGGTGCGGCGCGCGCTTCCACGACGACCCAAAGGTGTACGTGTTGCGAACGGGTGTTACGAGAGCGAACGTAAGTGATGCAGGTCACCGCGGTCAAGGGGCGCGGGAAGGGCTGGTTCGGCGCCGCACCACCCGCTGTGGCCCTCCGGCAGGGTTTGCCAGGCTCACCCGCTGCCGGTCTCTCCCAGCGGAAGGGCCGCCATGGCCAGCCCCCGAACGCCTCTGTTGGACAACTCCTCCGGAGTCAAGCCCTCCACCGTGCACGCCGACAGCAAGGGCAGTCGGCGCCGGTGTTCACCCTGGCCACCCTGTTCGGGTTCGACCTGATGCCCCGGATCCGCAACTTCGCCGACCTCACGTTCTTCCGTGCTTCGGACAAGGTGATCTGCCCGAGCACGGACGAGCTGTACGGGGAGCGGGGGCACAACGTCATCGACTGGAAGCTGATCCAGCGACACTGGCGCGACCTGATGCAGGTCGCCGCCTCCATCAGCCAGGGGCGGCTCTCCTCGGCGGCGGGCCAGGCGGCCGAGGGCGTCCGCTCACCGGCAAGCACCGAGGCCGGTCGACGGGGCCCGGTCATCCGGCCAGGGCACCCGGCTCGGTGCCATGCGCGGGCGGTGCCGGCGCGGAACGCCTCGCACGCCCCGGCGGACGCGGACACCGGGTGACCGGGGGCGAGCCGGTGGACGGTGCCCGTCGTCGAGCCTCCCGGAGCGCGGATGGCCACCGCGCCTCGCTCCCTGCGTTACGGGGGGCGTTCGCCCGGGACGGCGCGACCGCAGATGGTCCCCCTCGGCGATGCGCGGGGGCAGGCCGACGAGGCCGTCGAGGGCCTGCGGCTCGATGCCGAGGGTCAACCCGCACCGGGTGTCAGCGGCAAGCGGCCGAGGAGCCGGCGCCGGGGGCGAGGTGGACGCCGCCGCCCACGTCCTCGGCGCCGGCCGCCCCCAACAGGGCCCCGACCAGTCCGGGGAAGCGCTCATCCAGGTCCTGGCGGCGCAGCGTGACGAAGCAGCGGGTGCCCTCCTGGCGGGTGCGGGTCACCCCCGCATCGCGCAGGACCCGCAGGTGGTGGCTGAGCGTCGACTTGGCCACCGGCGCCCGCAACTCCCCCCAGCCGCGTTCGGCGCCGTCGGCGAGCACCCGAACGAGCCCGATGCGCAACGGGTCGCTGAGCGCCGCCATCACGTCGGGCAACGACAGTTCCTCGGTCACCGGGTGGTGTGCGCGTCTCATACTCCCCATGCTAGCTTGTTCGATATTCGACGAACAACGAACAAAGGAGTCGAGAGTTGAGCGAGCCGCAGCAGCACCAGCACACCGACCTCACCGGCCGGGTCGCCATCGTCACCGGGGCCGGGTCGGGCATCGGCCGCGCCACCGCGATCGCCCTGGCCCGCGCCGGAGCCCGCGTCCTGGGGGTGGGCCGGCGCCACGAGGCGCTCCAGGCCACCGCCGCCCACCACCCCGGCATCGCCGCCCACCCCGCCGACCTCCGCGCCCCCGACGCCCCCGCCCAGGTGGCCCAGGCCGCGACGCAACGGTGGGGCCGCATCGACGTGCTCGTCAACAACGCCGGCGCCACCGCGATGATGCCGCTGGCCGACACCGACGCGGACCGCGTCGCCGCGCTGTTCGCGCTCAACGTCACCGCCCCCAGCCTCCTGGCCGCCGCGGCCCTGCCGTACCTGCGCGACCAGAGGGGGACGATCGTCAACGTCTCCAGCACCTATGGCCACCGGCCGATGCCCGGCGCCGCCCACTACGCGGCCTCCAAGGCAGCCATCGAGCAGTTGACGCGCTGCTGGGCGCTGGAGCTGGCCCCCGATGGGGTGCGGGTCAACGCCCTGGCGCCGGGCCCCACCGAGAGCGAGGCACTCTCGGCGGCCGGGCTCACCGAGGCCGACGCGGCCCGGGTCAAGGAGAGCGAGGCCGCGCAGATCCCGCTGGGCCGCCGCGGTGAACCCGACGAGGTCGCCCAGTGGGTGCTGCGGCTCGCCGACCCGGGCACGACCTGGCTCACCGGGCAGGTCCTCACCATCGACGGCGGCCTCGAACTCACCTGATTCCGGGCCGCGCCCGGGAAACCGGGACCGGGGGGAGAGCGGGTCCCGCCCCGCCGAGACCTGGTGCGGGTCCACCGCTGACATCGAGCCGCCGGCCTCGGTGAAGTCGGGGTGGAGCGGCGCGGCGGCCAGGCTCGGCGAGGCGCGGACGCCCGGGGTCGAGCAGGCGCGGTTCCGCGGTGACCGCCTGCTCGACGCCTCGCCCCCGCCCATGCGCAGCGTTCTCTTCGACGGCGGGATCCCCTGTCCTGTCGGCGATCCTGCGTCTGGGCGACAGCTCCTGGGCCACCCGGGCTCGCGTTTGGGCAGGTCAGGGGTTTGTGTTCGCGACGATTCGAGCTATGATTCGTACATAAGTTCGATTTCGGCACTTCTTCCCCGTGGGTCACATCAGCACCCGTGCCGAACCCGGTGCACCACCCCAGGGGAGGAACCACATGCCGCAGGCCCACGGGCACGCGGACTTCGCGCACCTGAACGTCGTCTCCTCGGCCTCGGCCCGCTACGGCACCACCCCGCCCGAGCGACTCGTCGAGCGCGCCGCGGAACTCGACATGGGCCTGCTCGCCCTCACCGACCGCGACGGCGTCTACGGCATGGTCAAACACGTACGCGCCTGCCAGAAGGCGGGGCTGCGCCCCGTCCTGGGCTGCAATCTGGCCGTGGCCGCCCCCGACGGAGGCCGCGTCACCCTCCTGGCCCGCGGCCGACGCGGCTGGGCCTCCCTGTGCCGCCTGGTCACCCAGGCCCACGACACCACGGCCGACACCCCCGCCCTGTCCCTGCACTCCCTGGCCCAGCACGCCGACGGCCTCGTCGTCCTGCTCGGCCCCGAGTCCGACGTCGGCACCGCCCTGACCCAGGACCGCCCCGGCCTCGCCCAGCGCCTCCTGGACCGCTGGCACGCCACCGCCGAGACGGTGATCGAACTCGTCGACCACTACACCCCCGGCCACCGGCACACCGCCCAGGCCCTCCTCGACCTGGCCGCCCGGACCCGCACCCTGGCCGTGCTCACCAACGCCGTCCGCTACCCCCGCCCCACCGACGCCGAGGTCGCCCACGTCCTGGACGAGGCCCGCCGCTGGCTGCCCGGCGGCACCCGCCCCGGGCCCGCCACCGCCCAGGCCCACCTCAAGAGCGGCGCACAGATGCTGGAGGTCGCCCGTCGCCTGTGCGGAGACGACACCGCGGCCCGCCGCCTGATCGCCCACACCAACGCCCTGGCCGCCTCCTGCGCCATGGACCCCGACGCCGACCTGGGCATGGACCGCGCCCACATGCCCGACGTCCACGACCCCCGCGACCGCCTGTGGCGCGACTGCGAGGACGGCCTGCACCGGCTCGGCCTGCACCGCGACCCCGACGCCGTGCACCGCCTGGCCGGTGAACTGGAGGTCATCGAGAACAAGGGCCTGTCGGCCTACTTCCTCACCGTCGCCGACGCCGCCGCGCGCATCCGCGACAAGGGCATCCGGTGCTCCATCCGCGGATCGGGCACCGGCAGCCTGGTCAACCACCTGCTGGGCATCTCCGCGATCAACCCCCTGGACCACGGGCTGCTCATGGAGCGCTTCCTCAGCCACAGCCGCAGCGGCCTGCCCGACATCGACCTGGACGTGGAGTCCGCCCGCCGACTGGAGGCCTACGACGCGGTCTTCGCCGCCTACCCCGACACCGCCTGCGTGTCCATGATGGAGACCTATCGCGCCCGCAGCGCCATCCGCGACGTCGGCGCCGCGATGGGGATCCCCCCGCACGAGATCGACACCCTGGCCAAGGCCTTCCCCCACGTGCGCGCCCGCCGCATCCGCTCCGCCGCCCAGGACCTGCCCGAACTGCGCGGTTTCCAGGGCACCGGCCTGGGCTCGGCCGCCGCCCAGACCCTCTTCCGGCTCGCGGAGAGCCTGGACGGCCTGCCCCGCCACATCGCCATGCACCCCTGCGGCCTGGTCGTCTCCGGCTCCACGCTGCGCGAGCGCACACCCCTGGAACCCAGCCGCGCCGGCTACCCCATGGTCCAGTTCGACAAGGAGGACGTGGAGGAGATGGGGCTGATCAAACTCGACGTCATCGGTGTGCGCATGCAGTCGGCCATGTCCCACGCCCGCGACGAGGTCGCGCGCACCACCGGCGAACACCTGGACCTGGACGCCCTGCCCCAGGACGAGTCCACGTACCGGATGATCTCCTCCTCGGCCACCCTGGGCTGCTTCCAGATCGAGTCGCCCGGCCAGCGCGAACTCGTCAGCCGCCTGCGCCCCACCGACATGGACGACCTGATCTGCGACATCTCCCTGTTCCGGCCGGGCCCCGTCGGCAGCGACATGATCACCCCCTACCTGGCCGCCCGCGACGGCCTGAGCCCACCGATCCACCCCTCCCCCGTCCTGGCCGACCTGCTCGCCCCGACCGGCGGGGTCGTGATCTTCCACGAGCAGGTCATCGGGACCCTGCACGCCATGACCGGCTGCGGCCTCGACCAGGCCGAGTCGATGCGCCGACGGCTCGGCACGGAGGAGGGCCGAGCCCAGGTACAGCAGACCTTCACCACCATGGCCGACGAGTGCGGGCACGACCCGCGGATCGTCGAGCGGGTCTGGGAGATCCTGTCCTCCTTCGGCTCCTTCGGCTTCTGCAAGGCCCACGCCGCCGCGTTCGCCCTGCCCACCTACCAGTCGGCCTGGCTCAAACGCCACCACCCCGCCGCCTTCTACGCCGGTGTCCTCACCCACGACCCCGGCATGTACCCGCGCCGCGCCATCATCGACGACGCCCGCCGCTTCGGCGTCCCCGTGCTGGGCGTGGACATCGACCGCTCCGAGGACCGGTGGCGGGTGGAGGACGCGGACGGCGTCTGGGGTGTGCGCGCCTCCCTGGCCGACGTCCGGGGCATCACCGCGGCCGAGATCGACCGGGTCCTGGCCGAACGCCCCTTCCACTCGCTGCCCGACGCCGCCAACCGGGCCCGCCTGTCCCGCGACGTACTGGAGAACCTGGTCAGGGTGGGCGCCTTCGACGCGCTGTACCGGATCGGCTCCGACCCGGCCGCACCCCACCGGCGCGACCTCCTCCTCCAGGTCAGCGCCCTGGAACGAGCCGGCCGCACCAGGACCGACAGCGGCCAGATCCCCCTGCCGATGACGGGGGCCGCCCCCGTGCAGGGGGCGCTGCCGGAGATGAGCGACGACGAACGCGTGCGCGCCGAGTTGGAGGTGCTGGGCTACGAGGTGGACCGGCACCTGCTGAACGGCCACGCCGAACTGCTGGCCGCCCTGGCCGCCGGGCACCGCCTGGTCCCCGCCCGCGACCTGCACCTGGTCCCCAACGGGCAGGAGGTGCTGGTGGCGGGAGTGAAGGTGGCCACCCAGACCCCGGCGGTGCGGTCGGGACAGCGGATCATCTTCACCACCCTGGACGACGCGACCGGGCTGGTGGACCTGACCTTCTTCGAGTCCGTGCAGGACCGGTGCGCGGCCACCGTGTTCGGGTCCTGGCTGCTGGCCGTGCGCGGCAGGGTGCGCCGGTCCGGTTCGGGGATGGCCACCGTGACCGCCACCCACGCCTACGACCTGGGCGAGCTCACCGCGGCGTGGGAGGAGTCCGGATCCGCGGGGCTGGCCGACGCGCTACGCCCCCAGGGGCCGGTCCGGGCCTCCCGGGGCGTCGGCGGGCGCAGGATCCGCTACTCCAGCGGGTTCCGTGTCTCCCCCTACGCCGACCTGCCCTCGGTCACCGCGGCCCCGCGCGGACTGTGGCACGCCAGCCCCGGCAGCTCCGGCCCGTGACACCGCGAGTCCGTGATGGGACACCGTGCACCCGACGGGCGCGGAGGGTGCACCGATTGTTAACACCGGCGCCCTTCCGAGCCCCAGCGCGTCTCACTACTGTGAAACGCTCGCGCATCACCGAACCCCCGGAGGTAGAACCACCATGGCCGCGGACTCCCCCATCTCCCGACGCGGTGCGATCGGCGGGCTCAGCGCCGCCGGCGCGCTGGCCCTGGCCGGGTGGCCCGGCACCGCCGCCGCGTCCTCCGCCCGCGACGCCCTCATCACCGTCATGGGCACGTCCGACCTCCACGGCTACTGCCTGAACTGGGACTACTTCAAGAACGCCGAGTACGAGAACAACGACGGCGACCACATCGGCATCGCCAAGGCCGCCAGCCTGATCAAGCAGGTGCGGGCCGAACGCGGGACGGACAACACCCTGTTGTTCGACTCCGGCGACACCATCCAGGGGTCCTCCCTGGCCACGTACTACAACACCGTGGAGCCCTTCACCGAGACCGGTGAGACCCACCCGATGGCGCGGGCGATGAACGCCGTCGGCTACGACGCCGTGGCCCTGGGCAACCACGAGTTCAACTACGGCCTCGCGCACCTGGACGCGTGGATCGAGCAGATGGATGCCCCCGTCCTGGGCGCCAACGCCGTCCACCACGGCACCGACGACCCCGCCTACAAGCCCTACGTCCTCAAGCGCATGCGGGTGACCTGCACGAACAAGCCCGGCAGGCAGCCGCTGGTGGTCGGCGTGCTGGGCTTGACCAACCCCGGATCCATCATCTGGGACCGCCGGCACGTCGAGGGCGAGCTGGAGTTCCGCGACCTGGTGGAGACCGCCGCCCACTGGGTGCCGATCATGCGCGCCGAGGGCGCCGACATCGTCATCGTCAGCGCGCACTCCGGTGACAGCGGCACCTCCTCCTACGGCGACGGACTGCCGGTGGAGAACGCCTCGGCCATGGTCGCCGAGGAGGTCCCCGGCATCGACGCGATCCTCTTCGGGCACGCCCACCGGGACGTGCCGGAGCGGTTCGTGACCAACCGCGTCACAGGCGAGGACGTCCTGATGTCGATGCCCTCCTACTGGGGACGGCGTCTGTCGGTCATGGACCTGGCGTTGCGCCGCGAGCGCGGCCGGTGGCGGGTGGTGTCCAAGAGCGCGGTCGCCCTCAACGCCAACACCGTCGAGGAGGACCCGGACGTCGTGGCGGCGGTCGAGGGCCAGCACGCCACCGCCGTGGACTACGTCAACCAGGTGATCGCGACCTCCACCGAGGAACTGAGCGCGGCGCGGGCCTGCTGGACGGACACCCCGATCGTGGACTACATCCAGCACGTGCAGATCGAGACGGTCCGCGCGGCGCTGGCGGGGACCCCGGAGGAGGACCTGCCGGTCATCTCCATCGCGGCGCCCTTCAGCCGCTCGGCGGTCTTCCCGGCCGGCGACGTCAGCATCCGCGACATGGCCGGTCTGTACATCTACGACAACACGCTCCTGGCCAGCGAGCTCACCGGTGCCCAGGTGCGCGCGTACCTGGAGTTCTCCGCACGGTACTTCGAACAGGTCGCCCCGGGGGCGGCGGTGGACCCCGAGCAGATCACCAACGCGGGCGGCACCCCGGACTACAACTTCGACCAGATCGCGGGGCTGGAGTACGAGATCGACATCTCCCGCCCCCCGGGGCAGCGGATCACCTCACTGACCCGGGACGGCGCGGAGGTGGCCGACGGCCAGCGCTTCGTGATGGCGGTGAACAACTACCGCCAGTCCGGTGGCGGCGGCTTCCCGCACATCGCGGACGCCCCGGTCGTGTACAACGAGCAGATCGAGGTGCGCCAGGCCCTGATCGACCACGCCACCGAGACCGGCACGATCGACCCGGACGACTTCCACGTGCTCAACTGGCGCCTGGTCCGCGAGGGCGAGCCCGTCTTCGAGTGACCGCGCGGCGCCGGGTGCCGTGGCCGTCGTCCGCCGGGTGGAGACTGTGGGTATGGAGTTCTTCTGCTACCACCGTGACCGGCCGGGTTCGATGGCCTTGCGCGAGAAGCTGCTGGAGGAGCACTGGTCCTACATGGACCGGTTCTCGGAGGGCATGATCGCCCGCGGCCCGACCTTCGCCGAGGACGGGGAGACGGCGTCCGGCAGCGTGCACATCGTCGACCTGCCGGACGTGGCCGCCGCCCGGGCGTTCGCACTGGACGAGCCCAACCACCTGGCGGGGGTGTACCGGGACGTGCTGCTGCGCCGGTGGCGCAACGTGCTGGGCCGCACCATGTGGGACTTCCCCGGCGGGCTGGAGGGCGGCAGCCGCTTCCTGGTGCTCGGCCTGGGCGCGGAGGGGCCGGTCGACCCCGCGCCGCCGCCCGGCCGGGAGGACCTGCTCGCCTACGGGCCGCTGCTGACCGACGACGGCACGACGCGGCTGGGCACGGCGGCGCTGGTCCGGGCGTCCGACCCCGGAACGGCACGCGCCGTCCTGGACGGAGAGCGCCACGCGGACGTGGAGGTGCACGCCTGGGAGTGCGGCGGACGGCGCTCCTGACCCGGCCCCGGCCCGCATCCTGCCCTGGTCCGGGGGCGGAGCCGGGCCGTGGAAACGGGGGCGGGGACGTGGAATACCCGGCTCCCCCGACCGGTTACACCCTTCGCAGGCCAGTGCGGTAGAAAGTGTCCCCCGGGCTCACACACCGCCTTCACGGAATACCGCGTCCGGCGCCCTCCGGGTGACCGGGCGGCAGGAACCGTGTTGTGCCCCAAGCCGAGAGGCGACCGCCGTACCGGTCTCGCACGTCGAAGGTCCCACCGAGCACATCGGTGGGACCTTCGCCATGTCCGGGGCGGGTCGGGACGCCCTTCCGCCCCGTCCGGGCCGCCACGGGCGCAAGACGCTCAGACCGAGGGCCGACGCAGGTGGTCCAGGGACCACTCCTCGATCGGGTAGGGGCGCTCCTCCGGTAGCAGCCGCGTCGCGCCCTCCAGGCCGCCCGTCCCGACCGCCTATGGCCGGGAGGGGAAGGGCACTCCCCTCGGGCGGCGGTCGGCCCAGGGGGCGGCCTGCTCCAACTGGGCGGCCAGGCGCAGCAGAAGCCCCTCGCCGGCCGAGGCCGCGATGAACTGCACGCCCAGCGGCAGACCGGACTCCGTCCAGTGCAGGGGCACGGACATGGCGGGGGTTCCGGTGAGGTTGGCCATGAGGGTGAACGGGGTGGCGGTGAGGTTGTTCATCACCTCGTCGGTGACCGTGCGGGTGGCGGTGACGATCCGCGCGGTACGGGTACGCACCAGCAGCCGGGTGGCGGTGCGCAGCCACGGCGGCGGGTCCAGGCGGCCGATGGTCACCGGCGGCCCAGCGATGGTGGGGGTGAGCAGCAGGTCGTAGCGGGCGTGGAAGTCGGCGAGGGCGAGGACGTGATCGTTCCAGCGCCCGTTCCCGCGCACGTAGTCGGCGGCGGTGCGGGACCGGCCCATGGCGGCGAGCATGAGCGTGTCGGGTTCGAAGTCGTCGTCCGAGCAGCCGGTGTCGGCTTTGGTCTCCTCCACCATGGCGGCCATCGAGCCGTACCAGAGGGTCAGGAAGTCCTCGGTGAGGGCTCGGCCGTCGATGGCGGGCTCGGCCTCCACGACCTCGTGGCCCAGGCCCTCCAGCAGCCGGGCGGACGCGCGGACCGCCCGCACCGCCTCGGGGTGTACGCGGGTGCCCAGCGGGGAGCGTTCGGTGAAGCCGATCCGCAGCCGTCCCGGGTCCCGGCCGACCTCCTCGGTGTAGGGGCGCTCCGGCGGTGCGATCGGGTAGGGCGAGGTGGCCTCGGGACCCGCCATCACCTGGAGCAGGGCGGCGCTGTCGCGCACGGTGCGGGTCAGGACCCCGTTGACCGACGCGCCGTGCATGGGCTCGCCCGAGCCGGGGCCGAAGGGCACCCGGCCGCGCCCGGGTTTGAGACCGAACAGGCCGCAGCACGCCGCGGGAATGCGGATGGAGCCGCCGCCGTCGTTGGCCCCGGCCGCGGGGACGACACCCGCGGCGACGGCCGCGGCGGAACCGCCCGAGGAACCGCCGGGCGTGTGGCCGAGGTTCCACGGGTTGCGGGCCGGGCCGAACGCCTGGGACTCGGTGACCGCCTTGGCGCCGAACTCGGGAGTGTTGGTCTTGCCGAAGGGCACCAGACCGGCGCCCAGCCAGCGGTGCACCACCTCGGCGTGGCGGTCCGCGGGGACGTGGCGCAGCGCCCGGCTTCCGGCGGAGGTGGGGTAGCCGGCGTAGTCCTGGGCGAGGTCCTTGAGCAGGAAGGGAACCCCGCGGAGGGGCCCTTCGGGTGCGCCCGTGGCGAGGCGGCGGCCTTCCTGGTACATGGGCACGATGATCGCGTTGAGCGCCGGATTGACCTCCTCGGCCCGCTCGATGGCGGCCTCCAGGACCTCGGCGGGGGTGACCTCCCTGCCTCGGAGCAGTTCCGCCAGGCCGACAGCGTCGTGTGCGAGGTACTCGTCAACTCTCATGGGCGGAACCTAACACTGAACTGGAACGTGTTCTTGTTCTGCGGGCCGGGTCGTGACCGATGCGTTGGACCGAGCCGCGGACCGGTTCCGACCGCGGGGCCGCCGGGAGACGGAGTCACCGGTCCGTCCGTGTCACGGGTCGGTGCGGCGCGACACGCGTCTGCGCAGGTCGCCTCGCGTGGTCACCGCCCCCGGGCCGGCACCTCGGCCTTGAGTAGCATCTCCGCGTACTCGCCCTCGGGGTCGGAGTCCAGCACGATCGCTCCGCCCGCTCCGATGGCCAGCTCTCCGTCCGCGCGCACCGCGGTGCGGATGACGATGCTCAGGTCCGCCGTCCCCGAGTGCGAGAGGTAGCCCAGCGCACCGGAGTAGATCCCACGGGCGGAGGACTCCAGCCGGTCGATGATCTCCATGGTCCGCAGCTTGGGCGCCCCGGTCATCGAACCGCCGGGGAAGCAGGCGCGCACGGCCCCGACCGCGGACACGTCCTCGCGCAGGCGCCCCCGGACGGTGGAGACGAGCTGGTGGACGGTGGCGTAGGACTCGGTGTACATGAACGCGGGGACCTCGACGGTGCCGACCTCGCACACCCGCCCCAGGTCGTTGCGGAGCAGGTCCACGATCATGAGGTTCTCCGCGCGGGTCTTGGCCCCGGTGCGCAGCTCCTCGACGGCCCGCGCGTCGGCGGCGGGGTCGCTGTGGCGGGGCGCGGTGCCCTTGATGGGCCGGCTCTCGGCCACCCCGTCGCCGTCCACGCGCAGGAAGCGCTCGGGCGAGGCGCTCAGCACACTCACCCCGCCCAGCCGCAGCAGGGCTGCGTAGGGCGCGGGGCTCGCGGCACGCAGGCGACGGTAGAAGTCCAGGTCGTCGCCGCCGGGATCGGGCAGGCGGACCCGGTTGGTCAGGCAGATCTCGTAGCTCTCCCCGGAGGTGAGGTGGCCCAGGCATTCCTTGACGTCGTCGACGTAGGCGTGACGGGGGCGCTCCAGCAGCCCGGCCAGATCGGTGGGGGGCGAGGCGGGCGCGGGCCGGGGCAGGGGCGCCAGCCCGGTGAGCGCTTCGCGGGTACGCCGCAGCCAGGCGTCGCCGTCGGGGGCGTCGTCGGCGCACACCACGTGGGTGCGGCCGAGCCGGTGGTCCACGGCGACGAAGCGGTCACAGCGCATCCACACCGCGTCGGGGGTGGTCGCGGTGTGGGCGGCCTCGCCACCGCAGTCGGCCTTGAGCTCGTAGCCGAAGTAGCCGACGTAGCCGCCCGTGAAGTCGAAGGGCAGGGCGCTGGGGACGGGAGGCGGCGTGCGCCGGTCCAGGGCGTCGAAGACGCTGCCGGGCTCCTGGTGCTCGCTGCCGTCGGCCGAGCGGACACGCACCCCGGGCTCGCCCACCCGGTAGGTGAGCACCTCGCCGGTGGCACAGCCGAGGTAGGAGAAGCGGGCGGGGCCCTGGGGGCGGGAGCTGTCCAGCCAGAACGCGTGCTCGGCGTCGCCGTACAGGCGGGCGAAGGCGGCCTCGGTGTCGACGGCGACCGGCAGCTCCAGTGTGCGCGGAGCCGGTACCCGGCGTCCCCGCCCGCCGGCGGGGGGCGGATCGGCCGTGTCGGGGGCCGGCTCGCGCTCTGTGCGGGCGGAGTCGTACGCGCCGGGGCCGGACGTGTGCGCGTCGCGGGCGGGCTCGCGCCGCGCGGGACCGGGAGCGGACCGTCGTGCGCCGCGTGAAGGGGTCCGCGCCAGGTCGAGGAAGGTCCCCACCAGATCGGCGCCGAACTCGCTGGCGACGGACTCGGGGTGGAACTGCACGCCCCACCGCGGCAGGACGCGGTGCTCCAGGCCCATGACCACGCCGTCCTCGGCCCAGGCGGTCGCCGTCAGGGTCGGCGGCAGCGGGTCGGACACGGCCAGCGAGTGGTAGCGCACGGCGGTGAAGTCCTGCGGCAGGCCGGCGAACGGGCCGCTGCCGGTGTGGCGGATGCGGGAGAGGTGGCCGTGGCGGGGCTCGGGGGCCGAGGCCACCTCGGCCCCGGCCAGAAGGGCGATGGCCTGGTGGCCCAGGCACACCCCCAGCACGGGCACACCGGTGTGTCCCAGGAGTTCGGGCACCCTGCCGAGGTCGCGGGGGTTGTGCGGGCGGCCCGGTCCGGGCGAGACCACGATCGCGTCCACGCCGGAGACGTCGAATCCGTCCCAGCGTGCGTCGTCGTTGGTGAGGACCACGGGGGCCCGGCCGAGCACGCGCGCGACGAGCTGGAAGACGTTGTACGTGTAGGAGTCGTGGTTGTCCACGAGGAGAACGCGCATCCCACCCCTTCCTTCCCGACCGCGACACTCCAGGTTACGGCGCCCGGGACGCCGACGGATCGGCCGGGGGCGCGGTCCACAGGCGCGGCCGCACCCTGGCGGCGGGCCCGCCTGGTGGGTACAACTGAAGGAGAAGCGCTCCACCTTCACCGAACCAGGAGTTGGTCATGGCATTAGCGATGGGCGCGTTCTTGATGGTCCTCATGGTGACGATGGCGTTGTTCCTCGTCCTGGCGGCGGGATCCGCGGGCCGACAGTCGGAACCGGACCGCCCGCGTCCCTTCCGCACACAGCACGACGGCGCGCCCGGAACGGATCTGGACGCGGCGCAAGAGGAGCTGAGGCTCAGATACGCCCGGGGCGAGGTCGACCGCGAGGAGTTCCTCCAACGCAAGATCGACCTGGAGCGCTGAGCCCGCGCGTTCAGCCCTGCATCTCCTCCAGGGTCTTGCCGCGTGTCTCGCGCACGAATCGCCACACGAAGAAGAACGACAGCAGGGCGAACATCGCGTACAAGGTGTACGCCCCGCTCAGGTTCCAGTCGCGCAGGCTCGGGAAGCTCACCGTGATCAGCCAGTTGGTGATCCACTGGGTGGCGGTGGCCACGGCCATGGCGGCGGCACGGATCCGCAGCGGGAACATCTCACCCAGCAGCACCCACACCACCACACCCCACGACAGGGCGAAGAACAGCACGAACGAACTGGCGGAGATCAGGGCCACCACGCCCCAACCGAACGACAGGGATGCCTCGTCGCCCACCACCACGGCGTTGCTGAACGCGTAGGCGGTCAGGCCCAGGGACACGGTCATTCCGGCCGATCCGACCAGCAGCAGGGGCTTGCGACCGATCCGGTCCACCAGGGCGATCGCGATGATCGTGCCCACGATGTTGACCACGGAGGTGAACAGGCTCAGCAGCAGCGAGTCGCTCTCGGCCACGCCGACGGACTGCCACAGCGAGCTGGAGTAGTAGAAGATCACGTTGATGCCGACCAGCTGCTGGAAGGCGGAGATCGCCATGCCGATCCACACGATGGGCAGCAGACCGAAGCGGCCCGTCAGGTCGCGCAGCCGCGGACGCCGTTCCGTGCCCAGGGCTTCGTGGATCTCGGCGATACGCCGGTCCACGTGGGCGCGGCCGCCGCCCTCCACCTCCGCCAGGATGCGGCGTGCCTGGTCCGTGCGCCCCACCCGCACCAGGAACCGGGGTGACTCGGGGATGGTCAGGCTCAACCCGATGTAGAGCAGCGCGGGCAGAACCTCGATGCCGAGCATCCACTGCCAGGCCTGGAGCGGGCCGATGCCGTTCTGGGCACTGCCGCCCGCGCTCTGGGCCACGGTGTAGTTGACCAGCTGCGACATGGCGATGCCGAGGACGATCGCGAGCTGTTGCAGCGCGGCCAGCCGCCCGCGGAAGGCCGCCGGTGAGACCTCGGCGATGTAGGTCGGCGCGATCACCGACGCCATACCGATGGCCACACCGCCCAGGACCCGCCAGAACGTCAGGTCCCATACCGAGAACGGCAGCGCGGAGCCGATGGCGCTCACCGCGAACAGCAGACCCGCGATCTGCATGACGCGGATACGGCCGAGCCGGTCGGCCAGGGAGCCGGCGGTGGCGGCGCCCAGGGCGCTGCCCAGCAGTGCGGCGGCGACCGTGAACCCGAGCGTGGCCGGTCCCACCTCGAACCGCTGCTGGATCGCGTCCACGGCGCCGTTGATCACGGCGCTGTCGTAGCCGAAGAGGAAGCCGCCCATCGCCGCGGCGGCGGCGATCAGCGTCACGTGGACGATGTTGGCCTCCCCCTCGACGGAGGAGCCCGTCGCCTTCTTGTCTGGGTCGCTCACCTTGCTGCCCCCTCCCGGGCACGCACCTGCGGGCGCGCCACGGCTCCAGCGTGCGGGGGAAGCGGGCCGAGGGCCCACCGCGCAACGCCCGCGGGGCCAAGTCCACAACGATCGTTGACCCGTCGCTGGCCTTGCCGGCCGAGTGGCCTGCGCATACCGGCCGGCCGCGCGGGCCGACCCCCGGCGAGGCCCTCGCGACAACGGGCCCGTACAAGGGTTGGGCCGCGATTTTTGGCGGGTTGCAGGGCTGTGCTCGATCGGTTCTGCCGCCAGGATCATCACCGTGACGACATTCCAGCCCCTGGCCGAGAAGGCCCTGCGACGTCAGCTTCCCACCCGTGCCGAACTCCTCGCAGTCCTCTCCAGCTCGGACGACGACCTGATGGACCTGGTCGCCGCCGTGTTCAAGGTCCGGCTGCGCTACTTCGGCCGCCGGGTGAAACTCAACTACCTGGTGAACATGAAGAGCGGGCTCTGCCCGGAGGACTGCTTCTACTGCTCACAGCGCCTGGGTTCCGAAGCGGAGATCGTCAAGTACACCTGGCTCAAGCCCGACGAGACGGCCAAGGCCGTGTCCGCGGGGGTCGAGGCGGGCGCCTCGCGCGTGTGCCTGGTCGCAAGCGGCCGCGGCCCCACGAACCGCGACGTGGACCGGCTCGCGCCCACCATCTCCGACATCAAGGAGCAGCACCCCGGAGTGGAGGTGTGCGCCTGCCTGGGCCTGCTCTCCCAGGGACAGGCGGACCGGCTGCGCGAGGCGGGCGCCGACGCCTACAACCACAACCTCAACACCTCCGAGGAACGCTACGCCGACATCTGCACCACGCACGAGTTCGCCGACCGGGTGGACACCGTGGAGCAGGCCAAGCACGCCGGCCTCTCCCCCTGCTCGGGTCTGATCGCGGGCATGAAGGAGAGCGATGACGACCTCGTGGACGCCCTGTACGCGTTGCGCGATCTGGAACCGGACTCGGTGCCCGTCAACTTCCTCATGCCCTTCGACGGCACGCCGCTGGAGGGCACCTGGGAGCTGACCCCGCAGCGCTGCCTGCGCATCCTGGCCGCCACCCGGCTGGTCTTTCCCGACGTGGAGGTGCGCCTGGCGGGCGGTCGCGAGATCCACCTGCGCTCGCTGCAGCCCCTGGCCCTGCACGTGGTCAACTCGCTCTTCCTCGGCGACTACCTCACCAGTGAGGGCCAGGCGGGCAGCGCCGACCGGGAGATGATCGAGGACGCCGGGTTCGAGATCCAGAGCGCGGGAGAGCCCACGCTCCCCAAGGAGCGCCACGACCTGCTCAAAGCGCGCCGACGGGGCGCTGGGACCGCTCTTCCGCCCAACGCCTGACCGCCGACGCGCCGCCCGCACGTCCGGGACGCGCCGCCGCGTGGTACGCGCGGCGGCGCCGGTTCACGAACGCTGGGCGGGCTGCTGGTCCGCACCGTTCCAGATGGGCAGCTGCTGGTAGTACTGGGCCTGTTCGGCGGCCAGAGCGTCCTCCTGGCGGTCGCGCACGCACTTGGCCAGCGTGAAGGTCGCGGTGATCACGAACAGCACGCTCATCCCGAGGAAGGCGCGCATCCACAGGTCGACGGGGAGGTAGACGATGCCCACGGCGACGCCGATGGTCGAGACGGCGAAGGCGAGGACCGACTGCAGGAAGTACTGGGCGGTGGTCCGGGTCTGGGGAGTGGGGATGCTCATGGGCCCATCCTCGCCCGTCCTGGCCCCGCGCGCCTGAGTACACCTACTCAACTGCGGACCGGGTCGACCCGACCCGTCCGCGCCCCGACAGCGCCAGGGCGATCTGCGGGAAGAGCAGGACCGAGAGCATGCCGGCGCCCACCAGGGCCGCGGCGTGCGCGCTGTCCATGTCCCCGGCCTGGGTGCCGATGGTGGTGAGCACGACCAGGATCGGCAGCGCCGTGGCGGAGAAGAGCGCGAGCGCCGGGCCTTGGCGGCCCGGGAGGCCGCCGCGCGAGAACAGCCAGACCGGCAGGCCGCGCACGAGCAGGAACAGCACCAGGAACAGCGGAACGGTCAGGATCGCCCCCACCTCGGACAGCAGGGCGTCCAGGTCGAAGCGCACCCCGGTGACCACGAAGAACACCGGGATGAAGAATCCGTAGGACACCGCGGTCAGCCGTTTCTCGACCTCCTCGGCCTCCCCCGGATGGTTGTTGGCCAGCATCAGGCGCACGATCATGCCCGCGGCGAAGGCGCCCAGCACCGTGTCCAGGCCCAGGATCGACGCCACCCAGAGCATGAAGACCACGACCAGCAGGCACAGGCGGACCGCCACCTGGGCGCTGGTCCCCAGCGTGGCCCGCACGAGCCGCTGGAGTCGCGGGTAGGTGCGCGCCCCCATACGCCAGGCGGCGAAGCCGGCGACCGCGAAGAACGCCAGGAGCAGGAGCGAGCCGGTCAGCGGTCGGTATCCGCTGAGCAGCAGGGCGATCACCACGATCGGTGCGAACTCGCCGACGGTTCCGGCGGCCAGGACCCGGTCGCCGAGCGGTGTGCCCAGCACACCGGAGTCGCGCACGATCGGCAGGATGGTCCCCAGCGCGGTCGTGGTCATGGCCAGACCGATCAGCAGGACGGTCTGCGTCCCGTCGACCAACAGCCAGGCCACCGCCAGTCCCAGGGCCAGGGAGCACAGCCACGCGCCGGCCGCCCGTTTGAGAGGCCCGCCCGACACGCGTGCCGGGTCGATCTCGTATCCGGCCATGAACATCAGCAGGGCCAGGCCCATGCTCGACGTCGCGGTGATGATGTCGTTCTCCTGCACCAGTCCGGTGCCGGAGGGCCCCAACACGATGCCCAGGCCGATCTCCAGTACCACGCCGGGCAGGATCACCCACCGCGCCGCCGCGTCCGCGACCAGCGGTGCCACCACCGCGGCCACGAGCACCAGCAGCAGTGTCGTCAGACTCGCCGAGAGCTCCTGCTCCACCCGTTCCCGCCCTTCTCAGCGGCTCCCTGCCGCACATGGTGATCATGACCGATGGGCGGTGTGGCGCGGTGGAGCCTCGCCCGGCACGGGTCGCGGACGCCCTGGCGCCGCAGCCCGCGCTTGCGTCCACGACCCCGCTCACCCGGGACGGCCCGGCGGGGCGCACCCGTGCGGCCCGCCCCGGGTGAGGGCCTACGCCTGCCGGGCGCCGCCGTCCGACCCGGCGCGGGTGAGCAGTTCCTGGGCGTCGGCCATGTCCTCCGGGGTGGGCGCGTCGTCCTGGGTCAGTGCCCGGCGCCAGTACCCGGTGAAGTCGATGGCGGCCTTGCCGATGCCCCGTTCCCCGACCATGTGGCGGCGCAGGCCGCGAACCATCCCCGCCTCACCGCCGATCCACACCCCCACGCGCTCCGTCGGCAGGTCGGCGGCGCGGACCTCCTCCAGCAGCCGCTGCCCGTGCGGGGCTCCCCCGCGGTGCACCCAGCGCAGGTCCACGCGCTCGGGATCGGGCAGGGGCTGTTCCTCCGCCGCGTCGGCGATCTCGACGACCGCGGTGGCGGCGGTGTCCTCGGGGAGGGCCTCCAACAGGGTGCCGATGGCCGGGAGCGCACTCTCGTCGCCGAGCAGGACCACGTGGTCGGGCCCGTGGAGGTCGACGGGGACGGCGAACATGTCCGAGGGGCCGAACATGCCCAGGACCGCGCCGGGGCGCACGTCCTGGGCCCACCGGGTGGCGGGGCCGGAGTCACCGTGCACGACGAAGTCGATGTCGAGCGTGCCCCGCGCGGGGTCGTGGCCCCGGACAGTGAAGCTGCGCATCCAGGGGCGCTCGTCCTCGGGGATGGCGTTGTAGGCCTCGTACCAGCGCATGACGTCGCCGTCGGGGCGGGGCAGGACCGGGCGCTCCTGGCCCGGTCGTGGGAAGTAGAGCTTCACCTGGCGGTCGGGGCCCGACAGCGCGGCTCCGCCCAGGCCGTCTCCCGTGAAGGTCACGCGCACCATGCGCGGTGTGATCCGGTGTGAGGAAGCCACGCGAAGGTAGCGGACCGGCAGTTCCTGGCTCACCAAAACTCCTCATTATAGAAGTCCTGCCACGTGTTCTCAAGGGCAGAACTAGAGTTCTAGCAAGCAACTTCGCGGAAATGTCAAATCGGATCAGGCGAATTGTGGCGTGATCTACATTACATTTTCCCTGCGGAAAGGGCGGATTCCTTCCCCGGGCGGTCCGGGCGGAACAGGGCCAGGTCCAGTCCCACGTCCTCCCCCAGTGCCAGCCGGGCCGCCACGAGCCCCTGGTAGGGGCCGAACGTCAGCCCTTCCGATCCCAGCCCGGTGGCCACCACCACACCCGGTAGCCGGTCGACGGTGCCCAGCAACTGCTGTCCGTCGTGCGTGCCCGGACGGAATCCCACCCGGGTCTCCACCACGGTGGCCTCGCTCAGGCCGGGCAGGACCTCCACCGCGGTCGCGAGGTTGTGCAGCAGGCCCGACGCGGTCACCCGACGGTCGAACCCCGCGTCCGGTTCCACCGTGCCGCCCGTGACGACCCGGTCCGGTCCGAACGCGGACACGAAGTAGCCGCGCTCACCGAAGCGCACCACCGGCCAGGCACGGGTGTCCGTGCCGGGCAGGGCGAAGTGCGTCATCTGCCCGCGCACCGGGAAGACCGGCAACTCCACCCCGGCCACGGCCAGCAGGCGCGCCGACCAGGCGCCGGCCGCCACGACCACCACCGGCGCCTCCAGCTCCTCCGCTCCCACGTGTACGCCCGTCACCCGGTGCCCGTTCCACACCAGGCGCGCGTCGCCCTTGTAGTAGCGCAGGCCGCGCTCCTCGGCCGCGTTGAACAGGGCGGCCCTGGCCGAACGGCCGTTCAGGCGGGCCATCCCCTCGATGTACACACCGCCGTAGGGTTCCGGAACCAGCGGGAAGCGCACGCGCGGCTCCCCCGGCGCCAGGCGCTCCACCCGGCCCATCGTCGCGAACTCCGGGCGCTCGGCCAAGGTGCTCATCAGGTCGTACCCGGCGTCGTCGCCCTCCCGGTCCACCGACATCCCGCCGACCACCTCATAGCCGGGGGCCTGGCCGTCCTCGGCGAGCTCGGCCATCAGGCGCGGGTAGTGCTCGGCCGCCCGCGCCTTGAAGTCCCACACCGGCGGCGCGTCCCACGGCAAGGGCCAGGGGAAGACGACTCCCGTCCCGGCTCCGGTGGCCTGGCCGGTGTGCGACGCGTCCACCAGCGCCGTGGACACGCCCTTGCGCGCCAGGTGGAACGCCGCGCTCACCCCTACGATCCCGCCGCCGACCACGATCACGTCCATGCCACCACCCTGCCCCGGCCGGGCCCCGGGAACAAGCCGGACGACCCGCGTGCCGTAACCGGGAACCGGGTAGGGAGTGGCGATACGTTGTGCACTTCCCACACCCCGCCCCTGGAGGTCGCGTGGACGGATACACCTACTACGGGGTCGCGCTGATGCGTCGGCCCGGCCCCGCTCTGGACCAGGGCATCGTGACCCACATCCCCCGGTCCCCGGTCGATCCCGTGCTGGCCGCACGGCAGTACGCGATCTACCAGGAGACGGTCGCCTCGGCCGGTTGGCGGGTGTACGAGGTGGATCCGGCGCCCGAGCACCCCGACGCGGTGTTCGTGGAGGACACCCTGGTGGTGTGCGAGGGCCTGGCGGTCGTGACCCGGCCCGGGGCCGGCGAGCGGCGCGGGGAAGTCGCCGGGGCGGAGGCGGCCGCCCGTGCCCTGGGCCTGCGGGTGGAGCACGTCACCGCACCGGGCACTCTGGAGGGCGGCGACGTGCTCCAGGTGGGCGCGTCCGTCTACGTGGGCCTCGGCGGTCGCACCAACGCCGCGGGCGCCGACCAGCTCGAAGCGCTCCTGGCCCCGCTGGGCCGCAAGGTGGAGCGGGTCGCCCTGCGCGAGGTCCTGCATCTGAAGTCGGCGGTGACCGCGCTGCCCGACGGCACCCTGATCGGCCTTCCGGAGCTGGTGGACAGCGGCGTGCTGCCACCGATGCGCCGGGCGCCGGAGGAGGGCGGCGCCCACGTGCTCCCGCTGGGCGGACGGGACGTCCTGGTCAGCGCGTCCGCGCCCGGGACCATCCACGAACTCACCGCCGAGCACTGGCGCGTGCTGCCGGTGGACATCTCCGAGTTCGAGAAGCTGGAGGCGTGCGTGACCTGCCTGAGCGTGCTGGTCCCCGACCTCGGCGACCGCGGCTGAGCGCCGTCGGGGCCGCTCTCGGCGGCGGCCCCGACGGATCAGGTCCCCGACGCAGTTCCGCGAGGAACTCGCGCACGTCCGCCACCAGCAGGTCGGCGCCGCCGTCGCACTCCTGCGCGGGTGAAGGACACTGGCTGTCCTCCACCCCTGTCAGACTGCGGTGCATGAAAGCGACCTCGGCACGCCTGCTGCGCCTGTTGTCCCTGCTCCAGACCCGGAAGGACTGGCCCGGGGCCGAGCTCTCCGACCGGCTGGAGGTCAGCCCGCGCACCGTGCGCCGCGACGTGGACCGGCTGCGCGAACTCGGCTACCCCATCCGGGCCACGATGGGCACCGGGGGCGGCTACCAGCTGGGGGCGGGGGCCACCCTGCCCCCGCTGCTCCTGGACGACGAGGAGGCCGTCGCGGTCGCCGTGGGCCTGCGCACGGCCGCGCAGGGCGGGGTGTCGGGGATCGAGGAGACCTCCGTGCGCGCCCTGGCCAAGCTCCTGCAGGTGCTTCCCTCGCGACTGCGCCGCCGCGTGGACGCCGTGGGATCGTTCACGGTCCCCATGCCCAGCGGCGGGCCCACGGTCGACTCCGACACCCTGACCCTGGTCGCCTCGGCCTGCCGGGACAGCGAGGTCCTGCGCTTCGACTACGAGAGCTCAGACGGCACCGCCTCCCGCCGGATCGTGGAACCGCACCGGCTCGTCGCACGGGGCCGGCGCTGGTACCTGGTGGCGTGGGACACCGCCCGCGACGACTGGCGGACCTTCCGCGTGGACCGGATGGAGCCGCTCGCGCTCACGGGTCCGCGCGTGCCTCCCCGCGACCCGCCCGAACAGGGGGTGGCGACGTACCTGGCCGAGCGGATGAACGTGCACATGTGGCCGCACAGGGCGCGGGTGCGGCTGTTCGTGCCCGCGCGGGAGGCCCAGCGCAGGATCGGGTCGGGCTACGGGCGCGTCGAGCCGGTCGACGAGCACTCGTGCGTGCTGCTGTGCGCCGGGGACTCCCTGTTCTACATGGCCTGCTACCTGGGCATGCTCGACATGGACATGGAGGTCGAGGAGCCCGGGGAGCTGCGCGAGCACATGGCCCGCCTGTCCACCCGCTTCCAGCGCGCCGCCGAGGGCGACTGACGTACGGATCCGCAGCCGGGCCTCGGTGGGGTCGGTGCCGATGGGGCGGGGCCGCTCGATCTTGAGGCGGCCGTGGTGGATACCGGTCGGCACGTGGCACTTCTTCGCCGGATCCAGCCCGTACGCGTGGACGACGGGAGCAGCCACCGGGCCCCTCCGTTCGGGCGAAGTCCACTCCATGGGCCACGCGAGGCGCTACGTTGGGGAGTCATTCAGTTCCAAAGAGTGACGTTAGTTGGTGTGCACGTGCCCAGCCCGACCCGACTCCAGTACCCGGACCTGCACGATCTCAGTTCTCCCCCCGTCATCAGTGACCTCTGCGCCGGGTACCGCCTCGCCCGGTGGGACTCCCCCGCCGATCTGGCCCCCGGCTGCCGCGACCGCCTCCACCACATCCTGCGCGACCTGGCCGCCCGCGCCTTCGCCGCCGACCACTCCGGCTACTGGCGCGGCCGTGTCGACGCGGGCTTCTTCGACCAGATCTCCACACTGGCCCTCATCCTGGGCCCCGACGGCGCTCCCGTGGGCTGGGGCGGCTACCACCGCCGCCGTTTCGCCGGCCGCCGCGCCCTGTACCTGGACGCCGCCGGTGTCGTCCCCGCCCACCGACGCTTCGGCCTCTCCGCCGCCCTCATGAGCCACTTCCTGTCCCGGGAGGTCCTCACACACCCGCTCTCCCCCACCTACGTGGTGCTGCGCACCCGCCACCCCGCCGTCTACTCGGCCTGGCGCGACGGACTGGGGCGGAACCGCGTCCACCCGCACCGCGACCGGCCCCTCCCCGTTCGGATCCGACGCCTGGCGGGGGACGCGGCCGCGTGGCTGGGCGACGGGCCGCGCCTGGACCCCGACACCCTGCTCGTGCGCGACGCCTACCGCATGTTCGACGGCGACATCTACGGCGTGCGGCCCCGCAGCGGGGACGAGCGTCTGGACGCGTACTTCGAACGCGAGATCGGCCCCAAGGACGCCCTGCTCGTGGTGGCGCGGATCAGCGTGCCCGCCCTGGCCCGGGTCCTGGTGGGCCGGGCACTGGCACGGCGGCGGTCGGCGGGCCGCCCTCCGTCGGGAGGGCGGCCCCGGATCGCGACGCGCGACGACGGCGTGCGCCGCAGCGTGCCCACCGGCGCCGGGGCGGGCGGGATCATCCCAGGGGGACGGCCTTGACGGTGGGCGCGCTGTAGACCAGCCCTCCCACGTCGCGGACCTGGTCCATCAGCCGGGCCAGGTGCAGGCTCTCCGCCCAGGGCATGTCCGGGCTCTGCCGTTCACCGGCGGCCAGGCAGCGGGCGACCTCGTCGGCCTCGAACTCGTAGCCGTTGGCGCGGAACGGCTCGTGCAGCGGTTCGGGTTCATGGCCGTCGCGGTGCAGGACGGCCTCGGTGCCGGCCCAGAACGTCGGCATCTCGATCCACCCCCGAGACCCGGCCAGCACGGCCCGGTTGGGCAGGGTACGGCGCGAGGCGCACGACACACTGGCGGTGCCGCCGTTCTGTCCGCGCAGCAGCACCGTGGTCTGGACGTCGACCATCCGGTCGGGCGAGAGCTCACGGGTGGCGCCCACCACGGTCAGCTCGCCCAGGAAGTGCGAGGCCAGCGCCAGCGGGTACACGCCCAGGTCCAGCAGCGCGCCGCCTCCGAGGTCGGCGTTGAAGAGCCGGTGGTCGGGGTCGTAGGGGGCGTTGAAGCCGAACTCGGCCGAGATCCACCCCACCTCGCCGAGGGCGCCGTCGGCGACCAGGTCGCGCACCCGCCGGTAGAGCGGCAGGTAGCGCGTCCACATCGCCTCCATGAGGAAGCGGTCGTTGTCGCGGGCCGCCTCGACCATCTGCGACACCTGGAGGGCGTTCATCGCCATGGGCTTCTCGACCAGCACGTGCTTGCCGGCCTTCAGGCACAGCAGTGCGGCCTCCTGGTGCCAGGGGTGGGGCGTGGCGATGTAGACGACGTCCACGTCGGGGCTGTGCGCCAGCTCCTCGTAGCTGCCGTACCGGCCGGGCACGTCCCAGGCGTCGGCGAACTCCTCGGCCCGTTCCAGGGTCCGCGAACCCACCGCGACGGCGCGCGACGAGGAGGAGGCCCGCAGGCCTTCGAGGAAGGAGTGGGCGATTCCGCCGGTGCCGAGCACGCCCCAGCGCGGTCCACCGTTGTCATGTGTCATGGAGGCATCCTAAAAAGACGGTCATCTCGGGGTCGAGGCGGACCCGGTCCTCGGTTTCCGGCCCCTTGGACCGTACGGTGTCGGGGAAGACGCGAATGCCGCACGCGCGGGTCACCGAAGGAGGAGGAATGTCGGACACGCTCGCCCAGAGAATGGGAGTGCAGCCCGGCGACCGGCTGCTCGTCCTCAACGCGCCCGAACGCTACCTGCGGCTGCTCGACCCTCCGGCCGACATCCACATCGACCTCGGCCCCATCGAGGGCGCCGAGTACGACGACATCCACCTGTTCGCCCTGGACCGGGGGACGGTCGACCGCGAGACCCCTCGCGTGTGGGAGATCATGGGCCCGCGCACCCGTCTGTGGATCTGCTACCCCCAGCGCGGCGGCACCATCATCACCGACCTGGCCGCGGACAAGGGCTGGGACCTGCTCGTCGACGCCGGCTGGCGCAGCACCGTCCAGGTACCGATCGACTCGGACTGGGCGGCACTGCGCTTCGAGCGCGGCTGAAGCGTGATCCGCGGCTGCGGGTTCCGGGACGCCGCCCGGGGCCGATCGGCCACGCCCGAGTGTCCATCCGCGAACCCATCGCCCATGGCACCGCAGCGAGAACGAAGCCCGTCGCCGGTCCCCTGCGGCCCGGCGTCGTGCGGATCTGGAGAACACCGGTGTGGGGCCGTCCGGAGACGGCCCCACAGCGAGGATCTGGAGAACACCGGTGTGGGGCCGTCCGGAGACGGCCCCACAGCGATTCGGATCCGAGTGCCCCGCCACGGTGGCCGTCAGTCCACCGTGAGGGAACCGCTGACGGAGTTCGCGTCGATGTGCGATGCCGCGTCAGGTGAGGTGTCCACTCCGAGGGAGCGGTCGCCGGAGACGGACTCGCCGGTGATCCGGTACGTGCCGTCGGGGACCTCCACGTCGCTGCTGCCGCTGACGGTCTCCAAGGAGAGCAGGTCGAAGGCGTCCTCGGTGGTGACCGCGATGCTTCCCGAGGTCGTGGACACCTCCGCCGTCGTGAATCCCCCGCCCACGGACACGGAGCCGCTCGTGGACTCGGCCTCGACCACGTCCGCGCTGAACTCCGACAGGTCGAGCCTGCCCGAGACCGTGGACACGTCCAGGCTCGCGCCGGAGCCCTCGGCGGTGACGGACCCGCTGGTGGTCTCGACGTCCACCGCCCCCTCCACACCGGCCAGGTCCACCGCGCCGGCGGTCGACTCCACCGTCACGTCCCCGGCATTGCCGTCCACGTTCACGTTCCCGCTGGTGGTGGACAGGTCGAGTACGCCGTCGACGTTGCTGACGGTGATCGGTCCGCTGCGGGTCTCGACGGAGACGGCCGTGCCCTCGGGGATCGCGATCGTGTAGTCCACCTCGCACTGGCCGATGAACGGGACCCCCTCGCAGTGGGCCTGCACGTTCACCCTCCCCTCGTCCTCCTCCACCTCGTCCACGGGCTCCTTCAGGGGAGAGCCGTGCATCTGCCGTTCCAGGACCATCTCCGGGCCGGCCCCGCCGGTGACCTCCACCGCGCCGTCGGTCTCGTTCTCGATCTCCACCGCGGAGGGCGCGTCGAAGGTCTCGACCTGGCTCCCGCGGTCCAGGCCCACCCGGCCCAGGACCGAGACGGCCGTCATCACGCCCACGGCGGCCACGAGGACCAGCCCCAGGACCAGCCACAGCCCCACGCGCGAGCGGCGGGGCTCCTTGCTCGACGAGGCGTACAGGCCCCGTGCCTTGAAAGTCACGTCGTTCCTCTCCCGAAGGCTCGCGCCTCCTGACTGGTCGTCGGTCACGGCTGGTCGGAGCCGCGCAGATAGCGCAGGACCGCCTGGACCCTGCGGTGGTCGTGGTCGTCCTGGCCGAGGTCGAGCTTGGTGAAGATGGAGCGGATGTGCTTCTCCACGGCCCGTTCGGTGACCGTGAGCCGCGCCGCGATGCCCGCGTTGTTCAGCCCTTCGGCCATGACCTCCAGGACTTCGGCCTCGCGGGGCGAGAGCCGCTCCAGGGCGCTGTCGCGGCGGCGGCTGAGCAGCTGCGTGACCACCTCGGGGTCGATCGCGGCGCCGCCTCCGGCCACCCGCTTGAGCACGGCCAGGAACTCGTCGATGTCGGCCACGCGGTCCTTGAGCAGGTAGCCGACCTTCGTGGACCCCCCGCCCAGCAGTTCGGCGGCGTAGCGGCTCACCACGTGCTGGGACAGCAGCAGGACGGCCACCTCGGGGTGCTCCCGGCGGATCCGCACGCCCGCCTGGATGCCCTCCTCGGAGAACGTGGGCGGCATCCGGATGTCGACCAGGCACAGGTCGACGTCGGGGTGCTCCTCCACGGACTTCAGCAGGGCGTCGGCGTCGCCGACCTGGTCGACGATCTCGACCCCCGAGTCCTCCAGCAGCCGCGCCATGCCGCTGCGCAGCAGGACCGAGTCCTCGGCGATGATGACGCGCGGTCCGGCCGCGTCCTCCTGCGTGCTCGACACGCTGTGCACGGTCATGCCTCCCATGGGATGTCTGCGGTCAGGACGGTTCCGCCGCCCGCCGGGCTATGGACCCTCAGGGTGCCGTCGACGGCGTCGAGACGGTCCCACAGCCCGTACAGGCCGGTGCCCGTCTCGGGGTCGGCGCCGCCCACACCGTCGTCGGTGACGGTGAGGCGCAGCAGGTCACGGCTCCCGCGGGCGGAACCGCGCACCCGCTCGACGGCGACGGTCACCTCTTCGGCCCGCGCGTGCTTGGCGACGTTGTTGAGCGCCTCGCACACGGCGTAGTAGGCGACGGCCTCGGCGCGCGGGGAGGGCCGCTCCTGCAGGTCGATGTCGACCCGCACGGGGACGGGTGCGCGCCCGGCCGCCACCGGCAGGGCCGAGGCCAGCCCGTGGTCGGTCAGGACCCGGGGGTGCAGGCCGCGTGCGACCTGGCGCAGTTCGTCCATGACCTCCTTGGACTCCTGCTGCGCCTCGGTGATCAGCTCCAGTGCCCGGTCGGGGTCGGAGGCCACGCGTGCGCGGGCCCGGGTCAACGTCATGGACAGGGCCAGCAGGCGCTGTTGTGCGCCGTCGTGGAGGTCGCGCTCGATTCGGGTGCGCTCGGCCTCGGCGGCGTCGACCATCCGCAGCCGGCTGCTCTGGAGGTGCATCAGGCGGCGGCGCACGCGTACCTCGGGCGCGTCGAACAGCAGCACCCGGTGGAGCAGGACCTCGGTGGCGACCAGGTACGGCGTCAGGCGCAGCCCCACCAGGGCGGCGAGCACGCCAGCCACGACCAGGCCCAGCGGGCCGGCGAGGTCGGCCGGGCTGCCCAGGAGGAGGACGAACGCGATGCCGAACAGGGCCGCGGCGGCGGACGCCGCACCGCACACGACCAGCACCACGACCAGGCCGCCGGCCAGGAGGCCGTGCAGGCCCGCGATCGTGGTGTAGGCGACCATGGACCAGGCGTCGCGGCCGAACACGAACCGCCAGGCGCGCAGCAGCGGGGTGTCGTCGGCCAGGGGGTCGGGTGCGCCGCTCTCCACGATGCCGAACACCGTGCCCAGCCGTCTGCGCTGCACCGTGCAGCCCAGCCTGGCCAACAGGGTGGCCAGCGGCGGCAGGAGGATGACGAAGACGACCGCGTCCACCAGGAGCTCGTACCACTCTCGGGCGGGCGTGACCTCCTGCCAGGGCGTGACGATCGTGAGGCCGACCCACGTCGCCGACACCACCAGGACGAGGCCCGGCACCAGGTAGAACAGTGCCAGGGCCAGGGAGGTCATGAGGTGCAGCACCTCGATCGAGCGCGCCTTCCACGTGGGACCATGGTCCATGGTCACCCGGGGCAGGCCGGAGACGAGCCGCGGGAGGAACCTTCCCCCCGCGCCCCGCACGCCGTCTCCGGTGTTCTGTTCGGTCACGCGTCCAATCTAGGATTTCTCGGCCCCGCGGAACGAGGCCATCAACACGAGAAGTCGTGGTGGTGCGAGCACTACCGGGTCCTGGCGTGCGGGAACGAGGGAGGTGGCGGCCATGGAGGCGGCGGGAGTGCCGGTGCGGCCGGTCCTGGACGATGTGGGCCGGATCAACCCGTTCTTCCACGTGGTGGCCACCCGGGCCGGGGAGCCCGGGTGGCGCCCGGTGGACGGTTGCACCGCGGAGGAGGCGGGCAGGCGGGTGGCGGACGTGCGCGGACGCCTGGCCCGGGTGGCGGGCGGTGATCCCGCCGTTGTCGAGTGGCGGGTGGCCGCCTCGCTGTTCCACCAGGGTCTGGTCACCCGGCTGCTGTCGCCGGTGCTGGCCGCCGGGCTGTGCCACGGCGTCCTGGTCGACGCGCGCGCCTTCGACTGGCGCACGGACGGGGCCGAGCTCTCGACCGGGCAGCGGAGGGCCGCGCGTGTGAGCGGGGGCGCGGCGGGTGTGGCGGACTGGATCCAGGAGAGCGTGGTCACGGGGGCGGCGGCCCGCGTGGCGGAGGCACTGGCCGAGGCCGGACGGGTGGCACCGGGACTGCTGTGGGGGAACGCGGCCGCGGCGCTGGCCGGGGCGGTCCGAGCCCTGGGTTCGGCCCGCCCCGGGGTACGGGCGGCCGCCGAGTCGGTGGCCCGCGACCTGCTCTCCCGGCCCGCCCTGGCGGGCACCGCCGGCTACCGGGGCGTGGACGCCGAAGGGCTCGCGGTGTTCCGGCGCACCACGTGCTGCCTGTACTACCGGTTGCCCGGTGGCGGCCTGTGCGGCGACTGCGCTCTGCGGGACTGAGCGGGGCACCGGGCGCCGACCCCTTGGTCCGGCCGACAGCCCGTTCTCTCGGTCATCCGTGGACACCCTCGCCGGACGGATCCGGGGGCCGGGGCGCAGCGTCCGGCACGGCGAGAATGCGTCTCACATTATGAGAATCGAATCTCAGAAAGAGAGACAAGGGTGTATCGTCGCAGACGTCGGAAGACGCGACCCCCAACGACGAGGACGGACCCCATGTCCCGGTACACGCACGGCCAGCACCGATCGGTGACCGATTCCTACCGCTGGCGCAACGCGGAGAACTCCGCCGCCTACGTGCTGGACGAGATGGTGCCCGGCCGTTCCCTGCTCGATGTGGGCTGCGGCCCCGGCAGTATCACCGCCGACCTGGCCGCCCGTGTGGCCCCCGGCCCCGTCACGGCGGTGGACGCCTCCCCCGAGGCCGTCGAGCTGGCCCGCGAGACCGCCCGGCAGGCGGGCAACGGCGCCATCGACTTCCGGGTCGCCGACGTGCACGACCTGGACCTGCCCGACGACACCTTCGACATCGTGCACGCCCACCAGGTCCTGCAGCACGTGGCCGATCCGGTGCGGGCGCTGACCGAGATGCGCAGGGTCGCGGCCCCCGGCGGGATCGTCGCCGCCTGCGACAGCGACTACTCGGCCATGTACTGGTACCCGCTGCTGCCGGAGATCCAGGAGTGGATGGACCTGTACCAGAGGGTCGCCCGTGCCAACGGCGGGGAGCCCGACGCCGGCCGCCGCATGGTCGCCTGGGCCCGCCAGGCCGGTTTCACCGACGTGACCTACACGTTGGAGGTGTGGAGCCACTCCGCTCCGGACCGCCGGGCCTGGTGGGGGCAGATGTGGGCCAAGCGCATCCTGGAGTCGGACATGGGCCGCCAGGCCGTCGCCGAGGGCTTCGCCACCCGCGAGGACCTGGAGCGCATCTCGGCCGGGTGGACCACCTGGAGCAACGACCCCGACGGTGTGTTCGCGGTACCGCGCGGCGCGGTCGTGTGCCGCCTCTGAGGGGGTGGGGCCTCCTGTGCGGGGAGGCCCCACGGGTTCAGCCGCGCCTACGGGCGCGCAGGACGGCGTCGCGCATGGCGATCTCCCGTCCGTCCGCGACGGTGACCGTGCGCGGCCTGGCCGCGGCGGTGACCACCTCCCACTCCTCCGGGTCCAGCGCGTCCGCCATCTCCTCGGCCGTGACGTGGGCGCCGGTCACCCCGGCGTGCGGGGCCTCGGAGTGCCGGTCCGACGGATGGTGGCCGACCACCACCAGTGTTCCGCCCGGCACGACCAGCGATCCCAGCCGGCGGTACAGCTCCTGAGGCGGACCCTGCGGGTGCGCGTAGTGCGTGCACACCAGGTCGAACCGCTCCTGCGGCGTCCACTCCGTCAGGTCGGCCTGGACCCAGTCGATCCGGTCGGTGACGTCGCCGTCCAGATGCGCTGCGTTGCGGCGCGCACGCTCCAGTGCGCCCGCGGCGATGTCCACCGCGGTCACACGCCAGCCGTGGGAGGCCAGCCAAACGGCCTCGGCCCCTTCTCCCGCCCCCGCGTCCAAGGCCGTGCCGGGGGCGAGCTCCCCCGTCTCGGCCACCAACTGCGGGTTGGGCGGCCTCCCCTGGGAGACATGGCCGTGGCCGTGACCCTGGTAGCGCTGCTCCCAGTAGGCGCGGCTGAACTCCTCGGGCATCTCGATCCCCTCTCCGCGCTTCACCGTCCGTGGCGCCGATCGCCCAGGACCCGCTCGCTCACCCTCGACTCCGACGCGGGTGAGAACGGGTCCTCGTACACCGCGACCGCGCGCTCGACCTCCTCGGCGACCAGGTCCGCGTTGATCCGGGCCCCGGCGAGGGCGCCCGCCGACGCCGAGGCGCCCACCTGTGCGGACAGGTCGGTGACGTTGCCCGCCGCCCACACACCGGGCACGTCCGTGGCACCGCCGGCGTCGACGGCGATGTGCTCGCCCATGCCCGAGGGGTGCGCGCTCGGGCGCAGCCCCAGCTCGGACAGGAAGCCCGTCCGGGCCACCATCCGCGGCGCCACCGCCAGGGCCTGGCGTCCGACCACCGTGCCGTCGTCCAGACGGACCCCCGACAGGCGCCCCTCCTTGGTCTCCAGCGCGGCGACCCCGCCGGGCACCACGGCGATGCCCCGCGCGGCCAGCTTCCGCGCGTCCTCCGCGCTCAGCGGCTCCGCGGTGTGGGTGAAGTACACGACGTCATCGCTGAGCTGGCGGAAGAGCAGCGCCTGGTGCACCGACATCGGACCCGTGGCGAGCACGCCGACGGCCTGGTCCCGCACCTCCCATCCGTGGCAGTACGGGCAGTGCAGGACGTCGGCTCCCCACAACTCCCCGAGCCCGGGCACGGACGGCAGATCGTCGACCAGCCCCGTCGTCACCAGCAGCCGCCGCGTGCGCACCGCGCGTCCGTCGGCCAGTGCCACGGAGAACCCGGCCCCCTCCCGTGCCGCGGAGGCGACCTCGCCGCTCACCACGTGCCCCCCGTAGCCGCGTACCTCCGCCCGGCCGCGTTCGAGCAGTTCCGCGGGCGGAGTGCCGTCCAGGGCCAGCAGTCCGTGGACACCCCCGGCCGGGGCGTTGCGCGGGGCTCCCGCGTCGATCACCACCACCGAACGGCGCGACCGGGCCAGCATCAGGGCCCCGTTCAAGCCGGCGGCACCGCCGCCGACCACCACCACGTCGTAGTCGTCTTCCAGACGATCGGTCATCTCGACCACCTCCGCGACCACTCTGCGGCCCTGCCCCGAAGACCAACAAACCTTCTTGCCGGTCTGGCAAAGTGGGTGCATGGACCACGAACTCGATCGGGCCCTCGACAGTGTCGGACCCCGGCTGCGGACCCTGCGGCGACAGCGCGAGACCACCCTGACCGACCTGTCCGCGGCGACCGGCATCTCGGTGAGCACACTGTCCCGCCTGGAGACCGGTGACCGGCGCCCCACGCTGGAACTCCTGCTCCCCCTGGCCAAGGCGCACGGCGTCTCACTCGACGAACTCGTGGACGCCCCGCCCACGGGCGACCCGCGCGTGCACCTGCGCCCGGTCACGAACAACGGCATGACGATGATCCCGCTGACCCGTCGGGCGGGCGGTATCCAGGCCTACAAGGTGGTCCTGCCGGGCGGGGGCGCCCGTTCCGAACCCGATCTCCAGACCCATGAGGGCTACGAGTGGCTCTACGTCCTCAACGGGCGCCTGCGGGTCATCCTGGGCGAGCACGACCTGGTGCTCGGCCCGGGCGAGGCGGCCGAGTTCGACACCCGCGTGCCCCACTGGTTCGGTACCGTCGACGAGGACTCGGTCGAGGTCCTCAGCCTGTTCGGCCGCCAGGGCGAGCGCGCCCACCTGCGCGCCCGGCCCAGGGCCAAGCGCTCGTCCGGAGAGGCACCCTAGTCAGGCGCCCGCGTCGTAGACGGTCACCCGGATCCGGCGGGCCAGCAGTTCGGCCTCGATGAGGGGCTGGACCCGCTCCCACTTCCCGCCCGCCAACCCGCAGCCGATCCGGGGCATGTGCACGGTGGCCCCCAGTTCCAGAACCCGCGGGGCCAGGGCGCGCAGGCAGGCGGCGATCGCCTCGTAGCGTACGGGCGGGCCGCCGCTGCCGGGCCGAGTGCCGTGCTGGGCCACCATGTTCGCCACTCACACGTCGGGCCCGACCTGGACCAGGCGCACCGCGCCCAGGCCGAAGTCGTTCGCGGCCCGTCGGCGGTGCCAGGCCCGGTAGTCGCGCTCGGGCTCGGGCCAGCGCCTGGACGGGGCCAGGACGAAGCCCTTGCCCCAGCCGCCGCGGTTGTTGCACACGTGGGCGATGACCTTGGGTCCGGCGGCCTGTGGACTGGTGGCGTCGCCGCGCACGAAACGCAGGCCCGGCGGCGTCGCGCCAGTGGACGAAGGGGGCATGCGGGCACACTAGCCGGTGGCCACGACACCGCGCGTGTCCCTGGCGGGCCGACCCGCGCGGGGATATCGTCGACTACCGTGCGGATACCGCCGTTCCCGCTGGAGGTACCTTGTCCGACCTGCCGATCGGCTACTGGCTCAAACACCTGGACCGGCTCATCGAGAACGACCTCGACCGCACCCTGGCCGCCGAGGACCTGGGACGGCGTCACTGGCAGGTGCTCAACTCCCTGCACTCCGAACCGGGCACGGTCGCCGACCTGGACCGCAGGCTGGCCGCCTTCCTGGAGGAGGACGAACCCTCGGTCGCCCCGGTCGTGGACGAACTGCGCGGGCGAGGCTGGATCGACGGCCTGGTCGCCCTGTCCCTGTCGGCCCAGGGCGAGGCCGCGCACGACGTGCTGTTCGAGAAGGTGCAGGGCGCGCGCCGCCGCCTGGCCCAGGGCATCAGCGCCGAGGAGTACCGGGCCACCGTCGACGTCCTGGAGCGGATGGCGGCCAACCTCGAGCAGGGCTGATCTCCCGTCGGGCGGGGAGGCGCTCAGGCACCACCGACCGGCAGGTCCTTGACCAGTTCGACGAACTCCAGGTCGGAGCGCTTGGGCAGGCCGAAGGCCTCATCGCCGTAGGGGAAGGGCTCGGTGTTGCCGGTGGCCTTGTAGCCGCGCCGCTCGTACCAGGCGATGAGCTCGGTGCGCTGGCGGATCACCATCATCCGCATGCGCCGGCTGCCCCAGTCGGCCACGGCGGACCGCTCGGCCTCGGCGAGCACGATCCTGCCCAGGCCCCCGCCCTGTCGTCCGGGGCGGACCGAGAACATGCCGAAGTAGGCGTCCTCCCCGTCGCGGCGCAGCTCACAGCAGGCCACGAGGTCACCGTCGGCCTCGGCGACCAGCAGCCGGGTGTCCGAGCGGTCCAGCAGTGCGCCCATGCCGTCGGCGTCCACGCGCTGGCCGTCGAGCAGGTCCGCCTCGGTCGTCCAGCCCTGCTTGGAGGAGTCGCCGCGATAGCAGGAGTTGACCAGGTCCACCAGAGCGGGAACGTCGGCGGGGGTGGCATCGCGGTAGGCCGGAGCCGGCCTGTGCTGGTCGTGGTGGCTGTTCGTCACGCTGTCCTCCTGCGCCGTCGGTGTGTCGCGATCCAGTATCGGCCACACCGGAGGCGTCCGTGCGCGGCGGGCCGCCCCAGCCCCGTGCCGCGGGTTCCGGTTCGCAGTGGTGCTGGCTCCACCCCCGCTCCTCGTGTGTACGGCCCCGACTTTCGGGTCCCGCGAGCGTCGTTTCGGTGCCATGGACACGACCGACACCCCGTTCACCCGCGTCGCCGTCGAGACCCGCTACGTGCTGTTGGGCTGCCCCCTGGCCGTGGTCTCCTTCGCCGCGGTCCTGGCCGGGCTCGCCGAGTCCACCGAGCCCGCCGCGCGTGCCCGGTGTGGTCTGGGGCTCCGGCCCGCGTCAGCGCCCCCGGTACAGCTCGGTGAGCAGGGCGACCGCCCCGTGGGTGTCCGGATGGGGATCGTGCCGCCGCCACAGCAGGCGCACCGGAACGGAGGGGGCGTCGCGCACCAGGCGGAAGACGACACCGTCGCGCCTGTACTGCGTGACCGTGCTCTCCGGCGTCATGCCCACACCGCGCCCCGCCGTGATCGCGGACAGCCAGTCGTCGATGTCCCCGGTGTGCTCCACCGCAGGGCGTTCGCCCTCGGGCCACAGGTCCAGGGTGGTCGTCCCGGTACGGCGGTCGACCAGCAGGACCCGCTCGGCGACGTGCGCCAGGGTCAGCGAGCGCCGCCGGGCCCAGGGGTCGTCGGCGGCCAGAGCACAGTAACGCCTCTCGTGGCCGACGATGGCCCCCTCCAGCCGGCGGTCGTCCACCGGGGCACGCACGACCGCGACGTCGCACAGACCCTCGACCAGCCCCCCGGTCGGGGAGTTGGTGCGGACCAGTTGCAGGTCGATGTCGGGGTAGCGCTCGGCCCACCGGCGCTGGAACCGGGCGGTGTGGCGCCCCATCGCCGACCACGCGTGTCCCATGCGCAGCCGGGTGTGTCCGGTGACCGCCTCGCGCACGAGATCGTCGACCCCGGCCAACAGGTGCCGGGCACGGGCCAGGACCTGCACACCCGCCGTGGTCGGGGAGACCTCCCGGCTGGTGCGGTGCAGCAGGCGCACGCCCAGGACCCGCTCCAGGGCCGCCACGTTGCGCGAGACCGCCGCCTGGGAGACACCGAGGTCGAGCGCGGCGTCGGTGAAGGTGCCCGCGTCCACGACGGCGACCAGGCAGCGCAGGTGGCGTAGCTCGATATCCATGACTCCAGCGTATGGATGGGCGCAAGTATGCATTTTGCGCATCCGAGTGCGGGGCGCATGCTCGCTGACATGGAGACTTCGACACGACGTTCGAGCCGCCCGACCGCCGTGGCACTGATGCTGGTCGGTGGACTGTCCAACCAGGTCGGCGCCGCCACCGGCGCGCTGGCCTTCGGGGTGATCGGTCCGACCGGAGTGGTCGCGGTACGCCAGTGGGTCGCGGCGATCGTGCTGTGCTCGGTGGGACGGCCGCGCCTGGCGTCGTTCACCCGGGCCCAGTGGTGGCCGGTCCTGGGACTGGCGGCCGTGTTCGCGACGATGAACCTCACGCTTTACCTGTCGATCGACCGCATCGGCCTGGGGTTGGCGGTGACCCTGGAGTTCCTGGGGCCGCTGGCGGTCGCCCTGGCGGCCTCCCGCCGGTCGACCGACCTGCTGTGCGCGCTGTCGGCGGCCGGGGCCGTGGCCGTGCTGATGCGCCCCCAGCCCACCACCGACCACATCGGGATCGCCCTGGGCCTGACGGCCGCGGTGTGCTGGGCGGCCTACATTCTGCTGAACCGGGCGGTCGGGCGGCGGCTGCCGGGGGTGGAGGGCTCGGCGGCGGCCGCGCTCGTCTCCGGTCTGCTGTTCGTACCGATCGGCGCCGTGGTGTTCGTCCACCACCCTCCGACCGCGGACGCGCTGGCCTGTGCCGCCGCGGCCGGCGTGCTCTCCTCGGCGGTGCCCTTCCTGGTCGACCTGCTGGCGCTGCGCCGCGTCCCGGCGCGGTTCTTCGGCCTGTTCATGAGCGTGCACCCCGTTCTGGCCTCACTGGTGGGGCTGGTGGTCCTGGGTCAGGTGTTGGCCGCGGTCGAGTGGCTGGCGGTGGCGGCCATCGTGGGGGCCAATGCGGTCAGCGTGCTCTCCGCGGCACCGCGCCGGACCAGGGCCGCGAGCGCTCCGGCGCCGGGCCGGGACGCGGGCCGCCGTTCCACCGATTGACCTCAATATTGGTTGAGGTTCTAGGGTTCTCGGCAACAGCCCCAACCCGTCCGGTGGTCGAACATGAGCATGGAAATGGCCGCGTGGAACTCCATCTACCACGCGATGCACGCCCGGGAGGACCAGCGCCCCTTCTCCCTCCCCGTCCTTCGGCGGATCGCCGCCTTCGCCCGACCCCACGCACGCCCCCTGGTCTGGTTCTTGGCACTGAGCGTGGCGAGTGCCGTCCTGGCCGTGGCCTCCCCGCTCCTGGCCGGGCGGGTCGTCAACACCATCATCGACGGTGGTGCGCTGCGCCCCGTCCTCCTCCTGGCCGGTCTCATCGCCGCCGTGGCCGTCGCCGAGGCCGGACTCGGCCTCCTCATCCGGTGGCTCTCGGCCCGTGTCGGCGAGGGCCTCATCCTGGACCTGCGCACCACCGTCTACGACCACGTCCAGCGCATGCCGGTCGCCTTCTTCACCCGTACCCGGACCGGCGCCCTGGTCAGCCGCCTCAACAACGACGTCATCGGCGCCCAGCGCGCCTTCAGCGACGTGCTCTCCGGCGTGATCAGCAACCTGGTCACCCTCGTCCTGGCCCTGGCCGTCATGATCGCGCTGTCCTGGCAGGTCACCCTCTTGGCGCTCCTCCTCCTGCCCGTCTTCGTCCTGCCCGCCCGCCGCATGGGCGCCCGGCTCGCCAAGATCGAACGCGAACGCACCGTCCACAACGCCGCCATGGGCACCCAGATGACCGAGCGCTTCTCCGCCCCCGGCGCCACCCTGGTCAAGCTCTTCGGCCGCCCCCAGGAGGAGTCCGCCGAGTTCGCCCGCCGGGCCGACCGCGTCCGCGACATCGGCGTGCGCACCGCGATGGTCCAAGAGGTCTTCTTCACCGCCCTGACCCTGGTCTCCGCGCTCGCCCTGGCCCTGGTCTACGGCTTGGGCGGCTTCTACGCGCTGCGCGGACAGCTCGACGCGGGCACCGTCGTGTCCATGGGTATGCTCCTGACCCGCCTGTACGCACCCCTGACCGCCCTGGCCGGAGCCCGCGTCGAGGTGATGAGCGCCCTGGTCAGCTTCAGCCGGGTCTTCGAGGTCCTGGACCTCGAACCGCTCGTGGACGAAAGGCCCGGCGCGCGCTCCGTGCCCGAGGGCCCCGCCGCCCTGGAATTCGAGCACGTGGACTTCTCCTACCCCACCGCCGACAGGGTCTCCCTCGCCTCCCTGGAGGAGGTCGCCACCCTGGACACAGCCGACCACGGCCCCGTCCTGCGCGACGTGTCCTTCCGCGTCGAACCCGGCCAGACCGTCGCGCTGGTCGGATCCTCCGGCGCGGGCAAGTCCACCATCGCCCAACTGGCCCCCCGCCTGTACGACGTCGACGCCGGAACCGTGCGCCTGGGCGGCCTGGACGTGCGCGACCTGAACTTCGACTCCATCCGCGCGACCCTGGGCATGGTCACCCAGGACGGCCACCTCTTCCACGAGAGCATCCGCGCCAACCTGAGCCTGGGCCGCCCCGACGCCGGCGACGACGAGATCTGGGACGCCCTGAGCCGCGCCCGCCTGGAGGAGCTCGTCGCCGCCCTGCCCGACGGCCTGGACACCGTCGTCGGCGAGCGCGGCTACCGCTTCTCCGGCGGCGAACGCCAGCGGCTGACCATCGCCCGCCTGCTGATCACCGGCCCCGAGGTGGTCATCCTCGACGAGGCGACCTCCGCACTGGACTCCACTTCCGAGGCCGCGGTCCAGGCCGCACTCACCGAGGCCCTGCACGGGCGCACGGCCCTGGTCATCGCCCACCGGCTGTCCACGGTCCGCGCCGCCGACGCCATCCTCGTGGTCGAGGCCGGACGGATCGTCGAGCGCGGCACGCACACAGAGCTGCTCGCCCGGGACGGCCGCTACGCGCAGCTGTACCGGACCCAGTTCGCCACCGGCGACCCCGAGCCCGTCACCGTGAGCTGATCCCACGATCCCCGTCCCCCTGGTGGCGCCACACCGGGGGGACGGCCGTGTGGGGGCCTGCGGCGCTTTCGGGTCGACCGGTGGCATGCTGGCGGTCGACCATGTTCGTTCCCGGCGCCGCCGCGCGCCTGGGAGGGAGAGCGCATTGACCGGCCGTCCGAGATGGCGCGGTACCGGGGACACCCTGCTGGCCGTCGCCGCGGGCGGCGCCCTGGGCGGCAGCGCCCGCTACGCCCTGCTTGTCCTGATGCCCCACGACGGAGCCGCGTTCCCCTGGTCGACCTTCGCGGAGAACGTCGTCGGCTCCTTCGCCATGGGCGCCCTGGTCGTGCTCGTCACCGAGGTCGCCCGGCCCCACCGGTTGCTGCGCCCCTTCCTCGGCGTGGGCGTCCTGGGCGGCTTCACCACCTTCTCCACCTACGCCGTCGACATCGTCGGCCTGGTCGGGGCCGGTGCCCCCGGCACCGCCCTGGCCTACCTGCTCGCCACGCCGGCCTGCGCTCTGGCGGCGGTCTGGGCGGGTATGGCACTGACACGCGCCCTGGCCGCCCGGCGCCGGGCACGCTCCGCCCGTCCATCGAGGAAGGACACCCGATGACCAGCACGGCCCTGCGGCTGACCGTCTACGTCGGTGACAGCGACACCTGGCGCGGCAAGCCCCTGTCCACCGAGGTCGTGCGCCGCGCGCACGCCGCCGGACTGGCCGGCGCCAGCGTCTTCCACGGCATCGAGGGCTTCGGCGCCACCCACCGCGTCCACACCACCAGGATCCTGTCGCTGTCGGAGGACCTGCCCGTGGCGGTGGTCGTCGTCGACGCGGCCGAACGCGTGCGCGCCTTCCTGCCCGAGCTGGACGGCCTGGTCACCGCAGGCCTGGTCACGCTGGACGAGGTCGAGATCGTGCGCCCCCGGGACGCCGAGCGGTGAGCGCGGCGATCGCGGTGGCCGTGGCGGCGGGCTCGGCCCTGGGCGCCGTCGGCCGCTACCTCGTCGACCGGTACATCCAGTCCCTGGGCCCGTCGGTCCTGCCCTGGGGCACCTTCACCGTCAACACCACCGGCTCCCTGGTCCTCGGCCTCGTGCTGTCCGCCGCGGCGTCGGGCGCCCTGCCGGGCGCGGCGACCGCCGCACTGGGCACCGGCTTCTGCGGAGCGCTGACCACCTTCAGCACGCTCAGCTACGAGACCCTCCGCCTCACCGAGTCCGGAGCCCGCGCCTACGCCGTCCTCAACGTGGGGCTGACCGTCGTGGCGGGCCTGGCCGCCGCGGCCCTGGGCTGGATCACCGGGCTGGCCCTGCTGGGGTGATCCGCGAGGCGCTGGAGCCCAGGGCGCCGACGGGGTAATCTGGTGAACGGCGCGGTCCCGCGCCCAACCTCCGGCTTCGACGCCCACGCCGTCGGCACCGACGGGGGCAAAGGGGACTTCGGGTCCTCGGGACGCCGGCATGAGGTGCCCACCGGCGGGCGAGGAGGGCGTGGGCTTTCGTCGCTGTCGCCGAGGAGCCGTCATGACCAGGCAGAAGTCCTTCAAGCAGGCCGTGCGCACCCGGATGGACAAGACCGGGGAGAGCTACACCACCGCACGCTCCCACCTCGTCGGCCGCGGCGAGGAGACCCCCGCCCCGGAGCCCGCGCCCGCGTCCGCCGAACCCTCCACCGAACGCCCGGCCGCGCCGGAGTCCACGACCGCGGCGATCAGCAGCCGCGTCTCGGACGAGGCCCTGCGCCGCGGCACCGGGCGCGACTACCGACAGTGGTTCGACCTCCTCGACGCCTGGGGCGCCACCCGGTACACCCACGCCGAGATGGCCGCGTGGCTCGTCCGGGAGCACGGCGTCGGCGGCTGGTGGGCCCAGACCGTCACCGTCGCCTACGAGCAGGCCCGCGGACTGCGCGTACCCGGCCAGAAGAAGGACGGGTTCGCCTGCGGTGCGAGCAGGACCATCGACGTTCCCGCCGAACGGGCCTTCGCGGCCGTGGCGGAGGAGGCCGAGCGCGCGCGCTGGCTGGAGGGCCACGGCTTCTCGGTGCGCACGGCCACCGCCCCCAAGCGGCTGCGCGCGGACTTCGACGCCGGCACCCGGCTGGCCTTCGAGTTCACGGCCAAGGGCGGAGGCAAGACCGTGGTCGCCGTGGAGCACTCCCGGCTCGCCGACGCCGAACGGGCCGCGCGGTCCAAGGCGGTGTGGAAGGACCGGCTGGGCCGGCTCAAGGCCCTGTTGGAACAGGACCCGCGCTGACACGCCCGCTACCTGCACGCCCAGGTGGGCGCGCAGGTGGCGGGCGGTCAGGGTGTCACCGTCCGCCACCGGGTCGGCGGGCGTGCCGTCGAAGACCACGCGCCCGCCGTCGTGCCCGGCGCCGCGCGAGACGGGCAGCATCCACCGCACACGTCCGGGGCGGGTCGCCGTGGCGCCCCGTCAGCGCGCACCGGGGCCGGCCGGGCCCATGGCCAGGTCCGGTGTCGGTGGAGCGCTCCCACCGGGCATAGGATCATCGGTCATGGAGACACGCGAACTCGGCCGTACACGCACACCCGTCGGTGCCGTCGGCTTCGGCGCCTGGCAGATCGGATCCGCCTGGGGCGAGGTCAGCGAGAACGACGCCATGGCCGCCCTGCACGCCGCGGTGGAGGACGGTGTGACCTTCGTCGACACCGCCGACGTCTACGGCGACGGGCGCAGCGAGCAGCTCGTCGGACGGCTCCTCAAGGAGTACCCGCACCTGACCGTGGCCACCAAGATGGGCCGCCGCCTGCCCCAGGAGACCGGCAACTACAACCCCGGCAACTTCCGCGCCTGGAACGACGACTCCCGCCGCAACCTCGGCGTGGACACACTCGACCTCGTCCAGCTGCACTGCCCGCCCCCGGCGGTCATCGCCACCGACGCCGTCTTCGACGACCTGGACGGCATGGTCGAGGAGGGCAGGATGAAGGCCTACGGGGTGTCGGTGGAGACCTGCGAGGAGGCGCTCGCCGCCATCGCCCGTCCCAACGTGGCCACCGTCCAGATCATCCTCAACGCCTTCCGCCTCAAGCCCCTGGAGCAGGTCCTGCCCGCCGCCCGCGAGGCCGGGGTGGGCATCATCGCGCGCGTGCCCCTGGCGAGCGGACTGCTCAGCGGCCGCTACACCGCCGACACCACGTTCGGCTCCGACGACCACCGCACCTTCAACCGCCAGGGCGAGGCCTTCGACAAGGGCGAGACCTTCTCCGGCGTCGACTTCGCGACCGGGCTGGCCGCCGTCGAGCGGCTGCGCCCCCTGGTGCCCGAGGGCGCCACCATGGCCCAGTTCGCGCTGCGCTGGATCCTGGACCAGGAGGGTGTCAGCGTGGTCATCCCCGGTGCCCGCAACGCCGCCCAGGCCCACGGCAACGCGGCCGCCGAGCAGCTGCCTCCGCTGGACGAGGCCACCCTCGCACGCGTGCGCGAGGTCTACGACGATCTCATCCGCCCCCAGGTCCACCACCTGTGGTGACCTGAGGTTCATGAGTCGCGTGTGATGCGCATGGCCGTTCGGGGCACGATCCGGTGCAGCAGGCGGAACACGCGGGCCACCCCGATGTCGATGTCCTCCGCGCCGCGCTCCAGCGCACGTACGGTACGCCGGGCCGCTTCCGGGGCCGGCATGGTGCGCTGAGCGCGGCCCTCGGTCATCGGGGTGTCCACGAGCGGCAGGGTGACCACGGCCGAGCGGAGCCGCGGAGCGTCGTTGCGCAGCTGGGACCGCAGTGAGAGGGCGAACGCGGTCAGCCCGGCCTTCGCCGCGCAGTAGGCGGGTGCACTGCGCTTCGGAGCGAACGCGAGCGTGCTCGTGACGAACACGACTCGGCCGCCCTGCCCCTGCCCGAGCAGCGGCAGCGCCTCGACGGTGAACGCCAGGGGCGCGATGAGATCGGCGTCGATTTCTCTCTCGATGAGGTGACGCGCGTTCTGCGGGGTGTCCGTCACCAGGTCGATGGGCGTCTGCACGGCGGCGCTGTGCACCACCGCGTCGAGCCCGCCGAACCGGTCGCGCACGGCCTCGAGGACGGTGCGCCGGTCGGCGGGCACGGTGAGGTCGGCCCGTACCGCGGCCAGCCCCGCGCCTTGCGCCGATGCCAGGCGTTCCGCGTCGCGGCCGACGACCATGACCTCGGCGCCGCGCCCGGCGAACTCCATCGCCAGGGCCCGCCCGTACCCGCTGGTGCCTCCCGTGACGAGGATCCGCGCGCCCCGTGTCGCCATACGGCGGGACTCCGGCATCAGGCCGCCTCCCCCGCCGCGTCGCGGTGCCCCTCTTCGATACCGACGTGGAGGCCGTCGAGCCGGAAGTAGGGCACCGTGAACAGCACGGTGTCGCGCAGATCCTCGAAGCAGCGGTTCCAGGCGCGCGGGTCGGCGCACTCGGCGATGACGATGTCCGAGCAGTCGGCGGTGAACGACTCGACATCGATCCAGCGCAGCCGCACGCCCGGATGTGCCGCCAGGAGCGGCACCACCTTGTCGGCGACCACCGCTCCCCGTTCGGCGGCGGTCAGTCGAAGCCATGGCGCCAGGGCGGTCAGGCGGACGACCGCGCAGTACCGGACAGTTTCTGTAGCACTCGCTTCACTCATGCGGTCATCATGCCATAAGTGTTGCGAGTGCTACAATTACCTCCGTGTCCCGCCCACGTGATGAACAGCGCCGAGACGAGCTGCTCGCCGGCGCCTTCGACTACGCCGCCCAGCACGGGCTCGCGAACCTCTCACTCCGTCCGCTCGCCCGGGCCCTGGGAACGAGCGACCGCATGCTGATGCACTACTTCGGCTCGAAGGACGAACTGGTCACCCGGATACTCCGCGTGAGCCGCCCCGACCTGGACACGCTGTTCGCCTCCGTCAGAGGCCACGAGCTGAGCGAGTTCGCTCGCGGCCTGTGGGAGCAGATGACCGACGACCGGGCCCAGGCCCCCCGTGTACGCCTCATGCTCGAGGTCATGGCGCTCGCCGTACACCGGCCGGAGGACTACGGCGCGGTGGCCGCCGACGCCCACCGCGAGTGGATCGACTCGGCCGCCACCGCGCTCACCCGGGAGCTCGGCCTTCCCGCCCCCGAGGCGTCCGCCCGTGCCACCGCGCTCGTCTCAGGACTGAAGGGACTCGCGCTCGACTACTTCGTCTCAGGTGACCGCACGCGCGTGGACGCCGCGGCCGAGGCGCTCATCGCCACCGTGACGCTCTCACACCGGCACTGACACAGCCTCGCGGTCGAGCAGCTCGCGCAGAGCCTCGACCACCCCGGCCGGGTCCTCCTCGGCCATGAAGTGGCCGCTGGCCACGGTCGAGTGGCGCAGGTCCGACGCCCACCGCGCCCACACCGCCGCCGCGTCGTAGCCCAGAGCGGCGCCCCAGTCCTGCTGGAGCACGCTCACCGGCATCTCCAGGCGGCGTCCGGCGTCCCGGTCGGCGCGGTCGTGGTCGATGTCCACACCGGCCGAGGCCCGGTAGTCGGCCACGATCGAGGGCACCGCTGCTCGGCAGGCGTCCAGGTAGGCGGCGCGCACCTCGCCGGGGATCGCCCCCGCGTCGTTCGCCCACAGGTCGAGGAAGTGGCCGAAGAACGCGTCGGCGTCGGCGGCGATCATCCGTTCGGGCAGCCCCGGCGGCTGGGCCATCAGGTACAGGTGGAAGGCCACCGCGGCATCGGCACCGTGCAGCACCTCCCACATGTCCAGGGTCGGCAGGACGTCGAGGCAGGCCAGGTGGGTGACGGTCCCGGGGTGGTCGAGCCCGGCGCGCAGGGCCACCAGCGCCCCGCGGTCGTGCCCGGCCAGCGCGAAGCGCTCATGCCCCAGCGCGCGGGCCAGGGCGACGACGTCGGCGGCCATGGTCCGCTTGGAGTAGGCGCTGCCGTCGCCGTCCTCGGCGGGCTTGTCGCTGTCACCGTAGCCGCGCAGGTCGGGGCAGATCACCGTGTGGTCGGCGGCCAGGTCCGCGGCGACATGCCGCCACATCAGGTGGGTCTGAGGGAAGCCGTGCAGCAGCACCACGGGGCGCCCCTCCCCGCCCACGGCCGCACGCAGCGACACCCCGTCCGCGACACCGACGCTCTGGTACCCGAATCCGGCAGGCATCATGGTTCTTCTTCTCCTTCGTCGACGAACCGGTACGTGCAGCGTGCCCGTCACGGATGAGCAACCGATGAGCACGCCCCACCGGGGGCGGAGTCCGAGACGGAAGGTGGACCGTGGAGGTCGAGTTCGGGGTTCTGGGACCGGTCGCGGCCTGGGACGGGCAGGGCGAACCCGTGGCGCTCAAGGGGCCGCGGCACCGCGCGGTCCTGGCCCGGCTCGTGCTGGCCCGCCGCCGGGTCGTGCCCGTCGACCGCCTCGTCGCCGACCTGTGGGACGACCCGCCCCCGGGCGCCGTCTCGGCGGTGCGCACCTTCGTGGCGGCCCTGCGACGGGCACTGGAGCCGCGGCGTGAGCCGCGCGCACCCGCCCGGCTGATCGTGACCGAGGGTCCCGGCTACGCCCTGCGCGCCGGCGCGGACACGGTGGACGCCTGGCGCTTCGAACGGGAGGTGGCCGACGCCGACGCGCTGCCCGCCCCCGCCCGGCTCGAACACCTGCGGCGGACCCTGGAACGGTGGCGCGGCCCCGCCTACGCCGACTTCGCCGCCGAGCCCTGGACCAGGGCCGAGCGCACCCGCCTGACGGAACTGCGCCTGCACGCCGTCGAACAGTACGGCCAGGCCCGGCTCGACCTGGGGCGGGCCGCCGAGGCCGTCGCCGACCTGGACGCCCACACCGCCGAGCACCCCTGGCGGGAGGACGCCTGGCGCCTGCTCGCCCTGGCCCTGTACCGGTCCGGCCGCCAGGGCGACGCGCTGGCGGTGCTGCGGCGGGCGCGCACGCTCCTGGTCGAACAGCTGGGCGTGGACCCGGGGCCGCGCTTGCGCCGCCTGGAGCAGGACGTGCTCCACCACGCCGACCACCTCTCCCCCGACACCGCGCCCGAGCACGTGTGGGCCCGGGCCAGCGCCGCCTTCGACCGCACCGTGGCCGCCGGCTCCCGTGCACGCCTGGAGTCGACCGTGGGCCTGCTGCGCCAACTCGCGGTGACCGGCGCCGACGGCCTGGAGGAGGCCCGTCGGCAGCGCACCGCCGCCATCGCGGCCGCCGAGGAGCTGGGCGACCCGGAACTGACCGCGCGCGTCATCGGCGCCTACGACGTACCCGCGATCTGGACCCGTTCCGACGACCCCGCGCAGGCCGCCCGGGTGGTGGCCGCCGCCGAGCGTGCACTGCACGCCCTGCCCGCACACGGCCACGAGGCGGTCCGCGCCCGCCTGCTGGCCACCATCGCCCTGGAGTCGCGCGGCACCGGCTCCGCGCGCGCCCGCCACGCCGCCCGCGAGGCCGAGCGGATCGCCCGCCGCCTGGGCGACGCCGCCCTGCTGGCCTTCACGCTCAACGGTGTGTTCATGCAGAGCTTCGACCGCACCGGCCGGGCTCCCGAGCGCGACGCCGTCGGCGCGGAGCTGATCGAGCTGTCGACCCGGCACGGCCTGGCCGGATTCGAGGTCCTGGGCCACCTGATCCGCCTCCAGGCGCGCTCCGCACTGAACGACCCGCCCGGGGCCGACACCCACGCGGCACAGGTCGACCGCCTGGCCGCGCGGCACGAACGACCGCTGGCGGACGTGTTCACCCGGTGGTACCGGGCGATGCGCCTGGCCGGTGACGACCGGGTGCCCTACGACACGGCCGAGGCCGCCCTCCGGGAGGCCGCCGCGCACCTGGACGGCTCGGGCATGCCCGGCCTGGCCGCCGGTCTGCCGGCCCTGGCACTGCTATGCCTGCGCCAGCGGCACGGCCTGCCCGCGCCGACCGGCGAGTCCACCGACTGGGGCCCCTACGAGCCGTGGGCACGCCCCCTGGTACTGCTGGCCCAGGACCGCACCGCGGAGGCCGCCGCGGCGCTGCGCCGGGTCCCGGACCCGCCCGCGGACCTGCTGATGGAGGCACTGTGGTGCCTGACCGGCCGGGCGGCCCTCCTGCTCGGCGACCACACCGCGATGCGGCGCGCCCGTGACGCGCTCGCCCCGGCCTCGGCGGAACTGGCCGGAGCGGGCAGCGGCGTCCTCACCCTGGGACCGGTCGGCGACCACCTCGACGCACTCGGCGCCGCCCTGGACCGCCGCTGAACCGGGGCGGCGGCCCCGCCCGTCTCCCCGGCCGGTCGCGCCCGAGCGGCGCCCGCGGGCATGCGGAACCGGTCAGACCAGCCCCTGGGCGAGCATGGCGCCCGCCACCCGTTCGAAGCCCGCCACGTTCGCGCCCAGCACGTAGTCGCCGGGCGCCCCGTAGCGTTCGGCCGCCTCCTCGCAGCGGTCGTGGATGTCGGCCATCACCTCGGCCAGCTCCTGCTCGGTGTGCTCGAAGGACCACGAGGTGCGCCGCGCGTTCTGCCGCATCTCCAGCACGCTGGTGGCCACCCCGCCGGCGTTGGCCGCCTTGCCCGGGGCGAACAGCACCTTGGCCTCCCGCAGCACCCGCACGGCCTCGGGGGTGGTGGGCATGTTCGCACCCTCGGAGACCACCTTGACGCCGCCCTGGACCAGGGTCCGCGCCGCGTCGGCGTCCAGCTCGTTCTGCGTCGCCGAGGGCAGCGCGACGGTGCAGGGCACGTCCCACACGCTGCCGCCCTCCACGTAGCGCGCGCCCGGCCGCCGGTCGGCGTAGGCGCTGATCCGCTCCCGCTCCACCTCCTTGACCTGCCTGAGCAGGTCGAGGTCGATTCCGTGCTCGTCCACGACGTAGCCGGTGGAGTCGGAGCAGGCGACCACGGTCGCGCCGAGCTGGCGGGCCTTGTCCACCGAGTAGATCGCCACGTTGCCCGAGCCCGACACCACCACGCGCTGGCCGTCCAGGCTCCGGCCCACGCGCTCCAGCATCCGCTGGGTGAACAGCACGTTCCCGTACCCGGTGGCCTCGGTGCGCACCCGCGAGCCGCCCCAGTCCAGGCCCTTGCCGGTGATGACGCCGGCCTCCCACCGGTTGGACAGGCGCCGGTACTGCCCGAACAGGTAGCCGATCTCCCGGCCCCCGACACCGATGTCCCCGGCGGGCACGTCGGTGTGCTCGCCCAGGTGGCGGTGGAGCTCGGTCATGAAGGACTGGCAGAACCGCTCCACCTCGGCGTCCGAGCGCCCCTTGGGGTCGAAGTCGCTGCCGCCCTTGCCGCCGCCGATGCTCATCCCTGTCAGCGCGTTCTTGAAGATCTGCTCGAAGCCCAGGAACTTGACCACGCCGAGGTTGACGCTGGGGTGGAAGCGCAGACCGCCCTTGAAGGGGCCCAGCGCGCTGTTGAACTCCACCCGGAAGCCCCGGTTGACGTGCACACGGCCCTGGTCGTCACGCCAGGGGACACGGAAGACGATCTGGCGCTCGGGCTCGCACAGGCGCTCCAGGATCCGCTCGCGGGCGTACTCGGGGTGCCGGGACAGGGCCGGGGACAGGCTGTCCAGGACCTCCAGAACCGCCTGCTGGAACTCGGGCTCGTCCGGGTTGCGGCGTACCACGTGTTCGAAGGCCGAACGCACTCCCGGGTGGTGGTTGTCGAGAGCGGACTCGATGTCAGCGGACATACGTGAAGGGTCCCCTTTCGGAGCCGTCGTCCCGGCCGGGCGGGCCGCGACGAGGCCGTGCGGTGGCGTGCGGTCGTGTCCCCGGGGAGGGGACGAAGTATGTTTCGTCGACGTTACACGCCCAGGTCGCTCAGCCCTCGGCCGGATGCCCTCCACCCACGCGCCTTCCCGCTTCCCACCTACGCGGCGGTCCGCCGCAGCGCACCGGACACTCCCTGGACAGCTCCGCTCCAGCGGTGGGCGTGACGACGGCGCCGGACACCTGCCCCGGCGCTCAGTCCGCGTCCGCCGCCACGAGCCCGGGCTCCTTCCCACCACCCGGTGCGGGCCCTGACGGCACCGCCGTCTGGGTGATGAAGGCGCCCGCCACGATGACGACCGCTCCCACGATCTGCGCGGTGCCCAGCGCCTCGCCCAGCAGCACCCACGCCAGGACGATCGCGGTCACCACTTCCAGGTAGGCCACGCCCCCGGCGACCTGCGGCGAGAGCCGACGCACCGCGCTCACCCCGGCGAAGTAGGCCATCGCCGTGCACACCAGGGCCAGCCACAGCGCGATCACCCAGCCGGGCACCTGAGCCCCGCCGATCGGCAGCGGGTCGGCCAGCGTCACCCACGGGATCGTCCACGGCCGCGCGAGGACGGCGAGCAGCACCGCCGCCACCAGCGACCCGAGGGCGATCACGGCCAGCGGGTCCGCGTCCTCCCCCGCGGCGTCCGAGAGCAGGAAGAACCCCACCTGCGCCGCGGCCGCGCCCAGCGCGAGCCCCACGCCGACGGGGTCCAGGCTCATCCCCGCCCAGACCTCCAACAGCAGGCCGAGACCGAGCACCGCCAGGAACACGCCCACCGCGGCGGCCGGGGCCACCCGGGTGCGTCGCACGAGGCGGAACCACACCAGCAACAGCACGGGACCCAGGAACTCGATCAGCAGCGCGATGCCCACCGGGATCCGGTCCACGGCCGCGAAGTACAGGGCCTGGACACCGGCCATCGGGAACACCCCGTAGGCCACGACCAGCAGCGGCCGCCGCACCACGAGCCGCCAGTGCAGGAGCGCCAGCGGTGCCAGCAGCAGCGCGGCTCCGGCCAGGCGCAGCCAGGTGACCTGGAGCGGATCCATCCCGGCGTCCAGCAGGGGGCGGGCGGCCACCCCGGCCCCACCGAAGAACAGCGCTGCGGCCAGCGCGAACGCCAGTCCCGAGGCGCGGTGGCGCACGGGTTCCACGGACACGGCGACCTCCGGGGCTCCAGACGGGATGACCGGACCAGATCATACGGCGGGGCGGTACTCAGGTCTCCCGTCGGGCCAGCGCCACCAGGTAGCGGCACGTGTGCTCGCCGGCGTTGCGGTACACGCACGGGACCGGTGCGCCGATCTGCAGGCAGTCCCCCGGGCCGAGATCGTGCAGGTCGTCTCCCTCCTGGAAGGCCAGCCGGCCCTCCAGCACCCAGATCTGGTGGTGGAGGTGGCGGTAGGAGTCGGCCGGGTAGGAGACCTCCGCCCCCGGGGGGAGCTCGACCTCCACCAGCTCCAGCGCTCCGCCCGCGGTGGGGGTGACCGCCCGGCGCCGGTAGCCGGTCACAGGGTCGGTCCACACCGGCTGTTCCGAGCGGCGCGCCAGCCGCCGCTCCCCCTGCTCGGCCCTGGCCACCAGCTCCGACAGGCTCATGCCCAGCGCGGCGGACAGCCGTCCGAGCAGCTGCGCGGTCGGCTGCGTCTCGCCGCGCTCGACCTTGCTGATCATCGCCCGCGAGACCCCCGAGCGGTCGGCGAGGGCGGCGCCGGACAGGCCGCGCGATCTGCGCAGACCGCGCAGTGTGGTAGCCAGGGCCGAACCCAGTGCGTCACTCATACGTTGACTATAGTGCAAAAAACCATCCACTATGGTGGACGCATGGACACCACACTCCTCAAGGGCCACGTACGGGACGCCACCGCCGCGGACGCGCAGGCGTGCGCGGCGATCTACGCCCCCTACGTCACCGACACCTCGACCACCTTCGAGTACGAGCCGCCCACCGCCCAGGAGATGGCCCGGCGCATCGCCGACGCCCAACGCGAGCACGCCTGGCTGGTCCTTGAGGACCGGGGGCGGGTGGTGGGCTACGCCTACGGAGCACCCTTCCGCGCCCGCGCCGCCTACCGGTGGTCCTGCGAGGTCAGCGTCTACCTCGAACACGGCCGGCGCCGCACGGGCGCGGGCCGCGCCCTCTACGAGGTCCTGCTCCCCCGGTTGGCCGAGCGCGGGATGCACACCGCCCTGGCCGGCATGACGCTGCCCAACGACGCCAGCCAGGGGCTGCACCGGGCCCTGGGCTTCGAGCCCGTCGGCGTCCTGCGCGAGATCGGCCACAAGAGCGGCGCCTGGCACGACGTGGCGTGGGCCCAGCTCCGCCTGGACGCCCACGCCGACACCGCGTGAGCACACGGAGGGGCCCCGGCCACCGCACAGGCGACGGGCCCGGCGGGAGCGCTGTCAGCTCCCGCCGGGCCCGTCGCGTACGAAGGATCAGCCTCCCTGCGTGGCCGCCTCCACCTCTTCGGTGAACTGCTCAGCGGCCTCCTCGGGCGTCAGGTCACCGAAGCCCATCTCGTCGGAGACCCGCTTGATGATGTTGACGACCTCACCGGCGCCGATCGGCGGCGGCGGGTTGCCGTCCTCGATCGTGCCCTCGATGTCGGACAGGAACACCGCGCTGCGGGCGTCGGCCTCGGGCAGCTGGCTGACGATGTGCCCGCGCACGTCGATGTTGGCGGGCAGGCCGCGGTCGGCCAGGATCAACTCGGCCGCCTCGTTGCTGTTGACGAGGAAGTCCACGAACCGGGCCGCCTCCTCCGGGTGCTCGGACCCGGCGGAGATGGAGTAGAACATGGCCGGCTTGAAGTACATGCCGCTCCGGTCCTCGGTGCTCTCACCGGGGTAGCGCAGCAGCTCGATCTCGTGGCCGGAGGTCTCGGTCTGCTGGCCGAGCTGGTTGGTCCAGAAGTGCGCCATGGCACCGGAGTTGGTGGCCAGCACCGAGCCGTCCGGGCCCAGCGCCTCGATCTCCACGCTCTCGGACGCCGAGGGCTGGGCCTCGGCCTCCAGCAGGCGCTGGGTGATCGAGAACCACTCGGTCAGCGTCTCCTGCGAGTAGCCGAGCGTGCCGTCCTCGTTGTAGAGGGACTCGCCCTTCTGGCGGGCGAAGATCTGGAAGCCCGCCTCGTTGTAGGCCATGCTCTGGGTACCGACGACCTCCCCGTCGGTGGTCTCGGAGATCTCCGTGGCCAGGTCGACGTAGTCGTCCCAGCTCCAGGAGTCGTCGTCGGGCATCTCGACGCCCGCGGCCTCGAAGGCCTCGGTGTCGGCCATGATCGTGTACGCGTTCACGCCGGTGGCCACACCGTAGGTCTGGCCGTCCATGTCGCCGCTCTCGGCCACCAGCGGGTCGATCTTCGACAGGTCGAGCGAGTCCAACTGGCTCAGGTCGGCCAGGGCACCGCGGTCCCCGTACTCACGCAGGTACCGCTCCTCCTGCGTGATGATGTCGGGCGCGTCACCGGCCGCGGTGCTCGTGGCCAGGCGGTCCCAGTAGGAGGACCAGTCGGTGTAGTCGCCGACGATGCGGATGTCGGGGTTGGCGGCCTCGAACTCCTCGATGACCTGCTGTGTGACCGCGTGGCGGTCGTCCGCGCCCCACCAGGAGAAGCGCAGTTCGACCACGCCGTCCTCGGAGGAGGAACCGCCGCCGCAGGCGGTGGCGGCCAGGACCACGGCACCGACGCCGGCCGCGATCTTGAGCAGGGGGCGGCGCCGTAGGCGCCCGTCAGAGCTGAGGTCACGGGCCTGGGGGCGCCCGCTGCCAGGGTTTGCACGCATGGTCGTAATGTCCCTTCGACTATTTGATTCCGGTGGTGGCGATGCCCTTGACCAGGTACTTCTGTCCGGCGAGGAAGAAGCCGAACACAGGCCCCAGGGCGATCACCGACATGGCGAACAGCGGACCCCAGGACGTCTGGGAGCTGGAGTCCACGAAGGTGCGCAGCGCGACGGGCACGGTGTACATGTCCGGGCTGGTGAGGAAGATCAACTGGCTGAAGAAGTCGTTCCAGGTCCAGATGAAGGTGAAGATCGCGGTGGTGGCCAGGGCCGGCAGCGACAGCGGCAGGATGATCCGGAAGAAGATCCGCACGTGTCCGCAGCCGTCGATGCGGGCCGCCTCGTCCAGGTCCTTGGGCAGGCCGCGGATGAACTGGACCATCAGGAAGATGAAGAACCCGTCGGTGGCCAGGAGCTTGGGCACGATCAGCGGGAGGAAGGTGTTGATCCACCCGATCTCGGCGAAGAGGATGTACTGCGGCACGATCACGACGTGGATCGGCAGCATGATGGTGGCCAGCATGACGGCGAAGAAGAGCCGCTTGCCCCGGAACTCCAGCCGCGCGAAGGCGTAGGCCGCCATCGAGCACCCGATGAGGTTGCCCACGATCGCCCCGGCCACCACGATCGCCGAGTTGAGCAGGTAGTGGTGGAACGGGAACTGCAGTGCCGTCCAGCCCTCGGTGTAGTTGCCCGGGGTGAAGGTCTCGGGGATCAGGCCGGGGGCCCGGAAGATCTCCGCGGTCGGCTTGAAGGAGCTGGCGAGCATCCACAGCAGCGGGTAGAGCATGATGAGCCCGAACCCGATCAGTCCGATGTGGATGATCAGCCGTCGTGTGCGTGCGGCCCGGGAGCGCTCCTGCGTGGTCGCGGGGGCCGTCGTCTTAGTCGCCATAGAAGACCCAGTACTTGGACGCGAGGAAGTTCACCGCGGTGAATCCTCCGATGATCATGAGCAGCAGCCAGGCCATCGCCGAGGCGTAGCCCATCTCGAAGGACCCGAAGCCGCGTTGGTAGAGGTAGAGCGTGTAGAACATCGTGGAGTCGGACGGGCCGCCGGTACCGCCGCTGACGATGAAGGCCTGCGTGAACGTCTGGAACGCGTTGATGATCTGCAGGACCAGGTTGAAGAAGATGATCGGCGTGAGCAGCGGGACCGTGATGTGCCAGAACTTGTACAGCGGGCCGGCGCCGTCGACCGAGGCGGCCTCGTAGTACATGCGCGGGATCTGGCGCAGGCCGGCCAGGAAGATGACCATGGGCGCGCCGAAGGTCCACACGTTGAGCACGATCAGGGTGCCCAGGGCGTAGTCGGGGTGGGAGACCCACCCCTCGCCCTGGATGCCGAAGAAGCCCAGGACCTGGTTGATCAGGCCGTTGGCGCCGAAGACCTGGCGCCACAGGATGGCGATCGCGACGCTGCCGCCCAGCAGGGAGGGCAGGTAGTAGACCGACCTGTACAGCGGCAGCCCGCGTACGCCCCGGTCCAGGACCATCGCCAGGGCCAGCGCGAGCGCCAGCTGGAGCGGCACCGAGACGAAGACGTAGACGAAGGTGACCCGCAGGGAGTTGTGCAGCCGCTCGTCCTCGAGCATGCGGGAGTAGTTCTCCAGGCCGACCCAGCTGTGCTCGCCGATGAGGTTGTAGTCGGTGAAGGAGAAGTACAGGGAGGCCAGCAGGGGGCCCGCGGTGATGAAGAGCAGTCCGACGAACCACGGGGCCAGGAAGCCGTACGCCGCGAGGTTCTCGCGCCGCTTGGCGCCCTGGTTCCCGGCGCTGGGCTTGGTCCTGGCGGCGGGCGCGGCCGCGACGGGGTCCGCCTTGGGCCTGCGCTGGAGCAGCGCGCTCACGGCGTTCCACCACCCCGGAGGGCGGCCGCCGCGGTGGCGGCGAGCACGTTCGGGCCTGGTTTCATGACTGGAGACCGCCAATCTCGCTGGAGGGACACGGTGAAGTGCGTGGAACGTGTCCGAGAACACGGGCCGGATCAGCGACAACCGACTTGGTAAGCGCTATCCACGTACTAGGATGTTCAGTTTCTAGCACCGGGTTTCATGGGTGTCAACGACTCGTTTCCCCCTGAATGCCATCTACACCCCGGATCGTTACCGGGGCGACGCTGATTTCCGCGCGGGAATCCCGATGAATCCGAGCCCCACGCGCCCATTCCTCACGTCATCGTCACCCTGTGGCACGTTATAAACACTCAGGGGGATCGGATGGCCAGGTGACGGCCCGCCCCGACGGGGTGGGGGTCCTCTTGTCCTGGCAGTAGGAAAGCGTTTACCATGTTGGTTGTGAACGACACCACTCTACGCAGGTACGCCATCGTCGGAACCGGGTCCCGCGCTCGGATGTACACCCGGGCCCTCACCGGCACCCACCGTGACCAGGGAAGACTCGTCGCACTGTGTGACACCAACAGCACTCGGATGGCCGTGCACAACCGCATCGCCACCGACGCCGGCCTCGACCCGGTGCCCACCTACGCCGCCGAGGACTTCTCCCGCATGCTGCGCGAGGAGCGCGTGGACGAGGTCATCGTGTGCACCGTCGACCGCACCCACGCCGACTACGTCGTGGCCGCCCTGGACGCCGGCGTCGACGCGATCACCGAGAAGCCCATGACCGCCGACCTGGAGGGGCTGCGCCGCATCAACGAGGCCCAGCTCCGCACCGGCCGCCGCGTCACGGTGGGCTTCAACTACCGCTACAACCCCGTCCACCGCCAGGTCCGCGACCTGTTGTCCTCCGGAGCCATCGGCGAGATCGGCTCGGTCCACTTCGAGTGGCTGCTCGACCTGCGCCACGGCGCCGACTACTTCCGCCGCTGGCACCGCGACAAGTCCCAGTCCGGCGGTCTGCTCGTCCACAAGGCCAGCCACCACTTCGACCTCGTCAACTGGTGGATCGGCGCCCGCCCCACCCAGGTCTTCGCCCAGGGCGGCCTGTTCTTCTACGGCCCCGACAACGCCCGCCGCCACGGACTGGGCGCGCAGTACGAGCGCGGCCACCAAGCCGCCGCCGCGGAGAGCGACCCCTTCGCCCTGCACATGAGCGACAGCCCCGACCTGACCGCGCTGTACCTGGACGCCGAACACGAGGACGGCTACCGGCGCGACCTCAACGTGTTCGGACCGGGTATCACCATCGAGGACGACATGTCGGTGCTGGTCGGCTACGACACCGGCGCGCGGCTGAGCTACCACCTGGTCGCCTACGCGCCCTGGGAGGGCTACCGCATCTCCTTCACCGGCAGCCGCGGCCGCCTGGAGCTGGACATGACCGAGTTCGAGTACACCTCGCCCGAGCAGGACGAGAACACCCCCGTGCGCGGCATGCCCGCTCCCAAGGACCACTCCGAGGCCCGCCTGTGGCTGCGCCGCCACTGGCAGCCGCCGGAGGAGATCCCCGTCGCCGTCGGCGAGGGCCCGCACGGAGGAGGCGACCAGGTCATGCTCGACTCCCTGTTCTCCGGAGCCGACGACGGCGTGCGCCCGGACCACGCCGACGGCGGCAACGCCCTGCTCACCGGCCTGGCCGCCAACGCCTCCATCGCCTCCGGCGCCCCCGTCACCGTCGCCGACCTGCTCAAGGAAGAGGCATGAGCGCCCCAGCCCCCGTCCCCGTCCTCCTGGTCGGGCTGCACGGCCACGGCCGCCACCACCTGCGCGCCCTGCGCGCATCGGTGGCGGCCGGGCTGGTCCGCCTGGTCGGCGTGTGCGACCAGCGCCCGCCCGAGCCCGACGACGACCTCGAGGGACACGGCCCCCTGCCCTTCCACACCGACCTGGGCGAGGCCATCGACGCCACCGGTGCCCGGATCACCCTCCTGGTCACGCCCATCCACACCCACCTGCCGCTGGCGCGCACGGCCCTGGAGCACGGCTCCCACGTGCTCCTGGAGAAGCCCACCACCGCGACCCTGGCCGAGTTCGAGGAGCTCACCCAGGTCGCCGAGCACTCGGGGCTGGCCTGCCAGATCGGCTTCCAGAGCCTGGGTTCACAGGCGGTGGCCGAGGTGCGGCGGATGATCGCCGACGGCACCATCGGCCGGCTGCGCGGCATCGGCGGACAGGGCACGTGGGTGCGCACCTCCACCTACTACGACCGCGCCCCCTGGGCCGGACGCCGCCGCCTCGCGGGCCGCGACGTGGTCGACGGGGCCCTGACCAACCCCTTCGCGCACGCCGTCGCCACCGCCCTGGCCGTGGCCGGGGCCGGGGAGCAGGCACCGCGCAGCGTGGAACTGGACCTGTTCCACGCCCACCCCATCGAGAGCGACGACACCTCCTGCCTGCGCCTGCGCACCGCGGACGGCACCACCATCACGGTGGCCGTCACCCTGTGCGCCACCCACAGCGAGCCGCCGCGCCTGATCGTGCACGGCGACCTCGGCCGGATCGACCTGGACTACACCCTGGACCGCGTCACGGTGCACCGCCCCGGCCAGGCGCCGACCACCACCACCCACCCGCGCACCCCGCTGCTGGAGAACCTGGTCGACCACCTGCGCGACGGCACCCCGCTCATCGTGCCGCCCGCGGCCACCCGCGCGTTCATGCACGTCCTGGAGGCGGTCCGCACCGCCCCCGACCCCGCCCCGCTGCCCGAGGACCACCAGGAGGTCACCCGCACCCCCGAGGGCACGCGCCGGATCATCGACGGCATCGACGCCCTCATCCACCGCAGCTCCCAGACCCTGTCCCTGTTCAGCGAACTCGACCCCGCCCGCTACCCCGCCGCACGGTCGCAGACGGCCACCGGTTCCTGAAGCGCGGCCACCCGGAGGACCCCGACCCCATGAGTACCGTCGACCTCGCACTCGGCAGCACCGTCCTGGCCAGCCGCCAGGACGGCACCGACATCGAACCCGTCCTGTCCCCCCGCCCCTACCTGCACCCGGTCCGCACCAAGTCCGGCACCGTGGTCACCGAGGAGCGGCCCGACGACCACCTGCACCACTTCGGTGTGAGCGTGGCCGTGCCCGACGTGTCCGGCACCAGCTTCTGGGGCGGGCGCACCTTCACCCCCGACCGCGGGTCGGTCCTGCTCGACAACCACGGGCGCCAGGAACACGTGCGGTGGCTGGCCCGCGAGGACGACCGCCAGGTCGAGGTCCTGTCGTGGACCGACCCTGATGGCGCCGAACTGCTGCGCGAGGAGCGCACCACGCGCCTGCTGGACCTGGACGAGCACACCTGGGTACTGGAGGTGGCGGTGCGGCTGCACAACACCTCCGGCCGCGACCTGAGCGTGGGCAGCCCCGCCACCAACGGCCGCCCCGGAGCCGGGTACGGCGGCCTGTTCTGGCGGGCGCCCCGCGCTCTCACCCCGCCGGTGTGCACCGGCCCCCACGGGCTGGAAGGAGAGCAGGCCCTGCACGGGTCCCGCGCCGAGTGGCTGGCCCTGGCCGGGAACGCCGACGCGGCCCCCTGGACGCTGGTCTTCCTCCAGACCGGCCCCGACACCGACCCCTGGTTCCTGCGCGTCCAGGAGTACCCCGGGGTCGGCCCCGCCCTGGCCTGGGACACCCGCCTGCCCCTGCCCGCGGACGCCGCGCTGCACCGGGGCCTGCGCACCGCGGTCCACGACGGGCACGCCGCCGACCCCGCCGCCCTGGCCAAGGCCGCCCGGTCACTGGCCTGACGCCCACCCCGTCCCCCACCACATCCACCAGCACTAGGAAGACGACTCCATGCGCGTTCTCGTCACCGGCGGCTCGGGAAGGCTCGGCCGCAGTGTCGTGGCCACCCTCACCGATCGCGGCCACACCGTCACCTCCGTGGACACCGCCCCGCCGCCGCCCGGCACCGACGGGATGACCGCCGACCTGCTGGTGAGGGCCGAACGGGAGGACGTCTTCGCCCGCGCCCGCCCCGAGGCCGTCGTCCACCTGGCCGGGATCGCCGTCCCCTTCGCCAGCCCCGACCTGGACACCATCAGCGTCAACGCCCGCCTGGCCTGGGCGGTACTGTCCTCGGCCGAGGCCCACGGCGCCCGGTCCGCGGTGGCCGCCTCCAGCCCGACCGTCTACGGGTACAACACCCCCTCGTGGCGGCCCGCCTACCTGCCCCTGGACGAGGAGCACCCGGTCACGCCCTGGCACGCCTACGGGCTGAGCAAGGCCTTCATCGAGCAGACCGTGGCGGCTCTGGCGCGCACCGCCCGGACCTGCACGATGACGTGCCTGCGCCCCGGCTACGTCGTGGCACCGGAGGAGTGGCAGGGCGCGCTCACCCAGCAGGGCCACACCATCGCCGAACGGCTGGCCGACCCAGCCCTGGCTGCCACCTCCCTGTTCAACTACGTCGACGCCCGTGACGCCGGCGAGCTGTTCGCGCTGGTGATCGAGAACCCGGACCGCGTCAGCGGCGGCCAGGTGTTCAACGCCATGGCCGCCGACCCCCTGGCCCTGGGCCCGGTGGACGCGCTGCTGCCGAAGTACCACCCCGCCACGGCCGAGCACGCCGCCGCGCTGGCCGACGGCGGGGCCGTCTTCAGCTCGCGCGCGGCCCGCGAGGCACTGGGCTGGAACCCCACCCGCACCTGGCGCGAACAGGTGTCCGCCGAGGTCCGGGACCGGCTCGAACGCCGCTGACCACACGCGTGCTCCGCTACGCTAGAGAGGAAAGAGTTTTCCAGTGGCGCGCAGCAGGAGAGGAAGCGGCGTGAACTCCGGTTACGTGACGTTGGAGCAGGTCGCCGAACACGCCGGGGTGTCCCTGGCCACGGCTTCGAGGGTCATCAACGGCAGTACCCGGCAGGTGAGCCAGAAACTCCGGGACAAGGTCACGGCCAGCGCCCAGGAACTGGGCTACCTGGCCAACGCCTCCGCGCAGACCCTGGCCCGCAACAGCAGCTCGCTGGTGGGCCTGATCGTCCACGACATCGCCGACCCCTACTTCTCCTCGATCGCGGCCGGTGTCACCAGGCAGACCGAGGCGCAGGGACTGGTCCTGGTCCTGGGTACCACCAGCCACTCCCCCCAGAACGAGGGCCGCATCCTGGCCACCCTGCGCGCCCACCGGGCGCGCGCGGTGGTGCTGGTGGGTTCGCGCTCCACCGACGAGGAGAGCAATCGGCGCCTGGCCGAGGAGATCACCATGTTCCGCCGCCAGGGCGGGCGGGTGGCGTGCGTGTCCCAGGAGGGCCTGCCCGCCGACACCGTCACCCCCGACAACCACACCGGGTCGGCGGACCTGGCGCGGCACCTCATCGCCCAGGGGCACCGGGAGTTCGCGATCCTGGCCGGACCCACCGACCTGCAGACCGCGCGCGAGCGGTTGGACGGGTTCCATTCCGCGCTCTCGGGTGCGGGGTTGGAGCTGGCCCACCACAACGTGGTGCACGGGGCCTTCACCCGCGACGGCGGCTACGAGTCCACCCGGAGGCTGATGGCGGTCGGTACCGACGCCACGTGCCTGTTCGCGGTCAACGACGTCATGGCCACCGGTGCGATGGCGGCCCTGCGCGACCTGGGGATGCGGGTGCCGCAGGACCTGTCCGTGGCCGGGTTCGACGACATCCCCACCCTGCGCGACCTGACCCCGGCCCTGACCACGGTCCGTCTGCCGCTGGAGGAGATGGGCGAGATGGCCGCACAGCTGGCGCTGGACGGCGAGCCCGCCGAGCAGCCGCGTGTGGTGACGGTCAGGGGCGAGGTCGTCGAGCGCGAGAGCACGGGGCCGGTCAAGGCCGGCTGATCCGGGTCCCGGCTGCCGGCCCCGGGTGCGTCCGCGCGCCCGGGGCCGCCTCGTGTCCGGGGCCGGATCGGCGGACGCCCCCGCCGTCGCGGCCTCCGCGCACCAGAGCAGCGCCCGCCCAGGACAGCGCGATGACGCACGCGATCACCACGCGCGAGGCCATCAGGTGCTCGGGCGGGTAGAGGGTGCCGGTGATGTGGAAGTCGATGAAGCCCGCCTCCATCACCGTGCGCCCGGTCGCCGCCCGCGACCAGTTCTCGGCCTCGGTCAGCACGCACGGCCAGTCGATGATGACGATGCCCAGCGCGTAGGCGGCCACGCCCACGTGCGGCCACAGCGCCCGGGGCCACCGCCAGGCCAGGAAGCCGCCGAGGACGACGTAGCCGAAGAACGCGAAGTGCAGGACCATGGCCGCGTGGCCGATGAGGAGGTGGGTCATGCGCCGAAACTAGCCTCGGGGCCCGTGCCGCCACATCCGCACACGAACCCAGGGCGGGCTGAGTACCCGTACTCAGCCGGAGGCCCGGGCGCCGTCCTCGGTGAGGGTGAGGAAGAAGTCCCGGACGTCCTCGGCGAGCAGCTCGGGCACCTCCATCGCGGCGAAGTGGCCCCCGCGGTCGAACTCCGACCAGTGCCGGATGTCGTAGAGCCGTTCGGCCAGCGGTCGTACCGACTGGGTGATGTCGTGCGCGAACACCGCGACGCCGAGCGGTACCGGGCAGGGCTCGGTGCGCCGCGAGGCGTCGTGGTGCAGCCGCGCGGAGGAGGCCGCGGTGGCGGTCAGCCAGTACAGGGAGACGTCGGTGAGCACGCGCTCGTCGTCGACCGGCGTGCGGGGGTCGGTCCACTGTGCGAAGCGTTCGGCGATCCAGGCCAGCTGGCCGACGGGGGAGTCGGTCAGCGCGTAGCCGACCGTCTGCGGGGTGGCGGCCTGCAGTGCCTGGTAGGGCGGCCGGTTGGCCATCAGGTGCCGGACCTTGTCCAGGCGGGCCTCGTCGGCGGCCGACAGCGCGAGGCCGGAGTCCGGGTCGGGCCGGGTCGGCAGGTAGTTGACGTGCACCCCGACGACCCGCTCGGGCGCCACCGCGCCGAGGGCCGTGGAGATGCCCGAGCCGAAGTCGCCGCCCTGCGCGCCGTAGCGCTCGTAGCCCAGACGCGACATCAGTTCGGCCCAGGCCCGGGCGATGCGGACGATGTCCCAGCCGCGCTCGTGGGTGGGCCCGGAGAACCCGTAGCCGGGGATGGAGGGGATCACCAGGTGGAAGTCGCGTGAGAGCGGCTCGATCACGCCGAGGAACTCCAGGAACGAGCCGGGCCAGCCGTGGGTCAGGATCAGCGCGAGCGCGTCCGGTTTCGCGGACCGCACGTGGACGAAGTGGATGTTCTGGCCGTCGATCTCGGTGGTGGCGTGCGGCAGTTCGTTGAGCCGCGCCTCGTGCGCGCGCCAGTCGTAGCCGGTGCGCCAGTACTCGGCCAGGTCCCGGAGCCGTGCCAGGGGGAATCCGTAGTCCCACCCGGCGTCGGCCACCTCGTTGGGCCAGCGGGTGCGGGCGAGGCGGTCGGCCAGGTCGTCGAGGTCGGCCTGGGGGATGTCGATGCGGAACGGCGTGATCATGGTCCCAACTCCCGGGGGTTCCTGTGGAGCATGAATGTTAGTGCGACCAACGTTTGTCGCCCAAACGATATCACGACCGTTAGTCCACCCAACGATTCGCTAGACTCCACCCATGGAGAACCCGCCCGAGAGGACACCCGCCGGCTGGGAGAGCACACCCAGCTGGCTGCTCACCCAGACCGCCCACCACGCGCACCGCCTGGTCACCGAGGGGTTCTCGTCCGTACATGCCCGCGGATACCACTTCCGCCTCCTGGCGACCCTGGAGGAGTCCGGACCGGCCAGCCAGGCCGAACTGGGCCGCCGCAGCGGCATCCACGTCAGCGACATGGTCGCCACGATCAACGAACTCGCCGACGACGCACTCGTCGAGCGCACCCCCGACCCCGCCGACCGGCGGCGCAACATCGTCTCCCTGACCACCGCGGGACGAACACGGCTACGACGCCTGGAACGGCAGCTGGCCCAGAGCCAGAACGCACTGCTGGCCCCGCTCACCCCCCAGGAACGCGAGCAGCTGACCGACCTGCTCTCCACCCTCCTGGACCACCACGAACACCGCAGCCGGAACCGACCACCGCACTGACCCGCCCCACGCCACAACAGCAGCGGGGCGCCCCCCGAAAGGAGGACGCCCCGAACCGGCCGCACCACCAGTGCTAGGGGAAGTGGTCGGCGACCGGTGTGAGCGTGTCGGCGAACACCAGGCCGTGGCCGGGCCCGGTGTCGGCCCGCACCCGCCCCCGGTCGAACTCCACCCCGCTGGGACGGGCCAACGCACCCAGCTCGGCGAAGGAGGCGCGATCGATCTCCTCGACCATCGCCACCCGGGGCAGGCACAGGGCCAACTGACCCGACAGCTCGGGCAACAGGTGCGGAGCCACCGGCACCCCCCGGCGCGCCATCGACTCCGCGATCCGCAGGAACGGGGTGATCCCCCCGACCCGCACCACATTGGGCTGGGCCACATCCACCACCCCCAGCTCCACCGCCCGCTCGAACTCCTGGACCGTCCGCAGGTTCTCACCGATCGCGAACGGCACCCGCGTGCGCTCACGCAACCGCGCGTGCGCCTCCAGATCCAGGGCGGGCAGCGGCTCCTCGATGAAGAACGGGTCGAAATCCGCCAACGCGCACAGCGCACGCGCCGCCCCCGACACGTCCCAGCGCTGGTTGGCGTCCACCATCAACAGGCCGTCCGGCCCCAGCAGCTCCCGCACGGCACCCACGCGCTCCACGTCACGGGACAGATCCGCGGAACCGACCTTGATCTTGACCGCGGTATGCCCGGCCGCCACCCACCGGCGCACCTGGTCCTCCAGATCCGCCAACGGATAGTCCAGGTTCACCCCGCTGCCGTAGGCGGGCACGGACTCGCGCCGACGCCCCACCGCCTCGACCAGGCTCTCCCCCGCCGCACGGGCCCGCAGATCCCACAGAGCGATGTCGATCCCCGCCACCGCCATCAGCGTCAGACCGCTCGTGCCGGCCTCACGCAGGTGCCAGCACAGCTCGTCCCACAGCGCCGGGTGGGCCTCACGGCCCACCAGCGCCGCCGGACAGTCATCGTTGACCAGCGCCTCCACCGCCCGCGCACCGATCAGCGGAGTCCAGGCGAACCCTGTCCCGACCTGCCCGGTGTCGGTACGCACCCGCACCACGACCAGGTCGTTGCGGTCCACACCCCCGTCCCAGGCACGATGCAGAGGCAGCCGGAAGGCACGGGCCCGCACCTCGCTGACGCGCACGCTCAGCCCTCCTTGACCAGTGACAGACCGGTCTCGATGAGCCCGGCCAGGGCGGTCTCCTCCTGCGGAGTCGGGTCCACGAACGGGGCCCGCACCCCGCCCATGTCCACCCCGCGCAACCGCGCGCCCGCCTTGACCAGCGAGACCGCATACCCCGGCACCCGGTCGCGCAGACGCACCAACGGCTCGAAGAACTCGCGTGTGAGCGTCTCGGCCAGCGGGTCGCCGGAGTGCACCGCGGTGAAGAACGCGTTGGCGACCTCGGGCACGAACGCGAACGCCGCCGAGGAGTAGAGCGGAACACCCACCGCGCTGTAGGCCGGCACGGTCAACTCCGCCGTGGGCAGCCCGTTGAAGAACGTGAACTCCGCGCCGCGCACCGCACGCACCGCCAGCACGATCTGGTGCATGCGCCCCAGGTCGCCCGTCCCGTCCTTGATCCCCACCACGCCCGGGATCGCCGCCAGCTCGGCCGCGCTCTCGGGCGTGAACACCATCGACCCGCGCTGGTAGACGATCACGGGGATGTCCACCGCCGAGGCCACGGTGCGCACGTACTCCACCAGGCCCCGCTGCGGGGCACCCACCAGGTAGGGCGGCAGCAGCAGCACGGCGTCCGCGCCCAGCTCCCGGGCGGAGGCGGCCTGCTCGACCGCCGTGCCCACGCTCCCGCCGGCACCCGCCACCACCGGCACCCGGCCGGCGGTCACCTGGACCGACCGGCGCACCACGGCCGCGTGCTCGGCGGCCGAGAGGGCGTGGACCTCACCGGTCCCGCACGCCGCGAACACACCGCCCGCACCGTGCTCGACCCCCGAGGCCACGTGCTCGGCCAGCACGTCCTCGTTGACCCGGCCCTCACCCTCGAAGGGCGTCAGCGGAAAGAACAGGATTCCGTCGAAGTTCATGGCACTCCTCGTTCATGGGCCCGCCCCTTCGACGGGCCCGGGGGGTCGGCCGAGGGCATGCACCCCCGGCCCTCTCACAGGACGTACTGCACGTGTCGGCGGGCCACCGTCGCGATCACCTCGTCGCCGTCGGACGACCAGACGCGCTCGTTGAAGATCTCCACCTCGATGTCACCGGTGTAGCCCGCCGCGTCCACCGCCCGGCGCAGCCCGCGCACGTCGGCGTGGCCGTCCCCGACCATGCCACGGCCCAGCAGCGCGTCGGAGGGGATCGGCAGCTCCCAGTCGCACGCCTGGAAGGAGGCGATGCGCCCGCCCGCGCCGGCCCGGGCGATCTGGGCGTACACCTGCGGGTCCCACCACACGTGGTAGGCGTCGACGACCACGCCCACCGCTCGGGCGTCGAACCGCTCGGCGATGTCCAGGGCCTGTCCCAGGGTCGAGAGCACCGCGCGGTCGGCGCAGAACATCGGGTGCAGGGGCTCCAGGGCCAGGCGCACACCGCGATCGAGGGCGTAGGGCACCAGCTCGGCCAGCACATCGACCATGCGCTCGCGCACCGCGACCAGGTCGCGCTCGCCCTCGGGCAGACCGCCCACCACCATGACCAGGCAGGGCGCGCCGAGTTCGGCGGCCTCGTCGATGGCGCGTCGGTTGTCCTCCAGCGCCTCCCGGCGGTCGGGACGGGTCAGGAACCCGGCCCGGCAGTAGGACGAGACGCGCAGACCGGACCGGCGGACCAGGCGGGCCGCCGCGGCCAGCCCCATCTCGGCGACCGGTTCGCGCCACACACCGATGGCGGGCAGTCCCGCGCGCAGGCAGCCGTCCACCGCCTGGACCAGGTTCCAGTACTTGACGGTGGCCTGGTTGAGGGAGAGCCGGGCCAGCGCGGGGTCGCCGGGCACCGGTGTGGGCACCGCGGCGGGCCGGCCGGAGGGCAGGTCCACCGCGGTGGGGGTGATCGGTCCCGAACCCGGGGCGGTCGCGGTCACTGGTCCACCCCCGACACCTCGAGCAGGGCCCGCATCCGCGCCACAGCCAGTTCGGGGTCGCTGAGCGCCCCGGCCGTGTCGGCCAGGCGTACGACCTGGGCCAGGTGGGGCAGGTCGCGGGCGCTGTGCAGGCCCCCCACCATGTGGAAGCCCTTCTGGTGGCCGTTGAGCCAGGACAGGAAGGCGATACCGGCCTTGTAGTAGAAGGTGGGGGCGGCGAACAGGTGCCGGGCCAGGGGGACGGTGGGCTCCATCAGGGCCCGGTAGCGGCCGGTGTCCCCCTCGTCCAGTGCGGCCAGCGCCCGGGCGGCGGCGGGCGCGATGGCGGCGAAGACGCCGAGCAGCGCGTGGGAGTAGCCCTGGTCGTCGCCCTGGATCAGGTCCGGGTAGTTGAAGTCGTCGCCGGTGTACAGGCGCACGCCCTCGGGCAGCAGCCGGCGCAGGCGCACCTCCAGGGAGGCGTCCAGCAGGGACACCTTGATGCCCTCCACGGCCTGGGCGTGCTCGGCGATGAGCTCGGCGACGGGCTCGATCGCCTCGGCCGGGTCGGCGTAGCCCCAGTAGCCGGCCAGGGCCGGGTCGAACGCGGTGCCCAGCCAGTGCAGGATCACCGGGCGCTCGGCCCGCTGGAGCAGTCGGCCGTAGACGCGGGCGTAGTCGTCGGGGCCCTGCGCGGAGGCGGCCAGTGCGCGGGAGGCCATCAGGACCGGGGTGGCCCCGGCTCCCTGGACGACGTCCAGTTGTTCCTGATACGCCGTGATAACGCTTTCCAGGTCGGTCTGCGAAGATTCGATCTGGTCGGTGCCCACCCCGCACGCCAGGGCGGCGCCGCGCTCGGCGGCCTGCGCACCGGACCTGCGGATGAGCTCGGCTGTGGCCGTCCAGTCCAGGCCCATGCCGCGCTGGGCGGTGTCCATGGCGTCGGCCACGCCCAGGCCCTGGTCCCACAGGTGGTGGCGGAAGGCGAGCGTGGCCTCCCAGTCCACCGCCGCGGGGGCTCCGGGGGCGTTGGGGCGCGCGGGGTCGGCGACCACGTGGGCCGCGGCGTAGGCGGCACGGGTGCGGGACGGGGGCAGGGGCGAGGCCGCCACGGGCGTACCGCGCAGGGTGTAGGCCTCGATCCGCCCGTCGTCGGTGGGCAGTCTCAGGGTGTTCATGACAGGGTGACCTCGTCCAGTTCCACCGTGTGGCCCTCGGCGGCCGAGCGCAGGCCGGCCTCGGCCATCTGCAGGCCGCGGGCGCCCGAGAGCAGGTCGTGCGGGAAGGGGGTGCCGGTGACCACGTGCTGGAGGAAGTTCTCCCACTGGGCGCGGAACCCGTTGGGGAACTCGGTGTTGTCGGGCACCTGCTCCCACTGCTCGCGGTAGCGGCCGTCGTCGGCCAGGTCGGGGTTCCAGACCGCCTTGGGGGTGGCCGAGCGGTGCTGGACGCGGCAGGAGCGCAGCCCCGCCACGGCGCTGCCGTGGGTGCCGTCGACCTGGAACTCCACGAGCTCGTCGCGGGCCACGCGCACGTTCCAGGAGGAGTTGATCTGCGCGATGACACCGCCCTCGAGTTCGAAGATGCCGTAGGCGGAGTCGTCGGCGGTGGCCTTGTAGGGCTCGCCGTTCTCGTCCCAGCGCTGGGGGATGTGCGTGGCCACCTTCGCGGTGACCGAGCGAACCGACCCGAAGAGGTGCTCCAGGATGTAGTGCCAGTGCGGGAACATGTCCAGCACCATGCCGCCGCCCTCCTCGGCGCGGTAGTTCCAGCTGGGGCGCTGACCGGGCTGCCAGTCGCCCTCGAAGACCCAGTAGCCGAACTCGCCGCGGATGGACAGGATCTCACCGAAGAAGCCGGAGTCGATCAGGCGGCGCAGTTTGAGCAGGCCGGGCAGGAAGAGCTTGTCCTGGACCACGCCGTTGCGGACGCCCGCGTCCCGCGCGAGCTTGGCCAGTTCCAGGGCGGCGCTCAGGCTGTCGGCCGTGGGCTTTTCGACGTAGACGTGCTTGCCCGCGGCGATGGCGGCGCGTACGGCGGCCTCGCGGGCGTGCGTGATCTGCGCGTCGAAGTAGATGGAGATGCCGTCGTCGGACAGGACGGAGTCCAGGTCCGTGGTCCAGCGCTCGATGCCGTGGCGCTCGGCGATCTCGCTCAGCTTGCGCTCGTTGCGGCCCACCAGGACCGGCTCGGGGATGATCCGGGAACCGTCGGGCAGGGCGACGCCGCCCGCCTCGCGGATGGCGAGGATCGACCGGGTCAGGTGCTGCCGGTACCCCATGCGTCCGGTGACGCCGTTCATGGCGACACCAAGCACGTGATCACGCATGTGTTTTTTCCGCCTCTCAGTAGGTAAGCGCTTTCCATCGTACGGCAAACAACCCCCTCCGCACCAGAGGGACCTTCGGACCTGCGCGTGCGGCTCCCCCCGAGCCCGCCCCGCGCGCCCCTGACGCCGATCACGGCGGCACATGGGTAGCGTCACCCGGGTGAGCAACCTCGAAGACCACCCCGCCGAACAGCGCGTGTGCACCGCCCGCCCGCAAGAGGCGGCCCCCGCCACCGAACTCCTCCGACCGCGCGAGGTCCCCCTGGGCGGACCGCGAGCCATGACCGTCCGCCGCTCCCTGCCCGGCAAGAACCGGCGCATGATCGGCGCGTGGTGCTTCGCCGACGTCTACGGCCCCACCGACGTCGGCGCCCAGCACGGCATGCAGGTCCCGCCCCACCCCCACATCGGCCTGCAGACGGTCAGCTGGCTGGTCCACGGCCACGTCCGCCACCAGGACGGGCTGGGCTCGGACCAACTGGTCCGCCCCGGCCAGCTCAACCTCATGACCGCCGGACACGGCATCGCCCACTCCGAGCGCACCCCCGCCCAGGCGCCCCCGCGGCTGCACGGCGCCCAACTGTGGGTGGCCCTGCCCGAGGCCGACCGCGAGGGCCCGCCCCGCTTCGAGCACCACGCCGACCTGCCCGCGTGGCAGGCGGACGGCGCGCGGGTCACCGTGATCGCCGGCGAGGTCGGGGGCCGCCGCTCCCCCGCCCGTACCCACACCCCGCTCATGGGCGCCGAGGTGATGCTCCCGGCGGGCACCCGGCTCGACCTCCCCCTGGACCCCGCCTTCGAACACGGCGTCCTGGCCCTGGACGCCCCCGTCCACGCGCTCGGGCACCGCGTGGAGGCCGGCTCCCTGCTCTACCTGGGCCCCGGGCCCGCCTCGATCGCGCTGCGCACCGACCACGACGCCCACCTGCTGGTGATCGGCGGAGAGCCCTTCGCCGAGGACCTGGTGATGTGGTGGAACTTCGTCGGCCGCGACCACGACGAGATCGTGGCCGCGCGCACCGCCTGGGAGGGCGACCGCCACGCCCCGGGCACCTCGCCCAGGTTCTCCCCCGTCACCGGTGACGAGGGACCGGCGCTGCCCGCCCCCGCACTGCCCAACGCCCGCCTGCGCCCCCGCCCGCGGCACCGGGAGTAGGCAGCGGCCCGGCCCCGGTCCCCGCCCGCGCGGCGGGCAGGCCTGGAACCCCCGCACGCTGCCCGAGAGCAGCTCCGCTGAAGGCGCCCGCCAAGCCCGCCTTGATCCGGCCCCGACCACACCGCCTTGGACACAACAGGCGAAAAGCCTCCGTCCAGGCGTCAACCTGCGAACCCGTCGAGTCTAGCGATGCTCTTCAGGCCAACTCCTGCTACGGTGCGGATCGCGAACTACGGGATGATTTAGGAGACCTGAACATGGTCCATAAGCCTCGCGAGCAGTGGGGGACGCGCGCGGGATTCCTCCTGGCGGCCATCGGATCGGCCGTCGGGCTGGGCAATATCTGGCGATTCCCCTACATCGCCTACGACAACGGCGGCGGCGCGTTCCTCGTGCCCTACCTCATCGCCCTGCTGACCGCGGGCATACCTCTACTCATCCTCGAATACGCCATCGGGCATCGCTATCGCTCGTCGGCACCGCTGTCCTACCGGCGCATCACCCGCCCCGCCGAGGTCATCGGCTGGTGGCAGGTCGCCATCTGCTTCGTCATCGCCGTCTACTACGCGGTCATCATCGCCTGGGCGGCGCGCTTCGCGTTCTTCTCGGTGGGACAGCAGTGGGGCGAGGACCCCGAGGCGTTCTTCTACGGGGACTTCCTGGAACTCGGCGACGCACCCGGCATGGTCTCCGGCTACGTCGCCGGAGTGGCCTGGCCGCTGGTGGGCGTGTGGGTGATCGTCCTGGCCATCCTGGCCCTGGGCATCCGCCAGGGCGTGGAGAAGGCCAACAAGATCTTCATCCCGCTGCTCGTGGTCCTGTTCCTGATCATGGTCGTGCAGGCGCTGACACTCGACGGAGCCGCCCAGGGCCTCAACGCGCTCTTCACCCCCGACTGGAGCGAAATGCTCAGCGGAAAGGTGTGGATCCAGGCCTACGGCCAGATCTTCTTCTCGCTGTCCATCGGCTTCGCCATCATGGTCACCTACGCGTCCTACCTCAAGCGCAAGGCCGACCTGACCGGCACCGCCGTCACCGCGGGCCTGGCCAACAGCTCCTTCGAGCTCCTGGCCGGCATCGGTGTCTTCGCCGCGCTGGGCTTCATGGCCAACGCCGCCGACGTGGCCGTCAACGACGTCGTCCAGGCCGGCCCCGGCCTGGCCTTCGTCGCCTTCCCACAGATCATCTCCACCCTGCCGGTGGCCGGCAGCCTCTTCGGCGTGCTGTTCTTCGTCTCCCTCGTGGTGGCCGGGCTCAGCTCCCTGATCAGCATCGTCCAGGTGATCATCTCCGCCGTGCAGGACCGCACCGGTCTGGGCCGCGTCCCGACCGTGCTCGCCGTGGGCGGCGCCACCGCCCTGGCCTCGGTCCTGCTCTTCCCGACCCACGAGGGCCTCTACCTGCTCGACGCCGCCGACCACTTCATCAACCAGTACGGCATCGCGCTGGCCGGACTCGTCATGGTGATCGTCTTCGGCTGGGTCGTGCGCAAGCTGCCCTACTTCGAGCGCCACGCCAACGCCACCTCCACCATCCGGCTCGCGCTGTGGTGGCGCGTGTGCCTCGGTGTGATCACGCCCCTGCTGCTGGGCTTCATGATGTGGGACAGCCTGCGCACCGAACTGGCCGAGCCCTACGAGGGCTACAGCATGCCCTTCCTGCTCACCGCCGGATGGGGCGTGGTGATCGGCGCCATCGTCTTCGGTGTCATCGTCTCGCTCATCCCCTGGAAGCGCGCCGACCAGCTGGCCGAGAGCGACGCCCGCGAAGAGGCCGCTTCGGGCCCGTCCACGAACGAGGAAGGGGGACGCTGATGTCCGCCAGTGCCATCGCCATGATGATCGTGTTCATCGTCGTGCTGTGGGGAGGCCTGCTCGCAGCCGTGCTCAACCTGCGCGCCCACCCCGAGGACCCCGACCAGGAGTAGCACCCCGAGCACCGCACGAAGTGGGGCGGCCGACACCCGGTGTCGGCCGCCCCACACGCGTTGCGGACACCGGCGACGCGCGCCGCCGCGCACGCCCGCTAGGCGTCGGCGACCTCGCGCACGATCCGCTCGCAGAAGGCCGGCAGGTCGTCGGGACTGCGGCTGGTGGTCACGCCCTGGTCGGTGACCACCTGCTCGTCCACCACCACGCCCCCGGCGTTGCGCAGGTCGGTGCGCAGGCTCGGATAGGAGGTCAGCGTGCGCCCGCGCGCCACGTCCGCCTCCACCAGCACCCAGGGCCCGTGGCAGATCGCGGCGACCGGCTTGCCCTGCTCCACGAACCCGCGCACGAAATCCACCGCGTCGGAGTCCTTGCGCAGATGGTCAGGGTTGACCGTCCCGCCCGGCACCACCAGGGCGTCGTAATCGCCGACCCGCGCCTCCAGCACCCGCCGGTCCACGGTGAACCGGTCGGCCGGAGTGATGTCGCCGTTCATCGCCTGGATACTGCCCCGGTTCAGCGAGACCAGCTCCGTGCGCGCACCCTCGCCCTCCAGCGCCTTCCTCGGCTCGACGAGCTCGACCTGTTCCACACCGTCCGCCGCCAGGATCGCGACCCGGCGGCCGGTGAGCGTGCCAGCCATGGCTCCCCCTCGTCATCGCTTCACAGGCACCACTGATGCACCGGTGCCACATCCGCGCCCCTACCGCTCCCGACCAGTGCCCAGGAGTGGGCCTTGGATCCACGTCCCGTCTCCGGGCGCGCCCCGGACGGTGGTGGACGCGCTGGTGGCCCGCGTTCTCATGTTCCCTGCCCGGTGACGCGCACCGTATGCGCGCTCCACGACGGGGCGGCGGGGTCCCCCACGCCCCGGATCGCCGTGGCCGGCCCGGACGGACTCACACCCCTCACTCCGGCGGATACGGAGCGGTGCCGCCCCCACCGGACCGAGCGCCCCAAGGCGCGCCTGCTGTCGCTGTGAGGCCGACCCCGCGGCGAGGAGCACCGCACCGCCCTGGCAGGCTGGATCCCCGCCACACACCGCACCCCCGCGCCCGTCCCCGGCCCCTCAGGAGCACCGCCCATGCAGGCGTTCGTCACCGCGGTCAGCGCCGGCCCCCACCACACCTTCAGCAAACCCGCCCAGCCCAGCATCCGCCTGCTCACCGGCCTGGGCGTCGAGGGTGACGCGCACATGGGCACCACGGTCAAGCACCGCTCCCGCGTCGCCCAGGACCCCACCCGGCCCAACCTGCGCCAGGTCCACCTCATCCACGTCGAACTCTTCGACGACCTCGCCCAGGCCGGATACGACCTCGCCCCGGGACAGCTCGGCGAGAACATCACCACGCACGGACTCGACCTGCTGGGCCTGTCCACCGGCACCCTGCTCAGTGCGGGCGAGTCCGTCATCGAGGTGACCGGGCTGCGCAACCCCTGCACCCAGATCGACGCCTTCGCCCCCGGCCTGCTCAAGCACCTCGCCTACCGCGACGAGCAGGGCACCGTGGTACGGCGCAGCGGTGTGATGGGCATCGTCCGCGCCGGCGGCACCGTCGAACCCGGCATGGCCGTGCGCGTGCGGCAACCGCCCGGACCGCACGTCCCCCTGGCCCGCGTGTGAGCCCACGCCCGCCCACGGACCCGGTGCTAGCGTTGGCCCATGACAGACGACGGACCTCGCACGGCTCCCGCGGCCAAGAGCATCCTCGTCACGGGCGGAACAGGGACACTGGGCCGTCCCGTGGTCGAACGGCTGCGCGCGGCCGGACACCGCGTCCGCACCCTCAGCCGCCACCCCGACCCGGACGACCCCCGCGCCCACGCCGTCGACCTGCGCCGGGGCACCGGGCTCACCGAGGCCCTGGACGGCGCCGAAGCGGTGGTGCACTGCGCCTCCTCGCCCAGGGGCGGTGACATCCAGGCGGCGGCCCACCTGATCCGGGCCGCCCGCCGCGCGGGCGTCGACCACCTGGTCTACATCTCGATCGTGGGCGTGGACCGGGTACCGCTGGGCTACTACCGGACCAAGCACACCGTGGAGCAGGCCCTGGCAGCCGGCGCTCTGGGCTGGACGGTCCTGCGCACCACCCAGTTCCACGACCTGGTGTACGGGATCTGCTCCCGGATGGCCCGCCTGCCCGTCCTACCCTGCCCCGACATCCCCCTCCAGCCCATCGACACCGGCGAAGTCGCCGCGCGCCTGGCCCAGATCGCCCAGGGCCCTCCGGCCGGACGGGTCCCCGACATGGGCGGACCGCGGGTGGAGACCCTGCCGGACCTGGCCCGCGCCTACCTCGACGCCCAGGGGCTGGCACGGCGCGTGCGCCCGGTACGGCCGCCGGGCCGGGTCATGGCGGCCTGCCGCCAAGGCGCTCTCCTGGCCCCCGACCGCACGGTCGGCAGCACCACCTTCGCCGAGTTCCTGGCGCGCTGAACCCGAACCGCCCCGGCCCGGCGGCCGCGGCGGCCCGCCCAGCCAACCCTGCTCCTTCTCCCCGCTACAGCCAAGGGGACACCCCCGGGCCTGCCGACCGAGACCACACCCACCGAAGCGACCTGGATCCCCTACCACGAATACGAGATCCACGACCTGGACGCCCCCTCGACCTCACCGCACCGGACCCGGACGAGATCGGCCCCTGGCAGGACGCCGGACGCCCCTGACCTCGCTGGCCCCGCCCACCCCCGCCATGGCACCCTGAAGAGATGGATCAGGTGACCCTGACACTGCGCTTCGCACCCGAACTCCGCTTCTTCCTGCTGCCCCGCAACCGCGGCAGCCAGGTCCGCGTCCAGCACGACGCCACCAGCACCCTCGGCCACGTCATCGAGTCCCTGGGCCTGCCCCGCACCGAGATCGGACGCCTGCGCGCCGACGGCACCGAGGTCACCACCGCCCACCGCCCCACCGACGGCCAGACCATCGAGATCGACGCACCCGCCCGCCCCCAGCACACACCCTTCGACCACACCCGGTTCCTCCTCGACGTCCACCTGGGCACCCTCGCCCGCCGCCTGCGACTGCTGGGCGTGGACACCGCCTACGACAACGACCGCGACGACGACGCCCTGGTCACCCTGGCCAACGAGGAACAACGCGTCCTGCTCACCCGCGACCGCGAACTGCTGTGCCGACGCGGCCTAACCGCGGGCGCCCACGTCCACCACACCGAACCCGAACTCCAACTCGACGAGGTCCTGCGCCGCTTCGACCCGCCCCTGGCCCCCTTCACCCGCTGCCTGGCCTGCAACGGCCTGGTCGAACCGGCCACCAAGCAGCAGGTCCAGGGCGAACTCGCAGCCGGCACGCGCGCCACCTACGACACCTTCACCCGCTGCCGCTCCTGCGGTCGGGTGTACTGGCCAGGCGCACACCACCACCGGCTCACCCAGATCGTCGACCGCGCCCGGGCCCGCGCACACACCGCCTGACGCGCGCCACCGCGACCGCCCGCCCCGGCCGAGCGGGCACGACTCACGACTCGTGCGCCCGCGGCGGCCCGCCCAACGCACCCGCCGCCCGCAACCGCTCGGCCAGCACATCGCAGCGCCGCGCCAGCTCCGGCGGATCCAGCACCTCGAAACCGTGCCCCAACACGACCACGCGCATCAGGACGAAGTCCAGGTCGTCGGCACCGCTGACCACCTCACAGCGCCCACTCCCCCGCCCCCGCACGACCGCCGCCGACGCCGGAATCTGCGCGCGCACCGTCTCGGCCCCGGCATGCACCAGGAACCGCGCCTGGTACCGGTAGACCCGACTCGTCACACCCTCCTGCACGTAGGGCGCCGCCTCGGGCGCCGTCCGCGGACGAAAACGCCACGTCCTGGCCGACACCCCGCTCATCCGATCGACCCGGAAACTGCGCCAGTCATCACGATCGAGATCGAAGGCCAACAGGTACCAGCGCCGATCCGAGGCGACCAGGCGGTAGGGCTCCACCCGCCGACGCCGCACCCCCTCCCCGCACGGATAGTCGAAGCCCGCCTCGACCTGGTCCCTACAGGCCCGGGCCAGCGTCATGAGCACCGCGGCGTCGACCGGCGTGCGGCCGCCCCCGAAGGACTCCACCGCCCCCGAGAGCGTGCGCACCTGCTCACGCAACCGGGACGGCAACACCCGGTCGAGCTTGGCCAGCGCCCGCAGCGCGGCCTCGTCGGCCCCCGCCACCGCACCACCGGCCCCGGCCAGCAGCGAGACCGCCGTGGAGATCGCCTCCTCATCGTCCAACAGCAACGGCGGCAGGTCCTGGCCCCGACCGAGCCGGTAGCCGCCCCCGACCCCCTGGTCCGCGTGCACCGGATAGCCCAGCGCACGCAACCGCTCCACGTCCCGCCGCACCGTGCGCGCGGTGACACCGAGCCGGTCGGCCAACTCCGGGCCGGTCCACACCCGGCGCCGCTGCAACAACCCCAGCAGGGTCAGCACCCGCTCGGTGGTCCCCCGCTCCTCACCGCTCCCCGCGTCCATAGCGCCCATCCTCGGAACGATAGCGGACCGATCCTGTCCGGTTTCAAGGGGAGATTGAAGCCATGGACACCGACACAGACCACTGCGACCAGCACCTCTGCCCGCACACGAACACCGCAGCGAACGGAGCCGCCCGATGAGCCGCCAGATCCAGGTCACCTTCGACGCCCACGACCCGAGGGCGCTGTCCACGTTCTGGCGCGACGCGCTGGGCTACGTCCACCCGGGCCCGCCCGGCGTCCTCATCCACGAAGGAGACGACCCGCTGGCCGCCTGGGACGACTTCCTCGCCCGGATCGGAGTACCGCAGCAACAGCGCAACACCAAGTCGGCCATCGAGGACCCCGACGGGCAGGGTCCGCGGATCTTCTTCCAGCACGTCCCCGAGGACAAGGTCGTCAAGAACCGCCTCCACCTGGACGTGCGCGCGGCACCGGGCCTGGAGGGCCAGGAGCGGATGGCGGCGCTGGAAGCCGAGTGCACACGACTCATGGCCCTGGGGGCGTCGCGGCTGCGCCGCGACGAACCCGCCCCGCCCTTGAGCGCGGGATTCATCGTGATGGCCGACCCCGAGGGCAACGAGTTCTGCTTGGACTGACACACCCCGGCCTCCGGTCCGCACCCGGACCGGAGGCCGCGTGGGCCGCCGCCACCACGACCCCACCTCAGGCCGGATCGGCCGCGCAGCCGCACACCTCACCCACCATCGGGAACCCCGGGGCCCTCGCGGAGCACTCCGCGCACCGTGTCCAGCCCTACACCCGCTTCGAGCTCCGGCAGCCACAGCGCCGACCGCAACCGGTTCACGGACGTCCGCCCCGCGTGTGGCGGACCAGGGCCGAGACGAACTCGCCCCACACCGGCTCGGGCAGGTCGTGACCGGCCCCGCGCAGGACCAGCAGCTCGGCCCCGGGCACCGCCGCACGCAGTTCCTCGCCGTGCGGCAGCGGCAGGAGCGGGTCGTGGTCGCCGTGGACCACGAGCGTGGGCGCCGCGATGTCGCCGAATCCGCCGCGGGACGGCCCCCCGAGGTCGATGGCGAAGTGGTTGGCCAGCGTCGAAGCGTAGTTCCTGGCGCGCTCCACGTCACGTTCGACCAACGACCGGATCGCGGCCTCGTCGAAGTACGGCGATCCCCCCGCGCAGGCCCTGGCGTCGGCGATCACGTACTCCACGACCTCGGCGGTGTCGGTGGAACGCGGTTGGGCTGGCATGGCCAGGTCGCTGGAGGGCGGCGGCAGGCCCTCGGCGCCGGTCGAACTCGAGACGAACGTCAGCGACGCGACCCGGTCGGGGTGGTCCACACCGAGGATGAGCCCGCTCTGGCCGAACATCGACTGGCAGACCACATGGGCGCGCTCGATGCCCAGAGCGTCCTGGATACCGAGCACGTCCTGGACCAGGTCGGTGAACGAGTACCCCGGATGGCCCGGCGGGTCGCAGGTGGAGCGGCCGGTGTCGCGGTGGTCGTAACGGACCACGAACCGGTTCCGGGCGGCGATCCGTTCGCACAGGTCGGCGTCCCACCACAGCATCGAGGCACAGGCCCCGGCGATCAGTACGATCGCCGGGTCCTTACGGTCACCGAAGGTCTCCACACACAGCTCGACACCGTTGATCGCCAGGAGTTGTTCGCCATGGGACAGATGAGCAGTCATACCCGGCACGCTAGGTCCACGCCTCCGTCATGAGAAGCGCTGATCTCCGAACGCGGCGACCCCTTGACGCAGGGATGGGGAGATCTCGCCCCGACGTCGCCGGCAAGTGGAGTCGGCCGCGCTGCGCCTGCGGGTCCTTGCACGGGTCCTCGCTCGGCGCCGACACCCTCGTGTTCCAGGACGTGCTCACCGAACCGCGTGGGCCGGAAGGCTCACCCCGGTGGACCGGCCCGGCTCGGCGCCGCTGTTGCCGAGCCGCGTGCGCTCCTGTGCAAAGGCCGCCCTGGATCCGGGCCCAGGCGCGCAGATCGGCGGCGGAGCAGGGCCGGGTGCGCACAACCGCGACATGATCGACACCACGTACCAGCCAGGAGGATCCCCCTATGCCCCGTATCAGCAAGCGCAGCCGCGTGTTCACCGCCGCGGGCGCGGGTGTGGCCACCGTCGCCTTCAACGCCGCGACCTACGAGCCCGACCCCGACGAACTCCCCCTGACCAACGCCAGCGTCTCCTACCGCAAGGCCGGCCAGACCGCGCGGGACTGGGTGACCAACGCCGACCATGTGATCCTGGCGCGCGCCGTGGACGAACAGATCCACGAACCGGAGCCGATCGAGGTCGAGCGCGGGGAGGGAATGATCGGCCGCACGGTCTCCTTGGACGTGCAGCGGGTCCTGTGGTCGGCGCCCGCCCCGGCGCGGCCGGCACCGGAGACGTATGAGTACCCCGCGTGGGGGTTCGTGTTCAACGGCGGCGTGGACAACCTGACGCCGATCGGAACGCAGGACGAGCCGCGCGTGGAGGTGGGCCACGACTACGTCATCGCCATCGACTGGGAGGAGGCCCGCTGCACGCCGGGCGACGAACCCCAACCGGCCATGTGGATGGGGCTGGACAACAACTCGGTGGTCCCGGCCGATGACGGTGTGGTCGGCAACGGCGAGAGCGGGGGGCGCGTGGCCTCGGCCCAGGAGCGCCGCAGCTCATCCGAGCCGGTGCTGCGGGGCGAGGGCACCTTCGAGGGCCGGATGATGGGCAACTCCGTCGGGGCGCTGGCGCGCGAGCTGGCGCGCACCGAGCCGCATGCGAACCCGCGCAGCTCCGACGAGGCACCGCAGGCCAGTGCCCAGATCCCCGAGGGCGAGGAACTCAAGGAGCACGATGAGGCCCTTCCTGAAGGCGTGACAGTGCAGGACCTGATGGAGTTCGAACCCGAGGACACCTCGTGCCCGGAGTAGTGCCGCGGTGCCGATTCCGGCGTGCGGCGTAGGCCGGTCGCCGTTGTCCTGTGGAGCCCCTGGAGCCGGAGCCCGGGGGCTCCCGTTGTCTCTCCTGGTCTGTGTCAGCGCCCGGGTGGTGGACCAGCGGACTCCGCTGCGATGCGGGCCGACGCCACCTGGTGTGTTCGGCGGGCCGTGTGTGGCCGAGGCCCTCGCGTGGGAGATCGTCGGCGTGCGCCCGGCCGGCCCGCAGCGCGCGGGGGTGCGGCCCTGTGGGGTCGAAGGCGTGCGGATCACCTCCGGGGTGTTCGCGAGCGCCCTCGTGCGCGGGCCGCGCGCGCATCGAGCACATGCCGGTGTGCCCCGCGTCGACCGCGTCTTTGGTGGGCCGGGCTCACCCCTTCCTCATTTCGTTTCGTTGGAAACGTTTCTGCATAACGTAATTAGTTACGTTGACCCCAGGAGGGCCGAAAGAAGCCCCCATGTCTGACCTCCGATAAGTGAACCTTATCGGAGGTCAGGGTTCCGGGAGGGCGTGAAGGCATCCTGGAGCATCAGGGCGGGGCCGCAACGTTATTCAGGCGGTGCTTTGGCCAGGCAAAACGAGACGGGTACAGTCAAGGCTGTATCGAGGCCGGGCTTCCATGGCCCCCGCCCCCGCACCCCCTCAGGGCTCGACCCCAGTGCGTGCGGCGCCGCTCAGAGGAGCCCGCCGCCCGCGCCTCCACGCCGAGGGCCTCCCGGCACGCCCGCCGCGAACCGTGACGGCGGGTGGTCGATGTGGAAGCAGCGCCGGTCCTCGGTGGCGCCTACGAGGGTGCCGAGCCGACAGGGCCATGGCCGGCGTGCGCGCGGGATCTGGGCGCGCACTCGGTGAGCGTGTTCGGGCGGATCGACACGACCGCCTTCATCATGTGCGTGATCGAGCACTGCACCGCACCCCAAGCGCCGTGATGTGTTCGCCCGCGGCGCCTACTGTGGGGCGACCCCCGCGCCCGCCCTCGGGGGCGGCGTGGTCGGTCACCCGGGAACGAGTGCTCACAGCTCTTCACCGATGGGCGTCTGCGACCGGGTGCGTCAAGGTCTTCGCCGACAAGAAGTCGGGAAAGAACACCCACCGCCCCGAGCTGAAAGCGTGCCTGGCCTACCTGCGATCCGGTGACACCCCTCGTTGTCCCGGTCCTGGACCGGCCCTCCCGCTCGTCCCCTCGCTCCAGGACCTCATCTACTGGTTGAAGACCTGCGCCGGGACGGGATCGGTTTCCGCTCCCTGCGCGAGGCCCCGCACACCACCACCCCCGGCGGCAGGCTCGTGTTCCAAGTCTTCGCCGCCCTGTCCGGCCTATGGCGCGGTGAATCCGGCGTTGCCCGAACGTGCGGCGACAACGCGGCGGAAGAGGCCCTGGACTGCGGTGGTGATGTCGGTGTCGGCCCGGCTGTGGTGGCAGGGGCCGGCATAGGCGTGGGTGAGGAAGTCGGCGGTGAGTTCGGGGTCGGGGACGTCGAACTCACCCGCCGCGTGGCCTTCCGTGAGGAGAGTGACGAGTAGGTCGCGGGCGGCGGTCATGGGTTCCTCACCTGCTGTGCCGCCGGGTTCGTGGAAGAGCCGGTGGTAGAGCTCGTGGTGGTCTTTTTCCGCGGCGATCCAGGCCGCGACGAGCCCGTCGAGGCGTTCGGTCCAGGCCAGGCCCGGCTGTTCCAGGAGAGCGGTGGGCTGTTGGAGCATGCGGTCCCACATCTGTGACTGCAGCGCCGCCAGGAGGGCCTGTTTGGAGTCGAAGTAGAGGTAGACCGTGCCCTTGGCGACCCCTGCGCGGGCGGCGACCTTGCTGACGGTCAGCGCCTCGTAGCCGTCGTCCAACAGCAGGGCGGCCGTGGCGTCGAGGATCTGGCGGCGGCGGACGTCCGGGGGCTGGAAGCGGCCGGTGGGCTGAGCAGGGGCGGACTGGTCCGCGGGCACGGTCCCTCCTTCGTCGTCGGGTGGCTGACCGGTGGTCGGTCAGCCCGCAGACTCCAGGGTGCCATGCGGCTTGCGGGCGATGACGATGACGGCGTGGTCCTCGCCGAGGTGGGGGGCCCGCGGGACGCACCTTCGTTCGGCGCGCACGATGTCCAGGCCGAATCCGGTGAAGGCGTCGATCAGCTCGGCAAGAGTGGCTAGGTCGCCGGGTTTGCCCCAGTCACTGGCTTCCTCGTCCCACTCGCCGAGGGCGAGGATCCCGCCGGGGGCGAGGGCGTGGGCCAAACAGGTGAGGGTGGCGGTACGGGCGGGGCCGCGGGGCGGCAGCGCGTAGGAGCTCAGGGCGAAGCCGTAGGCGGTCTCGGGCTGCCAGGTTGCGCTGTCGGCGACGGCGACCTCGACCCGGTGGTCCAGGCTCCGGGCGCACGCGCTGGCCCGGGTGCTGGCCACGGCACGGGGAGCGAGGTCCACCGCAGTGACGCGCCAGTCGCGCTCGGCCAGCGCCAGGGCGTTGCCTCCGGCGCCGCAACCCAGGTCCAGGGCCCTGCCCGGAGGAAGGTCGGCGGCGGGGGCGAGGAGCTCCGGGTCGGGGTCGGCGGTGTCGCTGCCGTCGCCGGTGTAGAGGTCGTTCCACTCGAAGTCCGGATGGCCGTCGGTGTCGGTGGGGTGGGTGTGGTCGGTGTCATGGGTCACAGTTCCTCCAGTGGGAATGAGTTCGATCGACTGACCGTTGGTCAGTAGTATGACTGACGGTCATTCACTCTTGTCAAACGTCTCAGGGAGCCAGCACATGGACCACACCGCTCGGCAGTACGACACCGTGATCATCGGCGGCGGGCCCGCCGGCCTGACCGCCGCACAGTCCCTGACCCGCTACCGCCACCGCACCCTGGTCATCGAGTCCCCCACCCCACCCCGCAACGCCGCCTCCCGCGGCGTGCACGGCCTGATCGGCCTGGAGGGCGCCACCCCCGACGAGCTTCGCGCCCGCGCCTGGGAGGAGCTGGACCGCTACGGATTGGCACGCCGGCTCGACGCCACGGTCAGCGAGATCACCCCACTGGCCGACGACGGCTTCACCGTGCGCATGGACGACGGCACCACCGTCTGGGCCCGCGACGTCATCCTGGCCACCGGTGTCATCGACCAGCACCCCGACGAGGTGGAGGGCTTCGCCGCCTGCTGGGGCCGCACGGTCATCCACTGCCCGTTCTGCATCGGAGAGGAAAACGCCGACCGCACCTGGGCCCTGGTCTCCGACGAACCTCTCTACCTCGGTATGGCCGCCACCGCCTTCCGCCCCTGGACCGGCGACGCCATCGCCATCGCCCCGCCCTGGCTGCCCGGCGCCCAGGAATTGCGCCGCAGCCTGCGCGAGCGGGGCAGCGACCTGGTCCTGGGCGAGATCGCCCGCCTGCACCACACCGACGGCGACCTGCGTGCCGTGGAGATGGCCGACGGCACCGTCCTGGAGCGCCAGACTCTGCTGTGGCCGCGGCCGCAGCGGCAGGTCCCGCTGGTGGAACGCCTGGTCAAGGAGCACGGCCTCGCCCTGGACGACGGCTACGTCACCGTGGACGACGGCCGCCAGACCAGCATCCCCGGCCTCTACGCCGCCGGCGACCTGACCGGCAAAACCTGGGAGCAGGGAATCGTCCCCGCCGTCACCGCCGGAGCCGCAGCCGCCGACGCCATCCACTTCGCCCACCTGGCCTGACAGCCCCGACACCCCACCGGAGCCCTCCGTGCCCGAACGAGACTTCACCGCCTACATCGACCACATCGGCGACCGCACCGACCTCTACCGGGCCGTGGCCGCCCACACCGGAGCCCGCCGCGTCCTCTACCCCGGCAGCTACCTCGACCTGACCCCCTCCTACGTCTGGGCCCACGTCACCTACCTCGACGCCGACGCCCGCGCACGCAAAGCCTTCCAAGGCACCCACGCCACCACGCTCGCCACCCGGCACAAGCAGTACCCCGAGCGGCCCCGCATCGCGTTCGTGCCCGGCGACTACACACACACCCTCGCCGAGCTACCCGCGGCCGAGTGGGACCTGGTGATCTCCCTGTACGCGGGCCCCGTCTGCGAACACGCCACCCGGTGCCTGCGCCCCTCAGGCTGGCTCCTGGCCAACAACAGCCACGCCGACGCCGGCCTCGCCCACCTCGACCCCCGCTACCGGCTCGCCGCGGTCCTGCACCACCGCTCCGGCCGCTACCACCTCACCACCCACGACCTCGGCCGCTACCTGCAGCCCAAGCGTTTGCCCCACCCCACCCGCGAACAACTCCACACCGCAGGCAGAGGCACCGCCTACACCCACCCGGCCACCTCCTACCTCTTCCGCCTCCACACGGACGAACGGTAGACCCGCCCCGGTGTGCGCGCACCTGGAGGAGCTGGCCGCCAGTAGTCCCCGGGAACCTCGTGGGCCGACCTGCTGGACCAAACCGACCCGCCGCCCTGGGCTTCGCGCGGCTCGCCGACGGCGGCCTGGAGCCGCCATGGAGCACGTGGCCCAGGCGGGCCACCACGATGGAGGCCCTGCGGGGTGGTCAGCAACACCCGAAGGGCCCAGGCCATGCACCGCGCGGCGGAGCGCAGGCCGGGAAGGGCAGCGAGCCTGTCCTCCTTGCCCACACGCACCGACCGGTTGAGCAGCCAGAAGGTGATCAGCAGATCCAGCACGTCCAGAACGTCGTAGACCGAGGAGGCCTCCAGGCACAGCACGGCGCCCAGACGCCCCCACCCTCAGGAACCGGCGCACCGAACCCGCCAGGCCGCCCGGGACACCTCACCCCTGCTGGACCGGCACGAGCACCAGCTCAGCGATGTTGACGTGCGCGGGAGCGGCGACCGAGAACGCGATCGCGCCCGCGATGTCGTCGGCGTCCAACGCACGCAGCTGGGAACGCATCTGCGACAGGCTCGCCTTCATCGTCTCATCGCGCATGTCCGCACCGAGCTCGGTGACCGTCACCCCCGGCTCCACGACGCGCACACGCACCCCGCGCGGACCCAGTTCGGCACGCAGGTTCCGGCTCAGGTGCGCCACGGCGGCCTTGGTCGCCGCGTACACCGACCAGTCGGGGTACAGAAGGTGACCGGCCACCGAACCCACCAGGACCAGGTCCGCGGCACCGCCCCGCTCAGCAGCGCTGAGCAGGTCGTCGGTGAACGCGTGCGCGGTGTGCAACAGCCCGCGCAGGTTCACGTCGATCATGCGGTCCCACTCCCGCACGGCACCGCCGGCGAACGGCGCGCCCACCATCGCCCCGGCGTTGGCCACGACCAGGTCGACGGGGCCCAGCCGCGCGCGGACGGTACGGGCCGCCTCGCCCATCGCCTCGGAGTCGACCACGTCCACCGCCAGGGGCAGGGCCGCGGCCCTTCCGGTACGGCCGAGTTCTTCGGCCAGGTCCTCGAGCCGGCCCTGGCGGCGGCCCAGCACGGCCACGGCCGCGCCGCCGGCGGCCAACCCTCGGGCGGTGGCCGCACCGATACCGCTGGAGGCGCCGGTCACGACCGCGACCCGCCCCGAGAGCCGACCGCCCGACCCTGCGCCGCGGTCAGAGGAACCAGAGGAGACAGCAGTGGTGTTCGCATCGTTCGTCATGGACCCCACCGTGCCCGCCCGCGCCCCCGCCGCCCAGGCCGCGCACCACCCCGGGGCGGCGAACATGGGAGTGGCACGGCCACCCTGCGCCCTCGCACCCCGCCCCGCCCGCGCCTAAGGTCGAGGACATGGACACCGACAACCCGCTCGGCCGGTTCCTGCGGGCCCGCCGCGCCCTCACCAGCCCGCAGCAGACCGGACTCCCCCAGACGGGCCGGCGCCGCGTACCGGGACTGCGCCGCGAAGAGGTCGCGATCCTGTCGGGGGTGAGCACCGACTACTACGTCCGCCTGGAGCAGGGCCGCGAGCGCAGCCCCTCCGCGCAGGTCGTGGACGCCCTGGCCCGCACCCTGGACCTGGACGGGGACGCCAGAGCCCACCTGCACCGGCTGGCCCACCCCACCGGCACCGCCCCGCGCCCGGCGGCGCGCGACGAACACGTCAGCGCGACCCTGGTGAACATGATGGCGGGCTGGCACCGCACCCCCGCCCTGGTCCTGGGCCGCCACCTGAACGTCCTGGCCCACAACGCCCTGGGCGCCGCCCTCTTCGACGGCCACACCCACAGCCGCGACCTGCTGCGACTGGTCTTCCTCGACCCGCAGGCACGCGACTTCTACCCCGACTGGGAGCAGATCGCGGCTGGCACGGTCGCCGCCCTGCGCGCCGGAGCCGCAGACGACCCCCGGCTCGCCGCGACCGTGGGCGAGCTGTGCCTCAAAAGCGAGGAGTTCGCCCGGCTCTGGGCCCGCCACGACGTACGCCGCAAGACCCACGAGAGCAAACGCTTCCACCACCGTCTGGTGGGCGAGCTGACCCTGGACTACGAGACGCTGACCGTCAACAGCGCCCCCGGCCAGCAGCTCATCGTCTACCAGGCCGCCCCGGACAGCACCTCCGAACACGCACTCGCGCTGCTGGGCAGCCTCACCGCCTCCGGTACCCAACGCACCCGCAATCCCCACCCGGCGCCCGAGCACTGACCCCACCCCGGGTGAGCGGGTTCGTACTCCAGACCGGCGACGCGGCTCTCACCCGGCCAGGAAATCCGCGAGGACCTCGCCCTGGCCCCGGATCGCGTGCCCGGCACCGGGCAGGACCCTGACCTGGGCGTGTGCGACACAGGCGCGCAGCCGTGCGGCGCTCTCAGCGGAGTCGAACATCAGGTCGCGCTCGCCCACGATCGCCAGCACGGGCATGGCCAGGGCACCCAGCGCCTCATCACAGAACCGGGGCAGCCGTTCGGTGCGCGGCCGAAAACGCGCGAAGGTGCGCTCCACCGCCTCCAGCACGGGACGATCCTCGGGCGCGGACAGCCCGGTCATGGCCCGCACCGCCCGGCGCTTGCCCCAGGGGCCCAGGGCGCGCAGGGCCGTGGCCCCCAGGATCCTGCCCGTGCGCTGGCGCCCCAGGCCGCCCGGGCACAGCAGCCCCAGGCGCCGCACCCGACCGGGCCGGCCGGTGGCCAGCTCCAGAGCCATCCAACCGCCCAGGGACATACCCACCACGGCCGTGTCGGTCAGCGCGAGCCCGTCCAGGACCTCCTCCAGCCACCGCAGGTGCGCCCGCCCCGCCAGGGGCGGCCGCGAGGGGGCGCTCAGGCCCGGCTCGCCGATGAGGTCGACGGCGTACACGCGCGCGCCGCGCGCCAGAGCGGCGATGTCGCCGACCCAGGCGGCGGCGTTGGCGCCCGAGCCGTGCAGGAGCACCACCGGGGGCGCGTCCCGGGGGCCGCAGGCCACAACGAACGTCTCACCCAGCCCGGTGGACACGCGCAGGTGCTCGGCGGGCACCGGCCACGCGCGCAGGGCGCGCAGGTAGTGCTCGCGCAGTTCACGCTCCCCGGCCGGTGAGGTGTAGAGGGCGCTCACGGGGCCAGGACGCCTTCCATGTAGTCGAACAGGCGGGCGGTCTCACCCAGACCGCCCAGGACCACGACCTTCAACCGTGCCCGGTCGCGGTCGTAGACGCACTCCACGCGCAGCGGCTGCCCGCCGGGCCGCGGGCCCGCGGCCATACCGGTGAGCAGGGTGGTGACCCGGTCCGCGGTGCGGGCGTCCACGCCGTCGACCTCGACGATGCTGGACGCCTCGGCATGAGGGGGTGCCGCCCGTCCGGGCGTGGCGCCGGGAACGGGGGTGCCGGTGAAGGCCTCCAGGTCGGCGGGGGAGACGCGGTACTGCTTGCCGATACGCACCGCGCGCAACCGCCCCTCGCGCACGTAGTTGCGGATGGTGCGCACATGCAGCCCCAGCAGGTCGGCGACCTGGTCCACGGAATACAGATGATCTGTCACCACCACACCCTAACCTTCCCCATTTTCCTCGACAAGGGAGAGAATCACAGGAAAACAAGGAGTGATACGGAGCACCGGTGGAGGTCCGACCCCACGACGCACCCCGAACCGGAACCGGCCGACCCCCACATCCGCACCAGCGCAACCCCGCCTCCGACCACAGCCCCCCACGCCGCGACCGACCACACACCCACCCACCACCCCGCACAGCGGCGCGCGCACCACAGGCCACCCCGCACCCGACACGGCCTGTGGCAGGATCCCTGCCATGTCCGCACGCCAACTCCACATCCTGGGCACCTCCAGCGCGGTACCCACCAAACGCCGCAACCACAACGGCTACTTCCTGCGCTGGGACCACCACGGCATCCTCTTCGACCCCGGCGAAGGCACCCAGCGCCAGATGCGCCACGCCGGCCTGTCCGCCTCCGACCTGACCCGCGTGTGCATCACCCACTTCCACGGCGACCACTGCCTGGGCCTGCCCGGCATCATCCAACGCATCTCCCGCGACCGCCTCACCCACCCCGTACGCGTGGCCTACCCCCACCAGGACCGCCACTACTGGCAGCGGCTGCGCCACGCCAGCTCCTTCCACGACAGCGCCCTCGTCCTGGGCCAAGGCATGGGCGCCAACGGCAGCTGCCCACTCGGCGAGGACGACCTGCACCTGAGCGCCCTGCCCCTGGCACACTCCATCCCCACCTACGGCTACCGCCTGGCCGAACCCGACGGATGGCGCATGCTCCCCCAGGCCCTGGCCCACCACGGCATCAGCGGCCCCCTCATCGGCCGCCTGCGCCGCGAAGGCACCGCCACCTCCCCCCACGGCCACACCGTCCACCTGTCCCAGTGCGCCCGCCCCCGCCCCGGACAGGTGTTCGCCTTCGTCATGGACACCGGCGAGTGCGACCAAGCCCTGGCCCTGGCCCAAGACGCCGACATGCTCGTCATCGAGTCGACCTACCTGGAACAGGAAGCCGACCTCGCCCGCGCCCACGGCCACCTCACCGCATCCCAGGCCGCCCGCATCGCCGCCCGCGCCCAAGCACGCACCCTGGTCCTGACCCACATCTCCGAACGCTACGAACACGGCGACGACCAGCGCTTCCTGGACCAGGCCGCCGCCGAATTCGACGGCACCATCCACCTCGCCCAGGACCTGGACCGCATCCCGCTACCGCCCCGCCACTGACCAGGCCCGCCCATGGTGTAGCTTGGCACCCGCAACGCACGGCACGACCAGGGGAGGTGAGCAGCGATCCTCGCAGTCACCCAAGGGGCGCCCTCACCACGGAGTGGCACGACCACCACCTGAACACGGGCGACCCACGTGATCGAAAGGTTTCCGTGGCCCTCCCACACCCCGACACCGACCAGCTCTCGGCCCTGACCCAACGCCTGCGCCGAGCCGGATGCGTCTTCGCCGAAGACGAGGCGGCCCTGATCACCGCCACCGCCCGCACCCCCGGCGACATCGACCGCATGGCCCGCCACCGCTGCGCCGGCGTGCCCCTGCAACACGCCCTGGGCTGGGCCGAGTTCTGCGGACTGCGCCTGCGCGTGGACCCCGGCGTGTTCGTCCCCCGCCCCCGCAGCGAGTTCCTGGCCCGCCAGGCCGCCGCACTGTCCCCGCCCACCGGCCTGGCCGTGGACCTGTGCTGCGGCACCGGCGCCCTGGGCGCGGCCCTGACCCACCACCACCCCGCCCTGGAACTGCACGCCGCCGACATCGACCCCGCCAGCCTGGCCTGCGCCCGCCACAACCTGCCCCGCGCCCACCTGCACCAGGGCGACCTCTTCGACGCCCTGCCCGACCACCTGGCCCACAGCATCGACATCCTCCTGGCCAACGTCCCCTACGTCCCCAGCGGCCACATCCCCCTGCTGCCCTCCGAGGCCCGCGACCACGAACAGCACCGCGCCCTGGACGGCGGCCACGACGGCCTGGACCTGCTCCGCCGCGTCAGCGACCAGGCCCCGCACTGGCTGGCACCCGGAGGACACCTACTCGTGGAGGTCAGCCAGGACCAGGCCCCCGCCGCCCGCGACGCCTTCACCCGCGCCGGCCTCACCTGCCGGGTGGACCACTGCCCCGAACAGGAGGCCACCGTCATCACCGGCACCCTGTGACCGGCCGGGGCGGCCACCCACCCAGGTAGCCGCCCCCACCACCGATGACGCATCCTGGACCCATGCCCGCACCCGACGACCACGCCGCCGCACTGGCCCGCCTGGCAGGCCTGCTCGCCGACCCCACCCGCGCCGCCATGTGCCTGGCCCTGCTCGACCACCGCGCCTGGACCGCCGGCGAACTGGCCCGCCACACCGGCGTGGCACCCTCCACCGCCACCGAGCACCTGACCCGCCTGGTCCAGGGCGGCCTGCTCACACAGCACCACCAGGGCCGCCACCGCTACGTCCGCCTGGCCGACGCCGCCACCGCACACCTGGTGGAATCCCTGGCCGCCCGCGCCGCACCCGGACCCGCCGCCGCACCGGCACGCACCCTGCGCCAGGACCGCGCCACCGGAGCACTGGCCCGCGCCCGCACCTGCTACGACCACCTCGCCGGACACCTGGGCTGCGCCATCACCGACGCCATGACCCGCACGGGCCTGCTGGACCAGGACACCGGGTTCGCGCTCACCCAGACCGGCCTGGCCTGGTTCGACGAGCACGGCATCGCCCTACCCAAGAGCGGGCGCCGCCCGCTGGCCCGCGCCTGCCTGGACTGGACCGAACGCCGACCCCACCTGGCGGGCACGGCCGGCGCGGCGCTGTGCACCTGGGTACTGGACTCGGGCTGGTGCGTGCGCGTGGGCTCGGGTCGCGCACTCCAGACCACCGACTCCGGGCGCACCGCCCTGCAACAACTGTGGGGCGTGCACACCCCCGCCTGAACCCGCACCCCGCCCGCGACCGCGCTTGCACCCCGACCCCGCCTACCCCGTCGTGACCCCCACCCCCGGCCAGACCCTGTCGGTACGCGCCCCCGCAGTCATCGAGATGCCCGACGGCACGACCGTCATCGCCCCCACCCCACAACAGGACACCAACACCACCGCCGGCCAGGACACCGCGAACACCCCCGGTGGGACGGGACCCTCGATCACCGACTGGATGCAGGGGATCGGCGCCGTGGTGGCCGCACTGGCCGCCCCGGCCAGCCACACCATCAGCGACCGGTTCCCGGCCGAACACCCGCCCGCACCGGGGCCTGGGCAACGAGCAGGATCGACGGGCACCGGCCTCGGACCGGGCGGCCTACCGCGACCGCAACACGCCAGAGCGGGCAATCGAGGAGCTCGGCCACAGTGCCACCGCGAAGCTGCGGGGATCAGCGACACCCAGCCTCAGGCCGACTCCCCGGCCGGGCGCACATTGCCCATCACCCGCTCCACACCGATCCGGATCACCACCCGCTCCGGATTGGGACGCGGCGCCCGATAACGCAGGCCGTACAGCCGCTCGGCCTCAGCCACCTCCGCCGGATCGGACACCACCCGCGCGGGCCCCTCCAACGTCGACCACCAACGCCCATCGACCTGGCACACCGACACCCGCGTCCCCGGCCGCGCCGCCAGGTTCACCGCCTTGTAACTCGTCGCGGACGTGATCACCCGCACCACGTGCTCGCGCGGGTCATAGGTCGCCCCCACCGGCACCTGGTGCACACTCCCATCAGGACGCGGACCGGCCAGCGTGCACAGGTGGCGCGCACGCCAAAACTCCAGGAAGGGATCATCGGGGTTCTCGGACACAGGCACCTCACCTGACTCTCGGCCATCGTTCCAGATCAGAAGCGTACGCCCGCCCCCAACGCGCAACGCACCGACCACCCCGCCCCCGACCCCAGGACCCACCATGAGCACCCCCCACGCCCACGGCACCCTGCCCACCACCGACGGCCACACCCTGTACTGGCAGGCCCACGGCCACCCCCACGGCCACCCCGCCCTGGTCCTGCACGGCGGCCCCGGCTCCGGCGCCCACCCCGGGCTACGCCGACCACCCCTGACACCAGCGGGCGCCCACCCCGCAGGGCCGGGCACCCGCTCACCGGCATGCTCACCGCACCAGACCCGCCCGGAACGCGAACACCACCAACTGCGCCCTATCACGCGCCCCCAGCTTCACCATCGACCGGCTCACATGCATGCGCGCCGCCGCCGGGGAGACCACCAACCGCCCCGCGATCTCCTCATTGCTCAACCCCTCACCCACCAACCCCCACCACCTCCCGTTCACGCTCGGTCACACCCACGGCCGTCCCCCGCACGATGCCCGTGACCCCCCACCAGGCGCACAGTTCAAGGCATGGACACCGTCACCGCGGCCGCCACAGCGGCCACCACCCTGGCGGGACCGCCCTGGCACGGCGGACCGCCGCCCTTCGCACCGATCCTGGGAGCACTCATGTTCTGCCTGCTCATCGCCCTGGCCCTGGGCGCGCTGTTCTTCACCATGACGCGTCGCCGCGGCGGCCCCCCGCCCTGGGTGCGCGGCCACGCGGGCCCGCCCCGCACCTCACCCGAAGACGACGCCCGCCGCACGCTGGCCGACCGCTTCGCCAAGGGCGACCTGACCGTGGAGGAGTTCATGGAACGCGCCAGCGCCCTGAACTGGACGCCCGGCTCCGACGAGGGACCTCGCCGCCGCTGAGAACCGACCACCGATCACCCACCGCTGACCACTGACCGCGGGCCGCACCCCATTCCCGGGGTGCGGCCCCAACCTGCGCCCCACACCACACCTCACACAGGCCACCCCACCCGACCCCATCAGCGACAATGGCCACACCCCTGCCCCGACACGAAAGGCCACCGCGCACCCCATGCCCATCCCCAAAGCCGAACTCCACCTGCACATCGAAGGCACCCTGGAGCCCGAACTCGCCTTCACCCTGGCCGACCGCAACGCCATCACCCTGCCCTACGCCGACGTCCACGCCCTACGCCAGGCCTACTCCTTCACCGACCTGCAGTCCTTCCTGAACCTCTACTACGAGCTCATGGACGTCCTGCGCACCCCCCAGGACTTCACCGACCTGGCCGAGGCCTACCTCACCCGCGCCGCCGCCCAAGGCGTGCGCCACGCCGAGATCTTCTTCGACCCCCAGGCCCACACCAACCGCGGCATCCCCCTGGACACCGTCATCGAAGGCCTCACCGCGGCCCTGGACACCAGCCTGGCCCGCCACGGCATCTCCACCGCCCTCATCCTGTGCTTCCTGCGCGACCGCCCCGCCCACGAAGCACTCGACACCCTCCACCAGGTGCGCCCCCACCTGGACCACATCACCGCCGTCGGCCTGGACTCCGCCGAGATCGGCCACCCGCCCGAGAAATTCACCGACGTCTTCGCCGCCGCCCGCGACATGGGCCTGCGCTGCGTCGCCCACGCCGGAGAAGAAGGCCCCGCCTCCTACATCTGGCAGGCCCTGGACCTGCTCAAGGCCGAACGCATCGACCACGGCATCCGCGCCCTGGACGACGCCGCCCTCATCGACCGCCTGGCCGCCGACCAAACACCACTGACCGTGTGCCCGCTGTCCAACGTGCGCCTGCGCGCCGTCGACCACATGGCCCACCACCCCCTGCCCGCCCTCATCGACGCCGGCCTGCTCGTGACCGTCAACTCCGACGACCCCTCCTACTTCGGCGGCTACGTCCACGACAACTACCAGGCCCTGCACACCCACCTGGGCCTGGACACCGAACAACTGCGCCAACTCGCCCGCAACTCCTTCACCGCCGCCTTCCTGGACACCGAACGCAAGAACGCCCTCATCGCCCAGGTCGACGCCCACCCCGGCTGGTGACACACCACGGGCCCCACCCCCACCGAGGGGGAGGGGCCCGCCGGCCGACCCTCAGCCCGACCAGGTCACACTCTGACCGTGCTCACCGGTGTAACCCACCACCCGCCCGTCCAACGCCAGCGTGAAATCGTCCTCCACCGGCGGGCGCACACGGGGCCACCCCGGCAGCGATCGCCACCCCTCGTTGGCCACCCAGTGCCCCAGCACCCGGTCCATCGCCTGCACGAACGCCGCCACCCGCTCCTTGGGCAGATACGGCAACACGGCACTGTGCATCACCACCACCGTCGCCTCCGAAGGCGCACGACGCACCACCGCCTCCACCTGCTCCACCAGGTCTCCGGCCACCATCAGCGGCGGATCGGCCGCCGCCACCCCCACGGCCCCCATCAACCGCTCGGTCCGCTCACGCCCGGCCCCACCCGGCCAGATCAGCGCCTGCAACCAGCGCACATCCTCCTCACTGCGCACATCCAACGGATGCAGGTCGATCCCCGCGCGCCAGACCACCTCGGGCACCCGGTCGGGCACCGGCACCCGCCCCGACGTCGCACACTCCAACAACACCTCGCTCCGGGCCGGGCCGATCGGAGCGGCCCCGTCGAAGGAGTACCGGTACCGGTCCGGGTACAGGCACAGCCCCGCCGACGCACCCACCTCCACCAGGGCCAGCGGCCCCGGCAACGACGCCAGCACCGGCAGCACGCTCGCCAGCCGACGCACCTCGTTGGTCTGGGTGCTGCGCTCCAGCACCACCGCCCTCACCGACTCCCAGTGCTCCACCAGATACGAGCGGAACTCCGCCCACGAATCCACCGGCCCGCCCAGAAAGCGCACCGACGCCAACAACAGGTTCGGCTGGCGCTTGTTCCCGGCCGGCAGCTCGCACACCAACTCCACCACGGCCCGGTCCCGGGCCAGCTCACGCGCGATCTCGGCATAGGCCGGCGAGGCCCCCCGCGCGCAATGGGCGGCGAAGGCCTCGTACCGTCGCACGACAGCCTCCGCCTCGGTACCGATCTCGGCCACATGCTCCACGCCGTCCGCCTCTCCTCGTCACACCTGGACCCTCGTCCTGCTCCCCGCACGGTCGGGTGTGCCCATGGAGCGGCCTCACTGCCCTCGCAACACCGCATCCGCATGGCCGCGCGGGAGATCAACGACCTCGGCCGGCGCACCGGCGGGCGACCCCGCCCCGAAAGCAGGCCGCGGGTCGTACTCGATGACCGGCTGTACCGTCTGGGCCACCATGGGCCCCGCCAGGCGTGCGGTCAACTCCTACGCCGTGTCGATGGGCGCGCTCACCCCCGCCGCGCCCACGTGCCTGCCGTCGACGACCACCCGCTCCGGCCAGGCCGACGCACCCCACGAACCCGACTCCTCCACCGCCACCCAGTGCCCGGTCGCCGCCCGCACCAGCACACACCCCCTCCCTTCGAACACCTTCGAACACCCCGGCCGCGCCCGCACGGACCCGACCCGAACCTCCCCTTGTGCCGAGATGAAGAACACTCCCAGCGCCCGCACCAACGCCCTCCGGGCCGTTTCCCACCGCACCCGCGCCACAGACCGGCCCGGGCTCACCCCCACCAATGCGGCGAACACCCGTACGAGACGGCGTAGCGGCATCCCCACCCGCCGCACGAGCACCACCGCCCGCAGATCCCGACCCGGTCCTGGGTGATCCAGTACCGCACCCCGACTCACCGCCCGAGCGCCACCGCCCGGCGCCGGCGCCCAGCAACCACCACCCCCAACACGCCGACAAGAACCGAGCACATCACCAGAACTCTCACTCCCGCGCGACAATCCAAGGCAGGTGACGACCACACACACGAACGGACACCCGTGAGGCTCTCAGACCGCGGCCGACTCCACCGCACACCGCGCACCACACCCGCCGCCCCGCCCCTGATCGAGCTGCGCGACGTGTCCCTCACCCACGACCACACCACCCTGCTCGACCACCTCGACCTGACCGTCCACGAAAACGAACACGTCGCCCTCATCGGCCTCACCGCCACCGCCACCACCGCCCTGACCCACCTGCTCACCGGACGCACCACCCCCACCCGAGGCCACATCACCACCCACACACCCACCCAGCACTTCACCCCCCACACCCACCACACCCTCGCCCAAGCCATCACCGGCCGACCCCACCCCTCACCCCTGGACCCCCACCTGTCCTCCACCCTGGCCACCACCGGCCTGGACCCACGCGACCTGCACACACCCCTGGCCCGCCTCGACCACCGCCTACTCACCCGCATCCACCACGCCCGCACCCTCTACGCCCTACGCACCGGCACCCGCATGTTCATCCACACCACCGACCCCACACCCACCCGCACACCCCACACCGGCCACCTGCTCATCACCACCCACCCCACCCACGCCCGCACCGCCGACCGCATCCTGCTCCTGGTCCACGGGCGCGTCACCGAAACCGGCACCCACCGCCAACTCCTGCTGCGCGGCGGCGCCTACGCACGCCTGTACGCCCTGCACCGGCACACCGGCTGAACCCGCACATCCAGGGCACCGCCCCCGCCGCACGCCCTAGGATGAACGCGTGTCACCCATCACCAAGGAACTCACCGTCGGCCAGGTCGCCGAACGCGCGGGCGTCGCCGTCTCCGCCCTGCACTTCTACGAACGCCAGGGCCTCATCCACAGCCGCCGCACCACCGGCAACCAGCGCCGCTACCGCCGCGACACCCTGCGCCGCGTCTCCTTCATCCGCATCTCCCAGCGCGTGGGCCTGCCGCTGGCCCGTATCCGCCAGGCCCTGGACGCCCTGCCCGACAACCGCACCCCCACCCCCCGCGACTGGGCCCGCGTCTCCGAACAGTGGCGCGACGAACTCGACACCCGCATCTCCCAGCTCCTCCGCCTGCGCGACGACCTCACCGGCTGCATCGGCTGCGGCTGCCTGTCCCTGGACACCTGCACCCTGTCCAACCCCGACGACGAGCTCGCCGCCGCCGGCAGCGGGCCCCGCCGCCTCATGGTCGACACCATCAAGGCCGAGGACCACTCCTAGCCGACGCCGGCCGCCCCCGCCGGGCGGTCCCGGCTCGCCGGGGCCCGCCATCCTGGGTCGGACACGGCACTTCCCAGGGGTGAGAGCCTCCAGCACACCCGGCACGAGACACGTTGTCGGCGGTCAGAACAGGTTGATACCGGGACGGACCACGACGGTCCGCCAGGCCGCTCCGCACGGCCGGATCGGCCTACCCCCTGGCCTGCGAGATCGCCAGAGCATGGCCGGTATCCGGCGCATCTCGTTCGCCCCCTGAACGCCCTCGTGCGGTGGAACCCGCTGTACATCGACGCCGCCATGGGCGACCAGCGCCCATGGCCATCGCGATTCCCACGAACGGATTGCGCATATTGTCCTGTTTTTTGGCTGTCTCAGAATGGCCGCCAGGTCTTCCCCCTGCGTGAACCGTGACAACAAAGGGTAGGGTGCCCGGCGGGCGGATGCCACCGCTCGAAGCACACCGGACACAGCCATTCTCCGGCGTGCTGAATTCTGGCGCAAAACGGAGGACGATAGCACGATGGGGAACAACGTCATCGAACTCAGGGAACAGGCGAAGCAGTTCGTCGACCAGAGCGGCCCGAAGCAGCGATTCGCCCTGGCGGACGGCGACATGTACACCGTGCAGGCCTACTGCATCCACGTCATGGGCCTGCCCCTCACCCACGACGAACTCAAGACCAGGCTCGGACTCCTCAAGGAGGACGACACCACCGAATTCAGCGACCTCCTCCAGCAGTACCAGGCCATGAGCGAGCACGTGAAGAAGTGGGACTCGGTGACCCAGGACACGGTGTCCCTGGCCAACGGCATCTCCAACTACGGCAGGCAGGCCGCCACGGTCTACTACAAGAAGCTGGCCGAACTCGCCGAGCAGGGCCTGGAGGACGAGGCAAGGAAGAAGAAGTTCCTCGCCATCCTGGACAACCGGGCCGAAGAGGCGAAAAAGTTCGCAGAAAAGGCAGCCAAGGCCGCCGCGGACGTCGCGGAATTCCACCAGGCCACCGCGCAGGACTCCGTCAGCATGGAAAAACTGAAGCAGACCTACGACACAAGGTATGACAATGACAATGAAGAGTGGAAGAAGGTGGACGACGAGATCAAGAAACTCCAGGACGACCTGAAGAAGGAGATCGAGGACTTCAATGCCGAGTGCATGGCCGACGGAAAGCGCCCGTGGTACGAGTGGGCCGGTTTCGTCGCGGAACTGGTCTCCCCGGGCGGCGGCCTGGCCCGCGTCACCAAGCTGAACGACTGCCGCAAGGCGATCAAGGAGACCGAGGACAAGATCGGCGTCCACAAGGGCCTGCTGGAGCGCAACACCCGCATCAGGGCATCGACCAAGTCCGCCCTGGACTCCATCAGCGGGACCGCCGAGATCGCGAAGAAGGCCGAAGGCGTCCTCGGACGCATGCGAAGCGGCTGGCAGCGCATCGCCGAGAACCTGGACAGCATCCGCGACCTGGTGGACACAGACATCAGGAAGGTACAGGGCCTGGTCGACCTACAGATCGAACAGGCCGTCAGCGACTGGGAGAACGTCGGCCAGATGGCCCAGAAGTACGCCGACACGGCCTTCGTGGACAACCCCGGCCGCCCCGCAGCCCTAGCCGCCTGAGAACTCACCACCCACACGGCCCGGCACCGGAAATACCAGGACCAGCGCGGTGGACGGGCGCGGGACGAGGAGACCTCCCGCGCCCACCCCCGACCACGGAGGCACACGTGATTCATCCGAACGACACCCTCGCCCTTGGCGGCGCCGAACCCAACCTTCCCGACGCCCTGGGCGTGCCCGCACCATCCAGCCCCGTCATCGACGGCCACAACGCGCTCTTCCACGCCCGGAACCTCACCACCGGCGACGTCGCGAAGGCCCTGGACGGACACCCCGAGGTACGGATCGTCCAGCTCTACGCCGACACCCTCACCGTCTCCGACCAACCACCACCGCGGCTCAGGGGCCTGACGGGGTGGCAGGTCGTCGCACGCGAGGTCAGGGTCGCCTCGGACACCCCCCTGGTCATGGAGGAGCACTCCCAGCTACTGCTCCACACCGGCCGGATCGCCAACCCCGACCACACACCCGCCCCGAACACGCTCCACGTGCGTGTCCCCGGACCGGACGGGAAAGAGCAGGAGCACCGACCCGGCCTGGCGGGCGACCACGGCCTGAAGCTCCAGGTCAGCGACCACACATTGAAAGCCACCGCCCCCACAGCCGGACCCGTGCCGAGCAACTCCAGGCCCGTGGAGCTCGGCAAGTCCCTGACACTGCTCTTCCAGATCGCCACCCAACTGTGGGCCACAGACCCAGAACAGGCGGTCGCCATGCTGCGGTGGGTGACCCGGCTGGCCGCACAGAGCACCGACCTGCGCCACGTGTTCGCCCAGGCGAGCAGCCTCGTCGCGCTCCACGACAGCGACCGGCTCCACGGCTGGTACGTGCCCCACCTGAACCGCGACGCCTACGGAGGCCTTCTCACGACCTACAAGGACTCCGTCAAGGAGTACGAGACCAACTACACCACGCTCCGCAACAGCACCGCCTCCCTCGACACCCGGGCCCGGGCGGCGCAGGCGCTCCTGGCCCACACCAAGGACACCTCCGGCTTCCACACGCTGCTCAGGCAACAGGCCCAGGACAACGCGGACGCCGCGGCGCGCACCCTGGAACAGGCACGGCGCAACCTCCGCACCCAGCAGGACCAGGTCACGGCCCAGGAAGTCCAGTTCCGCGCCGAGATGGAGAACTACCACGACGAGCAGGTCGAGAAGGCGGTCGTCGACGCCGGGCTCGCCGTCCTCAGCCTGGGAGTCGGCGCCGCCTCGGGAGCCACCGGCGCCTTCACCGCAACGGCACAGATCGAAAAGCTCGTCAAAACCGTCGAGACCGTCAAGAACATCATCAGCGAGGCCCAGAGGATCCGACAGGTCGTGGCCGACCTCCAGTCCTCCCTCGCGACACTGGACAGGCTCCGCGAACTCCAATCCACAATGCACGCCGGCGCCACCGACCTGTCCACGGCCCCCGCCCAGCGGATCTCCGACCTCTTGAGGGCCACGGCCGGCGGCGGGACGGTCAACGTCAGCGCACGCTGGGAGGAGTTCCAGGCCATCGCCCGCACGGTGTTCGGCCACCTCGTCCAGAAGACGGGTGTCGGAGCAAAGTACCAGGGCTCACTGGAGACACTGGCGGTCTACGGACGGGCCTTCGCATCCGCCCAGGCCGGGCATATCCAGGCCGCCCAGCAGCTGATCCGCGCGACGATACAGGAACAGCTCACCGCCAGGTCAGCGGACACAACCAGGGGGTACATCGCCGAGCTCAAAGCCTCCGGGACGCTCAACGACCTCGCCGCCCAGTCCTTCTACCAGGCCTACCTCGACCAGAAGCGGTGGCTGTTCGTCGCACTGGAGAACTACGGGCGGGCCTACCGGTACTGGGCACTGGCCGAACCCCGGGTGCGCCCCACCATGTCCGCAGACGCCGCCCACATCGCCCAGCAGATCAGCGAGATCTCCAGGGAGTACGAACAGGCCCTGGGCAGGTTCAGCCCTCCACCCCAGAACATGGTCCAGTCCTTCACCGTCACCGACGGTCTGCAGGCCCTGCGGGAACAGGGAGAACTGATGGTGCCCCTCACCCTCGGCCACCCCGCCTTCCGGGGGCTGGAGCGGGTCCGGCTCACGACGATCAGGGTGTACCTGATCGGAGCCCGCCAGACGGAGGGCGAATCCGTCAGGATCGGCATCCACGGCTCCGGCCTGTACCAGGACCGGTTCGCGGGCCGGGAGTTCCGGTTCTGCGCCGCCCCCGCCGAGCGTGCGTTCGAATACAGGCCAGGCCAGAAGAGGCCCGTGATCGACGGAACGGTCGAGGCGTCGTTCGGCCGGGTACTCATGCAGCCCACCCCCTTCACCGAGTGGCGCTTCACCGTGAGGAGGGACCACAACCCCGGACTGGACCTGACCGACCTGAAAGAGGTGCGGGTGGAGATGCTCGGCAGCGCCATCAGCCCGGGAACGTAGCCCCCCACGAGCAGGCGGCCTGCGCACGGCGACCCCCGACTCGGTCCGACAGGCCGGGGCCATGCAGAGCACTGAGCACACCCGAAGGGAGAGGGGCCGGGGTATGGGCGAGGACACGATGCTGGCGGCACTGCACGGAGAACTCACGGTGCACCCCTGGCACGACCCGGGCACCGTCTCCTCCGACGCCTACAGCCTCTTCCTCGCCCGCTCCTCGGCGATGGCCTGGCTCACCGAGGCCGCACCCGGCTCCCCCGGCGGCCTGTGGGGCATGAACGACGCCGGACAGGACACCGGGACGAGCCCCCGGGGCCCGGTGACACGCAAGCTCTGGTTCCAGGTAGCCCTGACCGGGCCGGCAGGGGCCGATCAGCCCCTGCCGGCCCAGCCGTTCCTGTCCTGCGCCGGCGACGCCGCGGCCCGGATCGGCACCCTGGACCTGCACGCTCTACAGATCCTCGTACCTGTCCCAGTTCGGGCCGCAACGGGTCGCACTGCCACCCCGGCCGTGATGAAACTGCTCCAGGACGCCGGTCGCTTCGCCGACCCGGACCCGCATCGCGCCCGGCGGATCCAGATCACCCTGGACGGGGGACAGGTCCCCTCCATCGTCCAGGCGGCGCCCCCGATGCTGTCGTGGACGCGCTCCTGGGATCAGCACGTCTTCGCCTGCGATCCCGCACCCGCGGCACAGGACGCCGACGCGGCCTCAGGGCTCGTCCCGGGGATCGCCGACCACCTGTGGAACGGCCCCGGCCACCACCGCGCGACGATCCACGCGACCCTGGCCGAGTGGTCCCTGGACGCCCTGGGGTGGCTGGTCGCGTACCTGGCCGAGGCCGCCGCGGCGCACGGTGTCCAGGACCCGCTGGTGCTCACGATCCGCCTCCTGTGACGCAGCTCGGCGGGCCCCGGACCCAGCAGCGGTATGACCTGCTCCATCAAGGGGGTTGAGGAACATCGGAACGAAAACCCGCGCTAAGGGCTCACCGGGTTACTCGTAGGCGAGCAGGTGCGCGACGGCGGCCTCCATGTCGGTCTGGGTGGGCAGGGTGTAGCGGCGGGCGGTCTCCAACCGCTTGTGGCCCATGAGCTGGGCCACGGTCACCACGTCCACCCCCGAGCGGGTGAGGTTGGTGCCGAAGGTGTGGCGCAGGGTGTGCGCCGACAGCGCGGGGCGGCCGTCGTCGACCACGTCGGCGTCGGCGTCGATCTCGTCTAGGAGCAGGTTGACCGCCCGGTCGCTCAGCCGGCCGCCGCGCCGGTTGAGGAACTGCGCCGAGGTGTCGGCGCCGGGCCAGGAGGCCCGTTCGCGCTTCCAGTCGGCCACCGCGGTGCGGGCGGAGGCGTTGGGAAGCGGGATGGTGCGCGAGGCGCCGGTGCGCGTCAGCTGGCCTTCCCCTTGTGCTCGGGTGGTCGGGTCTCTTGGGCCAGTACCGCTGCGCGGAAGGGGCGAGCGAACAAGGCCGCCACTCCAGCCGCAGCAGCTCCGGCACCCCACAACACCAGTAGAACGGTCACCGAGTGGGTCTGCGCGAGCAGGCCGATCAGCGGATTGGCCCACAGAAGCGGCAGCCACTGGGCCAGGGTCACCACCGCCTGGGCCCGCCCCACCGCTTCCCGTGGGCAGGCGACCATGAACAAAGGACCGACATGGGTGGAGAAGACACCGGTGCCCAACCCCACCAACACAGACACCAGACAAAAGGCCACGGGCCCCGGAGCAGCCGCGGCAGCCCCCACCCCCACAGCGGCGATGAGCATTCCCGCAACGGCGACCGCTCCGGCACGAGAAGCGGCCCCACGCCACAACACCACCAGGGTCACGCAGGCCATACCGGCGCCGAAAGCGCCCGCCGCCGTCCCCGTGGTTACCGCGCCCCAGCCCCGCGCGGCGGAGACCACCGGAACAAGGAGTGGGGAGAAGGGGATGACGAACATGGCGAAGGCCCCGGTGAGCAGTACGACCGCACGCAGCAGCGGCGTACCGAACACGACCGCCACTCCTTGTCGAACCTGGCGGTTCAGGCCTTGTCCTGCGTCGGCGGAGGGCATGGGCCGTGTCCGAGAGCGCACGAAGCACAGCACGATGATCAACACCAGGTAGCCCGCGGTCCCGGCCCCGTAGGTGGCCGGCAACCCGAGCACGGTGATCGCGACTCCTCCCAATGGTGGACCGCACAACACAGCGCCTTGGAGGACCACTTGCCGGGCCGCCATGGCGCGACCCATGGCGGTGGAGGCCACCAGCAGCTTGGGGACCGATGCCGACGCCGGAATGTCGACCGCGTCGACCGTGCCCAGCGCCAAGGCGATCACGACCATGACGATGGGACCGGGGGCAGCCGCGGACATGGCCACCACACCCATGAGCGCCACAACGCACAGGATCGTGTTCGCGACCACCATGACGGGCAGGGCCCCGAGACGGTCGCTCAGCGCGCCCCCGTGCAAGGTCAGCAGCACACGGGGCACCACCTGCGCTGAGAGCACCGCCGCGGCCAGACCGGGGCTGACCAGAGCCGCGTGCCACACGAGCCCGAACACCAACATCTGGGTACCGAGCGCGCTCACCCCGGTCCCGGCCAGCCAGGCCCAGTAAAGCCGCGGAGGCCGGTGTGCGTTCACGACCATCAAGGCGCCCTCCGTGGCGACGGACCTGTCAGTGGCGGTGGACTGTTGAACGGAGAACGTTAGTGCCCGCCTCGGACAGAGCCGGAGTCACTCTTCTTCCTCTTGGTCCAAGGGCTGGTCGGGGTCGCGCAGCTGGCGGCGGCCGCCGGGCATGTCCGGGAGCAGGAACGAGTAGTGGCCGTGCACATTGATGTGGGTGCGGGCGAACGCCGACAGGTGCACCATGTCCTCATCGCGCACCGGATAGCCCTCGGCGCGCAGCTGGTCCAGGGCGGCGTTCATGTACACGGTGTTCCACAAGGTGACGCAGTTCAGGACCAGGCCCAGGGCGCCGAGCTGGTCCTCCATGCCCTCGATGTAGCGCTGGCGCAGCTCACCGCGTTTGCCGTGGAAAATGTGCCGTCCCAGGGCGTGGCGGGACTCCTGCAACGTGGTCTGGGACTTGATGGCTCGCCGGTAAGTCTCGTCGTCCAGGTAGGCCAGTACGTGCAGGGTCTTGAACAGGCGGCCGAAGTGGGCGATGGCCTGCCCCAGCGGAGTGGGGTTGCCATCCCGGGAGAGCATGCGGATGACGTCGTAGGCGCGCACCGCGCCGGTGTGGATGGAGGCGACCACGCGCAGGATGTCGTCCCAGTGGCGGCGGATGCGTTCGGTGTCGATCTTGCCGCGGGCGGCGGTGTCCAGGGGCCCGTAGTCGGCGGTGCGGTCGATCCTCCACAGCCGGTGGTCGGGCACGTCCGCGAGCTGGGGCCGGTACTGGCGTCCCAGGAGGTGGACCAGGCCGAAGATGAGGTCGGAGTAGGAGCCCTCGTCGGTGACGATGATGTCGGGTGCCAGGCCGCCGTCCTGGTTGTAGAGCACGTCCAGCAGGTGCAGGGTGTCGCGCGGGGTGCCGGCCACCACCCGGCTGGCCAGTCCGGCCGCCTGGTCGTTGACCATGTTGAGCCAGGTGGAGCCCTTGCGGCGGCCGAAGTAGCGGCGGTTGGGACGGGCATGAATGGTGTTGACCGGGACCACGAACCGCATCCCGTCCACCGAAGCGACCCGGCCACCGCCCCACACCTTGGCCAGGGCGTTGTCGGCCTGGGCCTCGACGAGGGGGACGTTGGCCGCGGAGTAGGTGTCGCCTCGCAGGTAATTCTGGTCGACGTGGGAGAGCCGGTCACGGGTCAGCGCCGTGACGCCGTTCTTGATGATGGGGGTGTAGTCCAAGTTGCAGGCCCTACACACCAGCAGCGCGGCCACGGTGACGTGCAGGTCGGCCAACCGCGACTCAGAGCCCGAGATGCTGGTGAAGGCGTCCATGAACGCCGGGTGCCAGCCCATCACCTCCAAGATCAGCTCGGGCAGGTCCACCCGGGGCAGCATCCGCACCACCCGTTTGCGCAGGTGGACCCGGCCTCGTTCGTCCACGGTCAAGGCGTCGTTGACGCCCATCCGCCCGGCGACCTGGCGGTAGGTGGCGTCCAGCAGTCGTGCGTGCTCGGCCAGCAGCTCATCCGGGGACTCCGGGAGCCCCAGGGCGGCCAGTGCCTGGGGCTTGGCCTGCTCCCACGCGGCACCGGAGAGCAGTTTCGAGCGCGGGTCGGCCCACCGGTTGGAGGCCGGGGCGAAGATGTCGCGGCGCTTGAGGTGGCGGTGGAACTGCTCCAGGACGCAGAAGACGTAGGCGGCCTTGTGCACCACATCGGGGTCCTCGGGAAAGACGAGCCGGTGCCAGGACCCGGTGATCAGGCCGGTGTCGACCTCGCGAGCGCGGATCTTCTTCCGGCCGATCAACTCCGGTAGGGCCCGCATGGCCTCCAGCACCGCGGCGCCTTCGACGGTGGCGCCGAAGTCGATGACCTCGCACAGCATCGGCAAGAAGGACCGCACGCTGGCGTAGCGGTTGACCAGCTCGGCCTGCCACGCCTCGTCGTCATCGGAGTCCGGGGCGGGCAACAGCTCTTCCAGGGCCCGCAGCGCGGCCGCCAGTTCCTCACGCGGCACCACCCGTTCGATGCGCTCCCACACCTGCGCCAGGTTCACCCCCTTGGCTTCCTTCCGGGCTGGGGCGGCTTCCAGGAGCACGTTCACCGCGGCGGCGAGCTTGGCGGACTCCGCACTGAGGCGGGGCAGTCGCCGTACCTTTTCCTTGATCGACTCGCGTTCGGCCTGGGTCAGCAGGCGGGTGGTCATCAACAGATCCAGCAGCTCCAGGGCGTCATCGACGGTGCGGGCCTGGAGTTGGACCACGGTGGCTACCAGCGTGGCCAAGCGGCGTTTGCTGCCGTGGCGGCGCAGCAGGGTGGCTTTGCCCGAGAGCCTGTAGCGGGCCATCTCGGTGATGCGCCGGGCCGGGAAGGGGGTCAGGTCCACCTGCCCCAGTCCCAGGCCGAACACCTCCGAGACCCGGTCCAGGGCACGCACCATCTCCTGCCCCGACCTGCGGGTGGGGCCCTTGCGGAGCTGGTCCAGGAGCGAGGAGCGCTTGCCCTCACCGACCACGAGCAGCGTCTCCAGTTTCGCCCGCTGGGCGGGGGTGATCAGCTCGCACAACGCCTGCCACAGCTGCCCGGTGACCTCATCACGGACCTGGGAGACCAGTCGGACCAGCGTGCTGAGCCCGGGGAGTAGCACCCCGCGGTCGCGCAGCCACGCGCTCGCCCCGTCGAAGAGGGCCTTGGGCCCGTCGGTGGTGGTCCACACCTGGGCCCGCAACCACTCCTGCAGGTCCGGTCGGTGTTCGGAGAACTCGGTGAACCCGTACTCGCGGCGGATTTCCTCGGCGTGATCGTGCCGTGTCTGCTCTCGGGAGGGGTAGTCGGCCAGGCAGGCCGGGTCGGTGACCTCGAGCTGTTCGGCGAGGTAGACCACGGCCTCTTCGGGGACCTGGGACAGGTCGGTGAGGAAGGTGCCCAGGTAGCGGGCGGTGCACAGCTGCACCGCGTACCCGAGACGGTTGGCCTCGCGGCGCTTGGGCTCGGTCAACGCCCGGTCGGCGTCGTCCAGGAAGAAGTAGCGGTCCAGGTCCGTGCGGGGGACGGGACCGGTGTAGCGGCCGTAGGCGGCCGCCTGCTCATCGGTGAGGAACTCAACTGGCATGCCCCCAGAAGGTAGAACCCTTCGCGCGAGGCTTAGCACGGGTTTTTGTTCCGATGTTCCTCAACCCCTATCAAGTCCAGGGGCATCTCTAGTGCGCCCCTTGGGCAGGTACGGCGCCCAGCTCAACCGGTTCCACGCGGTCCCGCGGGCAGTGCCGACCCCGCACACACCAGTGGCGGTGGCCGTCGGCCACCGCCACCCGCACCGCCCGCTCAGAGCCCGGCGGCCTCGTCCCTGCCCCGCCGCGCCAACTCGTCCGCGCGCTCGTTGCCCTCGTCGCCGCTGTGCCCGCGCACCCAGCGCCACTCCACCTCATAGCGCGCCGACACCTCGTCCAGGCGCTGCCACAGGTCCACGTTCTTGACCGGCTTCTTGTCGGCCGTGCGCCACCCGCGCCGCTTCCAGTTCGCTACCCACGTCGTGATGCCGTTGCGCACGTAGGAGGAGTCGGTGTGCACCAGCACCGGCAGCGGCCGCTTCAGGCTCTCCAACGCCTGGATGGCCGCCATCAGCTCCATCCGGTTGTTGGTCGTCTGCGCCTCGCCCCCGTACATCTCCCGCTCGTGCTCGCCGTAGCGCAGCCACACACCCCACCCTCCCGGGCCGGGGTTGCCGCTGCACGCCCCGTCGGTGTAGATGACCACTTTCTGCGTCGGCTGCTCGCCGACCTCGTCCCCGTTGTGCATGCGCCGAAATCTACCGCCCCCGGCCTCCACCGCGGCACACCACCCGTCCCCAACAGAGCCAAAAACCAGACCAATCAACCATATCGGTAGGCCAGACAGGCACAATTGGCCCGGCCACACCCGCCACAACCCCCGAACAGCCGTCCCACCACCGACCAAAAAACGACTTGCCGCCACCCCGGACCGCACACCACAATGGCCCACCGAACACCAGCGAAAGGACCACGTGCACCTCCACGCCATCACCGTCGACTGCGCCGACGCCTACACCCTGGCCACCTTCTGGTCCCAGGCCCTGGGCCACCCCCTGCACCCCGACGACCGCCCCGGCGACCCCGAGGCCCTCATCCGCCTCCCCCAGGGCCCGCCCCTGCTCTTCATCGGCGTCCCCGAACCCAAGACCGCCAAGAACCGCCTCCACCTGGACCTGTGCGCCGACCCCGGCACCACCCGCGACGCCGAGATCACCCGCCTGCAACAGCTGGGCGCCACCCTGGCCGAAGACCGCCGCGCCCCCGACGGCACCGGATGGGCCGTCCTGCGCGACCCCGAGGGCCACGAGTTCTGCGTCGTGCGAGCCGACCACGAACGCTGACACACACCAGGGGCGCCCCGGCCACCGCCGGGACGCCCCTGACCACGCGAGAGCTTCAGCCCTCGAACTCGCGCACCAGCTCCGCCGTACGCTCCTCACGGCGCTCGAACACGCTCTCGGCCATCTCGCTCATCTTCTTCAGCACCCGCTTGCGCTCACGCGTGGAGAGCCGGTCGGTGTAGAGCTTGCCCAGCGTGTGATCGGTCTCGTGCTGCAGGCACCGCGCGAAGTACCCCCGCCCCGACAGCACCACCTCGGCGCCGTCCCTGTCCACACCGCGCACCGTCGCCCGCTCCAACCGCCCCAGGTCCGCGTGCGGCCCCGGCACCGACAGACAGCCCTCCGAGTCCACCACCAGCACGTCGTCGGCCCCGCGCTCGTCCAGCACCGGGTTGACCACGTGCCCCACGTGGCGCACGCCGTCATCGTCGGGGCAGTCGTAGACGAACAGCCGCAGATCCACACCCACCTGGTTGGCCGCCAGCCCCACACCCTCGGCCGCGTACATCGTCACGAACATGTCGTCGATCAGCTCCGCCAGCTCCGCACCGCCCAGCATGTGCTCGGGCACCTCGGCGTTGCGCCGGTGCAGCACCTCCTCGCCCGTCACCGTGATCCGCCGGACCCGGCCGCGCGCGGCCTCGGGCGCCAGCTCGGGGTACTCCGCCACCTCCCGGCCCTGGACGACGGCGGCTACCTGGGCAGGGGTGGACTGCTCCGACATGGCTCAACTCTCACAACGTGCTCGGGGAGACGACAGGCGGCCCGACTCGCCGCCAACACCCCGAAAAATAGCACGAAACGGCAGGTCACCCCCGCGCCCGCGGGCCCCTCACCGAAACCACGCGTTGCCCTGGATGAAGCACCTGGCCAGGTAGTCGCGCAGCGAGACCACCACCAGGCGCCGGCGGTCGCTCTCGTGGTCCCACACCACGATCCCCGGACCGTAGTCGGTGTGCACGTAGGCGAACTGCGGACCCATGTCCGAGTCGCCGAAGAAGATCATCTCATCGAAGGGCGCGTACAGCTCCAGGTAGTCCGGCTCCCGCCGCATCGCCAGGTTGTCCTCCACCAGGCGCCGCGCACTCCACACCACCGCGTCCCCGTACTCGTTGGACACACCGTCGGTCTCCCTCAGCAGCGACGCCAACTCGAACGGCAGGGGCAGCATCAGGTGCTTCTCCACCTCGGCCAGGGTCACCTCATCGGCCGGATCGTTCAGATCGGCCTCGGGATACATCTGCAGGATCAGTTCACGCCACACACTCCCGATCATCACAGGTCGTGGCAACCCACGGGAAATCGACGTCGGCGAGTTGCGCCAAAAACCCGCCAATCCGGCCCTCTCACCCCCACAAACCTCCCATCAAGGGCATAGCACCCACCCGAAACCACCCCCGCACCCCAGCCCCACCACCACGCCCGAAATGACCAAAAACGCCAACACTGTCACCAAGCGTGACAACACCACCACACATACGATGGAATAGACCCACCACACCCCACAAAAAAGGGACCCACCACCACCGCCCCCACACCCCACCACGCGACAGAATGGAACCACCACACACCAGCAGGAACGGACAGCACCACACATGGCCAACGCCCCACACCACAGAGCAGGCCCACACCACACCGGCCCACTCACCACCCTGGCCTACCTCGTCCTGCTGACCTCCCAGAACATCGCCACCCTCCTCCTACTCCCCCTCGTCATCGCCTCCGCCATCCTCACCCTCATCTGGGTCGGCCTCCCCTTCATCATCCTCACCGCCACCCTCCTACGCACCCTCGCCGACACCCAACGACGCACACTCGGCCACATCCTCCACCAAGGCCGCATCCCCTCCGTCTACCGCCCCGTACCCCCCACCGGCGTCGTCCCCCGCGCCGGCGCCATCATCACCGACCCCGCCACCTGGAAAGACCTCCTCTGGCTCGTCTCCACACCAGCCAGCATCTCCCTCATCCTCATCCCCGCCGCCCTCCTCACCCACGGCACCCTCCACATCCTCTTCACCCTCAACACCCTCCTCCACCTCACCCCCAACATCCCCCTCTACGGCTTCTACACCCCCACCAACCTCCCCCAAACCCTCCTCCCCCTCCTCACCGGCACCACCCTGCTCGCCCTCGCCTACATCACCACCCCCCGCGCCATCACCCTCTACATCCGCTTCAACCGCCTCCTCCTCTCCCCCACCGAAAAAGCCCGCCTCACCGCCCGCGTCGCCCACCTCGCCACCAGCCGCGCCAACACCATCGACACCCAAGCCGCCGAAATCCGCCGCATCGAACGCGACCTCCACGACGGCGCCCAAGCCCGCCTCGTCGCCCTCGGCATGAACCTCGGCATGGCCGAGAACATCGTCGAAACCGACCCCGAAACCGCCCGCACCATGCTCGCCGAAGCCCGCGAAACCACCCGCCACGCCCTCATCGAACTCCGCGACCTCGTCCGCGGCATCCACCCACCCGTCCTCGTCGAACGCGGACTCCACGGCGCCGTCCACGCCCTCGCCCTCACCCACCACCTCCCCATCAGCGTCACCATCGACCTCGACGGCCGCCCCGCCGACCCCGTCGAATCCGCCGCCTACTTCGCCGTCGCCGAACTCCTCACCAACACCGTCAAACACTCAGGCGCAACCCACGCCTGGATCCACATCAACCACGGCCGCAACCGCCTGGTCATCACCATCACCGACAACGGCAACGGCGGCGCCGACGCCACCCCAGGAAGCGGCCTCACCGGCATCCGTCGCCGCCTCGACGCATTCGATGGCACGATGAACATCACCAGCCCCCCGGGCGGCCCCACCATCGTGACCCTGGAGATCCCGTGCGCGTTGTCATCGCCGAAGACCTTGCCCTCCTCCGCGACGGCCTGATCCGGCTCCTCGAGGCACACGACTTCACCGTCGTCGCCGCCGTCGACAACGGACCCGACCTCCAAGCCGCCCTCACCGAACACAAACCCGACGTCGCCGTCGTCGACGTCCGACTCCCCCCCACCTTCACCGACGAAGGACTCCAAGCCGCCCTCGGAGCCCGCACACAGGTCCCCGGCCTGCCCATCCTCGTCCTGTCCCAACACGTCGAACAGCTCTACGCACGCGAACTCCTCTCCGACGACACCGGCGCCGTCGGATACCTCCTCAAGGACCGCGTCCTCGACATCGGCCAGTTCATCGAAGCCGTCCGCCGCGTCGCCGCCGGCGGCACCGCCATGGACCCCGCCGTCATCTCCCAACTCCTCGCCCGCCAGGACCAGAGCGGCCCCCTCGCCGAGCTCACCCCCCGCGAACGCGAAGTCCTCGCCGAAATGGCCGAAGGCCGCTCCAACTCCGCCATCGCCGGACGCCTCTACATCACCGAAAAAGCCGTCAGCAAACACATCAACAACATCTTCACCAAACTCGACCTGCCGCCCTCCTCCGACGACAGCCGCCGCGTCCTCGCCGTCCTGGCCTACCTCAACGGCCAGAGCTGACCACTGCCACAGCCGCGGTCGCAGCCCGCCATCCCGGACGCTCCACCCTGGCCAGAAACCGGAACGCCTGAGGGGCCGCACAGCACGACCGCAGCAGGCCCCAGACCCCGGCAACCCCACACACGACGAAGCCGCGGCCCCACACCCACCGGGACCGCGGCACACCACACCGCCTACTGCTCGCGACGCACGCGGTACAACCCGTCGATCTCCTCCGCGAACGCCCGCAGCACCGCCTCACGCCGCAACTCACCCGAAGGCTGCACCAGCCCCGACTGCGACGTGAACTCCTCCGCCAGCACATGGAACGACCGCACCGCCAGATGCCGCGGCACCGACCGGTTGGCCTCGTACACCAACCCCTGCACCTCACGCAGCAGATCACGATCCCCCGCGATCTCCTCCGGCGCCATCGACAGCGGCCGCCCGTTCACCAACCGCCAGTACTCCAACTGGTCACGCACCAACGTCACCAGCGCACTCGCGAACGGCCGCCCCTCCACGATCACCAACACCTGACTGATCAACGGATGCGCCCGCAACCGGGCCTCGAACTCCGCCACCAGCTCCGCGTCCGAGCGCTCACCCGACTCCACCGCCACCAGCTCCGGCGAAGGAGACTCCACCGCCACACGCTCCTCCACCACCGCCGGCACCACGCCCGCCCCCGACTCGGCACGCTCCACCACGGCACCCGCCGCCGAACGCGCCACGAAACGGCCCGGCACCTCGGCCATCGCCGCCTGCGGACGCAACCGGCCCCGCACACCCACGAAACCGGAGTCATCGACCTCCGCGGCCACACCCGTGGCCAACCAACCATCACGGAACGCGCTCCGCGACCCCTCTGCGTCCCCCCAGTACCCCGAGAACAACGCACCACCGCGCACGTAGGCCTCACCCTCAGGCGACACCCACAGCTCACGGTCGTCCAACACACGACCCACCGTCCCGGCCACACGGCTCCCCACCGCGTTCGCCGAGAACACACCGGCCGTCTCCGGCGTACCGAACACCTGCATCACCGGCACACCCACACCACTGAAGAACGCGTCCAACTCGTGCGACAGACCCCCACCCCAGCACACACCCAGATGCACCCGGTTGCCGAACAGCTCACGCACCCGCACGAACGACCAGCCGTACATCGACCTCGACAGCCGCCGCCACGCACCCTTCTTCGGCGACTGGTCAAAGTCCACAGCCGCCGCCACCGACGCGTTGAACGTCGCCAACGAGTCCCACCCCGTCGACTGCGCCCGCTCACGCTCCACAGCGAACACCGACTCCAACTGCGCCGCCGAACACACCAGCACCGTCGGCTTGAACGAGGCCACACGCGCCATCAGCGTCCCCGGCGCGGTCAACCCCACCCGCACCCGGCCCACCACACACGCCAACAACGACGCCAACCCCTGGATCTGCGTCAACGGCAGATCCAACAGCGCACTCGCCCGCCCCTGGTCCAACTCCGACAACCGCGGCCACATCCGGTCCACCAACGACGCCGCCGCCGTCAACAGCGCACCGTGCGAGAGCACCACACCCCGCATCGACCGCGACACCGTACTCAGCGGATACAACACCACCGCCGCGTCCTCGGGCCGCGTCTCATCACGCCGAAACCGCACCGACGTCGCGTCCATGTACGCACCCAGCGACACCAGGTCCGGCAGATCCGGCTCCAACCGCCACACACGACCCAGATCCGGCAACTCCCGCTGCAGACCGGCCACCGTGCGCAGCAGCCGTTCACCCTCCACCAGAGCCGCGGCCGGACGCGTGTGCCGCACCACCTGCACCACCCGCTCCACCGACGCCGACGGCTCCAACGGCACCACCACACCGCGCACCGACCACACCGCGAACGCGACCCGCACCCACTCCTGGTGAGAACCGGACACCACCAGCACCCGGTCGCCCTCACCCACACCGGCCGCGATCAGCCCCTTGGCCACCGACGTCACGTCCGTGGCGAACTCACCCGCCGTCCGACGCCGCCAACCATCGGCCACCGGCACCGAGAACAGTTCGGCATGCGCGTCACCGGACGCCCCCTCGTACACCAGGTCGCCCAGCCCGGACATCGCCCGAGCCCGCACACCGGGGGTGACACCAGCCTCGCCCATACCCACTCATCCTCTGCCACATCAGAAGGCGGACCGGGCACAGACCGGAGCCGCCTCAATCGGGGAATAGAGCCCTACTGTGCCCACAATCCCCTGTTCAGGCAACCCGACGCAGTCAGACGAAAACAAGGCATCGTGTGGTTATCCGACCTTCGAACGGACCGTCCACACGAACGCGAGCATCGACAACACCGACGCACCGGCCATCACCACGGCCATGCTGACCAACGACGCCTCTCCGGACGGCGTCATCCCGGCCAGAGCAGCCACACCACCACCCAGCGTGAACTGCATCGCCCCCATCAGAGCCGACGCCGTTCCCGCCACGGCCACCGGCTGACCGTCCAACGCCGTCACCGTCGAGTTGGGGAAGATGAACCCGACGCTGAACATCATCAGCGCCAACAACCCCACGGTCACCCACAACGTGGCCACACCGCTCAACGCCAGCACCAGCAGGGTCACCACCGACACCAACGCCAGGAGCAGCCCCAGCCCCAGACGCCGCAGCGTCTCCACCCGGCCCACCAGCAGACCGTTCGTCTGCGTACCCGCCATCATCCCCAGCGAGTTGATCGCGAACAGCCACGCGTACGTCTGCGGCGAGGCACCGAACTCGTTCTGCGAGACGAACGAGAAAGCCGACACGTACGTGAACAGCATCCCGAAACTCAGACCCAGCGTCAGCACCGGACCCATGAACCGCGGCTGCCGCACCAGCCCGCCCACGGTCCGGGCCAGCCGCCGCGGACCCTGCGGACGGCGCTCGTGCGCCGGAAGGCTCTCCGGCAGCCACACCAGCACCAGCACGAAGCTGATCGCCGACATCCCCGCCAGCACCCAGAAGCTCACCTGCCACGGTCCCACCAGCAGCAACTGGGCACCCGCCAACGGAGCCAGCAGCGGAGCCAGCATCATCACCAGGGCCAGACGCGAGAAGAACCGCACCGCGTCGTCACCCTTGAACAGGTCACGCACGACCGCCCGGCCGATCACCGCTCCGGCCGCACCGGCCATGCCCTGCACGAACCGCAACCCGATGAACAGGGTCACGTTCGGCACGAACACGCACAGCACCGACGTCACGGTGAACACCGCGACACCGATCAACAGCGGAGTACGCCGCCCGAAGGCGTCGCTCATCGGACCGATGACCAACTGGCCCACGGCCAGACCGAGCATCATCGCGGTCAGCGTCAGCCCGACCTGCGACTCACTCGCTCCCAACTCCTCGGTGATCTGGGGGAAGGCCGGCAGGTACATGTCGGTCGCCAACGGCCCGGTGGCCGTCAGCACCCCCAGCACCATCACCAGCAGCGCGACGGACCGCCGCGTCGGTGTCCACGCGGGGGGCGGCGCGGCCGTGCCGGGGGCGGGACCGGTGCCGGGAGGAGGCGTGGCGGGGGGTGACTTCGGGGACTGCACAGGCACTCCAGTTCGAGGAAAACGTCTACGGAAGCCGGCCTGGGAGGGTGCCCACCGGCGGGGACCACTCCCATACCAACACCCCGAGGGGGACGTTCGCCTCCCCTTTAACCCCTGGAATGGCTGTGATGTCCGTTACCCGAAGAGCGGATCAGCGGACCAACCGGTCCAGCAACCGCTCCACCTCGACCAGCGGATCCTCCGTCAACCCCCCGTGGATCGGCCCGGGCTGGACGATGGTGCTGCGCGGCGCCGTGAGCCAGCGGAACCGCTGACCAGGCCGTTCGCGACCGGCCGCACCCGCCTCGGCACCACCCCTGCACAGCGACTCCACCGCGGCCAGCGCCCGCCGCACTCCCTCGACGTCCGCCTCGGGAGCCACCGCGAGCAACCGCCGCTCGTCCAGGGCCGACCGGGCCGCCAGGAAGGCGCGTTCCTGGCAGTACACGATCACACCGGCGTTGACGCACTCGCCGCGCTCCAGCCGCGGGACGACCCGCAGCAGGGCGTACTCGAACACCGCGCGGTCGCGCTGCTCGGCGACCCGGCCCGTCGTCACCGCGTCGCTGTACCGCTGTGCCCCGCTCACGCGACCACCTCCGGCAACCAGGAGCGGTCCGCCACCCGCGTCAGGAGGTGTCGCTTGTACGCCTCCCGGACCGCGTCGGGCGCATCGAACCCGGGCTCGTTCTCCAGCCACACGTCGGGCACCAGGGCCAGGACGTCGGTGAGCAGCCCCTCGTCGACCAGGGGCGCCATCCGCGCGTCCGCGGCCGCCAGGTCGGGAGAGCAGCCCGCCATCACGTGGTCGGAGGCGTCGTAGGGGCGCAGGGCCAAGCGGTCCGCTCCCGCCCAGTTGTGGTGGAAGATCAGCGTCGCCCCGTGGTCGATGAGGTAGGGCTCGCCGTGCCACAGCAGCATGTTGGGGTTGCGCCACGAACGGTCGACGTTGCCGATGAGCGCGTCGAACCACAGCACGCGGCCGGCGAAGAGCGGGTCCACGTCACAGGCCAGGGGGTCGAAGGCCAGCGAACCCGGGAGGAAGTCCATGCCCAGGTTGAGTCCGCCGCTGGCCTTGATGAGCTCCTGGACCTCGGGGTCGGGCTCGCTGCGGCCGATCACCGGGTCCAGTTCCACCAGCGCCAACTCGGGCACGGGCAGCCCCAGGGCCCGGCCGAGCTCACCCGCGACGACCTCGGCCACGAGGGTCTTGCGACCCTGGCCCGCCCCGATGAACTTCACCACGTACATTCCCAGGTCGTCGGCCTCGACCAACCCGGGAAGCGATCCGCCTTCGCGCAACGGCAGCACGTACCGCGTCACGATCACCTTTTTCAGCACCAGGCCAGCATAGGCACCGTGCGACACGACCGGGACGAACCGCTGAGCCGAACGCTCGGGGGTGCAGGTTCCGTCACCCGTCCATCAGCACCACCAGCCTTCGGACGGCCGTTTACAGGACGCTGAACACGTTCTAGGTACCGTCCGCGGCCGGAGACGACACGCCGAAGCCGGTATCCGCGAACGTTGAGAGAGGCGGGCGGCGTAGCCGCGCGATCGTGTTGTTGGTTGTTGCTTCGACAGAAGCGGACAGCCACCTTTACGACGTAGATTTCTAAGGACGCAAGCGACAGTGGATGCCTCTCCTGGGATCCTGTGCGCCCTGCGGCCGCGTCTCGCCCCCCGCCGTCTCACCGCCGCACAAGGCCGCCCTTGCCCCGGCCCTCCCCCGGCGGACGCCTCCCCTACGACCCGCCCCTGTCCCCCGGGCGCGGACCAGGTGGCTCCCGCCATCAGACTGCTCGGTGCCGCCCCGGACGCACATTCCGGCCTGACGGGAACGCGCAGACAGAGCACCGGAGCAGGGCGGAAGTCACCGGCCGAACTCCGGATTCGAGCCGTCAGGCACCTCTACCGAAACAGCAGAACGCGGACACCGGGGTTAAGGCCTCAGCCAGGGAACCAAGGATGGCCGATTACGGCCAGGCCAGGCAACGGACAGTCACTCCTGCACTACCCTCAAAGACGAATCATTGCAAGGAGGAATGGCTTTCACCATGAAAAGAAATGAAGAGAAGAAGTTCACTCGCGACCAAAAGGCCAACTCTCCCGCCGACTCATCGAATTCTAAACAAGTGCCAAATGATCCGGCATGCCAAGAACGGGGAAGTGAAGAGAAGAAGCACAAGAGATCTGTCTACGGAATCTTACAGGAGCGCTATTTCCCGGAAGGACAGAGCGCACCACGTCGGGTTCGCCTGGGAGCGTGGTCGATATCCATCACGCTGGCCCTCCTGGGTACCCTGGCAACCTTCACCTTCGACCTGTGGTCCACGGAGGCACGACTGCGCGAGCAACAGAAGGCAGAGCGCACAGTGGACCAAGACCGCGCTCCGTTCAGCAGCTCCATCACTTACGACACCACGTCTTTCGAGTCGTTCCAAATCGTCCTGGACCGGCCCCTGACAGCCGAAGAGGGTGAGACCCTCCAGGCTACGCCGAGCTCGGAAGTCTGGGAATTCCTTCGGCCCTTGGGAGGGCGGTTGATTCCCTATACCCTCGAGACGGCACCTGCCCCTCCCACTGGCGGGGTCTGGGAAGACGGGACCGGCGGCTCCGGCACAGCCGTGTTCACCATGAACCTCCTGTCCACGCGCACCTCCCAGCTGAGCATCGTGGATATGAAACCGGTGAACATATCCTGCGAGAATCCGACGGCCGTCACCGTCGTTGACTACCCTCCGGCGGGCGCCGCCTCCTATGAGGGAGTGATCGTGGATCTCAACCACAATGATCCGATGCTGTACATCACCGATGATGGGCCCGACCAAGGGCAGCCGTACTTCAGCCGCAGGCGGATCGACCTCGGTGGTGGGCTGGAACCGGGCGGACTCAGGGTGGAGGCACAGGCAGAGGGGCGGTCCTGTGAATGGGAGCTCGAGGCACACTACCTCGACGCCCAGGAGAACACGGGCCAAGTCATCCTGCGCGATGACGAGCGGCCCTTCGTCGTCGAGGTTCCACCGCGGCAACCCGAGCAGTACTGGCTGGCAGGCTATGCGCACCACGATTCGGGGGAACGTACTTTCGTACCGTGCCACGAGACACCGGAGGACTTCAGTTGCAGTCTCGGTCTGGGACTCGAGGACGAGGACGAACTGTCACCAGAAGATGGTGCAGGACCAGGCGACCCGGAAGACGTCAAGCCTTGAGGGAGGTCTTGAGGGCGGGCGCACCCGGGCCCGCCCGTCCACGGACCGCGCCAAAGCCGTGACCGCCGCGGCGCAGCGTACGTCCTTGCCTTCGGGGAAAGGCCGAAGGCAGAGCAGGTTCTCGGTTAATCGCCTATGGCTGGGGCTCTTCCAGAACTCGACGTCCTCGACATGGTCCAAGGCCGCCTCCCCCTACGACCCGCCCCTGTCCCCGACGGGCGGTGCGCGGCCTTCGCAGCCGCAGTCCGGCCTCCCCGGGGGCCTCTCCTCATCGCGCGTTCGACACCGGCTCCTCCCCCGGCGCCGCGACCGGGCGCCCCACCCGCCGAGCACCTGGACGGCTACCCGGCCGGGCTCGCACCGGCCGACGGGGGCCGCCGTGCCTCTAGAGGTTGTCCTCCGGCTGGTCGCCCCAGCCGTCCTCGCCGTTGGTCGGACCAAGGGAGGGCACCGGCGTCGGCTCCGCGGGCTCGCCCTCGCCCTCCTCGGCCGGCTCCGACTCCTCCCCCGAGGGCTCGGTCTGCTCCATCTCCGGCTGGGTCACCGGGATCTCGGGCGGTGGGAACTGCAGCATCCACAGGTACAGGACCGAGACCAGCAGCAGGAGCACCAGCAGGACCGCCCCCAGTCCGCCGATCAGCCACCAGTTGCCCTCGCTCGCCACCACCGCGCTGTCGCGTCGGCCGACCCAGGGCGCCCACCGCACCGCGGCGCCGCCCCGGTGCCCCGCCCAGTGCGGCAGCACCACCGGGCCGCGCGCCGCGACCCGGCCGGACCGGGCGGCGCGCTCCAACAGGGAGCCGGCCCCGGCTCCGTCCCCGGCCAGCGGCACCGCGGCCCACAGCGACCCGCGGCCACGGGTCCGGGCGGCGACCACGTCGTCGGCGGCGCGCACCGCCTCGGCGAACTGCGCCCGGGCCTGGTCGTCGACTCCCGCGCCGGAGTCCAGGACCGCGATGCTCACCTGGTCGCCGGAACGGTCGCGGCCCACGTAGACCACGCCGAGCGCGGACGCCCCCATCCGGCCCTCCAGGCGGAACCGTCCGAGTTGGCGTGGATCCCCCTCGTTCAGCCCCAACGCGCGAACCGCCACGTCAAGCCCCTCTCACCGTCGCCGCCCCGTCCCCCTCGCGTGTACCCCGGCGGAACTGTTCCCAGCCTATCGGTCGCTCTCGGGCCATTTCGGGTATCACCACCCCATGGCGCCTTGCCAGTCACCTCCGTAGCGCTTGTGCCAGAGGCCGGTCCTGGCGTGGCCGTGATCAACGGGGGTCAGGGGGTCGATCAGGTTCATCGGCGTCCTGGCTCAAGGCCGCGACCTCGCACATCCCCAGCAGACCCTCGCAGTCGTGCACACCGTGTCCGGGGGACCACGGCGCGTTCCACGTGAACCGGCGCGCCAAGGGTGGGCCGGGAGTATCGCGATTCCGGTGCACCGGGTGCGGGCACACAGCGGATGTGAACGCGCCCGGGAACACCCTGGCGCGCGGGCGGACCAGCCCTTCGGGGCGGCCTGCGGAGACCTCTGGGACGCCAGGTCGGCGAAGCAGGAACCGGTTGCGGCCGTGAGGCGCGCAGCGCCACCGGGCCCGGCCGCAATCCCCTTCTTTCAGGAAAGGGAGGACGTCGAACTGGCCAATCTGCGTAGGAACGGTAGTGTCGCCACAGGCGGGTGATCACCACCATATTCGGCGTCACCGATGCAGAACGTCCAGCACGGCCACGCGCGGCCGGGGTGGACGCGCCGCAGGAACCACGAGCGCGGAGGCGGGATGCGAAAGGCCCGTCACCGCGACCACCACCCGGAAGGAGGAGGGCGCTCCCGCTCTGGCCCGCAGGGAACGCGCCCGAGAATCCATGGCAGAAACCTCACCCGGACACGGTGGCGCCCCCTCACCGGCGTCGGAGAGCACCCCGGGCGAGCCGACCCGGCTGCTGCGTGCCGCACTGCACGAGGTGTCGACGGTCATCGTCGGCCAGGAGCGGATGGTGGAGCGCTCCCTCATCGCCCTGGTCGCCCAGGGGCACTGCCTCATCGAGGGCGTGCCGGGCATCGCCAAGACGCTGGCCGTGTCCACGCTGGCCAAGGTCACCGGCGGCTCCTTCGCCCGGGTGCAGTTCACCCCGGACCTGGTGCCCTCCGACATCGTCGGCACGCGCATCTACCACCCCTCCACCGAGAAGTTCGACGTCGAGCTGGGGCCGGTCTTCGCCAACTTCGTGCTCGCCGACGAGATCAACCGGGCCCCGGCCAAGGTCCAGTCGGCCCTGCTGGAGGTCATGGCCGAGGGGCAGGTGTCCATCGGCGGCACCACTCACCCCCTCCCGACCCCGTTCATCGTCATCGCCACACAGAACCCGGTGGAGTCCGAGGGCGTCTACCCGCTCCCCGAGGCGCAGCGCGACCGCTTCCTGATGAAGGTCAACGTCGGGCACCCGCGCGCGCACGAGGAGATGGAGATCCTGCGGCGGATGAGCGGCGCGCCGCCCACCGCGCACCAGGTGCTGGACCCGGTCACCCTCAGTGAGCTGCAGTCGGACGCCGAGCGCGTGCACGTCCACCAGCTCATCGCCGACTACATCGTGCGCCTGGTGATGGCGACCCGTGAGCCGGAGAACCACCAGATGCCGGACCTGCGCCAGGTGCTGGAGGTGGGCGCCAGCCCGCGGGCCACCCTGGGCCTGGTCGCGGCGGCGCGCGCCCTGGCGCTGCTGCGCGGTCGCGACTACGTCCTGCCCGACGACGTGCGGGTCCTGGCGCACGACATCATCGCGCACCGCCTCGTCCTGACCTTCGACGCCCTGGCCGACGGCATCAGCGCCGAGCAGGTGGTCGACCGCATCCTGTCGAGTGTGCCGGCCCCGCGCGTGATCTGGGACGAACCGCCCAGCGGTGAGTCGGCCTCCTTCGCGTCGGCGAGGTAGTCCCCGTGAACATGCCCGCGATCGGTACCGATCCACGCCTGCGCGCCGCTCTGCGCCGCCTGGACCTGCGTATCGTGCACCGTCTGGACGGGCTGCTGCACGGCGAGCACCTCGGGCTGCGGCTCGGCCCCGGTTCGGAGGCGGCCGAGGCGCGCCTGTACCAGCCGGGCGAGGACGACGTGCGGCTGATGGACTGGGCGGTGACCGCGCGGACCGACACCCCGCACGTGCGCGACCTGGTGGCCGACCGCGAGCTGGAGAGCTGGACGCTGCTGGACCTGTCCCCCAGCATGGACTTCGGGACCGGTGAGCGCTCCAAGCGCGACGTGGCCGTCGGCGCGATGGTGGCCGCCAACCTGCTGACCCAGCGGGTGGGCGACCGGTTCGGCGCGCACTTCCTGCACCGGGGGAGCATCCGGCGGTGGCCCGCCCGGTCGGGCAAGGAGGCCCTGCTGGCGCTGCTGGCCACCATCGCGGCCGCGCCGACGGGCGACGAGCGCGAGCCCTCCCCTCATCGGGCGACGCTGGGCGACGCGATCGAGGACCTGGTGCGCACACGCCGGCGTCGGGGTCTGCGGGTGGTGGTCTCGGACTTCCTGGACACGCCGGCCTTCGGCGGGGAGGTCCTGTGGGAGCGGCCGCTGCGCCAGCTGGCCCAGCGGCACCAGGTCCTGGTGGTCGAGGTGGTCGACCCCCGGGAGCTGGACGTGCCCGAGATCGGTGACGTGGCCCTGCGCGACCCCCGGTCGGGGCGGGTGAAGGACGTGCGGCTGACCCGGTCCGTCCGGGAGCGCTACCAGAAGGCCGCGGCGGCCCAGCGGGAGACCGTGCGCGATGCGCTGCGCCGCTGCGGGGTACACCACTTGGTATTGCGGACAGACCGTGACTGGGTGGTGGATATCGCCAGATTCGTGATTCATCAGCGGCGCACAGCCCACCACCTGGCGAGGCACACACCGGGAGTGCCCCGATGAGCCACGGTGGACGCACGCGAGCACGACGACGGAGCGGGAGCGGCCCGCACGGAGCCGACGCACGGGGGACGAACCGATGACCTTTCTGGAACCCACGCGGCTGTGGTGGCTGCTGCTCCTGATCGTGTTGGTCGGGGCGTACGTGTTCGCTCAGCGCCAGCGACGCCAGTACACGGTGCGCTTCACCAACCTGGAGCTGTTGGACCAGGTGGCCCCGCACCGGCCGGACCTGCGCCGCCATGTCCCGGCGGCGCTGTTCACACTCACCCTGGGCGTGCTGATCGCGGCGATGGCGGTGCCCGCCATGCCGGTGGAGGCGCCCCGGGAGCGGGCGACGATCATCGTGGCGGTGGACGTGTCGCTGTCGATGGCCGCGACCGACATCGAACCCGACCGGCTGGAGGCCGCCAAGGAGTCGGCGCAGGGGTTCGTGGAGACGCTGCCGGACCGGTTCAACGTGGGGCTGGTGGCGTTCTCCTCCACAGCGACGGTGGTGTCCTCCCCCACGCAGGACCACCAGGCGGTGATCGGGTCGATCGAGAATCTGAGGCTGGGTCCGGGGACCGCGATCGGCGAGGGCGTGTTCGCGTCGCTGGAGGCGATCCGCAGCTTCGACGAGGACTCCGAGGAGGATCCGCCGCCCTCGGCGATCGTGCTGCTCTCCGACGGCGAGAACACCAGCGGGCGCGAGATCACCCGGGCCGCCGCGGCGGCGGGCGAGGAGGAGGTGCCGGTGTCGACGATCGCGTTCGGCAGCGGTGCGGCGATGATCGAGATCGACGGCTACCAGGTGCCCGCCGACATCGACAAGGACGCGCTGCGCGGTCTGGCGCAGGACACCGAGGGGCACTTCTACGAGGCGGAGAACGAGACGGAGCTGACCGAGGTCTACGAGGACATCGGGTCGTCCCTGGGGACGGAGTTCGTCCACGAGGAAATCGTCACACGGTTCGTGTTGGTGGCCATCGTGCTGTCCATGGCCACGGCGGTGACCTCACTCTTGTGGTTCCAGCGGCTTCCGTGACACCCGGGAGTGGTGGAGCCACGGGCCCACCCTCCGTATCGTGATTTTGGCCACATCCCATAAGGCGGGGTTTACACCTTTTACGTCGTCCTTACGGGTTAGCGTTGGCATGTTTTGTCCTGCCAGCCAGTTGAGGAACGATGCCGAACATACCCGCAGCGCCGATGGCGATCTGCTTCGACCTGGACGACACCCTCATCGATGACGAAGCGGCGTCGTCCACCGGACTGCGCGCGGTCATGGACCGCCTCGGACACCCCGACTTCACCGCCGCGCGCACCCTCTGGGACGTCCAGACCGAGATCTCCTTCGGTGCCTACCTCCGCGGCGACCTGAGCCTGGACCAGCAGCGCCGCGATCGGATCCGGGCCCTGGCCGTCCAGGCCGGGCACGCCGAGATCGCCGACCAGCACTGCGACGACCTCTACCGGCTCTACCTGGACGCGCACCGTTCGGGATGGCAGGCCTTCCCCGACGCCATTCCCGCCCTGCACGCGCTGCACTCCTCCGGCTACCGCCTGGCCGTGGTCACCAACGGCATCGAGGCCCTCCAGCACGCCAAGCTCCAGGCCCTGGAACTGTCCCCGTACTTCCACGCCGTGGTGTGCGCCGACACCGCCGGCTCGGGCAAGCCCGACCCAGCGATCTTCCACATGGCCGCGCAGCGGCTCGGTGTGGCCCCCTCCGACTGCTGGCACGTCGGCGACCAGATCCAGTCCGACGGCGTCGGTGCCGTCGCCGCCCGCATGCACCCGGTCATGGTCGACCGCCGCGGGCGCCAGCGCTTCGAGGGAGTGACCACCGTCGCCACCCTCGATGAGCTCCTGCGCCTGGTCGGACTCCCGAGTGTGGCCGCCACGGGCTCACTGTGACCACCGTGCCCTCGGGCGAGCCGGCCCGGCGTGTGACCGCGCACCTCGTGGTCGCGGGCCCGACCCTGCTCGGCGCGCGCGTGCTGTTCGGCCAGGATCCCGGCGACGTCGCCCGTGCCCTCGGGCGGCTGGCGCCGGACGAGCCCCTGGTCGCCCTCGACGTGCTCGGCGACGCGGTCACGGCCCCCGACGGCACTCTGCTCCAGGTGGACCGCGTCGTGTTCGCCACCACCGCGACGGTCGAGCACTGGCCCGCCGTATCGGCCTCGGTCGACCGGTCCGTGGCTCCCGCGCGGATCCTGGCGGAGGAGGAGCCCGGCCGGCGACCCCGGCTGAGCCGCCTGGCCTCCTACGGGATCGTCACCGACCCCGCCGGGCGCATCCTGCTCAGCCTGATCGCCGAGGGCTTCCCCGGCGGCGGCACCTGGCACCTCCCGGGCGGCGGTGTCGACCCGGGCGAGGACGTGCGCGGGGCCCTGCGCCGCGAGGTCCTGGAGGAGACCGCCCAGAAGGGCGTGGTCGGCCGACTGATCACCGTGGCCAGCCACCACCGCGTCCCGCCGACCGGCCCGGAGATCTACGCGGTCTGGGTGTTCTCCCACGTGCACGTCCCCCACCCGGGCGAACCCCGGGTACTGGAGGTGGACGGCTCCACGGCCGACTGCGGCTGGTTCACGCCCGAGGAAGTGGTCGATCTGCGCCTGTCCACGACCGCCAAGCGCGGCCTGGCCTACCTGGTCGCCCACACCCACTGACCCCCACGCCCAGTCGCCCGCACGGGCCCCAGGAAGTCACCCGTCCTACGCGATGCCAGGGGTGGGAGGGAGGCGATTCAGCCTGCCCCAGCCCCAGGGGGTCAATCCGGGCCGTAGCGAGGAACGAGCGGCGGCCCGAGGCGAGCACGAGTGAGGGGCCGTAGCGACGACGAAGGCCCCGGCGTGAAAGCGCCCCGAACCCCGGCGTCAGGCGACCCGGTCACGTGCCCACCACACCGCGGCGCCCAGACCCAGCACCGCCAGGCCGGTCATCCCCACCGGCAGCGGCAGGCTGCACGCCAGGACCACACACCCCACCAGGCCGACGACCGGCACGACCAGCGGCGGCCGGGTCTCGTCAGGGCCCAGGCGCAGCGCGGAGGCGTTGGTGATGGCGTAGTACACCAGCACCCCGAACGCGGAGAAGGCGATCGCCCCGCGCAGGTCGAAGAGCAGGACCAGTCCCACCACCACGGCGCCGACCACGATCTCGGCCCGGTGGGGCACCCCGTGGCGCTCGTGGACGACCGCCAGCGAGCGCGGCAGGTGGCCGTCGGCGGCCATCGCGGCCGTCGTGCGCGAGACCCCCAGCACGAGGGAGAGCAGGGCGCCCAGACTTGCCACGGCGGCGCCCGCCACCATGACCGGGACCAGGGCCGGGTATCCGGCGACCAGGACCGCGTCGACCATCGGCGCGGTGCTGGTGGAGAGCCGGTCGCGTCCGAGCACGATGAGCAGGCCGGTGCCCACCACCAGGTACAGGGCCAGGACCCCGCCCAGGGTCAGCACGATGGCGCGCGGGATGGTGGTCGCGGGGTCGCGGACCTCACCGCCCAGGGTCGCGATGCGCGCGTACCCGGCGAAGGCGAAGAAGACCATCCCGGCCGAGCCGAGCAGGCCGAAGCTTCCCGGCCAGGGCCCCAGCCCGTCCACCTGGGCGACGAGGGCCAGTCGGCCGCTGAACACCATGGCAGCGAGCGCGACCGCCAGCGCGGCCAGGACCAGGGCGACCAGGATCTTGACCACGAACGTGGAGCGGCGCACCCCCCGGTAGTTCAGGGCGGTGATCGCCACGACGGCGGCGGCCGCCACCGGGCGCTCCCATCCGGGCAGCACGTAGGCGGCGAAGGTCAGGGCCATCGCCGCGCAGGAGGCGACCTTGCCGACCACGAAGGACCATCCCGCCAGATAGCCCCACAACGCGCCCAGCCGTTCGGTGCCGTAGACGTAGGCGCCCCCGGACTGGGGGTGGCACGCGGCGAGCCGGGCCGAGGAGACCGCGTTGCAGTACGCGACGATCCCGGCGATGAGGATGGCGACCGGAAGCCAGGCGCCCGCACCGACCACGGCGGGGGCGAAGACCGAGAACACGCCCGCGCCCAGCATGGCGCCGGCGCCGATGGCGACCGCGTCGACGGTACCGAGGACCCGGGCGGGTCCGGCCTGGGGTGACGAGGTGGGCAACGGGTCTCCTTGCGTGAGTACGCCCGGCTCGCGCCGGGTGGCAACGCGCTTCTCCCGGTCCGGCACGAGAGCACAGCGGTACCTCGGACGCGGCGGCCGCCTCTCTCCCGAAGAGTTCCCGTCCCTTCTCCGACCGCCCTGCACTGGTCCCGACACGACTGCGGTCCCGGCTTCGGTGGAAGCCGGGACGCACGTCCCGCCGTCGGGGCGGGAGCCGTGTCCGACTTCCGAGTGTGCCCGATGCGGGTGACCACCGGGCCCAAACGACCCGAGGCGCGGGTGGCCACTTCCGGTCCGGCCGGTGACACCGCGCACATGATCGCGGCCCCCGGCGGTGCCGGGGGCCGCATGGCCGACGCGGTGGGTCGCGCCGGTCGCCGGTGGGTCAGGTGGGACGCCAGGGAGTGCCGGTGTTGTCGTTGATGTCCTCGGCCGCGACCTGGCGGAGCTGGCGCGAGAGGTCGGACAGGGCACGCGAGACGGCGAGCTCCTCCCCGATCTCGGGTACGTCGACATCGGCGGGGTGCTTGCGAGACATTCCGTGTCCTCGGAGCGCCGTTCCGTCGTCGGCGACCAGACCGACCTCGGCCCAGGTCCGCGCGGTGTCGCCCTCGGTCTCCTCCGCGACGACGACGTCGACGTCCCAGCGCTTCATGGTCTGCATGGCTTCCGTCCCCTCCGTGTCCGCGCCCGTGCGGCCGGGCGTGTGTTCGATGTGCGCGTCCGGCCCCGGGTAGACCAGGGCGTCGTGCCCGCCGACGGGGTCCAGCCAGTGCACCTGGTACGGCGGGGACCCGCCGTCGCCCTGGACCCCGGTGACGACGCCCGTCCGGCGGTGGGCGTCGGCACGCGGGCTCTCGACGACGAGTCGGTCTCCTACCTCTGCTCGCATGTGTTCCCCCACGAAATGGTCGGTTACCTCCATCTTCCGCACCCGGCGGCCCCAGGTCCGGGGTCTTGGAGATTTCGTATCCGGCAGGTGGAGAGGTTTTTGCCCGGCCGGAGCGGGGAGCGCCTCCTGGTAGCGTCACGGCGTGGCCCAGCACTACTTCGACTCCGCTCCCGACGCCGCCAGCCGGCCCTCCACCGCCGACCTGGTCCTACCCGACCTGCACCTTCGGCTGCACACCGACCGCGGTGTGTTCTCGCCCGACAAGGTCGACCTGGGCACGCGCGTGCTGTTGGAGACCGTGCCGGCGCCCCCGTCCCAGGGGCGCCTGCTGGACCTGGGCTGCGGCTACGGGCCCATCGCGCTGACGATGGCCTCCCGCGCCCCGCGGGCGCGGGTGCTCGGTGTGGACGTCAACGCGCGAGCCGTGGGGCTGGCGCGGCGCAACGCCGCCGAGTACGGGCTCGCGCACGCCCGGTTCGCGGTCGTCTCCACCGAGGGCCGTCCCACGGCCGGGCCGGAGGAGGCCGGGCCGGAAGGGGCCGAGCCCGCCGCCGGGGAGCTGGAGGGGCCCTTCGACGCGGTCTGGTCCAATCCGCCCATCCGCGTGGGCAAGGGCGTGCTGCACTCGATGCTGCGCACCTGGCTGGGCCGGCTCACCCCGGAGGGGACGGCCCACCTGGTGGTCCAGCGCCACCTGGGCGCGGACTCGCTCCAGAAGTGGCTGGACGCCCAGGGCCTGCCGGCCGAGCGCGTCGCCTCGCGGGCGGGATACCGCGTCCTGGCGGTACGCCGCGCGAGGTGACCCGCGCGTCCGTCCCGCGCTGAGGCTTCCATCCGCACAGGTGTGCCCGGTCCCCGCGTGCGAGGCGCGCGGCCGACCAGTATCCTGTTGCGAACACCGACCCCGGGGCCGCCCGGGGCTGACCCGCTGAGGAACACACCGCAGTTGAGCACGCAGTTGCGTCCCACCGACGTCAAACGCCTGAACCGCCAGTGGCGCAGGCGCACCGAGGGTCGTCTGGCCCTTCTGGTGGAGTCCGTCACCCAGCCGTACAACCTGGGCTCGATCCTGCGTACCTGCGCGACCTTCGGCGTCGACCGGCTCTGGCTCACCGGTAACAGCGCCGACCCCGACGATCCCAAGGTCGGCAAGACCGCGCTGGGCACCGGCGCGAAGGTGGCGCACACGCGCACCGCCTCCACCGCCGACGCCCTGTCCGCGGCGCGCGGCGAGGGATTCAAGGTCGTCGCGGTGGAACTGGCCTCCGGCGCGGTGCCGCTGCACGCCGCCCCGCTGGAGCCGGACGTGTGTCTGGCCGTGGGAGCCGAGGACCACGGCTGCTCCCCGGCCCTGTTGTCCGGCGCGGACGCGGTGACCTACATTCCGCAGATCGGCCGGGTCGGATCGCTGAACGTGGCCGTGGCCACCGCGATCGCGCTCGCCGAGGCCCGTCGGCGCGAATGGGCGGTCTTCGGCGCGGAGGCCGACGCGCCCGTCGGGCGCTGAGCGGGAACTTTTCGCCCGCCCTCCAGCGTCTTTTCTGACACCTGGACCACTTCGATCACATCAACAACGCGCACATGCGCAGAGAGAGGAACAGTGGACCCGTCCCGAAGTACCAACAGCATCCCGCAGGGATGCTGTGACCCTGACTCCGACGAGCCCCCTTCTCCCAGGGGCGCGCACCTGATCGGCACTCCCGCCGCTAGGCGGGGCGAGGCGGTGCGTGCCCGATGAGCACCGTTCTCAGTATCGCCTTCGGGGCACTGGTGGTCTTCGTGATCACCGCGGCGACGGGCTACTTCGTCGCCCAGGAATTCGGCTACATGGCCGTGGACCGTTCGCGTCTGCGCGCCAGGGCCGCGGCCGGGGACGCGGGGGCCGTACGGACCCTGCGGATCACGGACCGCACGTCGTTCATGCTCTCCGGCGCCCAGTTGGGCATCACCGTGACGGGTCTTCTGGTCGGTTACGTGGCCGAGCCGATGATCGGACAGGGTGTGGGTGAGCTCCTCGGCGGTGTGGGGGTCCCCACAGGGACCGGCGTGGCCGTCGGTACCGTCCTCGCGCTGCTGTTCTCGACCATCGTGCAGATGGTCTTCGGTGAGCTCTTCCCCAAGAACCTGGCGATCGCGCGGCCCGAACCCGTGGCCCGCGCCCTGTCACTGTCCACGGGGATCTACCTGAGGATCTTCGGCCCGCTCATCTGGCTGTTCGACCAGGCGGCGATCCTGCTGCTCAAGGCGGTGCGGATCGAACCGGTCGAGGACGTCCAGCACGCGGCCACGCCGCGTGACCTGGAGAGCATCATCGCCGAGTCCCGCGAGAGCGGGGACCTGCCGGCGGAGCTGTCCACCCTGTTGGACCGCACCCTGGACTTCCACGACCGCACGGCCGGGCACGCGATGATCCCGCGCCCCGAGGTGACGACCGTGGAGGAGGGCGATCCGGTCAGCCGGGTCGTGGAACTGATGGCCTCGGACCACTCCCGCTTCCCGGTCCTGGGTGACGGGGTGGACGACATCGTGGGCGTGATCTGCCTGCGCGACGTCCTGGCGCTGGGCGACCGGGACCTGTCGGGTGTCCGGGTCAGCGAGGTGGCGCGTGCGACCGTCATGGTCCCGGCGTCCCTTCCGCTCCCGGCCGTGCTGCGGCAGCTGCGCGAGGCGGGAGAGGAGTTCGCCTGTGTGGTGGACGAGTACGGCGGCCTGGCCGGCGTCGTCACGACCGAGGACCTGGCCGAGGAGCTGGTCGGCGAGATCGCCGACGAGCACACCCTGGACGAGGACTCGCCGTCCCACCTGGACGGCGAGGGCACGTACCTGGTGCCGGGCGGGCTGCACATCGACGAAGTGGAGCGCCTGATCGGCCACGACCTGCCCTCGGGCGACTACGAGACGCTGGGCGGTCTGGTCATCCACGAACTGCACCGGCTGCCCGAGCCGGGCGACCGGGTCGAAGTCGACCTGCACCGTCCGCCCAGCGCCCACGACGAGGACCCGGACATGGCGTTGACGCTGGTGGTCAACACGGTCCAGCGGCACGTGCCGCACACGGTCGAGCTGCGGCTGCGTGAGCGCGCCGAGGACGAGTCCCGGGAGGTGCGGGCATGAGTGACATGAACGTGTGGCTGGCCCTGGCGGTGACCGCGGGGATCATCCTGCTGAGCGCCTTCTTCGTGGCCATCGAGTTCGCGCTGGTGGCGGCACGCCGCTACCGGCTGGAGGCGGCCGCGGAGACGAGTGCGTCGGCGCGCGCGGCGCTGCGCAGTGCGCGGGACCTGTCGCTGCTGCTGGCGGGTTCGCAGCTGGGCATCACGCTGTGCACGCTGGCGCTGGGCGCGATCTCCAAGCCGGCGGTGCACCACCTGCTGGAGCCCCTGTTCGAGGGGCTGCCGCACGCGGTGGCCTCGGTGCTGTCGTTCGTGCTGGCCCTGGTGGTCGTGACGTTCCTGCACCTGGTCGTGGGTGAGATGGCCCCGAAGTCCTGGGCGATCTCACACCCCGAGAAGTCCGCGACGCTGCTGGCAATCCCGATGCGGGCGTTCATGTGGTTCACGCGGCCCGTGCTGCTCATGCTCAACGGCATGGCCAACTGGACGCTGCACCGCGTGGGTGTGGAGGCCGTGGACGAGGTGTCGGCCGGGCACGGCCCGGACGACGTGCGCGAGCTGGTGGAGCACTCGGCCAAGGCGGGAGCGCTGGACTCCGAGCGCCGCGACCAGCTGGCCACCGCTCTGGAGGTGAACTCGCGTCCGGTGAGCGAGATCGTCACTCCGCGCGAGGACATCGCGTCGGTCTCGCCCGACGACGGGCTGGAGGAGATCAAGCGGGTCTCGCGGGAGTCCACGCACCTGCGTCTGGTGGTGATGGACCAGGGCGAGCCGGTGGGCGTGCTGCACGTGCGCGAGGCGCTGACGAGTCCGGCGGGCACGACCGCGGCCGATCTGATGCGTCCGGTGCTCACCCTGCCCGCGGACACGCCGATGTACGCGGCGATGGGCATCATGCGCGAGAGCCGCAGCCACCTGTCGCTGGTGGAGGACGACGGTCTGATGGGCCTGGTCACGCTCCAGGACGTGCTGGACCAGCTCCTGCTCCTGGAGGCCGCCGCTTAGACGGGGCGCCACCGACCATGACGGACGGCCGCCCCGGGCACTGTGCCCGGGGCGGCCGTCCGTTGCTGCGTCAGGAGGTCGTGACCGACAGGTTGACGTCGATGTTGCCGCGGGTGGCGCGGGAGTAGGGGCACACCTGGTGGGCGGCGTTCACCAGCTCCTCGGCCTTGGCCTGGTCCTGGCCGACGATGGTGACGGCCAGGTCGACGACCAGGGCGAGGCCGTCCTCGGACTTGCCCAGGGAGACCTTGGAGTCGACCGTGGAGCCGTCGATCTTGGTCTTGGACTCGCGGGCGACCTTCTTCAGGGCGCCGTGGAAGCAGGCGGCGTAACCGACGGCGAAGAGCTGCTCGGGGTTGGTGCCGGGGCCGTCGTCGCCGCCCAGGCCCTTGGGCACGGAGAGGTCGACGGACAGGCGGCCGTCGTCGGTCTTGCCGGATCCGGAGCGGCCCTCTCCGGTGACGCTGGCGTTGGCGGTGTAGAAGATGTCGACGGACATGTGTTCCTTTCGTGGCCCGCGGACGGGCGGTTGTGTGGTTCGGCTGGTCGGTCGTTGCGGCGGGCCGAGTGCCTCAGCCGGAGTGTCGGCGCCCGGCCGACTCCACCGAGTGGGTGACCTCGTCCAGGGCCGTGCGGAGTTCCCCCGCCCGGCCCGGGGACAGGCCCGCGGTGCACAGGAGCCGTTCGGGGATGCCCTGGGCACGGGAGCTCAGGGCGCTGCCGGCCTCGGTCGCGCTCACCCGGACGACGCGTTCGTCGTCGGAGTCGCGCTCGCGCGTGAGGAGTCCCGCCTGCTCCATCCGGCGCAGCAGGGGCGAGAGCGTGCCGGAGTCCAGGTGCAGGGCGTGGCTGAGGTCCTTGACCGTGAGGCTGTCGCGCTCCCAGAGCACGAGCATGACCAGGTACTGCGGATAGGTCAGGCCCAGGTCGTGCAGCAGGTCCCGGTAGAGCCCCGTCAGGGCGCGCGAGGCCGCGTAGAGCGAGAAGCACAGCTGGTTGTCCAGAGCGAGGGGATCGCCCTCGTCGGTGTCGGCCACGGTGCCCCTCCCCGCGTCGTCGGTTCGACCCTCGAACACGCATGACGCTACCAGCATTAGTTGCCCACAACAAGGTTGGGCACAATATTTATTGGGCGCAGGTCCCCGCGCCCGTGGGCACGGGGACCGCGGGGGCTCAGAGGAACCGCACGCCCTGGGCGAGAGGGAGCTCTCCGCCGTAGTTGACGGTGTTCGTGGCCCGGCGCATGTAGGCCTTCCACGAGTCCGAGCCGGACTCGCGTCCGCCGCCGGTGTCCTTCTCACCGCCGAAGGCGCCGCCGATCTCCGCGCCGGAGGTGCCGATGTTGACGTTGACGATCCCGCAGTCCGAACCGGCCGAGGACAGGAACCGCTCGGCCTCGGCCTGGTCCTGGGTGAAGATCGACGACGACAGGCCCTGGGGCACGCCGTTGTGCAGCTCCACGGCCTCCTCGAAGGTCCGGTAGGACAGCACGTACAGGATCGGTGCGAAGGTCTCCTCCCGCACGATCTCGGTCTGGGACGGCATCCGGACGACGGCCGGCTCGACGTAGTAGGCGTCCTCGGCCTCGCTCTCCAGGCGTCGGCCACCGCCCACCAGGACCTCGCCCCCGTCGGCCTCGGCCCGCGAGAGCGCGTCGCGCATCGCGGAGTACCCGCGTTCGGACACCAGCGGCCCCACGAGCGTCTCGTCGTCGAAGGGGTCCCCCACGCGGTCGCGGAGCTGCTTGTAGGCGTCCACGATCTTGTCCGTGACCTCATCGACCACGGACTCGTGCACGATCATGCGGCGCAGCGTCGTGCAGCGCTGGCCCGCCGTCCCCGCGGCGGAGAACACGCTGCCGCGCACGACCAGGTCCAGGTCGGCCGAGGGAGCGACGACCGCCGCGTTGTTGCCGCCCAGCTCCAGCAGGCAGCGCCCCATGCGCGCGGCCACCTTCGGGGCCACGGCCTTGCCCATGGCCACCGAGCCGGTGGCCGACAGCAGCGCCACGCGGTCGTCCTCGACCAGGGCCCCGCCGACCTCGCGCCCGCCCAGGACCACGCGGTGGACGTCGGACGGCGCGCCGACGTCGGCGGCGGCGCGCATCAGCAGGCCGTGGCAGGCCAGCGCGGTGAGCGGAGTCGCGTCCGAGGGCTTCCACACCACGGTGTTGCCGCACACCAGCGCCACACAGGTGTTCCACGACCACACGGCGACGGGGAAGTTGAAGGCGGTGATGACGCCGACCACGCCCAGCGGGTGCCAGGTCTCCATCAGCCGGTGCCCGGGGCGCTCGGAGGGCATCGTGCGCCCGTAGAGCTGCCGTGACAGGCCCACGGCCAGGTCGCAGATGTCGATCATCTCCTGGACCTCGCCCAGGGCCTCGGAGTGGATCTTGCCGGCCTCCACGGTCACCAGGGCCGCCAGATCGTCCTTGTGCTCGCGCAGCAGCTCGCCGAGCCGGTGGACGAGGCGCCCGCGCTCGGGGGCGGGGGTGTCGCGCCAGGCGGTGGCGAAGGTGTCCCGGGCCGCGGTGACGGCTCTTCCGGCGGAGGCCGGGGTGTCGAACTCGACGGGGAAGAGGATCTGCCCGGTCAGGGGTGTGCGCGCCACGCCGGCCGCGCCGACGGGTTCGCGCAGGCGCTCGACCCCGCACCGCGCCAGAGCGGTGCGCGCGCGCTCGGCGAGGTCCCGGGTGTCGGGGAGGGCAGCGGTGTCCATGAGTATCTCTCTCCGTTGAGAGGGCAGCGGTCACTACACACCCTGCCAAGTCCGCCGCCCCCGGTCCAGCCCCGGTGTCAGGTTCGGCGACTCGCCCCGCTCCCCCTGCGACGGCGGACTTTCCGGAACGTTAGACTCACCGGGCCCCCAGGGGCGCATCCGTTCCCCATACAGAGTCTGCGACCCAGTGCACCACCATCCCACTCCCGAAGAGCAACGCGCCGGACTCCCCGAGCCGCGGCGGATCCTGGCCCGCTCCGGGTTCGGCGCGGCCGAGCCGCTGTTCGCCGCCGAACTGCGCGCGTGCGAGGACCTGCCCCAGGCATGGGGGACGGTGTCCTCCCATGCCTCCCGTCTGTGGACGGAGGCCGCGCGCACCGGCCCCGGCGGTCCCGACGACCGCCCCCTGTACTGGGCGCGGCTGGTCCTGGCGGCGCGGCTGCGCGCCTGGCGGCCGCCCTTCGACCTGTCCGACCGCGAACGCGGGGAACTGCTGCACCTGTTGGAGACGTCCTCACGCGGTATGACCGACCTGGACTTCCCGCCGGGCGACCGGTGGATCCGGGTGGTCGTCACCGGGTTCGACCCCTTCCGCCTGGACGAGGATCCCGAGTGCTCCAACCCCTCGGGCACGGCGGCGCTGGACCTCAACGGCTGGACGTTCGCGGTGGGCGACCGCACCGCGGTCGTGCGCACGGCGGTGTTCCCGGTGCGCTGGGCCGACTTCGACGCGGGCCTGGTGGAGGAGGCCCTGGCGGGCCAGTACGCACGGGTCGACGCGGTGATCACCCTCAGCCGGGGCCGCCCCGGGCGCTTCGACCTGGAGGTGTGGAACGGCTCCTGGCGCGGCGGGGGGACCGACAACCAGGGCCGGTCGCAGGAGGGACGCGTTCCCGCGCCGGGACCCGACGCCCCGCAGTGGACCCGGTCCTCGCTGCCGCTGGAGCGGATCGTGGAGCGCGCGCAGGGGCGCCTCCCCGTGCTGGCCAACACCGAGGTGACCGAGGTGCCCGCGGGCGGCGGCGACCCGGTCGTGCGCGCCGACGGCCCCTCCCCCGGGTCGGCGGCCCGGTGCGGGGGCGGCGGGGACTACCTGTCCAACGAGATCGCCTACCGCAACACGCTCCTGAGCGAGCGGGCGGACCGGGACGTCCCGGCCGGGCACGTCCACGTACCCAGGACGAGCCGCCCGGAGGAACACGCCGACACCCTCGCCCAGGTCCGGGCGATCGTCGCGGCGACGGTCGGCTGAGGACCGCCGGCCCCGGTGGTTCGCGCACCGCGCGGCGCCGACCACGCCGCCGGATGCGGCCGGACGGTTCCACTCGACAACAGATTGACCAAAATGTCACATCTGACGCACAAACCGTTGCTCTCCGTGACGTGAGTTCGCCTCGGCTCCGATAGTGTCCCCTCGTGGTTGACACCTCACTGCGACGAAAACTCACTGCCTGCGCCGCCATGGGACTGCTCCTGGTGCCCGGCTGCCACGCGACGGACCACGCGCTGCCCTTCGCCGAGGCGATCGGTACGCCCCTGGAGGAGGTCGCCGGCGTGGTGGTGGGCTCCGGGTCGGTGACCGCCGACCACAGCGTGGTCGGCTACCGGTATCCACGTCTGGGCGCGGACCACCCGCTGACGACGGAGATCCGCACCTCGATGGCCGAGCGGCAGACGGCGTTCCTGGAGGACCTGCCCGAACGCGGCACGCCCGAACTGACCCAGGACACCACGATCCTGGCCGTGTCGGAGGAGGTCGTGGGCGCGCGCGTCACCGCCGTCACCCGCAGCGGCCTGCGCGAGACCCAGGAGTCCTCCACGCTCTGGTACGCGGCCGAAGGCCGGCGGGTCCTGCCCTGGACCGCCCTGTTCCGCGACGAGGCCGCGCTCGAACGTGCCCACCTGCTCATCGCCGACGTACTGACGGAGGGCTACAACCTGCCCGCCGAACAGCTGCCCGGCCTCGTGGGAGAGATCGCCGCGCGGTCCGCCGCGGACTCCGCGGCCGACCCGGCCGCGGACCCTGCGGAAGGCGGCGCCCTGGCGGAACCGGCGCCGACGGTGACCCCTGGGGCTACCGAGGCACCTGATGCGCCTGAGGCGGCGGAGGCCTCCGAGGGGCCGGCGGCACCCGGGGAGGGTGAGCCGCTGGACCTGGGCGATCCTGAGCAGGCCTGGACGGCCGCCGAGGACTGGGCGGGCTCACCGCTGGAGGACGTGGCCTTCAGTACCTCGGGCGGGCTGGTCGCGCGCATGGACCCCGACGACGTGCCGGGCACGGGCAGCAACAGCGAGGTCCTGCTGCCCGTCGAGGCCGAGGACGCCGAGGAACTGCTGTCCGGACTGGGCTACCAGGCCCGCGACGCGGCCCTGGCCGGCACCGACGACATACCGCCCCTGGGCGAGGGACTCAGCGCCCAGGGCAGCGACCTGAACTGCCAGCGGGCCAAGTGCGTGGCCCTGACCTTCGACGACGGCCCGGGCGAGCACACCGAGGAACTGCTCGACATGCTGCGGGAGTACGACGCCAGGGCGACCTTCTACGTGCTCGGGTCACTGGTCGAGGAGTTCCCGCAGGTGCTGGAGCGCACGGCCGCCGAGGGGCACGAGATCGGCAACCACAGCTGGAAGCACGACGACCTGACCGGGATGTCCGAAGCCGGAGTCGCCAAGGACCTCGAACGCACCAACCGCGCGGTCGAGGAGGTCATCGGGTCGGAGCCGCCCACCCTGCGCCCGCCCTACGGAGCGCTGAACGGCACGGTCCGCCGGTCGGCCGACATGCCCATCATCCTGTGGGACGTGGACACGCTGGACTGGCAGAGCCGGAACACCGCGGCGATCTCGGAGCACGCGCTCACGCACTCGGTGCCCGGCAGCGTCGTGCTCTTCCACGACATCCACCCGACGTCGGTCCAGGCGATCCCCAAGGTGCTGGAGGGTCTGCACCGGCAGGGGTACCACTTCGTCTCCGTCACCGACATCTTCCACGGCGAGTTGGAGCCGGGTGACGTCTACACCGACGCCCAGCCCGAGCCTGAGTGAGGCGACGATCCGACAGACGACCCTAGATCCTTACCCGTTCCCGAGCACCTCAAAAGCGCTGACCGTCACTTTTTACCTTCAGAGTCCGTTTTCGTGACGAAATGCGGATACATTCGATGCGTGAACGCGACACTCTCATCCCAGCGCATCATCATCCGGTCCGCGGTCGCCCTCGTGTCCGCGCTCGGCGCCTGTGCCGCCCTGGCCGCTCCCGCCGCCGCGGCTCCGACCGCCGCCGACCACGTCGGCCCGTCCGTGGTCGGCGGGCTCAGCGGCGAGCTGCGGGACTGCACGCGACTCAAGTGCGTGGCCCTGACCTTCGACGACGGCCCCGGCGCGTACACCGACGAACTGCTGGACGTGCTGGCCGACCACGACGCACAGGCTACCTTCTACGTCCTCGGATCCAAGGTCGCCGGCAACACCGACACCCTCCGGCGGATGGCGGAGGAGGGGCACGAGATCGGCAACCACTCCTGGGACCACGACGACCTGGCCACGCTGTCGGCCCGCGACGTCGAGAAGGACATGGCACGCACCAACGAGGCCATCCGCGAGGCGACCGGGATCGAACCCGCGACCATGCGCCCGCCCTACGGCTCGCTGGACGGCACCGCGCGCTCGGCCATCGACCAGGCCCTGGTCCTGTGGGACGTGGACACCCTGGACTGGCAGAGCCGCGACGCCGACGCGGTCACCGAGGTGACCCTGGACGAGACCTCCCCGGGCAGCGTGGTGCTCTTCCACGACATCCACGAGTCCACCGTCGAGGCGATCCCCTCCGTGCTGAAGGGCCTGCACAGGCAGGGATACCACTTCGTCACGGTCGACGAGCTGTTCCCGGACACCCTGAAGCCGGGCGACGTGTACACCGACGCCCGGCTGTAGCGCTGCGCTTCAGCCTCACCGTCGCACCCGGGACACCCTTCACCGTCGTCGATGCGGCTTCGCCGGGCCCGGGAGATGCGACCCGTGACCGTTCTGTCGCAGGGGTGGTCGGAACGCGAACCGGTGCAGACGAACCGAGGCGACGACCTCGGCCGTCTGCGGCCGAGTGGTCTAGAGCATCTTCCGCAGCAGCCGCTCCTTGAGGCCGGTGATCGGCGCGTAGGCCACCCGCATGGTGTCCAGGCGCAGCGACTTGTCGAGCACCGACTTGGTGTGCGAGAAGGTGTCGATCGAGGCGGCGGAGTGGTAGGCGCCCATCCCGCTCTCCCCCACCCCGCCGAAGGGCAGGTCCGGGACCGCCAGGTGGGCGATGGGCAGGCCGAAGGCCAGGCCGCCCGAGGAGGTCTCGGTGGTCAGGCGGCGCTTGGTCTCCTCGGACTCGGTGAAGGCGTACAGTGCCAGCGGCTTGTCTCGCTCGTTGACGAACGCGATGGCCGCGTCGAGGTCGGGGACCCGGATGACCGGCAGGATCGGACCGAAGATCTCCTCGGCCATCACGGGCGCGTCGGCGGACACCTCGCCCAGCACCGTCGGGGCGATGTAGAGGTCGTCGCGGTCGTGCTCTCCTCCGGCCACGACGGTGCCCGAGTCCAGCAGCGCGGTGAGCCGGTCGAAGTGGCGCTCGTTGACGATACGGCCGTAGTCGGCGCTGCGGGCCGGATCCCGGCCGAACATCTCGGTGATGGCCGCGGCGAGCTCGCGCTCGAGTTCGGGGGCGCTGTCGCCGATGGCGAGCACGTAGTCGGGGGCCACACAGGTCTGGCCGGCGTTGGTGAACTTGCCCCAGGCCAGGCGGCGGGCGGTGGTGGCCGGGTCGGCTCCGGGCTCCACGATGGCGGGGCTCTTGCCGCCCAGTTCCAGGGTGACCGGGGTCAGGTACTTGACCGCGGCGCCCATGACGATGCGCGCCACGGCGCCGTTCCCGGTGTAGAAGATGTGGTCGAACCGCTGCTCCAGAAGGGTGGTGCTCTCGGCCACGCCGCCCTCCACCACGGCGACCGCCTCGGTGTCCAGGTAGCGCGGGACCAGGTCGGCCAGGGCCGCTGACGTGGCCGGGGCCAGTTCACTGGGCTTGACCAGGGCGGCGTTGCCGGCCGCGAGGGCGCCGACCAGCGGAGCCAGGGCCAGGTTCACCGGGTAGTTCCACGGGGCGATGATCAGCACGGTGCCCAGCGGCTCGCGCACGCGGCGGGCCTTGGCGGGGGCCAGGGCCATGGGCACCGACACCCGCTGGGGGCGCAGCCACGACGCCAGGTGTTTGAGGGTGTGGTCGATCTCGTTGACGACGAACCCGATCTCGGTGGTGTGCGATTCCACCGGGCTCTTGCCGAGGTCGGCCTTGAGCGCCTCCTCCAGGGTGGTGCGCTCCTCGGTGAGCAGTCGGCGCAGGGCCCGCAGCTGGGCCCGCCGCCAGGCGAGGGGCTTGGTGCGGCCGTCGGCGAACGCGGAGCGCAGCCGGGCGACGGTCGCGACGATGTCGGCGTCCGTGACGATGTCGGCGGTCGTGGTCGGGGGTGCACTGGTGGGCTCGGTGTTCGGCATGGGCCGATACTAAACGAAAGCTTTTCGTTTCGATAGAGAGCCTGGCATAGGATTCCGTTTATGACCACGGACCATCTGCCCGAAGCGTCCGCCGCCCCCGCACGGGGGCGGCCGCGGGACGCCACCCGGGACCGCGCGCTGATGGAGGCCACCCTCGCCGAGCTGCAGGCGCAGGGCTACAGCGGCCTGACGACGGCCGCCGTCGCCAAGCGCGCCGGCGTATCGACCGCCACCCTCTACCGCCGCTGGCGCTCCAAGGAGCACCTGGTGGTGGGGGCGGCCCAGGCCTGGGCCGAGGACCTGGGGCCCGACGTCGACCACGGCAGCCTGCGGGCGGACCTGAGGGCCCTGCTGCAGGAGAAGGCCGACGCGCTGGAAGGCGCCTCCGGCCGCCTCCTGCGGGCCGTGCTGGGCGAGGCCGCGCACAACCGGGCACTGGCCGACGTGCTCTTCGATGCCTTCGTCCTGCCCCTGCAGAACCGGGTCGCGGCCCTGCTGGACCGCGCCGCCGGGCGCGGGGAGATCGCCCCGGTGGAGGATCCTCTGGTCGTCGGCGAGATGGTCATCGGTCCGATGGTCAGCCACACGTTCCTCGTCCCGCCCTCCCCCGGCGCCAGCCCGGGAACGGACATGGCCGACCGCCTGCTCCCCTACCTCCTGCGCGCCCTGGGCGCTCCCCCCGACTGATCCGGCGCCGGGCAGAGGGGCGGCGCGGGCGCCATGGGTGGGATCAGGACGGGGTCAGCGGGCGCCGGCCAGCCAGGCGCGGGGCGACTGCCCCAGCTCGCGGGTGAACGCGCGGGAGAAGGCCGGCGGGTTGGCGTAGCCGAGCTCCGTCGCCGTCCGGGCCACGGACGCCCCGCCCCGCAGCCGTTCCTGGGCGACGGTGAGCCGCCATCCCGTCACGTACTCGGCCGGCGACTGCCCGACGGCCGACTTGAACCGGGCGGCGAACGCGCTGCGCGACATGTGCGCCTCCTGCGCCATCGTGGCGAGGGTCCACGGTCCGCCGGGGTTCTCGTGGATCGCCACCAGGGTGCGGGCGAGGCGCTCGTCGGCGAGGCCCGTCAGCAGACCGGCGGGCAGGGCGAGCTCGTCGGTGTGGTCCAGGAGCCATCGGAAGAGGTGGACGAGTACCACCTCGAACAGCCGGTCGGCCAGCACCCTGCGGCCGCAGCGCACGTTGTCGATCTCGGCGAACAGCAGGTCGAGCGACGGCTCCAGGCTGTCGACCGCCGCCACGGGCAGGACGATCACGGCAGGGAGGGTGCGCACGAGCGGGTGCGTGGCCCCGCCGTCGAAGTCGAGCGTCGCGCACGCGAAGTCGGAGTCCTCCGTCGGCGCGTTGTGGAAGGAGTGCTCCAGGGGCCTCGGATAGAAGAGCAGGCTGGGCCGATCGATCGTCCGGTGCTCCAGGCGCCCGTCCGCGCCGCGGTGGGCCACCTCCATCTCCCCGCGCCGCAGCACGTGGAGGAACCCCCGGCCCGGCTGCGCGGCGAACGTCGTGACGCCGCACAGGGGCCCTGTGTGGAAGACGCGCGTGCGCACCCGGAACCGGTCCAGGAGGGGCGAGAGCCGGTCGATGGAAGTCATGAGCCGAGTGTGCCAGACGATCTGGTACGAACTACGGACGATTTGACGCTTTTCATCCACGCTCTGCTGTCAGTCTGTGAGTACGCCCCTCCGGGACTCCCACGAGGGGCGATTCCGCACGACCGAAGGAGTACCCCCATGCCCACCGTCCACCTCGTCGAGCACGAGTCGGCCACCGGCAGCGTCAGGAACCAGCTCGACCAGATCCACGCCACGTTCGGCACCGTCCCCGCGATGTTCCGGGCCGTCGCGAACTCGCCCGCCGCGCTCGCCAGCATGTGGTCGTCGTTCGGGGCGTTCGCCGGCGGGGCGCTCGGCCCCGCGCTCGGCGAGCAGGTCGCCGTCGCCGTCGCCAACCGCAACGCGTGCGAGTACTGCCTGGCCGCGCACACCGCCCTGGGCCGCAAGGCCGGCGTCAGCCGGGACGCGCTGACGGCCGCGCAGGACGGCACCTCCGACGACCCCCGCACCGCGGCGCTCCTCCGCTTCGCCCTGCAGCTCGTGGAGCACCGCGGGCAGGTGCCCCCCGAGGACGTGCAGGCCGTCCGCGACCAGGGCTGGGACGACGAGCACATCGTCGAGGTCATCGCCCAGGTGGCCCTGAACCTGTTCACCAACTACATCAACATCGCGCTCGACGTCCCGGTCGACTTCCCCGGAGTACGACTGCGTCCCGCGAGCTGACGCCGCCCGCGGGGTCGCGCGGGTCGGCGCTGCTGAGCGATCCGACCGTTGACCTGCGATGACGTTGGACCTGGGGCGGCGACCGCCGGAAGGCCCCGGGCGCGGCAGCGGTCGGCCCAGCGTTGGTCGGTGGTCGAACCGACCTGGAAGCGTTCGGCGGCCCGGCGCGCGGCCGACCGCCATCGACCGCGCGGCGGGCCGGGGCAGGGCGCCCGGCGAGTCCGGCGTCGGGGCGGGGAGCGTAGGGCGTCGAGGGCCTTCTGGTGGATCGGTGTAGACGTGGTCGTCCACACCGATACCGAAGGCCCTCTTCGCTTGTGTCGGCCGGGACGGGTGTTACCAACCTCCGCGGTCAGTGCACCTAGGCCGGGATGACGGGCGTCCAGTAGGGGTGCTCCAGGGAGTGGCGCTGGTCGTCGGCGAGCCCGAGGCCGGCGGTGTCGGCCTCCCCGGTGACGAGCCAGTCGCCGAAGCCGACGCGGGCGACGGGGTTCCACTCGATGACCAGGCCGCGGACGCTCGTCCGCTCCAGCTCCAGCCCCAGGCCGTCGTCGATCCGCTCCTCGGCGAGCACGTACACCTCGACGGTGGAGGCGCCGGCGGTGCGCCACATCACACCGATCGGAGTGATGTCGTGGGTGGAACCGGCGGCGGGATATCTTTCCTGGTCGAACTCCGCACCGGCCGCACGCGCTTGCCCGGCGATATCGGCGGCGCGTTCGACGAGGAATTCCGTGCCCGCCGATTCCGGATCTATCTCCTGGTCATGGGCGTGGTAGATAGCGACGGCCCCGCCCAGTTCCATGGTGTCGTTGGTGGAGATCGCGCGCAGGTAGGCCAGGACCATCGACACGCCGCCCTCGGCCTCACGGGAGAACTCGACCGGGTAGCGCTCCTGCATCGTCCCTCCGCCCCCCAGTGGCTCGAAGGCCGCCAGATCGAGGTTGTCGGGCGGCGGCGGCCCGTCCGGATCGCTTGCCCCGTCGGGGCTCGCGGAGCCGGAGGGGTCAGTGGCGGCGCCTCCGTCGGCCGGTGCGGTCAGGACGGTGCGGCCGTCGTCGGACGACCCGGCAGCGCAGCCGGTCACCAGCACCAGGCCGGCCAGGACCGACCCGAGTGCCGGTGACAGGCCACGGCCCGCACCTGCGATTTTCCCTTCGTTCCGTGGTTGCGCGGGTGGACCGAACGAAAATCTGGCCATGGCTCCGGTCGGCTCGAATGGCATGGGTCTCTTTTCCGGCATCGTCGACTGAATTGCCTTCCGCTTTATATGGAAGGCACCGGATTTATACCATCCGCGCACGGCCGATGACATTTCGAGCAGGTTAACCGTGCCCATACGGAGCACAACGGAGCCCCGGACCTGGGGTGGCGGTCCGGGGCTCGGTGCGGGTGCGCGCGCCTACCGCGCGGGCAGGACGCGGCCGACGACCTCCCCGAAGTCCACCCTCGACCCGTCGGGTCCGGGTGCGGTCGCGGTGATGGTGACCTCGTCACCGTCCTCCAGGAACGTGCGCTCCGTGCCGTCGGGCAGGCGCAGGGGCTCCTTGCCGGACCAGGTCAGTTCCAGGAAGCAGCCTCGCTGGCCCGCCTCGGGCCCGCTGACCGTGCCGGAGGCGTAGACGTCCCCGGTGCGCAGGGAGGCGCCGTTGACGGTCATGTGCGCGAGCTGCTGGGCGGCGGTCCAGTACATCAGCTCGAACGGGGGCCGGGAGACGACGTGCCCGTTCAGCCGCACCTCCAGGCGCAGGTCCAGGCCCCACGGCTGTTCGCCGCGAAGGTAGGGCAGCGGTACGGGGTCCTGGGCGGGCTGCTCGACCCGGGCGGCCGACAGAGCGGAGACCGGCACGATCCAGGGGGAGACCGAGGTGGCGAACGACTTGCCGAGGAAGGGGCCCAGCGGCACGTACTCCCAGGCCTGGAGGTCGCGCGAGGACCAGTCGTTGAGCAGGAACACCCCGAACACGTGGTCGGCGAAGTCGTCGACGGCCACGCGCTCGCCCATGGGGCTGGGCGTGCCCACGACGAACCCGACCTCGGCCTCGATGTCCAGGCGGGCCGAGGGGCCGAACACGGGAACCGGCTCGGTCGGCGGCTTGCGCTGGCCGGTGGGCCGCACAATGTCGGTTCCCGACACCACGATGGTGCCGGAGCGGCCGTGGTAGCCGATCGGCAGGTGCCGCCAGTTCGGGGTCAGGGGCTCCTGTTCGGGGCGGAAGATGCGGCCGACGTTGCTCGCGTGGTGCTCGGAGGCGTAGAAGTCCACGTAGTCGGCGACGGTGAACGGCAGGTGCAGCGTGACCGCGTTGCGCGCCACCAGGTGCGGGCGCACGGCGGCCTCATGGGCAGGGTCGGTGAGCCAGGCGGTCAGGGCCTCGCGCACCTGGTCCCACACCGGCCGCCCGGCCGCCATGAGCGCGTCCAGGGAGGGTCCGGCGACGGTGTCGGCGAAGGGGGCTCCCACCGCGCGGGCCGCCGCGCCGAGGTCGAGGACGTGGCCGCCCACGGCCACGCCGGTGCGCGGCGCCGGGTCGGCGGCGGTGCTGAACACTCCGTAGGGCAGGGTGGCCAGGCCGAAGGGCGCGTCCGGGTCGAGGTCGAGCCAGCTGTCGGGCATGGGGATCGCTTCCTGGTCGGTGTCGGGTGGTCAGTGGGTGCGGGCCGCGGGCAGCGCGCCGAGGACCACCAGGTCCTCCAGCGGTTCGGTGACACTGCAGGTACCGAAGGAGCGGAAGGCGCGCCGGACGGACACGGCGTCCTCGCGGGTGAGTGCGCCGATCCTGGCGGCCACGGACGGGCCGTCGCGGTCGGCCAGCACACCGGCGGCCTCCTCCGGGCCGGCGCCCGACACCAGGGTGTGCGTGGCCAGCAGGACGTTGAGGAAGCCGTGCTGTTCGAACCCCTCGGCGGTGGTGTGGCGGACGGCGCGGTGCAGCCCGGCGGTGCACTTGAAGGGCACCCCCGCCGCGACGGCCGCGTGCAGCAGCCGGGCGAGTTCGGCCTCACCGGGGTGGGCCTCGGGGACCAGGCCGCCCGTGCGGTACTTGGCCTGGTGGCGGGTGGTGGACAGGGCCGCCAGGTCGGCGGGCGCGTCGCCGGCGCGCGAGAGCTCGACGTAGCCCTCGGCGCCCTCGGGCAGGTGCCGGTCGAGCTGCTCGGCCGCTGCGGCGGCCCGGCCCGGTTCGGCGGCGACCTCCACCGCGACCAGGCGCAGTGCGGGGTCGGCCCGTACGGCGGCCACCGCGGGCCCGACCGCGTCGGGTCCTCCGGGCACGGTGACCACGACGGCCATCGGCCCGTGTCCGTCGCTCTCCCTGCTCAAAAAGGTGCGCAGTTCGGCGATGCGGCCGTCGGAGACCAGGAACGGCCCCACGTAGCGGGCGCGGCGCCCGGCCAGGTGGGCGCGGTGGGCGGGGACGGCCTCCCCCATGGGTGCGTTCCCGGGCGGGAAGAGCGCGGCGTCGTCGAACAGGTGGGCGTAGAGGGCGTCGCTCACGGGGCCGCCTCCCCCGCGCGGTGGTCGGCTCTCACCGGCGTCCTCCCGCCCAGGTCCAGGCGTAGCCGCCGTCGTCGCAGGCCCGGCCGCCCTCGCCCAGGTCGAGCGGGCGGAAGGTGTCGACCATGACCGCGAGCTCGTCGAAGTAGTGGACGCCGACGCTGCGCTCGTAGGCGCCGGGCTGGGGGCCGTGGGAGTGTCCGCCGGGGTGCAGGGAGATCGATCCCTGGCCGATCCCCGAGCCCTTGCGGGCCTCGTAGTCGCCGCCGCAGTAGAACATGACCTCGTCGGAGTCGACGTTGGAGTGGTAGTAGGGCACGGGGATGGACTCGGGGTGGTAGTCGACCTTGCGGGGCACGAAGTTGCAGATCACGAAGTTGTGCCCCTCGAAGACCTGGTGGACGGGCGGCGGCTGGTGGACGCGGCCGGTGATGGGCTGGAAGTCGGCGACGTTGAACACGTAGGGGTACAGGCACCCGTCCCAGCCCACGACGTCGAAGGGGTGGGTGGGGTAGGTGTAGCGGGTGCCGGAGATCCCGCCGGGGCCGTCGCCGCGGTGCTTGATGAGGACGTCGACCATCTCGCCCTCGGCCAGCATCGGCTCGGTGGGCCCGCGCAGGTCGCGCTCGCAGTAGGGCGCGTGCTCCAGGAACTGCCCGTAGCGGGACAGGTAGCGCTTGGGCGGCGCGATGTGGCTGTTGGCCTCGATGGCGTAGGCCCGCAGCGGACCGTCGCCGGTGGGCACCCACCGGTGGGTGGTGGCGCGGGGCAGGACGACGTAGTCGCCGCCGCCGACCTCCAGTGCGCCGAAGACGGTCTCCACGCGGGCGGACCCGGACTCCACGTACACGCACTCGTCGCCGATGCCGTTGCGGTACAGCGAGGAGGGAGCCCCGGCGACCACGTAGGAGATGCGCACGTCGTCGTTGCCCAGGACGAGGCGGCGCGACTCCACGACGTCGGCGCCCTTCCAGTCCTGGTCCGAGAACAGGTCGTGCAGCCGCAGGTGGCGGGGGACCATCGGCGCGTTGCGCGTGCGGGACAGGTCCGGCACCCGCCACTCGGCGGCGTCGGCGATGGCCGAGGGGATGGCGCGGTGGTAGAGCAGGGAGGAGTCGCTGGAGAAGCCCTCCTCCCCCATCAGCTCCTCGTAGTACAGCCCGCCCTCGGGATTGCGGTGCTGGGTGTGGCGGGTGCGGGGCACCTCGCCGACGCTGCGGTAGTGGGCCATGGCGGTGATCTCCTTACCGTGGGCTGGGTGAGTGCGTGGTGGGGGCCGCCTCCGGCCCCGGGAGCGTTCCGTCGCCGCCGTCCGCCCGGCGCACGGCACCGCCCAGGGCGGCGTGCACGGCCGCCCGCAGGGCCGCGGTGTCGGTTCCCGCCAGCACGGCGGCGACGTGGGCGTCGGGGCGCACGAGCCAGACCTGGCCGGGCTCGGGGGTCAGGGCGGCGGCCAGGGCGCCGGTGGTGTCGATGTCGTCCAGGTAGAGGGCGGTGGCGGGGGCGGGAGTGACGTCCTGGGCGGCACCGCGCACGCGGTCGAGGAAGGCCGCGCGGCCGGAGCCGGGCACCGCGCCCACGAGCAGGGTCAGGCCCTCCCGCAACAGCGCGCGGATCCGCGTGGGCTCCGGGTCCCCGGGGAGGGTGACGGGCGCGTCGGGCAGCATGACGCCGGGGCAGGGCGCCGGGGCCTGCCCCCGGGGCGGCCGGCCGCCGAAGGGGCGCTGCGCGCACGGGGTCGTCAGGGCGGAGTCGGTGTACCAGAAGGGTTCGGCCAGCCGTCCGGAGTCGACCTGGGCGTGCACGCCCTCGTCGGTCAGCGCCCGGTCCAGGACGCTGACGCGCCGCTCGCGCTCGGCCTCGTCGTGCGGGACGAGGAAGCGCATGGTGGCGCTGGTGACGTCGGCGTTCTCCAGCGCGGCGGCGTGGCGCTCGGCCTCGTAGGTGGCCAGGAGCTCCGGGGGCGCCCAGCCGGCCCGCACGTAGGCGATCTTCCAGGCGGCGTTCTCCGCGTCCTGGACGCCGGAGTTGAGGCCGCGCGCCCCGAAGGGCGCCACCAGGTGGGCGTTGTCGCCCGCCAGCAGGACGCGCCCCGCGCGCATGCGGTCGGCGGTGCGGGTGTGGAAGCGGTACACCGAGTGCCAGACGATCTCATAGGGCGTGTCCCCGATGATCTGGCGGATCCGGGCGTCCAGCCGGCCGCTGGAGCGCTCGGTGTCCAGATCGAAGTCCGGGGGGACCTGCCAGTCGATCCGGAAGACGGAGTCGGGGCAGGGGTGGATGAGCACCTGGCGGCCGGGGTTCCACTCCGGGTCGAAGTAGAAGCGGCGCTCGCGTTCCCAGCCGGGGAGCTGGGCGCGGATGTCGCAGATGAGGAAGCGGTCGTCGAAGGAGGTGCCCTCGAAGGACGCGCCGATCGCCTCGCGTGCGACCCCGCCGTGGGCGCCGAGGCAGGACAGCGCGTGGGTCCCGCGCAGGGTGACGGGGCCGTCGGGTGTCTCACAGGTGGCGGTGACCCCCTCGGCGTCCTGGGCCAGGCCGCTGACACGGTGGTTCCACAGCACCTGGACGCCCTCCCGGTCCAGGAGTCCGTCGAGGACCTGTTCGGTGCGGGACTGGGAGATGTTGACGAAGGGCGGAAGGGGTGAGGCACCCGGGTCCGGCAGCCGGACGCTGAACAGCTCCTGGTCGCGGTAGAAGGTGCGGGCGGTGTCCCAGGTCAGGCCCTCGCGCACGAGGGTGCCGCCGCCCAGCCAGTCCCAGACGTCCAGGACGTCGCGCTGCTGGCAGATGGCCTTGGAACCGACGGCGTCGCGGGCCGGGCGGCCGTCCACGACCAGGACGGGGACGCCGCGCCGGGCCAGGAGCAGGGCCGCGGTCTGGCCCACGGGGCCGGCGCCGAGCACCAGGACCGGGTCGGCGTCGGGTTCGGACGGTCTGCGTGGAGCAGGGGGGCGCATGGAGGCTCCGTTCGGCTGGGATCGGCGGCGGTCGGCGGGGCGTGGTGGTCGGGTGGGGGCGGGTCAGTCCTGGAGCCGGTCCCAGACCTCGCGGTCGCGCTCGGCGGTCCAGATGACGGGGCGCTCGATGCCGGAGAACTCGTCCCACAGGCGCGAGACGTCGAAGGGCAGGCAGTGCTCGAAGATGGGCCAGTGGCCGTAGGTGCCCTCCAGAGCGCCGTGGGCGGCGGTGAAGGCCTCCTTGAGGGTGCCGCCGCGCTCGTGCACGGCGCCGACCTCGCGGATCATGGTGGTGAGGAAGCCGCGGGTCTGGGCGATGGCGGCGTCGACCTGGTCGCGGCCCCGGGTGACGGCGCCGCGCCCGCCGACGAGCATCTCCGCCTCCAGCGCGGCGACGGCGTCCAGCGTGGGGCCGGCCCAGTCGTGGTGGAAGGCGTCGCCGGTGTAGAGCGCGGCCTCGGCCTCCACCAGGTCCCCGGCGAAGAGGATGCGGTGCTTGGGCAGCCAGGCGACGATGTCGCCCTCGGTGTGCCCGCGCCCGAAGTACTCCAGGACCAGCTCGCCCCGGTCGCCGCCCAGGTCGATGGTGGTGCGGTCGGCGAAGGTCTGGGTGGGCCAGGTCAGGCCGGGGACGGAGTCGGGGTCCTTGGCCAGGCGCGGCATGCGGCCGAACTCGCTGGCCCAGTCCTCCTTGCCGCGTTCGCGGATGAGTTCGTGCGTCTTCTCGTGGGTGAGGATGATCTCGGCGTCGAAGGCGCTGGCGCCCAGGACGCGGACCGCGTGGTAGTGCGACAGCACCAGGTAGCGCACGGGCTTGTCGGTGTGCTCGCGCAGCAGGGCGAGCCAGTCCCGGGCGGCGGCGGGGGTGGCCAGGGCCTCGAAGGCGACGACGAAGTCCTCGCCCTCGATCGCGCCCACGTTGGGGTCGCCCTCGGCGGTGAGCGCGTAGACACCGTCGGCCAGGACTTCCAGTGTCTGCTGCTTGGCCTCGGTGTCGGCGGAGGAGGCGAACGGCTTGGCTGCCATGGTCGAAGGCCCTTCACTCGCTCGGGCGGCTACCGCCGCCCTAATGATCAAACATTTGATTAGTTGGACCATAACGTGCCCCAGGCCACACCCCCAAGAGGCGTAGAAGGGATGATTTGGTGAGACACATCACAGTCCCAGACTACTGTCCGTCCCCACGGGTGTCCTCAAGGAGCCGCCGCGCGCCGGGAGCGCGCACGCCCCGGCCGGCCGCGGACCCCAGGGGCTAGGCTGAAGCCGTGACCCACAACACCGCTCCCCCCAGCGATCTCACCTTCTGGTCATTCGTGGACTACGCGGTGCAGAAGGCCGAGCAGGAACTACCCTCCGTCAACGCCGACGCCATGCGCATGGTCCTGACCCTCAACCGGGCGACGAGCATGGTCATCTACGACCTGGAGTCGAGCGTCCACCGACCGCGGGGCCTGACCTGGCCCGGGTTCCGGGTGATCTTCGCCCTGTGGCTGGCGGGCCCCATGGAGGCCAAGACCACCGCCGAGATCTCGGGGATGAGCCGCGCCGCACTGTCCGCGCTGCTCAACACCCTGGAACGGGACGGCCTCATCCTGCGCGAACGCGCCACCCACGACCGCCGCGCCCTGCAGCTGAGCCTCACCGAGTCCGGCTACCGGGCGATCCTGGGCGGCTTCCGCGCGCACAACCGCCGTGAGAGCGCCTGGGCCGAGGCTTTGGAGCCCGCCGAGCGCCAGGAGCTCGTCCGCCTCCTCAACAAACTCATGGCCGGCTCCACCGAGGCCCAGGCCAAGTTCCGCAGCTGACGGGGGCACGGCCGGAATTGGCCCTTGAGCCCGACGCGGCGGGCTGTGAGCATCGCGGCATGGACGATTCCCACCGCGCGCGGCTGCACGCCGCCCAGCAGCAGTTCACCCCGGAGACCGCCTACCTCAACACGGCCACGCACGGACTGGCGCCGATACGGGCCACCCGGGCCCTGGAGCAGCACGTGCGGGAGGTGGCGACGGGCCGCTTCTCCCCCGGCTCCGCCGACGCGGTGATCGACGCGGCACGAGCCGCCTACGCGCGGCTCACGGGAGTCGCCGTCGAACGGATCGCCCTGGGAACGCACGTCGCCCAGTTCGCCGGTACCGTCGCGGCCGCCCTGCCCGCGGGCGCCGAGGTGCTGGTGCCCAGCCGCGAGTTCGCCTCCGTCTGCTTCCCCTTCATGGCGCGGGAGGACGTGACCGTTCGCGAGGTGCCCCTGGAACGGCTGCCCGACGAGGTCGGTGCGCGCACCGCCCTGGTGGCCGTGTCGGCCGTGCAGTCCGCCGACGGGGCGATCGCGCCCCTGGAGGACCTGCTCACCGCCTGCCGCGACCACGGCGCGCGGCTGATGGTGGACACCACCCAGGCCGCCGGATGGCTGCCGGTGCCCTCCGAGCGGATCGACTACACCGTCTGCAGTACCTACAAGTGGCTGCTCGGGCCGCGCGGCGCCGCGTTCCTGACCGGTACCGCCGAGGCACTCGCGGAGCTGGCCCCGCTCGCGCCGAACTGGTTCGCGGGCGCCGAACCGTGGAACTCCCTCTACGGCGGGCCGGTGCGGCTCGCGCAGGACGCGCGCCGCCTGGACCTGGCGCCGGTGTGGTCGGCCTGGCTCGGGCTGGAGCCGGCCCTGGAGCTCATCGAGCAGGTCGGGGTGGAGACGATCCGCGCCCACAACGCCGAGCTCGGCGACCGGCTGCGCGCCGCCCGGGACATGGCGCCCACGGGGTCGGCGATCGTCTCGCTCCCGGCACCGGAGGGCGCCGCCGAACGGGTCGCGGAGGCGGGCGTGGTCGCGGCCGTGCGCGACGGGCGACTGCGTGCCTCGTTCCACCTGTACAACGACGAGTCGGACGTGGACCGCCTGGTCAAGGCCCTGGGCTGAGGCGTGGCGGACCCGCCGCCCGTACGCCCGGCCGGGTGTACGGGCGGCGGGGGGCGGGTCGGGCGTGTGCCCGCCCCGCCGCGCCGGCTTCCGGCGGTACCCGCCGGGCCCGCCTCAGAAGACGATGGCGCACAGCGGGGCGTGCGGGACCCGCAGCGCCGCGTCGAGCCGCTCGGCCGCGCCCGGAGTGTGCTCGGTGATCACTCCCGCGGCCAGGTGGGCGGCGAGCGTGTTCTGGCCCAGGTAGGCCGCGCCGAGCTGGGAGACGTCCAGCGACAGGTCCGGATCGCCCTCGGCGGCCTCGACCCTGGCGCCGTCGCGGTCGGCCTTGAGCCGCCAGCGCCCGGCGTTCCAGGGCGCGTGGCGGTCGGTGACCTCCACGACCGTCTCCACCGGAGCGGCGTAGGCGCGCTCGGCCAGGGCCGCGCGCACGTCCACCAGGCGCACCCACAGCGCGGTGCCCGGGGCGGCGGCGATGCGCTGCCGGTCGGCCGCCAGCGCCCAGAGGGGGTCGTCCATCGCGGCGGAGGACAGCACGATCCTGGCGACCAGGTCGCGGGAGAAGACGTGCTCGTACAGCGCGACCCGCGCGGCGGGGGTGGTGGAGACCATCTCCTGCACACGCAGTTCGCTCTTCGGTCCGGTGTGCCCCCACTCGGCCCGGACGCGGTACAGGGCGTAGCCCTGGGGTCCGTCGGGTCCGCTGACCACGACCGCCCGCAGGGGGCCGTTGCCGCCCCGCTCGTCGGGCTCGTCGCGCAGGGCGCGGTCCCACCAGGCCTCCGAGCGCTGGAAGCGTCCGATCCGGGTGGCGGCCTCCTCCCGGAAGAGCGCCTCCATCTCGCCACGGACGCGACCGGGGTCGGCCAGGCGTACGGTCAGCTCCGGGTCGCGGGGCGCGTCGGCGCGCAGCACGGCGTAGGGGGAGTCGATGGACAGCTCCGCCTCCATGGAGGCGGCCCCGTAACCGAACCGGCCGTAGATGCCGCCCTCGCTCGCCCAGAGCGCGGCGACGCTCTCACCGGCCCCGTGCAGGTCGGCGAGCTGGCGGCGCATGAGCGCGCTCAGGACGCCGCGCCGCCGGTGCGTGGGCCACACGCCCACGCCGGTCACGCCCGCGACCTGGCGCGGACCGCCCGGCATGGCCATCTCGAAGTCGAAGGAGTTGACGGCGCCCACGATCTCGTCGCCGTCCGCGGCCACCAGGATCCGGTCCAGGCCGGCGCCGCCCATGATGGGAAGCAGCCGCTCCACGCGGGTCTCCACGTCCAACGCGAACAGGAGCGCCTCCCCCACCACTCGGGCCACCTCGGGGAACTCCTCGCGGGCGATGCCGCGCACGATCCATTCGTCGGGGCGCGGGCTGGGTGGACCGGATACGGCGTTGTTCGTCATGCTCGTATAGCTACCAGGCGCACCGCACCTCCGGCCACAGGTTTTCCCGCGTGCGAGTAACGGCGTGTCGCGGTGGGCAAGCCCTCCTTGTGACGCACTCGACCACAGCCCGCCCCGACCGCAGCGACCGCCGCCCCGACGGTGGCCGGCCCAGACTCGTGGTGGGGGTGGACGCGGGCGGAACGAGCGCGCGCGCCCTGGTCACCACACTGACGGGCCGACGCCTCGGTGAGTCCTGGGCCGGCGGAGCCAACCCCAACGCCCACGGGGCCCAGCACGCGTCCGCCCAACTCGCCGAGGCGGTCGAGGGGGCCCTGGACCAGGCCGGTCCCCGCTCGCGCGGCGCGGTCGCGACCGTCGTCGTGGGACTGGCCGGGGTGTCGGCGCTGCGCGACCCCGACGTTCGCGCGGCGATGGAGGGCGCGCTGGCCGAAGCCGGCCTGGAGTCCGCGGACAGCGAGTTCACCGGCGACGACGAGATCGCCTTCGCCGCGGGCACACCGGTGCCCGACGGAACAGTGCTCATCGCGGGCACGGGGGCGATCGCCACCAGGATCGTGGGCCGGCGGCGCGACCGGTCGGCCGACGGGATGGGCTGGCTGATCGGCGACGACGGGTCGGCGTTCTGGATCGGGCACCAGGCCGCCAAGGAGACGGCGCGCCAGCTCTCGCGCGGCGGGGACCTGACCCCTCTGGCCCGCCTGGTGGCCAAGGAGGTGATCCCGGGCCAGCGGCCGGTCGACGGAGACGACCACCTGCCCGAGGAGCACGCCCGCAACTTCGCGCGCACCCTGACCGCCGCTCCCCCGATCCGGCTCGCCGCGTTCGCCCCTCTGGTCAGCCGGGCCCACGAGCAGGGGGATCCGGCGGCCGAGGTGATCATCAACGCCGCGGCGGGCCACCTGGCCCGCTCGGTCCACCAGGTGCGCACGCCCGGCGAGTGCCGCCCCATCGTCCTGGCCGGGGGCGTCCTGCTGCACTCGGGTCCCGTCCGCGAGGCGCTGACCCGCAAGCTGGCCCTGGGGGCCGCCGGATCACGGATCGTCCTGGCCGGCTCCACCGCCGGCGGCGCGGCCTGGCTCGCGGCGCTGCGCGCGGGGGCCGAGGAGTCCGACGACCGCCTGCACGAGGCCTTCACGCTCAGCGGCGGGGGCCGCGACCGCACCGACGCGGCCTGAGTGCGCAGGCGGCGTCGGCGCGGGCCCCGTGCGGACCCTGGGCCGCGACGGCCGCCACCGCTGACGCGCCGTCACACCGCCCCGCCCCGGGCCCGGAGGTCGAGGTTCTCCAGGGCGATGAGGTAGGCCTCCCCGAAGGTGGGGAACTGGGTGATGGAGTCGGACAGGACCGACAGGGGCAGGCGCGCCCGGATGGCCAGGGCCGCGGTGTGGATCCACTCCGAGGCCAGCGGCGCGAACGCCCACGCCCCCACCAGGACTCCCCGCTCGCGGTCGGCGACCAGGCCCAGCGTGCCGCGCGGGTCCGTGCCGTAGGTCCAGGGGCGGGCCAGGGTCCGGGGCAGGTCGGCCTCGGCGGTGGCGGTGTCGATCCCCCTCTCGCGCGCCTGGGACTCGGTGAGTCCCACGGCGGCGATCTCGGGGTCGGCGAAGACCACGCGCGGGACGGCGGTGTAGTCGGCGGTGCGGTCGCCGCCCAGGATGTTGTCGGCGACCAGGCGCCCCTGGTACTTGGCGACGTGCGTGAACAGCGCCCGCCCGGTGGCGTCTCCGACGCCCCACAGCCCCGGCGCCGCCCGGCAGTGCCCGTCCACGACCAGGCCGGTCCGGTCCATGCCGACCCCGGCCTCCTCCAGGCCCAGGCCGTCGGCGCGGGGCCGCCGGCCGGTCGCGAGCACGACCACGTCCGTGCCCACGATCGTGCCGTCGGACAGGGACGCGACGACCTCCGCGCCCGCGCGGGCGACGGAGGCGACCTCGGCGCCGGTGTGCACGGTGATGCCGTCGCGCGCGAACTGCTCGGTGACCAGCGCGCACAGGCGCGGCTCCTCACGGTCCAGCAGGCGGGGGCCGCGCTGGACGACGGTCACGTTCGTGCCCATCCTGGCCAGGAACTGGCCGAGCTCCACACCCACGGCGCTGCCGCCGATCACCAGGGCCCGCCGGGGGATCTCCGTCAGCGTGGTGGCCTCGCGGTTGGTCCACACCGTGGCGGGGTCGAGGTCGTCCAGTCCCCGCACGGGCGGGCGCAGCGGGGCGGAGCCGGTGGCGACCACGACGTGGTCGGTGCTCACCCCGGTCCCGCCGACCTCCACCCGCCAGGGATCGCGCCCGGTCACGCGGCCCTGGCCCCTGAGGACGAGGGCACCCTGCTCCTGGTACCCCTTGACCTGGGCCGAGTCGTCCAGGTGGCGGATCATCTGGTCCCGGTAGGCGCGCAGTGCGGGCCAGTCCAGCCCGGGCCGCGACAGGCCGGCGGCACCGGCGGCACCGGCGCGGGCCTCCGGCGGCCGCAGCAGCGTCTTGGTGGGGACGCAGGCCCAGTAGCCGCACTCGCCGCCGATGAGTTCGCGCTCGACCACCGCGACGCGCCGACCGGCGGCGAGCAGGCGGCTCGCGACGGTCTCCCCGCCGGGCCCCATGCCGATCACGACCACGTCCATGTGTTCCACGCCTGGCTCCGTCCACCGTCCGTCGGGGTCGACTCCGATGGTCTCGGCTGGGCGGCGCGTCCGGAAGGCCCGACACGCGCGCCCTGCCAGGACCTTCGGCCGGGCCGGTGGGGCGGGGGCCGCGCGCGGGCCGTGCGGCGTGTCACGTGCCGGACGTGCCGCGGCGCCGTCGGGGGCGTGGTGTACTGACGGGTCGACACCGCCAGCATCCCCGGAAGGAAGCCGTCCCGGCGCACCCGCATGTCCACCCAGACCCTTCTCCTCGTCCTCGATCTCGTCGGGATCTTCGCCTTCGCCCTGGACGGGTCGCTGACGGCCATCCGCACCGCGCGGGTGGACATCGTCGGTGTCATGTCGCTGGGTGTGATCACCGCCATCGGCGGCGGCGTCATCCGCGACGTCCTCCTGGGTGTGACTCCCGCGACCTTCCAGGACTGGCGGTACCTGGTGACCGCGCTGGCCGGAGCGACCCTGGCCTTCTTCCTCAGCAGCCAGCTGAGCCAGCTGAGCAAACCGATCCTGCTGTTCGACGCCGCGGGACTGAGCCTGTTCGTGGTCATCGGCGCGACCAAGGCGATGGAGCTGGGCTTCGGTCCGCTCCAGGCGACGATCCTGGGCGTGATCACCGGTGTGGGCGGCGGGACCATCCGCGACGTGCTGACCAACCGGGTGCCGACCGTGCTCAGCGCCAACTCGCACCTGTACGCCGTCCCGGCCACGCTCGGCGCCGGGTTCGTGGTCGTGGTGTCCGTGTTCGGTTTCGGCGCGGGCTGGGTGGCGGTGGTCGGCGCCGTGCTGTGCTTCGTCGTGCGCGTGCTGGCGCTGCGCTACCGGTGGAACGCCCCGTCCCCGCCCGGAGCTCCCCCGCTGTAGTCCAGGGCGCGCGCCGCCGTGCGCCGCAGGATCGCGACCATGGCCGGAACCGGTTCGGTGACGCGGCCGCGGTGGACGGCGAAGATCTCCCTGGCCAGGCTGGCGCCCTTGAGCGGGCGGCCGACCCAGCCCCCGCCGCGGGCCGCGCCCAGGATGCTGCGCGGGATGAGCGCCACACCGACCCCCGCCTCGATGAGCGCCAGGGCCACCTCGTAGTCGCGGGTCTCGTAGGTGACGTTCAGCCGGACCCCGGCGGCCGCGGCGGCGTCGTCCAGGGTGACCCGGTTGTGGATCCCGGGCGCCCCGCAGATCCACTCCTCCCCGGCCAGGTCGGCCAGGGACAGGGACCGGTCGGTTATGGGGTGTCCGGTCGGGGCGACGGCCATGAGCGGGTCCACGAGGATGCGTTCGCGGTGCAGCCCTCCGGTACGGGGCAGGGGTGTGCCCGGGTAGCGGTGGGTGATGAGCAGGTCCAGGTCGCCGGAGGTGACCAGGTCGTAGCCGCCCGGGGGTTCGACGTCCGACAGGGACAGGCGCACGTGGGGGTGTTCGCTGCCGAAGGCGGCGAGCGTGGCGGGCAGCAGGACCTTGCCCGCGCTGGCGAAGGCGCCCAGGGACAGGCGCCCGGGCGGCTCGCCCGCAACAGCACGGACCGCCGCCTCGGCGTCGCGGAGCTGGCCCAGGACCCGTTCTCCGTGGTCGAGCAGGACCAGGCCGGCCTCGGTGAGCGTGGCGCCGGCGCGTCCGCGTTCGACGAGCTGGCAGCCCACCTCGCGCTCCAGCTTGGTCAGTTGCTGGGAGAGGGCGGGCGGGGTGAAGGAGAGCCGCTGGGCCGCGGCGGCGATGGAGCCGGCGTGCGCGATCTCCACCAGCACGCGCAGCCTGTTGGCGTCCAGCATGCCCGTTCCTCCTGCTCAACAACATCTGACACAAAGCTCTGCTTATGGATATTTAGCAAGCTCAACTTTAAGTTAATGCCCGGTCGCGGCAGAGTGGTCCCATGAGCCCCAGAACCGCGCACGCAGTCCCCACGGCCACCGACGTCCGAGCCGCCGCGGAGCGCATCGCGCCCTACGCCCGGCGCACACCCGTCCTGCACACCGAGATCGACGGCCGCCCGGTCTCGCTGAAGTTGGAGTACCTCCAGCGCACGGGCGCGTTCAAGCTGCGCGGAGCACTCAACGCCCTGCTCGGCGGACCGCCGACCGACCGGGTGATCACCGCCTCGGGCGGCAACCACGGACTCGGCGTGGCGACGGCGGCACGGCTGCTCGGCGTGCGCGCCACGGTCTACGTGCCGGAGACGGTCCCCGAGGCCAAGGCCGCTCCCCTGGCGGCCACGGGCGCGGAGATCGTGCGGGTGGGCGAGGAGTACGCGCAGGCCGCGGCCGAGGCCCGATCGCGCGCGCTGGCCGAGGACGTGCGCTACCTGCACGCCTACGACGACGCGCTCGTGGTCGCCGGGCAGGGCACCATCGGCCTGGAGATCGCCTCCGACGCGCCCGAGTGCGACACCGTCGCGGTCGCCGTCGGCGGAGGCGGCCTGGTGGCCGGGGTGCGCCTGGGCTCCGGCGACCGCCGCGTGGTGGGTGTGGAGCCGCGCGGGTGCCGGAGTCTGCACTCCGCGCTCGCGTCGGGCCACCCCGTCCAGGGCCCCGTGGACTCCGTGGCCTCCTCCGCCCTGGGCGCGGCCACCCTGGGCGAGGTGCCCTTCGAGGTGCTGCGGTCGCACCCGGTGACGACCGCGCTGGTCGGCGACGACGAGATCCTCGCCGCCCAGGACCGGCTGTGGGAGGAGTTCCGGATCGCCACCGAACCGGCCGCCGCCGTGCCCTTCGCCGCCTGGCTGGCGGGCCTGGTACCCGGCGAGCGCCCCTGCCTGGTGGTGTGCGGCGCCAACGCCGAGTGGCGACGCACGGGCTGAGGCCGCGCGATGGCCGGCGCCGGGGCCGTGTCGGCTCTCACCTGGGCCGATGCCCGCCACCGGAGCCGATGGGTGACACACGGCACTCCGTGCACCCCGACGCAGTGGTTACCGGCCGGTCGCCCTTACATTGGTGTGCGTCATCGACCGACCGAGTGAGGGAGAACACGTGCTCTACGGTGCGTTGCGGCAGACCGCGGCGGTGCTCGCCCGGACCCTGTGCCGCCCGACCATCGAGGGCCGTGAGAACGTCCCTGCCCGCGGCGCCGTCCTACTGGCCAGCAACCACCTGTCGTTCGTCGACAGCGTGGTCATCCCGCTCTCGGTCACGCACCGGCGGGTGCGCTTCCTGGCCAAGAGCGACTACTTCGAGGGCACCGGCCTCAAGGGCCGGGCCACCAGGACCGTCTTCGGTTCGCTGGGCGCGATGCCGGTGCAGCGCGGCAACGCGCGCGATGCCCTGCTGTCGCTGGAGATGATGCTCGACCGGCTCCGCGAGGGCGAGGCGTGCGTGGTCTACCCCGAGGGCACCCGGTCCCGGGACGGGCGCCTGTACCGGGGCCGGACCGGCGTGGCCCATCTGGCCATGGAGTCCAAGGCGCCCGTCGTGCCCGTGGCGGTCTCCGGCACGCAACTGGTCCAGCCGATCGGCGCGTCGATGCCCCGACCGCACCCGTTCACGGTGCGCTTCGGCGAGCCGCTGGACTTCTCCACCGGCTACGACCACCTGGCCCCGGGCAAGGCTCGCCGCGAGATCACCGACCGCGTGATGGACGCCATCCACGGCCTGTCCGGCCAGGAGCGCGCGCACGAGTACAACACCTACACCAGCGAGGAGTGAGGCCCCGGGGTGCCGGCCGGCGGGGCGCGCCGCACCGGCCGGGGCACCCGCGGAACACGCCCTAGATCGTTGATGGGAGTTTTCTGAATCTCCTGCGGGCACAGCGAAGGGCGTCGAGGATCAGTGTGTGACGACCGACCTTGACGCCCTTCTGACAGCACTCTACGTCCATCTGGACGACCATGTCCTGCCTTCACGCGAACGACCACCCAGGCGCGGCCCGGCCCCGCTGCTCACCGACGCCGAACTCGTGTGCGTGGCCATCGCCCAGGTCCTATTGCGCTATGACTCCGAACGGCACTGGATCCGCGCCGCGCACTCCCGCATCGGTCACCTCTTCCCCCGCCTGCCCGGCCAGTCCGAGTACAACCGCCACCTGCGCGCCCTGGCCCCGGTTCTGTTCGAAGCGGCGCTGTGGCTGGTCCGGGCCACACCCACCTGGTGGGAGAGGCTGCGTTTGATGGACGGCACCCCGCTGCGCTGCGGCGCTTCCCGCGTCACCGTGAACCGCTCGGGCCTGGGCGAGATCGCGGGCTACGGGCGTGATGCCTCCCATCACGCCTTCTACTGGGGCGCCAAGCTGATGCTCGTCACGACTGCGGACGGGGCCGTGGCCGCGTTCAGCCTGGCCCACCCCAAGGAGCTGGACGAGCGCAAGCAGGCCCTGCACCTGGCCCACGTCCAGACCCTGGCGCCCGGCCCGTGCCCGATCGTGTGCGACAAGGGGTTCGCCGGGGCCGGGGTCGAGACCGCGATGGCCGCTCTGGGACACGTGCTCATCCGGCCCCGGCGCGATGACGAGCCCAAACCCGCAGTGAAGGTGTTCCCGGGCTGGTTGCGCCAGCGCATCGAGGCGGTGATCTGGACATTGAAGAACCAGCTCGGGCTGGAGCGGCACTCCGCACGCAGCACCGAAGGCCTGTGGGCCAGGGTGTGTCAGCGCATCTGCGCGCTCAACGCCGCGATCTGGCACAACTGGCTGATCGGCGCCCCGGTCAAGCGGTCCCTGATCGCTTACGACCACTGACCAGGACACCAAACCCCCATCAACGATCTAGTGTTCTGATTGGTTATTTCGTTTATGGTTGCAGGATGAGTGCTCCTGGACCGAAGCTGCCCCCGCTGGAGCTGAGCGACCAAGAACGCGCCGAGCTCCAGCGGTGGGTCAGACGACGCAAGACCGCACAGGACCTGGCCCTGCGGGCCCGGATCGTGCTCGCCTGCGCCGAAGGCCTGTCCAACGCCCAGGTCCGCCGCGAGGTAGGAGTATCGGCGCCCACGGTGACCAAGTGGCGCCAGCGCTTCATCGCGCACCGCTTGGACGGCCTGACCGACGAACCCCGGCCCGGACGGCCGCGCACGATCACCGACGCCCAGGTCGAGGCGGTGGTGGCCGCCACCCTGGAGAGCACACCCGCCCCTGACACCCACTGGTCCACGCGCTCCATGGCCCAGCACACAGGCATGACCCAGAACGCGGTGTGGCGCATCTGGAACGCCTTCGGCCTGCAGCCCCACCGGCGGGAACAGTTCAAGATCTCCACCGACCCGTTCTTCATCGACAAGGTCCGCGACGTCGTCGGCCTCTACCTCGACCCGCCCGAACGGGCGGTGGCGCTGTGCGTGGACGAGAAGTCCCAGATCCAGGCGCTCAACCGCACCCAGCCGGTGCTGCCGATGATGCCCGGCACCCCCGAGCGGGCCACCCATGACTACGTGCGTGCCGGGGTGACCAGCCTGTTCGCCGCGCTGGACACCGCCACAGGGCAGGTGATCACTTCGATCCACCGCCGCCACCGCGCCATCGAGTTCAAGAAGTTCCTGGCCAAGATCGACCGCGAGGTCCCCGCGGACCTGCAGGTGCACCTGGTCCTGGACAACTACGCCACGCACAAGACCCCCGAGATCCAAAGGTGGCTACTACGCCACCCCCGGTTCCACCTGCACTTCATCCCGACCAGTTCCTCCTGGTTGAACCTGGTCGAGCGGTGGTTCGCCGAGATCACCAACCGGCTGATCCGCCGCGGCACCCACCGCAGCGTCCAGGCCCTGGAGAAGGACATCCGCGCCTGGGCCGCGTCCTGGAACGAGAATCCCCGACCCTATGTGTGGACCAAGACCGCAGAGGAGATCCTCGACAGCATCGCCTCATACTGCCAACGCATCAGCAAGTGAACTAACCAATCAGAACACTAGAAGGGCCGGTCGCCCACGATCGCGACGCGCTCGGCCACCCGCGGGTGGGGGTGGTAGTCGTTCACGGCGTAGTGCTGGGTGGCGCGGTTGTCCCAGAACGCGATGGAGTCGGGCCGCCAGGAGAAGCGCACCTGGAACTCGGGCGCGTGCGCCTGTTGGAAGAGGAAGCGCAGGATCTCGTCGCTCTCGGCCGGGTCCAGGCCCACGATCCGCGTCGTGAAGGAGACGTTGACGAACAGCGTCCGGCGGCCGGTCTCGGGGTGGGTGCGCACCACGGGGTGCTCGACCGGGGGGAACCGGTCCTGCCACTCCAGCAGCCGGTCGCTGTCCAGGAAGCGCGCGAAGCCCGGGATGACGTCGTGGACGGCGGTGCGGCCCTCGATGCGCTCCTTGACGTGGTCGGGCAGGTTGTCGTAGGCGGCGGCCATGTCCGCCCACAGGGTGTCCCCGCCCATCGGCGGCACCTCGACCAGGCGCAGGATCGCGCCCATGGCGGGCTCCTCGCGCCAGGTGACGTCGGTGTGCCAGACGTTCTCGTAGCTGGGCGGCAGCGCGCCCTTGGCGAAGCGGGCGACGTGGGCGTCCTCGCCCCGGTCGATGAAGGGGTTGGTCTCCAGCTCGCCCCACATGCGGGCGATCTCCTGCTGGCGCCGGGAGTCGATGGGCTGGTCGCGGAAGAACACGACCTTGAACTCCAGCAGCGCGCGGTGCAGTTCGGCGCGCTGCTCCTCGCTGATGCGCTCGCGCAGGTCGACGCCGTGGATCTCCGCGCCGATGAGGGGGCCGAGGGGACGGACCGCGAAGAGCTCGTAGGGCCGGGACACGGCGCCCGCGGGGAGCCGTCGCAGACGGCGCGGTCCCTCGACGAGGGCGTCGTCGACGGCCGCGCTCGCGCGCAGCCGCTTCGAGGCGGTGTCGATGGTCGCGGTCATGGGTGTGGCCTTTCCGTTGGGTGGATGGGCGCGCGTACGCGCCGGGGACCTCCGGTCGGGGTGCCCGAGGGCACGGCTGGGCCGGAGAGAGGACAGGCGGGGCACCGTCGGGGCACACGTGGATCGCGGCGGGACGGTGTCGGCGCCGCGAGGGAGGGGACGCGGCTCAGCCGCGGGGAGGGGAGCCCAGGCGTCCGCGCCGCAGGATGAGTCCCGGGGTTCCGCGGCGCGCTCTGTCGGCCCGCGCCGACCGGGCGGCGGTCGGGGGCGTACTGAGGGCGTCCATGACTGTGAGCGTGGTGCAGGACGGCCCCGTGTGTCAAGGCAGCCGCACACGGCCCGTGGGCGGGCCGTCCGGCCAGTGCCGTTGGTCCCGGATCCGGTGGGCGATCGTGCGAGGAGAAGGTGCGTCGTACCCGGGCGCCCGCGCCGCGGTGTGCCTAGCGTGAGGTTCAGGTGGAGATCGGTGATGGGGAGGACTCCTTGAGCGAGGGATCGGCGCGGCCGGTGGTGGCCGCGGTGGACGGGACCGAACAGAGCCTGCGGGCACTGGACTGGGCGGCCGACGAGGCCGGGATCCGGGACCGGCGGCTGCGCGTCGTCTACGCCTTCGAGTGGCCGATGCGCCGCGTCGCGGCCATGGGCGCTCCGGGGTTCGACCCCGACGAATTCGCCCGCCGCATCCTGGAGGACGCGCGGCAGCGGGTCGAGGCGCGCACGCCCGAGGTGGCGATCGACCCCGTCTACGTCGACGGCGACCCCGTCCCGGTCCTGCTGACGCAGGCGAAGGAGGCCGAGGTCCTGGTCCTGGGGTCGCGGGGCCTGGGAACCCTGGGATCGGCGGTGCTCGGTTCCACCGGGATGCAGCTCGCGACGGCGGCCGCCTGCCCCGTGGTCGTGGTCCCGTCACGCACGACCGGACCCCGGTCCGGGCGCGTCGCGGTGGCCGTGGACGGCTCGCCCGCCTCGCTGGCCGCGCTGGACTGGGCCTTCACCGTGGCCGAGGACCACGACGCCACCCTGTCCGCCATCATGGTCTGCGACGATCCGCCGAGCCTGTTCACCGGACCGCTGGCGAAGGCCGCCTACCGCGGGCCCTCCGAGACCGAACGCGCGGCCGCTCAGGAGATCGCCCACCAGTTGCTCGCCGACGCCACCGCGCCGGGCCGCGAACTCCACCCGCAGGTGCGGGTGACGGAGGTCGTGGCCGCCGGGCACGCCGCCCAGGAGTTGATCGGCGAGGCCGAGGAGGCCGACCTGCTCGTGGTGGGATCGCGCGGCCACGGCGGGTTCGCCGGGATGCTGCTCGGCTCGGTGAGCCATGCCGTACTCACGCACTCGACCCGGCCCGTGGCGGTCGTCCGGGCACCGCGGGACTGACGGCCGCGCCGGACGCTCCCGGCCGGCAGGGACCTCGGCCGGGTGCGGCGGTCGGGGCGGGACCCGGGCCACCCGGACTATCCTGCCCCCATGCGCGTGCTCCTGCTGTCCGACACCCACATCCCCCGCCGTGCCCGCGACCTCCCCCCACCGGTCTGGGAGGAGGTCGACCGCGCCGACGTGGTCGTGCACGCGGGCGACTGGTGCGACGCCGAGAGCCTGGACCGCCTGGCGGCCCGGGCCCGCCGCCTGGTCGCCGTGTACGGCAACAACGACGGGCCGGAGCTGCGCGCGCGGCTGCCCGAGGTCGCCCGCGCCACGCTCGGCGGGGTGCGCTTCGCCGTCGTGCACGAGACCGGGGCGACCCGCGGCCGGGAGAAGCGGTGCGAGCGGCGCTTCGGCGGCAGCGACGTGCTGGTGTTCGGGCACTCCCACATCCCCTGGGACACCCGCACGCCCTCGGGCCTGCGGCTGCTCAATCCCGGCTCGCCCACCGACCGGCGCCGTCAGCCGCACCACACGTACATGACGCTGGAGGCCGCCGAAGGCGAGGTGCGCGAGGTCCGGCTGCACGAGCTGCCCTGACCGGAGGCGCCCCGCCCTCCTCAGGCGCCTCCGAGGTCACGGTCGCACCAATCCGGCGGCGAGGACTTGCCTTGCGGCTCCCGATCGTGAAGGTTTTCTTCTACGCTCATGCTGACAGTCGCACACGGTGCCGCCCCGGTCACGGGATCGCGGACCGACCGGTGCGACGGAGGCCGGAAGGAGCCATCTTGGCGTACGCACGCCGGACCCGCCCCGCGAGCCGCGGAGCCGTCCGGATCCCCCGTACCACCGCCTGCCGCGGCGCGCTGGCCGCCGCGGTCGCGCTGTGCCTGCTGCACACACCGCACGCCGCCGCCTCGGCGGCGGCCGTCCCCGAGGAACCCGTGCCGCTGCCCTGCCGGGTCGACGACCAGGCCCCGCCCAAACGGCAGCTGCGGGCGGAGTGGATCGCCGGGGTGTACAACATCGACTGGCCGAGCCGAGCGGGGCTCACGGCCGAACAGCAGCGCGCCGAGCTCACCGAGCTCTACGACCAGGCCCGGGACGACGGCCTCAACGCGGTGTTCGTGCAGATCCGGCCGACCGCCGACGCGTTCTGGCCCTCGCCCCACGAGCCGTGGTCGGAGTGGCTGACCGGCGAGCAGGGACGCGACCCCGGCTACGACCCGCTGGCGTTCGCCGTGGCCGAGGCGCACGAGCGCAACCTGGAGTTCCACGGCTGGTTCAACCCCTACCGCGTGGCCATGCACGACGACCCCTCGCGGCTGGCCGAGGACCACCCCGCCCGGCTCCACCCGGACTGGGTCTTCGACTACGGCGGACGCCTCTACTACGACCCGGGCGTGCCCGAGGTCCGTGCCTTCGTCGTCGAGGCGATGATGGACGCGGTCGAGAACTACGACCTGGACGGCGTGCACTTCGACGACTACTTCTACCCCTATCCCGTGGCCGGGCAGGAGATCCCCGACCAGGACACCTTCGACGAGTACGGCGGCGGTTCCGACGACATCGGCGACTGGCGGCGCGAGAACGTCGACCGCCTGGTCCGGGAGATGGACGAGGCCGTCCACGACGCGAAGCCGCACGTGAAGTTCGGGGTCAGCCCGTTCGGGATCTGGCGCAACGCCGGCAGCGACCCGGCGGGCTCGGACACCAACGGGTTCGAGTCCTACGACGGCATCTACGCCGACAGCCGCCGGTGGGTGGCCCAGGGGTGGGTGGACTACATCAACCCGCAGGTCTACTGGGAGATCGGCCTGCCCGTGGCCGACTACGCGGTCCTCGTGCCCTGGTGGGAGGACGTCGTCGCCGACACCGACGTCCAGCTCTACATCGGACAGGCCGCCTACAAGGCGGGCAACGACGGCGCCTGGTCCGATCCGGCGGAGCTGGCCCGGCACCTGGAGTTCAACCGGGACCACCCCGGCGTGGACGGCGACGTGTACTTCAGCGCGACGTCGCTGCGCACCAACGCCAGGACGGCGATGGACGCGGTGGTGGCCGAGCACTACGCGCACCCCGCCCTCATCCCGGTCAAGGCGGACCTGGGCGGTTCCGCGCCCGCGGCGCCCGTGGTCTCGCGGGCCGAGCACGGCGAGGACGGCACCCGCCTGACGATCCGACCCCGGCCGGGCGAGGAGCCCGCCTACTACGCGGTGTACGCGATCGACGGTCCGCCGGACCCGGGCTCGGTGCCGTGCCGGATCGAGGACCCGCGCCACCTGCTCGGCACCGTGCGCGCAGACGGGGACCGCCCCGCGGTGTTCACCGCCCCGGCCCACGAGGGCGAGCGGACCTACTACGCGACCGCCCTGGACCGGCTGCACCACGAGAGCCCGCCCGGGAACCCCCGCCACACGCCCTGACCCGGCCCGAGGGCCACGGGGCCCGCCCGCGGCCGCTGCCGGGCCACGCTCAGCAGCGGCCGCGCAGTTCGGCCACGCCCTCGCCGGTGAGGTCGTCGCAGTAGGCCGAGCGACCGGTCATCGCCATGATCAGCGCCAGGGTCGGGCCCTTGACCTCGGGGCCCGACCCGGTCGCGAAGGGACCGTCGGTCGCGGTCAGGCGCAGGCCGCCGATCCGGCCCTTGGCCAGGACCACCAGGTCGCTCCCCCGGTGGTACTCCGCCACCCGTGTCAGGACCTCGATCGGGACGTCGTGTTCGATCCCCAGCGGCCGACGGATGTCCTGGGCGTGCACGAGGGTCTCACCGAGCCACGTCACGACCGGCCCCGGGGGCGAGGTCGTGCTGGTGACGACCCGCTCGAAGCGCTCCAGCGTCTCGCGCGGGGTGTCGCCCAGGTGCTCGGCCAGTCGCATCGCCACCTGGCGGTCGAAGTCGAACCGGCAGCGGATCACCCCGGCCATCCAACGCCACGGGTCGAGGCTCGCCCCCGCGGTCATGTGCGCCAGGACCTCGCGGACGGTGAGCCCCTCGCACAGCGAGGGGGTGCGCCACCGTTGGTCGTCGAGTCCGGCGAGGTCGGCGGCCAGCGCCGCCCGTTCGGCGTGCACCGTCTTCCAGAGTGGGTTCATGGTGCGAGCCTACGGAGCGGCACGGACGGAACCACGCCTCAGCGCGCGTACTCGCGCCGGATCCGGTCCGCGAAGCGCGCGAACTCGGCGCCGTGCAGGAAGGCCGAGCGCATCGTGCCGTGGTCGGCCAGACCCCGGCCCGCGATGTCGAAGGCCGTGCCGTGGTCGACCGAGGTCCGCAGGATCGGCAGGCCCACGGTCACCGAGACCGTGCCGTCGAAGTCGTAGGTCTTGGCCGCGATGTGGCCCTGGTCGTGGTACTGCGACAGGACACCGTCGTAGTGGCCGGTGAGCAGGCGGTGGAAGACCGAGTCGGCCGGGACCGGGCCGACCACGTCGGCGCCGGTGGCGCGCATCCGCTCGACCGCCGGGGCCAGGTGGCGGATCTCCTCGTCGCCGAAGGCGCCGTTCTCTCCCCCGTGCGGGTTGATCGCCGCGACCGCCAGGGTGGGTTCGTCGTGGCCGAAGACCCTCAGGGCCGTCAGCGCCTCGGAGATGGCATCGACCTGCTGGTCGGCGTCGATACGGTCCAGGGCCCCGCGCAGCGACACGTGCCGGGTCGCGAAGAAGATCTTCTTGCCGCGCACCACGAACATCGTGCTCTGCCGGGTGGCCCCGGTCAGCGCGCCCAGCATCTCGGTGTGCCCCAGGTGGGGGCTGCCCGCGGCCCAGATCGCCTCCTTGTTGATGGGCCCGGTGACGATCCCGGCGACGCGGCCGGCCATGGCGGCCCCGGTGGCGACCTCGATCGCGCGGACCGCGGCGGCGCCCGCCCGCGCGTCGACCACGCCCCACGCGAGCTCGGTCGTGCCGAGCGCGTCGATGTCCAGGCAGTCGATGACGCCGTCCTGCTCGTGGGGCAGGTCCCAGGAGCCCACCGCGCGCACGTGCGTGTCCAGGCCCAGGACCGCCACCGCCCTGCGCAGGACCGCGGGGTCGGCCACCACCACCCCGCGGGCCGGGGCGGTCGCGGCGGCCTCCGCGAGCGTGCGCACGGTGATCTCCGGGCCGATACCGACGGGGTCGCCGACGGTGAGGGCCAGGATCGGGCGTTCGGTCATACTCTCTGCCTCCTGTTTCCCTGCCCGGAGCCGGGCATGGTCTGCGAGCACGCCGACGGGTCCGTGTCCGTTGAGGGAGCCCGCCGACCGTTCCGTTGGAGCCATCCTCTTCCTTTCCGGCGGTGGCCGGGCCGTGGGGCACGGAGACGGAGCCCGCGCGCGTGCGCTCGCACGGTGGTGCCGTTCCCCGCGCGGACGTGTGCCGGGCACCCTCCGCCGTTAGGTGGGGGCGCCAGGCAACTCAGCGGTCAGACAGCGGGAGCCGCCCATGCGCCTTGACTTCCCCCCGGTTGAAGGGACCGGGATTCCAACCAGGCGATGCCAGTTGGCGCGGTACCCCTCGCGGGGCCGCTGGTTCCTGCTTCACCGACTTCTTCGAGAGGTCTCCACAAGCTGACACGGCACTGGGCTCAGGACCCTGCTGTCCTGCCGCGTTGAAGGACGTTCTTGGCCGCGTGCACGTCGGCGTGCTCGGTGTGCCCACAGGAGACGCACGCGAAGACCGCTTGACTCTCGCGTGACTTCGCGTCCACCTCCCCGCACCGGTTGCACTCCTGCGACGTGTACGCGGGATTGACACGGACCAGGCGTGATCCATGGACCCTGGCCTTGTATTCACACCGCCGAGCGAGGTCACCCCACCCCTTGGCGAGGATCGCCCGGTTCAACCCAGCCTTCTGACGGACTCGTTTCCCAGGCTGCTCGACGGCGCCTTTGGCGGAGCGGGCCATGTCGGCGACTCTCAACTCCTCCAGCACGACCGTCCCGTGGTGGCGGGTGAGGTGCTCGGCGAGCTTGGCGTTGAAATCCGCCCGCCTCCTCGCGCGGCGCGCGTGGATGCGGGCGATCCTGGCCTTGGTCCGGTGCCAGTTCGCCGACCCCTTCACCTGCCGGGCCTTGGCTCGTTGGAGCCGGACCAGGCGTTCTTCTTCCTTGGCGGTGGTGAACGCCCGGTCGTGCAGCCGCCCCTGCGAGGTCGCCGCCGCGACGACGACGCCCCGGTCCACACCGACGTCCGGTTTTCCGTTGGGTTGGGCTTGGGGGAGACCGTCATCCACGCAGAAGGTGACGTACCACTTCCCCGACCGGTAGGAGACGGTGACGTTCCGCACCGCGCCCCCGAGATCGCGGGTGCGGCGGAACCGGATCCATCCGAGTTTGGGGAGCTTCACCCGACCCCACCGGCGGTTGACCTTCTCCACGGTGATCTGTGCGGGGTCGGGGAACCGGAACGACGGATTCCACCGGTGCTTGGACCGCCACCTGACTGCGTTGGTCCCGTGCTCTCGGCAGGCTCTGTCCAGGTCCCGCAACGTCTGCTGGAGGACGTGGGAGGGCGCGGCCCTGAGCCAGTCTGCCTCGGCGCGCACCCCGGACAGTTGGCGGGCTTGGACGGCGAAGCCGGGGTAGGGGTGGATCCAGGCTTCGCCGTAGCGCTTCCACCACCGGTTCGCTTCCCGACGCTGTTCGAGGGCGGCGTTCCACACCCACCGGCACGCGTCACCGAACCCCTCGGCCTGAGCCTCCTGTTCAGGGGACAGGTGAGTGACGTACTTGCGGCCGACCAGCATGAAAACTCGTCCCCCTGACCCAAGCAGACACCGACGCTATCGGCGACCAACGACAGACCAAGACAAGCGACTGACCCAGCCCTGGGCGCTCCCGACCCTGGGTCCTGGCCTCGTTCACGGCCGTCCGCCGCCACTCACGGACGGCGAGCCCTCGCGGGGCACGCAGGCGGCCCCGGCCAGCGGGACGGCGGACATGAACAGCCAGGACGCCGGACCGCCCCGGTCCACCAGCGCGCCGGCGGGGATGCTGCCCAGCAGCACGGCCAGGCCCGACACGGAGGAGAGCGCGCCGGTGAACAGGCCGAGCCGGGCACCGTCGACGAGGTCGGGGACCCACGCCCGGACGGTGGGCACGATCAACACCTGGCCGAGGGTCAGGGCGGTGACGAACACCGCCGAGGGCAGCAGGCCGCCGACCGCGGTGGCGGGCATGAGCGCGGCCGCGGCGGCGAATCCCAGGGCCAGGAGCAGCAGGCCGACGCGCAGGACCGTACGCCGCGGCAGGCGGTCGCCGATCCAGCGCAGCACGGGCATCTGCACGAGGACGTAGAGCAGCGACCCCCACGCCAGCAGCCAGCCCAGCGCGGCCTGGGCGCCGGTCGCGCGCTCCACCTCCGCGGGCAGGGCCAGGTAGAGCTGGTTGTAGGCCAGCAGGTATCCGCTGTAGGCCAGGCACAGCAGCAGGAAGGGGCGGTGGGCGAGCAGTGCGCGCACGCCCTCCCCCGTTCGGGTCCGCTCCCCCGCGGGCGCGCCGCCGGGCGCGCCGCGCGGCATCCACCGCAGGTGGGCGGCCAGCACGGCGGTGAAGACCGCCGCCCCCGCCAGGCACGCGGTCGCGAAGCCGCCGAGCAGCAGGAGCGCGCCCAGGGGCGGGCCGACCAGCGTGCCCGCCTGCCCGGCGACCGAGAACAGCGCGAGCACGCGGGTGCGCGGGGTCCCGGTGGCCTGTTCGTGGCGCACGGCCTGGCGCGCGACCTCGGTCTCCACCGCCGGGGAGAACAGTGCGGCGGCGAACCCGATGAGCAGCACCGCGGCGATGATCGCCCCCGTGCCCTCGGCCACGGCGAGCCAGGCGAACCCGGCCACGCGCAGCACGCACCCGGCCAGCACGACCGGGCGCGGACCGCACCGGTCGGTGAGCGCGCCGCCGACGACGAACAGTCCCTGCTGACTGAAGGTGCGCAGGCCCAGGACCAGGCCGACCAGCCATCCGGCGAGGCCGATCGTGCCCGACAGGTGGGCGGCCAGGTAGGGCAGGACCATGAAGAAGCCGACGTTGAAGGCCGCCTGCGACCCCACCAGGAGCCAGGTGAGGACGCCGAGGCCGCGCAGCTCGCGCGCCGCCCCGCGGCCGCGGAGGTCCGTGGCGGTCATGGCGCGCTCGCGACCGGCCCGCGGCCGGGGCCCGGGGCCCTCACGGGTGCGGCCGCCACCAGTGCGCGCGTGTAGGGGTGGCCGGGCGCGGTGCAGACGCGGCGCGCGGGCCCCGACTCCACGATCCGTCCCTCGCGCAGGACGTGGGCGTCGTGGGCGACGTGCCGGACCAGGGCGAGGTCGTGGCAGATGAAGAGGTAGCCCAGGCCCAGGTCGTCCTGGAGTTCGGTCAGCAGGTTGAGCACACCGGCGCGCACGGAGGCGTCCAGCGCCGAGACGGGTTCGTCCAGGACCAGGACCTCGGGCTCGCAGGCCAGTGCGCGGGCGATGCCCACGCGCTGGCACTGGCCCCCGGACAGCTCGTGCGGCAGCCGCGACCCCAGGGCCGGATCCAGGCCCACGCGTTCGAGCAGGGCCTCGACCCGGGCGGGTCCGGTGGCGCGGTCCCAGCGGCCCTGGACGCGCAGCGGTTCGGCGACGGCCTGGCGCACGCGCATGCGCGGGCTGAGCGAGCCGTAGGGGTCCTGGAAGACCGGCTGCAGGGCGGGGCGCAGCGCGCGCAGTTCGCGCTCGGGCAGGGTGGTCAGCTCCCGTCCCCGGAAGCGGACCGAGCCGGACTCGGGGCGGAGCAGGCCGGTGACGGCGGCGGCCGTACTGGACTTGCCGGACCCCGACTCGCCGATCAGGGCCAGGGTGTGCCCGGAGCGCAGGTCGAAGGAGACGCCGTCCACGGCCGGGGCGGCCGGTTCCCGGTCGGCTCCGGAGTAGCGCACGACCAGGTCGCGGACTCGCAGCAGCGGCTGGTCGTCGTCCATGGCGGGGCCTTCCGGGGACGGTGCGGGGCGGTTCGGTCGGGCGCTCATGGGGCGGCCCGGGAGAACAGGGCGTGCGCGGGGACCGGAACATCCTGCCACCGGTGGCAGGAGACCAGGTGGCCGGGCCCCCCGGTGGCGACGGGGTCGGGTGCGGTGGCCCGGCAGTGCGCGTCGGCCAGTGGGCAGCGCGGAGCGAACGCGCAGCCCTCCGGCAGGTCGGAGGGGGAGGGCGGTGATCCGCCGATGGCGGGCAGGCGGCGGTCGGCCGCGTCCTCCGGGGGGACGGCGGCGACGAGTCCGGCCGTGTAGGGGGCCCGGGGCGCGGTCAGGACCCGGTCGGCGGGTCCGGACTCGACGTGGCGGCCGGCGTAGGCGACCACGACCCGGTCGGCGTGGCCGTGGACGGCCGCGAGGTCGTGGGTGATGAGCACGAGCGCCGCCCCGGTCCGTCGGCGCAGGTCCGCCAGCAGGTCCAGGACGACCCCGCTGGTCCGGGGGTCCAGGGCGGTGGTGGGTTCGTCGGCGAAGACGACCTCGGGTTCGTTGACCGTCGCCATGGCGATGACCGCGCGCTGGCGCATGCCGCCGGAGAACTCGTGCGGGTAGGCGCGGGCGCGCCGCGCGGCGTCGGGGATGCCGACCCGGTCCAGGGCGGCCACCGCGTGTTCGCGGGCCCGCGCCCGGCTCAGGCGCCGGTTCGAGCGCAGGGCCCGGACGAGTTGTCCGCCCACGGTGTGCATGGGGCTCAGGACCGAGAGCGCGTCCTGGGGGATGAGCGCGACGCGGCGCCCGCGGACGGCGCGCAGGGCGCGGGGCCGGGCTCCGAGGAGTTCCCGGTCGCCCAGGCGCACACTGCCGGTGACGGTGGCGCCGTGGGGGGCGGTGCCCAGGACGGCGCGGGCCGCCATCGACTTGCCGGCGCCGGACTCGCCGATGAGCGCGAGCGCCTCGCCGGCGCGGACGTCGAAGGACAGCCCGCGCACGACGGGCAGCGCGCCGCCGCGCTCGCCCGCCAGGGTGACGCGCAGGTCGCGGACCGAGAGCAGGGGCTCGTTCACGGTGTCCGTCCTCGCTGGGTGTGGGCCCGTGCGGGCAGGGTCGACAGGGAGACCGCGAAGGCGGCCAGGAGCAGGAGCATGGTGGTCGGGGCCAGGGCGGCCAGGGGCGCGCGTTCGACGTAGACCAGGGACTCCGACAGGCTCAGCCCCCATTCGGCCGAGGGCGGCTGTGCGCCCAGGCCGAGAAAGCCGAGGGAGGCCAGGGCCAGGGCGATGGCGGGCAGGCGCAGGACGGCGTGGCGGGCGACGGGGCCGGCGACCGAGGGCAGCACGTGGTGCCACAGGATCCAGCGGGGGTCGGCGCCGATGGCCCTCTGGGCGCTGAGGTAGCCCGCGGCGCGGGTCTGCTGGACCAGCGCGGCGGCGTGCGCTGCCAGCGGCGGCCAGGAGACCAGGGCGATGGCGACCGAGGCGCCGAAGGTGCCGGGGCCCAGGACGGCGACCACGAGGATGCCCGCGATCACCGGGGGCAGGGCGTTGGCGGCCTCGGCGGCACCGGAGGCCAGGGAGGGCCAGAAGCCCACCGCGAGCGCGATCGCGAGGCTGACCGCGCACACGAGCGCGGCGACGCCGACGGTGGACACGGCGCCGTGCCCGAGACGGGCCAGGATGTCGCGCCCCACGGCGTCGGTGCCCAGCGGGTGCGCCCAGGAGGGCGGCTGTAGGCGGTCGGCCACGGTCACGGTCAGGGCGTCGCGGGTCAGGCCCCACGCGGTGACGGTGAGCAGCAGGGCCGCACACACGGCCGGCACGGCCCGGCGCAGGGGTCCGGCGGGCGCGGTGGGCGGCGGGGCCAGGGACAGGGCGGCGTCGCGCAGGCCGGGGCCGAGGAGGCGGCGGTGCACGGCCTGGGCCAGCACGCCGGCGAGGGTCCCGAGCAGGACCAGGGCCAGGACGGCCCCCTGGAGTACGGGCAGGTCCTGGGCCTGGGCGGCGCCCAGGGCGGTGCGGCCGATGCCGGGCACGGTGAAGATGGTCTCCACGGCGACCGCTCCCCCGGTCAGGCCGACGGCGACCATGCCGAGTTGCGGGACGAGGGCGGGGGTGGCGCGGCGCAGCGCCGCAGCGGCGATCTGGCCCGGGGAGCAGCCCGATGCGGTCCACAGCCCGACCCAGCGTTCGGCGAACACGGCGGGCAGGGCGTCGTCGACGAGCCGCCCGAGGAGTCCGCCGCCCGGGATGCCCAGGGCCAGGGCCGGCAGGATCAGGTGTTCGGGTCCGCTCCAGCCGTAGGGGGGCAGCCAGCCCCACCACACCGCGAACACGAGCATGAGCACGATGGCGATGAGGAACTCGGGCAGGGCGGTGAGCGCGGCCGCGGTGGCGCCGGTGCCCGACCCTCCGGGGCGCAGGGTGCCGCGGGCGCCCCGGACCAGGGTGGGCGCGCACAGCGCGGCGGCCACGGGCAGCGCGACGGCCAGGGCCGCGGCCATGACCGTCAGGGACACACCGGTGGCCGAGAGCACGGACGGCAGGACGGGTGCGCCCGAGATCCAGGAGGCGCCCAGGTCGCCGCGGAGCAGGCCGGCGAACCAGGAGCCGAGGAGCGCGGCGGGTCCGTCGGCGAGTCCGAGTTCGTCGCGGATGGCGTCGAGCGCCTCCGGGGTGGGCTCCTGCTCGGCGGAGCGGGCTCGCAGCAGGGACAGGGCGGGGTCGCGGCCCGAGAGCCAGGGCAGCAGGCCGACGACGACCGTGATGAGGGCGAGCGCGGCCAGGCGCGTCAGCAGGGGTGCGGCCCGGCGGGCCCGTGCGGGGCGCCGCCGGGGCGGTGCGGTGGGGCTCATCGGTCCAGGTGGGTCTGCGGGGTGACGAGGAGGCGCTCGCGCGGGTCCTTGGCGGAGTCGACGACGTCGGTGGCGTCGCCCTGCAGGACGCGCTCGTGCAGCATCGGCAGGGCGGCGTCGGTGTCCAGGATCGCGGCCTCGGCGGCCAGGATCGCCGCGCGCCGCTCGTCGCCGGCCGGGGTGCGCTCGGCCTCCTCCAGGGCCGTGTCGACGTCCTCGTCGCACAGCTGGGCGATGTTGAAGGAGCCGTCGCAGGAGAAGTCACTGGTCATGTAGGCGGCGGGGTCGCCGGAGTCCAGGACGGTGGCGCGGGAGAGGATGAAGGCGTCGAACTCCCCGGCCAGGGCGTCCTCCTCGATGTTGGCGTACTCGCGCACGACCTGTTCGACCTCGAACCCGGCGTCCTCCAGCTGCTGTTCGAGGACGGTGGCGACCTCGGGCAGCTCCGCGCGGTCGGTGAAGGTCGCCAGGGTGATGGCGGTGCCGTCGGGGTCGGTGGCCTCGACGGCGCCGGTGCGCTCGGGCCGTTCGGCGGCCCAGGGGATGGCCGGGCCCAGGAGCCCTTCGGCGACGTCGGCGCGTCCTTCGTAGACGCCGTCGACCAGGGCCTGGGCGTCGATGGCCTCGCGGACCGCGGCGCGGGTCCCGTGGTCGGTGAAGGGGCCCTGCTCGGTGTTGAGGTAGAGCGTGTTGGTCCGCGGCATGGGGACCTCGGTGACGGTGCCCTCGTCCAGGAGGGCGGCCTGGGAGGTGGGCACGGACTCGACGATGTCGGCTTCGCCGGTGCGCAGGGCCGCGGCCCGCGCGGTGCCGTCGGGCACGAAGCTGACGTCGATGCCGGCGGCCTGGGCGGGTTCGCCCCAGTAGTCGTCGAAGCGGTCCAGGCGGGCGGAGGTGGTGCCGTTGACCTCGACGATCTCGAAGGGGCCGCTGCCGGTGCCGACGGGGTCGACGGCGTCGCCGTCGTAGGCGCTCTCGGCGAGGATCGACAGCTGGGGGGAGGAGAGCCGCTGCGGGACCAGGGGGTCCTCGTCGGCGGTGGTGACGGTGAGGGTGTCGCCCTCCGCGCTGACGTCCAGGTCCACACCGTCGAGGATGCGCGGCTTGGGCGCGGCCTGCGCGGCGTAGGACAGGGCCGCGGCGACGGTACCGGCGGTCAGCTCGGTGCCGTCGTGGAAGGTGACGCCCTCGCGCACGGTGAAGGTCCACGTGGTGGCGTCGACCTGGGTCCAGTCGGTGGCCAGGCCGGGCTGGGGATCGCCGGCCCCGTCGAGGTTGACGAGGGTCTCGGCGGTGCTCCAGCGGGAGAGCTTGAAGGCGTCGTCGCTGAGCGGGGTGAGGCCGGATCTGGGCGGCTGCATCATCGCCACGGAGATCCGGCCGTCACCGGCCTCCTCCTCGGCCGCGGGGAAGCAGGCGGTCATCAGCAGGACGGCGGCCGAGGCCAGAGCGGCGCCGGGCAGGGCCTTGTGGTGGTGCACGGGGTACGTCCAAGGGATGTGAAGGGGAGGGCAGGGCGGACCGGCCCCTGCCGCGAAGAAGCCTCAAATTAGCATATGAAAACCGTTTTCATTCACATTCCGGACCTGGGGTGACGGACTTCACCGACCCGCGTGGGGCCACCGGCCGCCACCCCTCCCCCGCTAGCATCGTTCCCACCCACAGTGACGAAGCGCTCACCGCCCTTGGAGCCGACATGAAGCTTCCCCTGAAACCGCACCACCTGCCCCTGCGCCTCGCGATGGGAGCGTTGATCCTCAACTCGGGCTGGGACAAGCGCGACGCCGACCAGGACACCGCGCAGGGCCTGCACGGCATGGCCGCGGGGACCTACCCCTTCCTCGACAAGATGGAGCCGGCCGACTTCGTCAAGGTGCTCTCGGCCGCGGAGATCGCCCTGGGCGCCGCGCTGCTGCTGCCGATCGTGCCCAGCCGCCTGGCCGGCGCCGGGCTGACCGCGTTCTCCGCGGGTCTGCTGGGCGTGTACCTGCGCACCCCGGGCCTGCGCCGCGAGGGCAGCCTGCGCCCCACGCCCGACGGCATCGGCATGGCCAAGGACTCGTTCATGCTCGGTGCGGGACTGACCCTGCTGCTGGACGGCCCCGACCGCGGCTGAGCACCCCGGCCGGGCGGCGGCCGGACGCGGCCCGCTCACCAGGTCACCGGCAGCGCTGTCAGCCCTCCGGTGAGGACGTCCCGGCGTGCGGAGAGCTCCTCGACGGCCGCGGCCAGGCGCAGCTCGGGCAGGCGCCGTGTGAGCCGGTCCAGCACGGCGCGCAGTTCGATCCGGGCCAGGGGCGCGCCGAGGCAGTAGCGCTTCCCCTGCCCGAAGGCCAGGTGCGCGCCGGCGTTGCGGGTGACGTCCAGACGGTCGGGCTCGGTGAAGGCGGCCGGGTCGTGGTTGGCCGAACCGAGGTCGCAGAGCACCAGGTCACCAGCGGCGATGGCGACCCCGGCGATCTCGAAGTCCACACGGGCGTAGCGCGGAACCCCGTCGCCGCCCTTGCGCGGCGCGCGTAGGATCTCCTCCGCCGCCCCGGGCACCAGGCCCGAATCGGCGACCAGCGCCCGGTACTGGCCGCGGTCGGCGAGCAGGCCCAGGACACCGAGGCCGATCTGCGCGACGGTGGTCTCGTGCCCGGCGAAGAGCAGGAGGCGGCCACACGTGCCTTCGCCCGCACCGGCTACGTCGACACCAGCCTCGACGACGTGGCTCTGGAGGCCGGCATCAGCCGCGTGCTGCTCTACCGGCACTTCGAGTCCAAGAACGAGATGTACCGGGCGGCTCTGGACCACGCCCGCGCCCGCATGGACGAGCGCGTGGGCACCGCGCACTTCACCGACCGGAGTCTCCCCGACTTCCTCGACGCCGCGGCCGAGGACCCCGACGGTTTCCGACTGCTGTTCCAGCACTCCGCGCGCGAACCGGAGTTCCGCGACTTCACCGACCATCTGACCCATGCCTCCACCCAGCTGGCGCTGCGCCAGTTGCGCGAGGTCGTCCCCGACCCGGCCTGGGCGCGCTGGGCCGCGCGCATGGTCTTCACCGTGGCCATCGAAGGCGCCATCGCGTGGCTGGACGCCGGCCGCCCCGACCCCGACCAGGCGGCCGCCCGCATCGGCGCGGCGGTCCACGGCGTCATCGACGCCGCCCGCGCGTCGCACTGATCCGCGCCTCGCACCGGCCCGCGCCCCCGGCCCGCACACCCGGTGGTGTTTCCGCTCACGCGCGGTCGGCCACGGTCCCGCAACCAGGGGGCGCCGCCTCCATTGCGGCCGCGGTGTGGGCGAGGACACCGCGAACGGGTGCGCCGGAGCTGCGACAATGAAGGGGCGTCGCCACCGCGTCGGCCGCCGGAGAACCCCGCTGGGGCCCGGACGCCCCGCAGAGTCGGCGACACCGGGCCGCCCTGGGCGCCCATCCTCTTCCATGCCGCGGCCGCACCGCGCGATGGCGGGGCCCGCGGCGGTTCGGGCGGGACCGACCCACGTGCCGCGCCGTGCTCCGGCCATGGATCTTCCGATACCGGCCGCGGCGTGTTCCCGACCGGTGCCTCCAGCCGAGGAGCCTCCTCCACCACATGTTCTCCACCCTGCGTACGCGCGTGTCCGCACCAGGCCGACGGATCGATCCCTGGGTCATGGGAGTGTCGGGGGCGCTGATGGCCGTGTTCGTCCTGGCCGCGCTCACCGCCCCGGGGGCGGTGGGCGCCGCGGTCGACGCGGCCTTCACCTGGTCGGCGCGCTGGTTCGGCGCCTACTGGCAGGTCCTGATGCTGGCCACGTTCGTCGTGGTCACGGTCCTGGCGTTCTCCCGCTACGGCCGGGTCCGGATGGGCGGCGACGGCGCTCCCGCGTTCGGCCGCTTCACCTGGATCGCGATGATCACCACGACGCTGCTGGCCGCGGGCGGGGTGTTCTGGGCCGCGGCGGAGCCGATCGCGCACTACGCCTCCCCGCCGCCCCAGTACGCCGACCAGGTGGACGGCGGGGCCGAGGGCGCGGCGCTGGCCATGGCGCAGAGTTTCGTGCACTGGGGCTTCATCGGATGGGCCATCGGTGGCTCGCTGGCGACGCTGGTCATGATGCGCGGCGTCGAGAAGGGCATGCCCCTGCGCCCGCGCACCCTTCTGTGGCCGGTGATGGGCGAGCGCGTGCGCACGCACTGGATCGGGACGGTCGCCGACGTCAGCTGCGTGCTCGCGGTCGTCGCCGGAACCGTGGGCCCGATCGGGTTCCTGGGCCTGCAGATCTCCTACATCGCCGGTGAGCTGTTCGGCCTGCCGGACACCTACGCCACGCGCGCGGCGATCATCATCGGCCTGACCATCGTGGCGGCCGTGTCGGTCCTGAGCGGCATCCACCGCGGCATCCAGCTGCTGAGCCGCGCCAACGTCTGGGTGGCCCTGGCCCTCATCACGGCGATCGTGGGCATGGCGTCGCTGCCCTTCGTCGCCGGCCTCTACCTCCAGGCTTCGGTCGTGCAGGTCCAGGAGTTCCTGCCCATGGCGCTGTACCAGGAGGACAAGACGTGGGTCGGCTACTGGACCCTGTTCTTCTTCGGCTGGTTCCTGGGCTTCGGCCCGATGATGGCGATCTTCTTCGCCCGCATCTCTCGCGGGCGCACCGTGCGCGACATCTACGTGGGCGCGACCGTGATGCCCACGGTCGTGACCACGGTGTGGTTCACGGCGCTGGGCGGCACCGGCATCTGGCTGGAGCAGAACGACCCGGGCACGATCACCGGCCCCTACGAGCAGGACGGGCTCCCCGCGGCGGCGCTGTCGATCATCCAGGCCCTGCCGTTGACGGGGCTGCTGGGCGCGCTCATGATCCTCGTGGCCCTGATCTTCCTGGCGTCCACACTCGACTCGATGTCCTACGCCATCTCGGTGTCGAGCATGCACGAGGGCGAGCCCTCGGGCCTGGTCCGCGCGTTCTGGTGCGTGGGCATGGGCCTGGCGGCCGTGGCCCTGCTTCTGGTGGGCGACGGCGGCATCCAGGCCCTGCAGTCGTTCATCGTCGTCACCGCGGTCCCGGTCGGCCTCATCATGCTGCCGACCCTGTGGACGACGCCGCGCCTGCTGCGGGAGATGGCCGTCGAGCAGGGCATCGTCGTCGCGCCCGCTGCGGTGGCTCCGGTGGTCGAGGAGACCACGGTGGGAGCGAGCGCTCCGAAGGCGTGAGGTGATGGCCCGCCCGCGTGCACGGGCGGGCCATCGAACCGACCCGCCACCTTTACGACGTAGATTCTCTGTACGGTTCCACCGTTCTCCGGGAGACCGTCCAACCCGCCGGCCGGCGCCTTCGAAGCGAGCGAACCCGGACGGTGCACCACCACCGTTCCGGGTTCTGACCACCTGCCCTGCACAACCCCGAGGCCGGCGGCTGGTGATGGAGTCGCTCCTTCCCCGCCCCCGGGCATCCGGCCCGCGACACGACGCGGGCCCGCTCCCCCGGAGGGAAGCGGGCCCGCCGCGGCGCTGGGACGGTCAGCGCGGGAGGCGCTCGGCCAGCCAGGACTCCACGTCGGCCGACGAACGCGGCAGGCCGGCCGACATCACCGTACGGCCCTGCTCGGTCACCAGCACGTCGTCCTCGATGCGCACGCCGATGCCGCGCAGCTCCTCGGGGACGGTGAGGTCGTCGGGCTGGAAGTACAGACCCGGCTCGACCGTGAGCACCATGCCGGGCTCCAGGTCGCCGTACAGGTGCAGCTCCTGACGGGAGACGGCGCAGTCGTGCACGTCCATGCCCAGCATGTGGCCGGTGCCGTGCAGGGTGTACCGGCGCTGCAGGCCCAGCTCCAGAACCCGGTCCACCGGGCCCTCCAGCAGGCCCCACTCGATGAGGCCCTCGGCCAGCACGCGCTGGGAGGCCTCGTGGAAGGCGGTGAACGGGCGACCGGGGGCGACCGCGGCGATGCCCGCCTCCTGGGCGGCGTGGACGAGGTCGTAGACCTTGCGCTGCACGTCGGTGAAGGTGCCCGACACCGGCATGGTGCGCGTGACGTCGGCGGTGTACAGGGTCGTGGTCTCCACGCCCGCGTCCAGCAGCAGGAGCTCGCCCTCGCGCACGGGGCCGTCGTTGCGGGTCCAGTGCAGGGTGGTGGCGTTGGGGCCGGAGGCGGCGATGGTGCCGTAGCCGACGTCGTTGCCCTCCACACGGGCGCGCAGGAAGAACGTGCCCTCGATGAACCGCTCGGAGGTGTCCTTGGCCTGCGGCAGTGCGGTGACGACGTCGTTGAAGCCGCGCACGGTGGCGTCGACCGCCAGCTGCAGCTGGGCGACCTCCCAGGCGTCCTTGACCAGCCGGTGGTCGGCCAGGGTCACGCCCAGGTCGGTGTCCAGCTGGGCGGACTTGGCGCGCGACTCCTCGTCGGCGTCCCCGCGCAGCTCGTCGACGATGGCGTCGAGCTCGGCGTCGTGGCCGCGCACGATGCGCACCGCCGTGTCCCCCGAGCGCAGCGCGCCGGGCAGGGTGCGCACGTCGGCGGTGGCCACGCCCAGCAGCTCGGCTGCCTCGGAGAGGCTGTTGCGGCGGCCGGTCCACAGCTCGCCGTAGCCGCCCAGCCAGAACTCGCCGTTGTCGCGGTTGGAGCGGGGCTTGAGGTAGAGCACGACGTCGTGGCCGCCGTCGGCGTCGGGCGTGAAGACCAGGCAGCCGCCGTCGGAGGTGTCACCGGTGAGGTAGGCGTAGTCCGTCGCCGCTCGGAAGGGGTACTCGGTGTCGTTGGAGCGCGTGAGCAGCTGTCCGGCGGGCACGACCAGGCGCTCGCCGGGGAAGGCGGCGCTGAGACGGGCCCGGCGCCGCGCGGTGTGCTCGGCCTGCTCGATCGGTTCCAGGTCGCGCCGCTCGGTGTCGGCCCACCCGGTACGCATCCACGCGGCGAGCTCGTCGGAGACCGACTGCGCCTGCCCGTTCTTGCGTGGACTGAACACGGGCGCGTCCGTCTCTGCCTCCGGGCGCTGCTGCTCGCTCACCTGGGCACACTCCTCATCGGGTCGATCATGGATGACCGCTGGTCACGGCCGGTGCCACCATCGTACGGAAACAGCGGCGCCCATGGCCTCGGCGCGGGCATAGCGGCCCCCATAACCCCCGTCCCGGTCGCCCCCTCCCGCCGGGACCGGACAGCGGCGCCCGGCCCAGCGCGCCGGCTCACACGCGGCTCTCGTCCGATTCCAACATGTCATTGACCCGCGTTAGGCACAGTGGAGTCCATGGTCGGCTCACCGGCCGACGGCAGAGCGAGCACGGACAGGCGGGACTCATGACGGACACGAGGTTCCAGGGCGCACCGGTCACCCGGCGGCACGCCCTCGCGGGCGGCGGAGCCCTGGTGGCGGGGACGGCCCTGGCGGGTTGTTCGGCCTCCGGCGCCGGGAACGGGGCGAGCGGCACGGAGTCGGGCCCGGCCGCCGACGGCGGCGAGGGCGTGTGCGTGCTCTCCCCTGAGGTGACCGAGGGGCCCTACTACCTCGACGGACAACTCATGCGCGAGGACATCACCGAGGGAAAGCAGGGCTTCCCCCTGGCGATGGCGATCACGGTGGTCGACTACTCCAACGGGTGCACGCCGATGACCGAGGACGCGGTGGCGGTGGAGATCTGGCACTGCGACGCCTGGGGGTACTACTCCGGCCACACCGACGCCCGCCCCGGCGGGCAGGTCCCCGACGAGGACGGCGAGGGCGACGAGATGTCCTTCCTCCGCGGCATCCGGATGGTGGACGCCGACGGCACGGCCCGCTTCAGCACCGTCGTCCCGGGCTGGTACGGCCCGCGGGTGACGCACATCCACCTGAAGGTGCACACCGGGGGCGAGGCCGACACCACCTACGAGGGCGGCACCACGGTACACACCGGCCAGCTGCTGTTCGCCGACGCCTTCTGTGCCGAGATCGCCGAGCGCGAGCCCTACTCCGAGCACGTGCTGGAACTGACGCCGGTCGAGGAGGACCAGGTGTACCGGGAGGCGCAGCGGACCGAGGGGGACCCCGACAGCATGGTCGTCTCCCCCGTCCCGGTCACCGAGGGCACGCCCGAGAACGGCTACACCCTGTCGGTGACCGTGGGCATCACCCCGGAGGAGTCCGCCACCAGCGGTGGTGGAGGCGGTGCGCCCGGCGGGGGCGGGACCCCGCCCGGCGACGGGTGATGGGCCCGGACCATGCCCCGGGCCCAGAGCGCGGCCCAGAGCGCGGCCCGGGTCGGGCCCGGCGGGCGGGCGGCACCCCCCGGGTCAGCGCCGCAGGTCGCGGGCGAACGGCAGGGACGAGCGGTGCGGCAGCTCCTCGAGTTCGGCCGGGTCGAGGGCGGTGTAGCCGATCCGCTCGTACAGGGCCACCGCCTCCGGCTGGGCCGGGCCGGTGAACAACAGCGCGCGCCTGTACCCCAGGTCGCGGGCGGCCTCCTCCAGGGACGCCATCACCCGGCGCGCCAACCCGCGCCGCCGGTGGTCCGCGCTGGTCCACACGCGCTTGAACTCCGCGGTCTCGGCCATGGCCGTGCGGCCCTGCCGGTAGGGGCGCACGGCACCGCCGGCCACGATGCGCCCATCGAGCTCGGCCAGCACCACCCGGCCGTGCGGAGCGGCGAACTCCGACACCGGATACATCGCCAGCTCGTTCGCCGCGCCCTCGGCGCCGTAGCGCTCGGTGTACTCCGCCAGCAGCCCGTCGAGCAGGCCCTGGACCCGGGGATCGTCGTGGTGCACCCGCAGCACGCGGATCTCATCCGCGCGTGCGGCCCCTGTCGCCTCGGCCCCTTCGGCGCCGGTGTGTGCCACTGTGCCGCCCTCTTCCGTGCCGCCCGGTCACTTCGTCGCCCGGCATCCTATGTCCGGCGCGCGGAGGTCGGCGGCGGTGGCGCGGGAGAGGTCGGTCTCACACCCGAGCGGCTCACGCCTCGACGGGAGCGCGGGGCGGTGGAACGCCCGGCGAGGAGTCTTGCCGCACACGCGGCGGGCGGAACACCGTGCGGGCGCGCAGGGCGCGGAACCCGCCTGCGACCTCGTAGCCGGCGGCCAGCAGGCGCTCCCTGGCCTCGTCGGCGCTGCGGACGGTGGCCTCGTCGAAGAGCAGGTTGTAGTAGCGCTCCGGGACCCGGTTCAGGGTCGACCGCAGGGCGCGCAGCGACGCGGTGGCGGCCGCGTCGCCGCCGGGCGCCTCCGGCAGCACGCCGTAGGCCCGGCGTGCCCACCCCGGCAGGGTGGCGTAGGACAGTGCGCCGACCGGGAACCACAGCGGTTTGAACGGCGCCAGCCAGGCGAGGCGGTCGGGCACCTTGGGCCACAGCAGGAAGCGCACGGCCTGGCGCGCCTCCGGGGTGACGCGCAGCCGCGGGCGCATCCGGGTCAGGTAGCGGCGCAGGTCGGGCACGCTGCGCGGAACGTCGGTGGCGTCGAGTCCGACGTAGCCGGCGGTGCGCGCCTGTTCCTCGACGTAGCGGTCCCGCTCACGGGAGGTGAGCGGTACACCCGCCCGATAGGTGGTCTCCAGGTAGGAGGAGACCTCCGCGCAGTGCACCCACACCAGCAGGTCCCGCTCGTCGACGCGGTGTCGGCGGCCGGTGGCCGGGTCGGTGAAGGACAGCGCCCGGTGCACGCGCCGCACCCGCTCGCCCAGAGCGTCGGCCTCGGCGGGGCTGCCGTAGGTGGTCACGGCCACGAAATGGGCGGTGCGCAGCAGGCGGCCCGTGGGATCGGTGCGAAAGTCCGACAGCTGCCACACGCCCCGCATCGCGACGGGGTGCAGGGCCTGGAGCATGAGGGCCCGCACTCCGGCGACCCACATCGACCGGTCCAGGTGGATCTTCCAGGTGACGCTCTCCGGGTCGGCGACGGTCGGCTGCATCCGGTCTCCATCCTGGGTGGCGCGGGCACGCGCGGACGAGGGGACTCCGTTTCCCACGATACGACCGCCCGCGCCTGCCCTGCCTTGGGGTGCCAGTGGTGGTGTCGGCCCAAGTCATAACCCTTTCTTGGCCGAACCCTGGCCCGCGGCGGGAGCACCCTGGGAAGGAGGCCGCCCGGCCGTGGGGCGGTCTGCCACTGGAAGGAGCGCCACCATGACGACCCGTTCCGAGAGCTCAGGCCCGTTCGACCTGACGCGCTACACCCGTGCCGTGGAGAACAAGGACGCCGACACCATGGTCTCGATGTTCGCCGACGACGCCGACTTCGAGATGATCGACCGCCGCACCCCGCCGAGCCACCCGACCGTCCTGCACGGCCGGGACGCGATCGCCCCGGTGGTGCGCGACATCTCCGCTCGCGAGATGACCCACGAGGTCGTCAACGTCATCTCCGACGGCCAGCACGTGGCCTACACCGAGCGCTGTACCTACCCCGACGACACCAGGGTCATGAGCATGACGATGCTCGACCTGAGCGACGGGCGCATCAGGCACCAGTCCACCATCCAGGCCTGGGACGACGACGCCGGACGTGCCATGCAGGTCGGTGACTTCGGGATGCCCGACGACACCGACGACTACGAGAAGGGGCACGCCGACCTGGTACAGATCGGCGGCCGCGCGGTCGCCCGCATGACCCTGCAGCCCGGCTGGCGCTGGTCCGAGCACGCCCAGCCGATCCAGGGCACCGACACGTGCATGAAGACCCACCGGGCCTACATCGTCTCCGGGACGATCTGCTGCCGCATGTCCGACGGTTCCGAGCTGGAGGCCACGGCCGGGCAGACCGCGTTCATCCCTCCCGGGCACGACGCCTGGGTGGTCGGCGACGAGCCCTGCGTCATCCTCGACTGGGGTGTCGGGGAGTAGGACCGCGCCGCGGGCGCGACCGAGCGACAGACCTCCGACGCCGTGCGCGTTCGGGGGGCCTGTTCGTTCGGTCGATGGCTGCGCTCGCACCGCGCCCGGGTTCGTGTCCCGGCGAACCGGTCGTTCCGGGCACCCGGCGCGCCGGGTCATTCCCGCGGCTCCACCGGCAGCGCGCCGAACGCCCCCGCGTCCAGGAGCAGGCCGGTCGCCCCATCCGGCGGAGCGGCGAAGGCCAGCTCCCCGAAGGTCCGGGAGGTGCCGGGACCGAACCGCGGCCGGGTGATCGACCACAGCGGCTCCGAAAACACGGGGGCGAAGGCTCCGGCCTCCTCACTCCCGTGGGAGAAGTCGAGGACGGTGCGCGTGTGGCCGTCCATGGCGGCCACCTCGACGGCTTCCAGGCAGGCGCGAACGTTGTCGCCTCTCCCGCGACCGCCGCCACCGCCCACCGGCGCCGCCTGTGCCCGTCACCGACCGAATCCGCCACCGCGTCTCCCCTCCGGCTGCGTCCCCGGGTCCGATGCCGTAGGCGGGCCGCGGGTTCCGGCGGTGTGAACCGCAGGGTCAGCGGATCCGGACGGGCATCCCCGGGGCGATGATCGTCCTGTCTCCCGTTCCCGACCATCGTCATCGCTCTGTCCTTCTTCCGCGAGGGACTCTCCGGCAGTGACCGCCCTGGAACCGCGGCACCGGTCCGATGGTCGCGGTCACGAGCGCTTCGGCCGCCTGCGCGCCGGCCTCCTGGCTCAGTGACGCGGATCTCGAACGTCTGCGGGGCCGCCCGCATCCGGCCGGCGCCCGGAAGCGTGTCCGCTGACCGGGTTGTGGGAGGCTCTGGTGTCACGGCCCGCACGGTGGCCGCCCAACACCACTCCAGCATCGAAAGACGGCACAAGCTATGGAGAGCTACGGGGTTCAACTCGGCCTCGTCCTGGTCCTCGTTCTCGTCAACGCCCTGTTCGCGGGCAGCGAGATCGCCCTGATCACACTCAGAGAAGGACAGATCAAACAGCTGGCGGAACGCGGTCCGGGCGGTCGGGCGGTGGCCCGTCTGGCACAGGACCCCAACCGCTTCCTGGCCACCATCCAGGTCGGGATCACCCTCGCGGGTTTCCTCGCCTCGGCCACCGCCGCCGTCTCCCTGGCCCAACCGCTGATCGAACCCCTCGGCTTCCTCGGTTCCGCCGCGGGTCCCGTATCGATCGTCCTGGTCACCGTGCTGCTGACCTTCGTCACACTGGTCTTCGGCGAACTGGCTCCCAAGCGCATCGCCATGCAGCGGTCCGAGGCATGGGCGGTGATGGTCGCCCGGCCCCTGGACCTGCTCGCGGTGCTCGCCCGCCCCGTGGTGTGGCTGCTGAGCGCCTCCACCGACCTGGTGGTGCGCCTGACGGGCGGCGACCCCTCCGCGGCCAAGGAGGAGATCAGTGAGGAGGAACTGCGCGACATGCTCGCCGCCCAGCGGCACATGACCCGGGAGCAGCGCACCATCATCTCCGGAGCCTTCGAGATCGACGACCGGCGCCTGCGCCAGGTCGTCGTCCCCCGCGGTGAGGTGTTCACCATTCCCTCGCACACACCAGCGGACCAGGCGGCTCACCTGCTCGCCGAGCACGGGCACTCCAGGGCACCGGTGGTCGACGAGGACGACATCGATGACGTGCTCGGTGTCGTGCACTGGTCCGACCTGGTCCGGGGAGGGGGAACCACGGGAGAGCTCGCCCGCGAACCACTCCTCCTCCCCGATTCCCTGGTCGTCTCGCTGGCCCTGCGCCGCATGATCGCCGAGCACCAGCAGCTGGGCGTGGTCATCAACGAGATGGGCGGTGTCGACGGCATCGTGAGCCTGGAGGACCTGTTGGAGGAGATCGTCGGAGAGATCTACGACGAGACGGACTCCGACATCCGCACCGTGGACCGCAACGACGACGGATCCCTCACGCTGCCCGGGACCTACCCCGTGCACGACCTGACCGACGTCGACGTCCATCTGAACGACGTTCCGGAGGGCGACTACGTCACCGTCGCCGGGCTGGTCATCGCCGTCCTGGGCCACATCCCCCAAGGGCCGGGAGAGGAGGTGGAGCTGGACTCCTGGAGGGCCAGGGTCGACCAGGCCAACGGGCGCACCATCACCCAGGTGACCCTGTATCCCACGACGTAGGCCCCGACCGCCGCCCCACGTGACGCACCGGAACGGTCGACCGACGTGAGCAGTGGAGGACACTGGTCGGCCTCCACCTCTGCGAGGGTTCCTCGGAACGACGAGGAAGCAGAGGGACAGAAGATGCCCACGAACACCGTGCCCGTGCTGGACGACCGCGCGCTCAACCGCGCCACCCTGGCCCGGCAGGCACTGCTCGCCCCGACCGGCCGATCGGTACTGGACACCGTGTCCCTCCTCGGCGGCCTTCAGGCGCAGGAACCCCAGGAACCGTTCGTAGGACTGTGGTCACGCCTGCGCTCCTTCGATCCCGCGGAGCTGTCCGAGCTGCTGACCTCACGCCGCGTGGTACGCATCCACCTCATGCGGCGCACCGTGCACCTGGTCACCGCCGAGGACGCCCTCGCCTGGCGGTCCCGGTTCGACGCCATGCTGCGCCGGAAGGTCATGGGCGTGTACCGCGGCGATCTCCAGGAGGTGGACCTGGACGAGCTCGCCGAAACGGGCCGTGCGGTGATGGCCGACGGAGAGCCCCGCACCATGGCCGAACTCGTGGCGGCGCTCTCCCACCGGTGGCCGCAAGCGGGCAGACGGCCCCTGGGCGAGATGCTGGTCTCGGCGCTGCTCCCCGTCGCGCAGGTCCCCCCGCGCGGGCTGTGGCGGGCCGGGGGCGGCGTGCGCAACGTCCTGCTCTCCTCCTGGCTGGGCCGGGAGGTCGACCCGCCCGCCCCGGAGGGCACCGACCCGGTGGGCCGGGCCCTGGTCCGGCGCTACCTCGCCGCGTACGGCCCCGCGACCTCCACCGACCTGCGCTCCTGGTGCGGGCTGGCCGGGCTGCCGGCCGCGGTGGCCGCCGCCCGCGAGGAGCTGGTCTCCTTCCGCGACCAACGGGGCCGGGAGCTGCTGGACCTGCCCGAGGCACCGCGCCCGGACCCCGGCACCCCGGCCCCGGTGCGGTTCCTGCCCGCGTTCGACAACGCGGTCCTCGGCTACCACGACCGGAACCGGATCATCGACGGCGAACACCGGGGCCTGTCGGTGGCGGGCGCACGCGTGGTGCTGGTGGACGGGCGCGTCCGCGCGACCTGGCGGTCCGAGGACGGCGCCGTGGCCGTCACGCCGCTGGGGACCCTGACCGCGCCCGAGCGGTCGCAGGTCATCGAACAGGCAGAGCGGCTGGCCCTGTTCCTGTCCGAGGGCGGGAGTGATCGCGCGCGGATCGTCGCCGACGACCGGCCTTGACGCCGTGCATGACGTGTACGACGCACAGGACACCCGGCCCCGACCTCAGCGGGCCTGGCTCCCCCGCAGGTAGGCGAGCACCGCCCGGACCCGGCGGTGTACGCCGTCGTCGGGAGGCAGGTCCAGCTTGGCGAGGATGTTGCCCACGTGCTTGCCCACGGCGGCGTCGCCGACCACCAGCAGCCGCGCGATCGCCCCGTTGGAGTGGCCCTCGGCCATGAGCCCGAGCACCTCGTGCTCGCGCGGGGTGAGCCGCTCCAGCGGGTCGGCGCTGCGGCGCAGCAGCTGGCGGACCACCTCCGGGTCCACGATCGTGGCGCCCTCCACCACTTGGCGCAGCGTGGAGGCGAACTCGCGCACGTCGCCGACCCGCTGCTTGAGCAGGTAGCCCACTCCGCGCCCGTGCCCGGTGTCGAGGAGGTCGGAGGCGTAGCTCAGCTCCACGTACTGGCTGAGGGCCACCACGGCCAGGCCGGGACGGTCCCGCCGCAGCCGCACGGCGGCGCGCAGCCCCTCGTCGGTGAAGCCGGGGGGCATCCGGATGTCGGTGACGACCAGCCCGGGCTCGTGCTCGGCGACCGCCTCGACCAGTGCCTCGCCGTCGCCGACGGAGGCGACGACGGGGAAGCCGAACCGCTCCAGCACTCCGACCAGACCCTCGCGGAGCAGCACACCGTCCTCGGCGAGCACGGTCGGCACGGGGGTCAGGCCCCCGGGATCGGCGGAAGGGGTCCGCACGGCAGCTCCACTCGGATTCGGGTCGGCCCGCCTTCGGGGCTGGACAGCTCCATTGTGCCGCCCATGACGGCGACCCTGTCCTTGAGACCGGTGAGACCGGACCCCTTGGCGGGGTCGGCTCCGCCCGAACCGAAGTCGGTGACCTCCACCTGGAGGGTCTCCCCCTCCTCGCCCCGCACCGTACTGGCGTGCACGGTCGCGGCGTTGGCCTCGGTGTGCTTGTAGACGTTCGTGAGCGCCTCGGCGACCACGAAGTAGGCCGTGCCCTCCACATGGGCGGGCAACCGGCCGGGGACCTCCGTGTCCACCCGGGTGGGCACCGGACAGTGGTCGGCGAGTTCGGCGAGCGCGGCGGGCAGTCCCCGGTCGGTGAGAACGCGGGGATGGATACCGCGGACCAGGTGGCGCAGCTCCTCGATGAGTTCGTTGACCTTGGCCTGGGCGGCGGCCACGTGGCCGTGGGCCTCGGAGGACTCCTCCAGGTCCAGGCGGGCGAGGCCCAGGTCCATGGACAGCGCGACCAGCCGCTGCTGCGCGCCGTCGTGCAGGTCGCGTTCGATGCGGCTGCGCTCGTACTCGAAGGCGTTGACCAGGCGGGACCGGGACTCGGTCACCTCGCTGAGCTCGGCGCGCAGCTCCTCCCTCGGCGGGCCGACCAGCAGGGCCCGGGCGACCAGCGCGTGCCCCTGGGACAGGATCCCGGCGGCGTACAGCAGCACGGCCAGGGCCAGGGGGCTGAGGAGCGTCAGAGGAAGGGCCTGGTCCGCCGTGGCGGCGGTGTAGGGCCCGAAGGAGAGGACCGTGCCCGGGCGCTCCTCGACCAGCAGAGGCGCCAGCGCCATCACCGCTCCCAGGAGGGCGGTCCAGGCCAGGACGTTCAGCACGAGCACGCCGATCGGCATCACCAGGAACAGGTAGGCGACCTCGCGCCAGGTGGCGCTCTCGGTGTAGCGCGTGCGGACCCACCCCCACAGGCCGGGCGGCGGTGTCCGGTGGCCGCTCGTGACCGATCCGCTGGACACGAACGGAAGGCGGCGGCGTTCCAGTGCGGCCAGGGGCAGGGCGATCAGCGGGGAGAGGCCGGCGATCATGACCAGGCCGACGAGGAAGCCGGCGGTGGCCGGGGCTCCGATCTCCATCGTGTCCCACGGGGCACTGGCCATCTTGCCCAGGACCAGCGCCCAGGGCACGTACACGGGCGCGGCCACCACGATGGCGGCGAGGCCGATGACGGCGGTGAGCCCGGAGTGGAACAGAGCCTTCCAGGGCCAGGCGGTGAGGAGGAAGCGTGGTCGGGCCAGGGCCTGGGCGAGGGTCCGTGGCCGTACTGGAGCGGCGTCGGTGGTGGTCATGCTCCCAAGCTAGACAGCTCGGCGGGCGCCCGAAATCGGCCGTACCCGAGGATCGGTGGTAGGGCGGGGCCTACCACGGGGCGGTGCGGGCCCGGGGCACCGGCCGACCGGCTCCGGGCTCGCCGGGTCCGCGCGCGCCGTACTCGCCGGGTCCGCGCGCGGACGTGCCTGTTCAGCGCTATAGGGTGGTGCGACGTGAGTGCGAAACCGCTGATCCCCGATGTCCTGGCAGCCCGCTACGCGTCCGCGGAGCTGACCCGCCTGTGGTCCCCCGAGTACAAGGTGGTCGCCGAGCGGCGGCTGTGGCTGGCCGTACTGCGCGCCCAAGCGCGTCTGGGCGTGGACGTGCCCGCCGGTGTGGTGGAGGACTACGAGAAGGTCCTGGACCAGGTGGACCTGGCCTCCATCGCCGAGCGCGAGAAGGTCACCCGCCACGACGTCAAGGCCCGCATCGAGGAGTTCAACGCCCTCGCCGGGCACGAGCACGTCCACAAGGGCATGACCTCGCGCGACCTGACGGAGAACGTCGAACAGCTCCAGGTGCGCGACAGTCTGCTGCTGGTGCGCGACCGCGTGACCGCGCTGCTGGCGCGCCTGGGCCGGCTCTCCGCCGAGTACGGCGAGACGGTCATGGCCGGGCGCTCGCACAACGTGGCGGCTCAGGCCACCACGCTCGGCAAGCGGTTCGCCTCGATCGCCGACGAGGTGCTGGTCGCCCACGGCCGGCTGGAGGAGCTCATCGCCCGGTACCCGCTGCGCGGGATCAAGGGCCCGGTGGGCACCGCCCAGGACATGCTGGACCTGCTGGGCGGCGACCGCGCCGCGCTGGCGTCGCTGGAGGACGAGGTCGCCGCGCACCTCGGGTTCGAGCACCGGTTCACCAGCGTGGGCCAGGTCTACCCGCGCTCGTTGGACTTCGAGGTGCTCACCGCGCTCGTGCAACTGGCCGCGGGTCCGTCGTCGCTGGCCAAGACCATTCGCCTGATGGCCGGTCACGAGCTGGTGACCGAGGGCTTCGCCGAGGGCCAGGTCGGGTCGTCGGCGATGCCGCACAAGATGAACACGCGCTCGTGCGAGCGGGTGAACGGGCTGACCGTGATCCTGCGCGGGTACGCCTCCATGGCCGGTGAGCTGGCGGGCGACCAGTGGAACGAGGGCGACGTGTCGTGCTCGGTGGTGCGCCGGGTGGCACTGCCCGACGCGTTCTTCGCCTTCGACGGCCTCGTGGAGACGATGCTGACGGTGCTGGACGAGTTCGGCGCCTTCCCCGCGGTGGTCTCGGCCGAGCTGGACCGCTACCTGCCGTTCCTGGCCACCACGAAGATGCTGATGGCGGCCGTGCGGGCGGGTGTGGGCCGCGAGACCGCGCACGAACTGATCAAGGAGCACGCGGTGGGCTCGGCCCTGGCCATGCGCCAGGAGGGCACGGGCAACCGGCTGCTCGACCGGCTGGCCGAGGACGAGCGCTTCCCCCTGGACCGGGCCGAGCTGGACGCCCTGCTGGCCGACCGGATCACGTTCACGGGCGCGGCCGCGGACCAGGTCGGGGCGGTGGTGTCGCGGATCGACGCGATCACGGCCCTGCGCCCGCAGGCCGCCGCCTACTCTCCCGGTTCGATCCTGTAGGGCCTGTGGGCCCGGCGCCCGGACAGTGGGCCGCGGTCCCGGTCGGTGGTCATCGGCCCGGGCCCGGGGGGCGGTAGTACGCGCTCCCGGGCCCTCGTGCCGGGGGACGGTCAGGGAGCGCGGACCACGCCCACGCCCCGGTCGGCGGTCTCCACGCCCGGGGCGATGGAGCCGGTGTCGGCGTGGGCGATCAGCCGCGCGGTCACGGTCGCGGCCGTGTGCGGCACGGGTTCGGCCAGGACCCGCTCCCACCACAGCGCCGCCGCGCCCGCCACGTGCGGGCAGGCCATACTGGTGCCGTTCAAGCTGACGAGTCCGCCGCCGTTGCGGGCGGACAGGATTCCCACACCCGGCGCGCTGATCTGCGGGAAGGTGTTGGAGAACGGGGCGATGGCCAGACCCTGGTCACCCTGGGCCAGTGCCCCGACCGACACCACTCCCTCGGCGGCGGCCGGCAGGGAGACCGCGATCTCGTAGTCGGGGTCGAGGCCCCGTCGGCTCTCGTTGCCCGCGGCCGCCACGACGACCGTGTCCTGGCCGAAGGCCGCGCGTGCCCGGAGCAGGTCCATGAGCGCGTCGAACAACCGCAGGTTCGCGCGGTAGGCCTCCAGGGCGGAGGACGTGGCCAGGTCGACGGGCCACCCCTGCGCCACCAGGCGGTCCACCAGGCCGGGGAAGTCGTAGCCCAGCGACATCGACACCACGTGCGCGCCCTCGCCGGCCGCCCACTGGACCCCCTTGAGGAGCATGTCGGAGTCGCCGGAGCCCTGGTCGTCGAGGACCTTGGCGATGAGGCCGCGAGACACGCCCGGCGCGACGCCGATCCTGGTCCCCTCCACGTCCCGGCCGAACACGGTCCCAGCGGTGTGGGTGCCGTGCCCCTGGCGGTCGCCGTCGCCGTCGCCGGTGAAGTCCCGCTGGACGAGCTCCATGTCGGCGAAGGCGGGGTGGTCGGCGTCCACGCCCGTGTCCAGGACGGCCACGCTCACCCCGGCACCGGTGAACCGCGAGTCGAGGGCGCCCACGGCGTCGACGCCCCAGGTGTGGCCGTCCTCGGCGGCGGGTCCGGCCTCGTCCGCGAGCGGGACGGGGGCGATGAGGCGGGTGGGCATGACGGGGGCGACCGCGCGGACCCTGGGGTCGTGCGCGGCCTCCTCCAGGTCGTGCTTGTCCATGTCCACGACCTCGATGTCCGGCTCGGCGGCCAGATCCTCGGCCAGTGAGCGCCGGACGCCGCCGGGCAGCCGGCCGAGGTCGAAGGGACCCGTGGTGCTGGGAGCACCCAGGTCGCGCAGGACGGAGCACTTCTGGCGCATGGCGACTCCTGATCGTCAGACGGGGCGACCCGGCACCGGCGCTGGGCCGCTCCCTTGGACTACACCTGCCCCGCCACCGCGACCAGTATCCTCCGGGCCACAACTCGGTCACCCTGTGTGTCTATGACGCAGCTCACGACCAATTACAGTCGTAGCGAAAGTGAACACCGATTACGGTAGTGGTGACCGGAGCACCCACCCGACCCCCCGGAGCCACCATGGTCGACCCCTCCGCCTTCGGCACCGCCCTGTGGACGGTCGCCATCGCCGCCGCGCTCATCGTCGCCCTCAGCCTCGCGGCGCTCTCCGACATGGCCATGCGCCGCCGTGAGGACCGCGCCGCCCCCGAGCGCGCGTCCGCCGCCTCCCACGCGCGCCACGACCCGAACGGCACGCCTTAGTCCGTGTCCGGCGGAGGCCGCCCGTCACGTGCGGCTTCCGCGGTGGTGCCCGCGCGCGGCCGGAGAAGGAGTCCCCCTCCCGTCCGGGCTTCGCCGTGATCGCGCAGCGGGTCCCGGCCGGCGCGGCGACCGATGGGGACGAGGCGGGAGTGCCGCCGGTGCGACGCGCAGCGGGACAGGTACCCGTCGGCCGCTCAGTGGCCCGCCACCAGGCGGGCGAACAGCTCGGGGTCGAGGTTGCCGCCCGAGAGCACCGCGACCGTGGCCTCCGCCCGCCCGGGGACGGTCGGCACCCGGCCCGAGAGCAGGGCCGCGGCGGCCAGTGCCCCGCTGGGCTCGGCCACCAGGCGCGCGCCGTGGGCCAGCGCGGCCACCGCGCGGGCGATCTCGTCCTCGGTCACCGTCACGATGTCGTCCAGGCGGGCCGACAGGTGGGCGAACGTGCGGGGCGACAGGCACACCCGCACCCCGTCGGCCATCGTGCGGTAGGTCCGTTCCGGCGGCCAGGCCACCAGGAGCCCGGCCCTCAGGCTCTCGGCCGCGTCGGCGGCCAGCTCGGGCTCGACGCCCACCACCCGGACGCTTCCGGGGTGGACGGCCGAGACCGCCGTGGCCACCCCGGACGCCAGTCCTCCCCCGCCGACGGGCACGACGATCGTGGTGACCTCGGGCGACTGCTCCAGGATCTCCAGTCCCACCGTGCCCTGCCCGGCGATCACGCGGTCGTCGTCGAAGGGCGGCACCAGCGCCATCCCCTCGTCGCGTTCCAGACCCCGCGCCACCTCCTCGCGTTCGGCCGCGGACGCCATGACCACGCGGGCGCCCCAGGCCCGCATCCGGTCCACCTTCACCTTGGGCGCGCCCTCGGGGACGACGACGGTGCACGGCACCCCCCGGGCGCGTGCGGCGTAGGCCAGGGCCTGGCCGTGGTTGCCGGAGGAGTGGGTGACCACGCCCCCGCGCCGCTGGTCGGCATCGATCAGCGCCACCGCGTTGGCGGCGCCGCGCAGCTTGAACGCGCCCGTGGGCTGCAGGCTCTCGGGCTTGAGCAGGAAGGGCGGGCCGCCGACCGGCCCCGCGGTCAGGGGGGTGCGCACGACCGTCCCCTCGATCCGGGCGGCGGCGGAGCGGACGTCGTCGACAGTGACCAGTTCCATGGCGCGAGTATGCCCCCGCCCCGGTGCGGCACACGGGACAATGGAACCGATGCGTACCGAACGAACTCCCGAGGACCTGCCCGGCCGCGCCTTCTACCAGCTGCTCACGGCCGTGGTGGTACCGCGCCCGATCGCGTGGGTCTCCACCACGTCCGCCGCGGGCGTGGACAACCTCGCCCCGCACTCCTTCTTCACGATCGCCTGCACCGAACCGCCGATCGTGCAGTTCACCTCGGTGGGGCGCAAGGACTCCCTGCGCAACGCCGAGGAGACAGGGGAGTTCGTGGTGAACCTGGCGCCCGAACCGCTCCAGGAGGCGGTCAACGCGACCGGCACGCCCTTTCCGCCGCAGGTCAGCGAATTCGACCGGGCGGGGATCGAACGCGAGCCGAGCGCGGCCGTCAAGCCGCCGCGCGTGGCCGCCTCCCCGGTGGCGCTGGAGTGCACCCTGCACTCCACGCTGTGCCTGGGCGACTCCACGGTCGTGTTCGGCCGCGTGGTGCACGTGGCCCTGGACGAGGACGTGCTGGTGGACGGCCATCCGGAGGTGACCCGGCTGCGGCCGCTGGCGCGCCTGGGCCGCAACGAATGGTCGACACTGGGCGAGGTCCGGGCCCTCGACCGCGTTCCCTACACCCCGTAGCCGGACGGGCCGGGTACCGGCTCCGTGTCGCCCCCGTGGCGGCCTCGGAGCCGGCCCGGCGTCCGCATCGTGTCACTCCCATCCGCGGCGCGCGGGCCGGGTCCGGGACCGCGTGGAGTGTCCGCGCGAGCGGTAGACCACGTAGGGCCGGAACAGGTAGCCCACGGGCGCGGTGAAGGCATGCACCAGGCGCGTGAACGGGAAGAGGGTGAACAGGGTCAGCCCGAAGAGCACGTGGATCTTGAACGCCGGAGTCGCGGCGCTCATCGCCGTCACGTCGGGGTCGAGCGTGAACAGGCTCCGGAACCACAACGAGACGGTCTCCCGGTAGTCGTGGCCGTGCCCCCCGGTCAGGTCGGCCCCGGCCGAGAGCACCGTCGTGGCCATCCCGGTGACGATCGCCAGCACCAGGACCAGGTACATCGCCTTGTCGTTGACGGTGGTGGCGCTGAACACCGGCCCGTTGACGCGCCGGCGGTAGATCAGCAGCGCGATGCCCGCCAGCGTGGCCGCGCCCGCGATCATGCCCAGGACGAGCGCGTTGACGTGGTAGAAGCCCTGCGAGACGCCGACCGCCTCGGTCCAGCTCTTGGGGATCACGAGCCCGATCACGTGCCCGATGATCACCACGAGCAGCCCGAAGTGGAACAGCGGGCTCGCCAGGCGCAGCAGCCGCGACTCGTGCAGTTGTGAGGAGCGCGTGGTCCAGCCGAACCGGTCGTAGCGGTACCGCCAGACGGTGCCGCCGACCAGGACGAGCACGACGAGGTAGGGCAGGACCGCCCACAGGAGGTGTTCGAGGGAGGTCATCGCCGCCCTCCCGGCATGCCGAGGTCGACCGGGCTGCCGTAGGCGTCCAGCCCCACGTCCTCGGCCGGCGGTCCGGCCATCGCCAGCCGCTCGACCGCGGCCCGCTCCTCCTCGCCCGGCGGCGGCAGGGTCGCGCACACCGCGTCGGGTACGGCCGCGTACGGGGTGCCGTGCGCGTGCAGGGCCGCGCGCAGCAGCTCCAGTCCCGGCTGGAAGTGGCGGAGCAGCGCCGACCCGGTCGCGGCGTCGCCGCGGGCGGCGAACTCCAGCACCACCGCCAGGTGGTCGGGCAGCTCGCGGGCGTCCAGTTCCCAGCCGTGGGACCCGTAGACCTCCTTGAGCCGGGCCAGCGCGTGGCCCCGCCGACGGGTGTCGCCGTCGGTGTAGAAGGTCAGGTGCAGGGCGCGGCGGCGGCGCATGTCGAAGGTGTGCACGTAGTGCGCGCCCGCCTCCAGGGGGACGGTCCCCTCCAGGTGCCGAATGAGGTCGAGCAGGCCCCGGGCGGGGTCTCCGCCGGGCAGGTCCTCCAGTGCCGCGCGTACCAGGGGCAGGACCTCGTACAGCCCTTCGTCGGGGTAGCCGAGCAGGAGGGAGGCGGACTGGCGCAGCACGGCGTCGGTACGGGAGCCGACGGCGGTGGCGGTCATCGGGGGTGTCCTTTCGGGCCGGAGTCGGACGGCGGGAAGAGCCCGTCGGGCCTTCCCCTGCCGTCCCAGTTCAGGAGGTTGACGCGGCCGGCGAGGCCGGGGCCGGTCCGCTCGTCGCCCGCGGACTGCCGCTCCCGCAGGGCGTGGAAGGTCTCCACGGAGGCGGTTCCCTCGCGTCCGGAGGACTCCCCGAAGGGGCCCGAGGCGCCCATGCCCGGGCCGCCCTCGAAGTCGAGGCTGCAGCCGATCTCCTCGATGACGCCGCGATCGGCCTCGTCCACGCCGTAGGCGGTGGGGATGACGTAGCGGTCGTCGTACTTGGCGATGGCCAGGAGCCGGTACATGTCCTCGATCTGGTCGCCGGTCATGCCGACCCCGGCGGCGATGGACTCGTCGCGCTCCTGGCCGAGGTTGATCCGGCGCATGTGGGAGCGCATGGCGGCCAGGCGCCGCAGGACGTCGGTCACCGGTGCGGTGTCGCCCGCGGTGAACAGTTCGGCCAGGTACTCGACGGGAATGCGCAGGGTGTCGATCGCGGCGAAGAGGTTGTCGGCGTCCTCTCCGTCGTGCCCGGTCTCGGAGAGGGCGTCCACCACCGGGGAGAGCGGCGGAATGTACCAGACCATGGGCATCGTACGGAACTCCGGGTGCAGCGGCAGGGCCACCCGGTGCCCCTTGGCCAGGGTGTAGACCGGGGAGCGCCGCGCGGACTCGATCCAGGAGTCGGGGATGCCCGCGCTCCTGGCCGCATCGCGCACCTCGGGGTCCTCGGGATCGAGCATGAGGTCGAGCTGGGCGGGGTAGAGGTCCTTCTCGTCCTCGACGGCGGCGGCCTCGCCGACCCGGTCGGCGTCGTAGAGGACGACGCCGAGGTAGCGCAGCCGGCCCACGCACGTCTCGGCGCACACCGTGGGCATCCCGACCTCGACGCGCGGGTAGCACATCGTGCACTTCTCGGCCTTGCCGGTCTTGTGGTTGAAGTAGACCTTCTTGTACGGGCAGGCCGTCACGCACATGCGCCAGCCGCGGCAGCGGTCCTGGTCGACCAGGACGATCCCGTCCTCGGTGCGCTTGTACATGGCTCCGCTCGGGCACGCCGACACGCACGTGGGGTTGAGGCAGTGCTCGCAGATGCGCGGCAGGTAGAACATGAACGTCTGGTCGAAGGAGAACGTGATCTGGTCGCCGAGCCTGCGCACGATCGGGTCCTCGGACCCGGTCTCCTCGCCGCCGCCCAGGTTGTCGTCCCAGTTCGCGCTCCAGGCGATGTTCATCGGCTCGCCGCTGATGAGCGACCGGGGCCGGGCCACCGGCATGTCGTCGCTCAGGGGCGCCTTGATCAGGTTCTCGTAGTCGTAGGTCCAGGGCTCGTAGTAGTCCTGGAGGGAGGGCATGACGGGGTTGGCGAAGATCGTGGCGAGCCTGCTCAGCCGCCCGCCCGACCTCGGGACGAGGCGTCCGCGGGCGGTCCGGCGCCAGCCGCCCTTCCACTTGTCCTGGTCCTGGTAGGTGCGCGGGTAGCCCTGGCCGGGCCGGGTCTCAACGTTGTTGAACCAGGCGTACTCCACGCCGCTGCGGTTGGTCCACGCCTGTTTGCAGGTGACCGAGCAGGTGTGGCAGCCGATGCACTTGTCCAGGTTCATGACCATGGCCACCTGCGCCATGACCCGGCCGATGCGGCGCCGTCCGCCCTGCTTGCGCTGGGTCCGTGCCATCAGTACGCCACCTCCGTCGTCCGCTTGCGCACGATCGTGACCTCGTCGCGCTGGTTGCCGGTCGGCCCCAGGTAGTTGAAGGCGTAGCTGAACTGCGCGTACCCGCCGATCAGGTGCGTGGGTTTGACGAGCACCCGGGTCAGCGAGTTGTGGATGCCTCCGCGCCGGCCGGTGGTCTCGGTCTTGGGCACGTCCACCATCCGGTCCTGGGCGTGGTACATGTACACGGTCCCCGTGGGCATCCGGTGGGAGACGACCAGGCGCGCGGCCACGACGCCGTTGCGGTTGACGGCCTCCACCCAGTCGTTGTCCACCGCACCGATCGCCTCGGCGTCGGCGGGGCTCATCCAGATGTTGGGGCCGCCCCTGGAGAGCGTGAGCATGAGCAGATTGTCCTGGTACTCGGAGTGGATCGACCACTTGGAGTGCGGCGTCAGGTAGCGCACCACCACCTCGCGGCGCCCCGTGGGACCGAAGGCGGGTTCCCCGAAGAGCCGGTGGATGTTCAGCGGCGGACGGTACACCGGCAGGGCTTCGCCGAACTCGTGCATCCAGTCGTGGTCGACATAGAAGTGCTGGCGGCCGGTGAGCGTGTGCCAGGGCTTGTCGTGCTCCACGTTGATCGTGAAGGGAGAGTAGCGGCGTTCGGGGCCCTCCTTGCCGGACCACTCCGGGCTGGCTCCGACCGGGGTGGGGCCGCGCTGGGTGTCGGAGAACACCACACGGCGCTCGTGGGCGCCGTGGATCAGCTCGTCCATGTCGGTGCCGGTCCGGGCCGCCAGGCGCTCGAAGCCCTGGGCGGCCAGCCGGCCGTTGCTGGTCCCCGACAGCGCCAGGATCGTCTCGCACACCTTGACGTCGGTCTCCAGCGACGGCCGCCCGTCGGCGACTCCGCCGCGCACGGTCCCGTTGGCCCGGCGCAGCCACGCCACCTCCTCGTCCGGGGTGAAGGAGACGCCCTTGACGGGCAGGCCCTTGGTCTCCACGAGCGGGCCCAGGGCGGACATCTTGTCGGCGACGGCCGTGTAGTCGCGCTCCACCGTGACCAGGCCGGGCATGGTGGCGCCCGGTACCGGGCGCTCGCCCGCGTTCTTCCAGTCCGGGACGGTTCCGCCGGGTTGGGCCAGCTCGCCCGGGGTGTCGTGCTGGTGCGGGACGGCGACCAGGTCGGTGACGGTGCCCAGGTGCTCCTCGGCCAGGGTGCTGAAGGACCGGGCGAGCCCGTGGAAGGCGTCGAAGTCGGTGCGCGCCTGCCAGGGCGGGTCGATGGCGGGGTTGAAGGCGTGCACGAAGGGGTGCATGTCCGTGGTGGACAGGTCGTGCTTCTCGTACCAGGTCGCGGCCGGGAGCACGATGTCGGAGAGCATCGTGGTGCTCGTCATGCGGAAGTCGAGTGAGAGCAGCAGGTCGAGCTTGCCCTCGGGGGCCTCCTCGCGCCACTCGACCTCGGTGGGCCGGTGTTCGGGTCCCGCCTCCTCGCTGCGCAAGTTGGAGCTGGTGCCCAGCAGGTGGCGCAGGAAGTACTCGTTGCCCTTGGCCGAGGAGCCGAGCAGGTTGGCCCGCCACACCGTGAGCGTGCGCGGCCAGTTCCTCGGGTCGTCGGGGTCCTCGGCGGCGAAGCGGAGCGTGCCGTCGGCGAGGCGGCCGGTGACGTAGTCGGCGGGCTCCGTGCCCTCCTCGCGGGCCGAGCGCACCAGGTCCAGGGGGTTGCGGTCGAAGGTGGGGTAGGAGGGCATCCAGCCCATCCGGGCCGAGGCCGCCACGAGGTCCGCGGTGTGCTTGCCGCGGGTCCGGCCGGGACCCAGCGGCGTGCTGAGGGCGTCGGCGCTGTAGGTGTCGTAGCGCCACTGGTCGGTGTGCAGGTACCAGTAGGGGGTCGCGGCCATGAAGCGCGCGGGCCGGGTCCAGTCCATGGCCGAGGCGTAGGTGGCCCAGCCGGTCTGGGTCCGGCACTTCTCCTGGCCGACGTAGTGCGCCCAGCCGCCGCCGTTGACGCCCTGGCAGCCGGTGAGCAGCAGGAGGGTGAGGAAGGACCGGTACATGGTGTCGCCGTGGAACCACTGGTTGGTTCCGGCTCCCAGGATGATCATGGCGCGCCCGCCGCTGGCCTCGGCGGTCGACGCGAACTCGCGGGCGATGCGCACGACCCGGTCGGCGGGCACGGAGGTGATCGGCTCCTGCCAGGCGGGGGTGTAGGGCTCGCTCGCGTCGTCGTAGCCGGTCGGCCAGTCGCCGGGTAGGCCGGGACGCGCGACCCCGTACTGGGCGAGGAGGAGGTCGAAGACGGTGGTCACCAGACGGTCGCCGATCCTGCGCACGGGGACGCCTCGGACCAGGTCGCCGGCCTGGCCGCCGTCGGTGTCGAAGCGCGGCAGGGCGACCTCGACGGCCTCGCCGGTGCCGCCGTCGCCGTGCGCGCCGAGTCGGGGCCGGACGCCGCCGAGGTCCAGGTTCCACCGGCCCTCGCCCGCCTCGCCCCAGCGGTCGGCGAGGGTGCCGCGCGGCGCGACGACCTCGCCGGTCTCGTCGTCCACCAGCAGCGGCCGCCACCGGTCGTGGCCCTCGCTCCCCTCGGAAGGTGCCTCGCGCAGGTCCGCCGCCATGAGGAACTTGCCCGGCACGTGGCGGCCGTCGCGCTCCTCCAGGGCGATGAGGAAGGGCAGGTCGGTGAACTTGCGCACGTACTCCTCGAAGGCGGGTGTGCGCCGTTCGACGAAGTGCTCGCGCAGGATGACGTGTCCCATGGCCATCGCCAGCGCGCCGTCGGTACCGGGGTGCGGTGCCAGCCACTCGTCGGCGAACTTGGCGGCGTCGTTGTAGTCGGGGGCGACCACGACGACCTTCTGGCCCCGGTAGCGCGCCTCCGCCATCCAGTGCGCGTCGGGGGTACGGGTGACCGGGACGTTGGACCCCCACAGCATGAGGTAGGCCGCGTCCCACCAGTCCCCGGACTCGGGGACGTCGGTCTGGTCCCCGAACACGTGGGGGGAGGCCACCGGGAGGTCGGCGTACCAGTCGTAGAACGACAGCATCGAGCCGCCCAGCAGGTTCACGAACCGGGCGCCCACGCCGTGGGAGACCTGGGACATCGCCGGGATCGGGGAGAAGCCCGCGACGCGGTCCGGCCCGTACTCCTTGATCGTGTGCACGTGCGCGGCCGCGGCGATCTCCAGTGCCTCCTGCCAGGTGACGCGCACGAGCCCGCCCTTGCCGCGCGCCCGCTGGTAGCGGCGCCGCCTGTCGGGGTCGGTGGTGATCTCCGCCCACGCCGCCACGGGGTCGCCCAGCCGGCCCCGCGCCTCGCGGTACATCTCCACCAGCACGCCGCGGGCGTAGGGGTAGCGCACCCGGGTCGGCGAGTAGGTGTACCAGGAGAACGCCGCGCCGCGCGGACAGCCGCGCGGCTCGTACTCCGGCCGGTCCGGGCCCACGGACGGGTAGTCGGTCGCCTGGGTCTCCCAGGTGATGATCCCGTCCTTGACATAGACGTTCCAGGAACAGGATCCCGTGCAGTTCACGCCGTGGGTGGAACGCACCACCTTGTCGTGGCTCCACCGGTCCCGGTAGAACACGTCGCCCTCACGGCCGCCTTGCTTGAACTCCGCGCGCAGGTCGTCCGTGGTGGCGGACCTGCGCAGGTAGGTTCCCGCCCGCAGGAGCAGGTCCTGGGGACCGCTCCCGGGTTCGTCGCCGTCGCGCATCCGGCTGCCTCGCGATCTCGTCGTCGTTCGCGTACTCGCTTGTCCGTTTCATCCTTGTACGGCAGAGCCCAGGAAAAATGTCGGCAAAAGTCCCCTCATGAGGTCCCAAAGTCCCGTCCGGACGGGGACCCGCGACACTCTCCCGACCGGCGGACGCGTCGCTAGCGTCGTCCGCGACAGTGGCCGCGACGGAGGAGTACGGACCTGATGAGCACCACAGGGGAGAGAGCTCCCGCACCGGTGAGAGGGGCGGCGACCAACCTCGCCCTCGCCACCCTCGCCTTCACGATGACCTTCTGGGCGTGGAACCTCGTCGGACCGCTGTCGAAGACCTACAGCGAGGCCCTGGACCTGACCCCCACCCAGACGTCCCTCCTCGTGGCCTTTCCGGTCCTGGTCGGGGCGCTCGGCCGCATTCCCGTGGGGGCGCTGACCGACCGCTACGGCGGCAGGCGCATGTTCACCGCGGTCTGCGCGGTCAGCATCGTCCCCGTGCTGCTGGTCGGTCTCTCCGGCGGCTCGTTCGCCCTCATGCTGGTCTCGGGCTTCCTGCTGGGCGTGGCCGGCACGTCCTTCGCCGTGGGCATCCCCTTCGTCAGCGCGTGGTTCCCCCCGCACCGCCGCGGCTTCGCCACCGGCGTGTTCGGCGCGGGCATGGGCGGCACCGCTCTGTCGGCGTTCGCCACCCCCTGGCTCGCCGAGCGGCTCGGCCTGCTGGGCACGCACCTGGTGATCGCGCTCGCCCTTGCGGCGACGGGTACGGCCATGGCCCTGTTCAGCCGCGACGCGCCCGGATGGGAACCGCGCACCGAGGCCCTGCTCCCCCGGCTGGGCCAGGCCGCCCGGCTCAAGCGCACCTGGCAGCTCTCGGCCCTGTACGCGCTCGCCTTCGGCGGCTTCGTCGCCTTCTCCACCTACCTGCCCACGATCCTGACCACCGCCTACGGCTTCGTCCAGACCGAGGCGGGCATGCGGACCGCCGGATTCGCCCTGGCCGCGGTGATCGCCCGCCCGGTGGGCGGCACACTCTCGGACCGGGTGGGCCCCGTGCGCGTGTGCGTGGCCTCCTTCGGCGCGGTGAGCGCCCTGTCCGTCTTCCTGGCCTTCGAGCCGCCCGCCGAACTCGCGGCCGGCACCGCCTTCGTCCTCACCGCGTTCATGCTCGGCCTCGGGACGGGCGGTGTGTTCGCCCTGCTGGCCAAGGTCGTCGAACCGGCGCGCGTGGGCGCGGTGACCGGCCTGGTCGGTGCCGCGGGTGGACTGGGCGGCTACTTCCCACCGCTGGTGATGGGTGTGGTCTACCAGGCCACGGGCGCCTACCTGATCGGATTCGTGCTCCTGGCGGCCGTGGCCCTGGCCGCGGCGGTCTACACCGCGCTCGCCCTGGGCCGGGCGGCGGGCCCCGCCCGCCGCCCCCGCCCGGGGACGGCGGTCGACGCGGGCTGAGCCTGCGCCCGGCCGGCTCCGGGGACCGGAGCCGCCCCGCGCCCGGGCACGCGTCCCGGGCGCGGGTCCCGGGCGCGGGTCCCGCCTCCGGCCGGATCGTCGCGGGTCAGTCCTGCCGGCAGGTCACCGCGGGCAGGGTGTTCACCCCGTCGTGGGAGGCCACGAACCCGAAGGTGGTGGACTCCCCCGCGGCCAGCGCCGCATTGTGGGCCACGCTGGTCGCCTCGTGGTGCGCCCCGTGGGCGACGACCTCGGCGTTCCAGGAGCTCTGGATCTCCTGGCCGTTGGCGAACACCCAGTCGACCATCCACCCGGCGAGGTCCTGCTCACCGGCGGTCACCTCGACCTCGCCCTGGAAGCCGTTCGACCACTCGCCGACCACCGTGTACTCCGCCCGGCAGTACTCCTCGGGCGGAGTGGTGGGGTCGGGGCTCGGCGTCGGGTCCGGGCTGGGCGTGGGGTCGGGGCTCGGGGACGGGTCGGGACCGCCCGGGTCCTCTCCGAAGACCACGTCCGAGCAGTTGTAGAACGCCTCGGGGCTGTCCGAGCGCTCCCAGACGACGTACACCACGTGCCGCCCCTCGCGGTCGGGCAGGTCGACGTCCCAGTAGTACTCCGCGCCCGCGTCGCCCTCGCTGCGCAGCGGCGGGTTCGTGGTCTCGTCGATGAGCTCCAGGTCGTCCCAGGCCAGGGGCGTGTTCGGATCCCATCCGTCCTCGGTGACGTAGGTGAAGAAGGTCCCCGGGTGCGGCGCCCAGGCGTTGTGGCGGAACTCCACGGACGTGTTGGGCTCCAGCGGCGTGCTCGGCCAGTCCGTTCTCGGCTCGTTGAAGGCCGCGAAGCTCTCGGTGGGACCGCACAGCTCGCCGTCGGCCACCCGTTCGCGGTGGGCGTCGCCGACGTCGCCGATGAGGTTGCCGAACCAGTTCCAGAACGCGTAGTCGCCGCCCTCGGCCAGGGCGTCGGCGCAGGCGTCGTTGGTGGGCTGGAGGGCACCGCCGCTGGTGCCCCCGGTGGCGTCCTGGAAGCAGGCGTAGGTGCGGCTGGCCGGGTAGGTGTAGGCCCCGTGGGCCTCGGCGGGCTCTGGGGTGAGGGCGACGGCGTAGCCGGCCGCCAGGCCGCCCAGGGCCACGGTCGTGATCAGTGCGTGGCGTGTCCTCGTTCTCATCGTTGTTCACTGCTCCATTCGGTGGGGGGTGGGTGGTCGCACGGGGCCGCGTGGCCCCGTGCGACCGGTGTGTCAGGCGGTGCAGTCGAGTTCGGGGACGCCGACGGTCCCCTCATGGGAGCCGGTGAAGCCGAAGCTGGTCGACTGTCCGGCCGCGAGCGCGCCGTTGTAGGCGGCGTTGTCCGCGCTCACCTGGTCGCCGTCCCCGGTGACCGTGGCGTTCCAGGCCTGGGTGACGCGCTCGCCGTCGGCGAAGGTCCAGGTGACCGTCCAGGCGGTGATCGGCGCGGTGGCGGTGACGGCCACCTGCGCCTGGAAGCCGCCGGACCACTCGTGCTGGACCGTGTACTCGGCCTCGCAGTCGCCGTCCCCGGGCGGGTCGGTCGGGTCCGGGCTCGGCGTCGGGTCCGGGCTCGGCGACGGGTCGGGGTCGGTCCCTCCGTAGACCGGGGCCTCGACGGCCGTCTCGGCGATCCCGTTCGGGCCGTGGAAGATCCGCTCGCCCCAGGGGGTGAGCCGGTTCACGTCGAAGTCCTCCACCATGTCCAGGTACTCGACGCCGCCGCTGTTGCCGCTCCAGGACCAGCCGATGTAGCCCAGGCCCAGGCGCTCGGCGTGCGCCATGATGGCGTCCTCGTCGGGGTTGCCGTCACTGTGGTCGATACCGAACTCGCCGACCATCAGGGGCAGGCCCGCGTCCGTGAAGGCCTCCATGTAGTCGACGACCGTCGACTCCTGCTCGTAGACGCCGTACATGTGGATCGAGAACAGCGTGTTGGCGTCGGGGTCGGAGTCGAAGACCTGCTGGGCGTCGGCGCGCATGGTGTGCGACCAGTCCTGGCCCCAGTTGGGCGCGTCCACGACCAGGGTGTGGTCGAAGCCCTCGTCGCGCAGGCGCTGGATCGCCGCGGTGGTGTCGGCCGCCCAGTCCTGGACGGTCGCCGCGTCGTTGCCGTAGGGCTCGTTGCCGATGTTGACCAGGACGTGGTCCTCCTCGCCCTCGACGGCGTCGCGCACCCGCAGCCAGTAGTCGACCGCCTGGTCGAGCGTGGCGGCCTCGGCCTCCTCGCCGTACCCGGTGGTGTCGTGCACCTCCAGGACGCAGATCAGCCGGTTGGCCTTGCAGTCGTCCACCACCGCGGACACGTCGCCGACACCGTTCTCGTTCCATCGGTCGCCGCTGCTGAGGACGACCCGCACGGCGTTGGCCCCCAGGGACTTGATGTCGCCCAGAGACTGGGTCTCCTGCGGGTACCAGGTGTGGGCGTGGCTGACACCGCGCATGACGAAGTCGTTGCCGGCCGCGTCGACCAGCCGGCCCTCGCTGATCCGGAAGCCGGTGTCGGCCTGGGCCGGCAGCGCGTACGCCAGTACGCCGGCCATGAGGGCCAGGACGGCCCCGAGGGCGACCAGCAGGCGCCGGGGTACGGATGATCTCATCGGGTGATTCCTCCATCTGTCGGAGACAACGTTGTCGAAGGTGGTCTGGGGGACGCCGGGGACAGTGGCGGGAATCTGTCCCCGGCGCCGGTCGGGGGCGGGCGGGGTTCTGGGGCGGACGGGGCCGGGCGCCGGGGGGTGGGACGCCCGGCCCCTGGACGGTGCGCGGGGCGCGTCCTCACCCGGTCCGGCAGGCCTGGCCCCGCAGTGCGAACGCCTCGGGAGTGCCGGCCTCGCCCCCGTGCGTGATCTGCATGCCGAAGGAGACCGACGCGCCCGGCGCGATGGTGCCGTTCCAGGCCGCGGGCGTCGCGGTGGCCTCGCTCCCGCTCTGGACGACCTGGGCGTTCCAGGCACCGGTGATCCGCTCACCGGGGGGCTGGGTCCACGTCAGCGACCACTCCGAGACGGCTGAGGCCCCGTCGTTGCGCACGGTGACGTCCACGACCGCGCCCTGGCCCCAGTGGGAGGTCACGTCGTAGGAGACCAGGCAGTCCTGTTCCCCCGGCTCCCCTGTCCCGGGGCCGCTGTCTCCTCCCAGGGCCTCGCTCACCGCCCAGTAGGCGGGTTTGGGAGCGTAGGACTCGTCGATCGGGAGTGCGGCGCCCTGTCCCTCGAAGACGTCGGGCACCCAGGAGTGGGCGTCGGTGACGCCCCACACGGAGACGCCGGAGCAGCCGGGGACCGACAGGCAGGCGTCCATGACACGTGCGTAGTCGGCGGCCTGGCGGTCGAGCTTGTCCTGGGTGACGGGCAGGTCCATCCTGATGTCCAGCTCGGTGATGACCACCTCCAGCCCCAGGTCCGTGAAGCGCTCGATGTTCTGGCGCACGTCGCCGGGGACCTGGCCGACGACCAGGTGGCCCTGGATGCCGATCCCGTCCAGCGGCACGCCCTGGTCGAGGAGGGACTCGGCCAGCGCGTACATCCCGTCGCTCTTGGCGTTGATCCCCTCGATGTTGTAGTCGTTGACGAACAGCCGGGCGTCCGGGTCGACCGCGTCGGCGGTGGTGAGGGCCTGGGCGACGTAGTCCTCGCCCAGCGTCCGGTGGAAGACCGAGTCGCGGAAGGTGCCGTCCTCGTTGAAGGGCTCGTTGACCACGTCCCAGGTGGCGATCTCCCCGGCGTAGCGGCCCATGGTGGTCTCGATGTGGTCGTCGGTGAGGGCGGTGAGCTCCTGGGCGGAGAAGCCGCCGTCCTCCACCCAGGAGGGGAGCTGGCTGTGCCAGACCAGCGTGTGGCCGTGCACCCGCTGGTCGTTGGCCCGCGCGAACTCCATGACCCGGTCGGCGTTGGCGAAGGAGTACTGCCCGCGCTGCGGCTGGACCGACTCCCACTTGAGGGAGTTCTCGTGGGTGATGGTGTTGAACTCGGTGGCGGCGGTGGCGGCGTAGACCTGCTGGTCGAGCAGGTGCGCTGAGACGGCGGTGCCCATCCTCAGGCCGAGTCGGTCGGCCGGCTCGCGCAGCCCGCTCTGCTCCGCCGCCGGTTCGGCGGCGGGCTCGGCCGGCGCCGCGTGGGCGGCCGTGGCCGTCCCCGCCGCGAGCGCGCAGCCGAGTGCGACGGCCGCCAGCGCCCTGGCGCGTGTGCGTGTCCTGCCTGGCATGGGGGATCCTCGGGGTCGTCGTGGTCCGTGGGGGGTGGGGCCGGACGCCGGGTGGGGGTCGGCGTCCGGCCCCGGAGGGGCGGTCCGCGGGATCGCGGATCAGCCGGTGGCGCAGGCCTCGCCGTCCAGCGCGAACGCCTCGGGCACGTCGGCCTGGCCCGTGTGGGTCAGTTGGAAGCCGAAGGAGGTCTGGCCCCCGGCGGCGATGGTGCTGTTCCAACCGACGGGTGTGGCGGTGACCGTGCCGCCCGACTGGTCGATCTCCGCGTTCCAGGCCCCGGTGATCTCCTCGCCCGGGGGGCGAGCCCAGGTCAGGGCCCAGTCCTCGGCGTCGGCGTCGCCGGTGTTGCGCACGGTGACGTTCACGGTCGCGCCCTGGTTCCACTCGGAGGTGACGTCATAGGCGACCTCGCAGGAACCGGTCGGCTCGGGGTCCGGGCTCGGACTGGGGCTCGGGTCCGGGCTCGGACTGGGGCTCGGGCTGGGGTCGGGATCCGGGTCGGAGCCGCCGAACAGCTCACCGTGCGTGGCCAGGGCCGTGGCCACGTCGACCTGGGCCCAGAACCGGTGGTAGGTGAACTCCGGAGCCGGGCCGCCGTCCAGGTACTCCTGGACCCGGGGCCAGTCGGGGTCGTCCTCGACGAAGGAGCGGATGGAGGCGAAGGTGGAGTCGGAGTCGACCACGTCGCCGTTGGGCATCTGCCCGGACCAGCCCTCGGGCACGTAGAGTCCGCCGTTCGGCGCGTCGAAGGCGTCGTCGAACCGCTCGTAGTCGGCCCGCACCTCCGGCACGGCCACGCCCAGGTCGTCCTGGTGCGCCAGCAGCGCGTCCAGCAGGCCCTCGGCGGTCTCCAGCGACGCCTCGTCGCCGGTGGCGTCCGCGTAGTGCATGAGGGTCTTGGCCAGGCCGGCGGCGATACCGACGTCCTGGTTGTGCGAGACGACCTCCACGTTCAGGTCCGGGTTGCCGGTGGGCGTGCCGTTCCAGTCGTCGGGGGCGCCGCTCCACTCCATCTCGGCCGGGACGGCGAACTCGCCGTCGGGGCCGACCGTGGTGTTCTCTATCGCCCAGGGCACCCACGCGTCGAGGATGTCGCCTGCGCGCTCGTCCCCGGTGATGCGGTGGTACTCGGCCACGCGCTCGATGTCCCAGACCTGGAAGCCGAACCACTGGTTGGACGGCGGGTCGTGCCACACGGGCTTCTCGTCGTAGAACATGCCGTAGAAGGTGGGGGTGCCCGCGGGCGGCTCGGAGTAGTCGCCCTCCCAGCTGTTGGTCGCGCCGCCGGCGATACCGCCGTCGGAGGACTGCAGCCACTGCAGGAACTCCAACTGCCGGTCGAGGCTGATGCCCCAGTCCTCGGCACCGGTCGCCGACTCCGGGCGCAGGGCGTCGACCTCCGAGAGCGCGTAGGCGGCCATCACGTTCTGGTAGCCCTGGTGGGCGGCCGAGCCGCCGATCCGCCAGGCCCAGGGGTACTCGGCGCTCTCCAGCGCGCCGCCCCAGGAGTAGTACCAGGCCATGAGGTAGTGCGCCGACTCCTTGCCCGATCCGGGCGGGCAGGACGCGGCGTCGACGCAGTCGCCGATCTGCTTGAAGTACTTGTCGAACATCGCGTACCGCAGGTAGTCGCCCATCTTCGCCGCGTCGGAGACGCTGTCGGCGATGGCGGAGGCGTTGCCCTGCTCGCCGGCCCACTCGTGCGCGAGGTAGGCGACCTGAACGGCCCGGGCGTCGGCGTCGGGCGCGTTGGTGTAGCGCCACTGCTCGGAGTAGGCCTGGTCCTCCACGAACAGGTCGAGGAACCCGTTCTCCCCGCCGTGCTCGAAGGTCTCGCAGGAGGGGTGGGGGACGGCCTCCCACACGGACTCGTTGGAGCCGCGCTGGAAGGTGTTGATGTAGGCGGGGGCGTCGTCGCTGCCGTCACCGCAGAAGCCGTAGCCGTAGATGTTGTCCACGTCCAGCAGCCAGTGCATCCCGTAGACCTCGTCGGTGCCGTAGGTGCTGCTCAGCTCGTCGGCGAGGGGGTCCCGGCCGGGCTGCACCCCGGGGGTGGTCGGCATCGGGTAGTCGTCGGGCGAGAGCGACTCGGGGATGTAGGAGGCCGGGGTGGAGGGGTCGTAGGAGCCGTTGGTGGGCTGGTCGGCGGTGGAGGGGATGATGAAGGCCTCCATCGACGCCCAGGCGTCGTTGAAGGGCTGCCAGTCACCGGAGACGCGGCCGTAGGTGGCCTCCAGCCAGAGGTAGTAGCTGTAGGCCTCCGAGGTCGTGGCGTGCCCGGTGTCGGGCGCCTCCACGATCAGCTTCTCCACCGAGTGGTAGGGGACGAGGAGCCCGTCGAACTCGCGGAAGTAGCCGCTGGCGGGGTCCTTGATGGTGTCGTACTGCTCCAGGAAGGCCGACTCGTACTGCGTCAGCTCGGGATTCTCACGCTGGACCCTCTCGGCGACCGGTGTGTACTCGTAGTCCGCGGTGGGGGCGGGTTCGGCCTGGACGGACACGGTGGTCAGCAGGGCCGCCGTGAGGGCGGTGCCCAGGGCCGCTGGGAGGGGCCACCGCCGTCTGCGGCGGGGCCGGGATACGTGCGTGGTCACTGCGCATCCTCCTCGGGTGGTGCTCGTTCCCGGATGCCGCGGAGCGGGGCGCGGGCCCCGGCCGCGACGCGGCCGGGGCGGAGGGCGCCTCGGCGTGGGCAGTGGGGCCGAGACCTTGGGGGGTGGGGGGGTTCGGGGAGTGCGGGGGGTGGGGAATGTGGGACCGTCCGAACCGGGTCGGCGCTGTCCCGGTTCGACCTGGGAGCGCTCCCGCCACGGGAGCGCTCCCAGCAGTGCCGAAAAGTTAACACCGTAGTAAAGCCGCTGCAATGGGTGTAACGAGAAGGATTGCGCGCCGGTCTCACACCTCGCGCACGGCCGCGCGGGCGCCGCGCGCGGGTGTGGGGGCGACGTGGCTGGTGGCGGCCGCCGTCGGCCGCCACCAGCCACCTCACACGGACAGGTCCGCCTCGGGCGCGGGCAGTGTCGGCAGCCGGTGCGCGACGGCGCTCGGATCGCCGCTCCAGTCCATGGCGGCGATCTGCCGCAGGCTGCGGCGGCCGGTCGCGGCGCGCGCGAGCTCGAAGGCCTCGGCCCGCCACTCCAGGTCGTCGCGCTCGCCCAAGCGCCATTCCTGACCGGTGTCGACGGCGACGACGCGCACCCCCGGCAGGCCCGGGTCCCAGCCGCGGGCCAGCCCGCCCAGGACGAAGTGCGCGAGCCGATCGGCGTCCCGCGTCTGCGCGCCCAGGCCCAGCGCGCCGCGGACGTCGTTCTCGTGGTGCCACACGTCCAGGACGGGCAGCCGGTAGCGCGCGCGGGTCTCGCGCGCGAAGACCTCCAGCAGGGCGGGGGTCTCACGGCGCCATTCCGCGCACACGGCGCCCAGGTCGGCATCGGCGCGTTCGGCGACCTGGCGGGCCGTTGCGGCGTCGTCGGCGGGCGGCACCTGGCCGGCGGCCACGTCGGCGCACACGCCCGCCAGATGGGCGTAGGTCTGCAGGACCGTCCAGTCCGGCAGGGCGGGCACGGGGGTGGCGAGCCGCTCGGCCGTCAGCTCTGCGGCCAGGTCGAGCAGGCGGGCCTGGCAACGGGTGTACACACTCGCTGAGTCCATGCCGCCACGCTACCGAACGCCGTTCGGGCTCCGGGGGCCGGGCCGAGCGGTCGGGGGGGGCAGTCGTACAGGCGGCCCACCAGCGCGCTGTGCCGGAACACTAGCAACCGGCCCGCGCGCACGACGTAGCACAGCACTTTGTCCTTGAGCGTCTTCTCGGGCGCGGGAACCTCGTTGGGTGGGGATGCGCGGGGGGATGCCGCGGTCACGGCGGTACGTGCTCAGTCGATGAGCCGGGCGAGATCCACCCGGGACCGGATACCGAGTTTGGCGTAGATGTTGCGCAGGTGGTGGTCGACCGTGCGCGGGCTCAGGAACAGCAGCGCCGCCACCTCCCGGTTGGTGGATCCCGTGGCGACGTGGCGGGCGATCTGCAGCTGTTGGGGGCTCAGCTCCCTGACGGGGTCGCGCTCACTCTGGGCGGGCCTGCCGCGCGTGGCGCGCAGTTCCGCTCGCGCCTGGTCGGCCCACGGACGGGCGCCCAGGAGCTCGAAGGACTCCAGGGCCGCGGTCAGGTGCTCGCGGGCCCCGGCCGGGTGGCGTTCGCGCCGCAGGTGGGAGCCGAACAGCAGCTGGGTCCGTGCCAGTTCGAGGTCGCAGTAGCCCGACGCGTGCAGCTCGACCGCCCGGCCGAAGAGTCGCGTGCTCTCCCGCCCCGAGCCGAGCAGGGCCCGGCAGCGCAGCGCCAGGGCGCGGGCGGAGGCCTCACCGGTGGCCTCGGCCCAGCGCTCGAAGGTGGTGACGGCCGAGCGCACGGCCTCGGCACGGTCGGGGCCGGGTGCGGTCGCGGCGCCGCGCATGGTCGACTCGACCAGGTGCGGGGTGCTCAACAGGTGTACGGCCGTGTGGCCGCGGCCCGGGCCGGCCCGGCGCAGGGAGACCAGGCGCGCGGCGGCTTCGTCCACCCGGCCCAGGCCCAGGTCCAGCAGGGCCAGCGCCCAGGAGGCCAGCCCCGCGGGCAGACCGAGGTCGTGGGAGTCGGCCAGGGCCAGGGCCGCGCCCGCCTGGTCCCGGCAGGCGTCCGCCTCGCCGTGGATCGCGGCCAGCAGGGCGAGCCCGGCGCGGTGGTGGCCGGCGCAGTTGTCCTGCCCGGTGGCCTGGGCCAGCCGCAGCCCCTCGGTGGCGCCGGCCTCGGCGAGGGAGAGGCGGCCCAGCCAGAGCTCGGCGTAGGTGCGGAACTCCAGGGCCCGGGGGACGAGGGAGGCGGCCCCGGTACGCCGCGCCTGGTCGGCCGCCCGGCCGGCGAGGGCGCCCGCGCTCAGGTTGTCGCCGCACAGGAGTCCGGCGATGCCGCCCAGGAGGAGGTGTTGGGGGTCGTCGGTGCCGTCGGCCTCCGCCATCACGCGGCGCAGGGCGGCCACGCCCTCGGTGTGGCGGCCCTGGAAGAGGTCGGCCTTGCCCGACATGTAGTCGAGGATGAGGCGGTCCTGGGACCGGTGGCCGCTCCCGTGGAGGGAGAGTGCCCGCTCGGCGGTGGCGAAGTAGCGGGTGTGGTCGCCGGACAGACAGCAGGCCTCCCCCGCCTGGTGGAGGGCGCGCAGCGCCAGGGCGCTGTCGCGGCGGGGCAGGCGGTCGGCAAAGGTCCGCAGGCGTTGGAAGGCGGCGATGGCCACGCCCGAGCGCAGTTCCATGTCGGCGCGTACGAGTTCGACGTGTTCGCGCACGGGACCCGCCGCGCCGCCCAGGGCGGGTAGCTCGTCGCCGACCCGTTCCAGGAGGCGCAGGGTGCGGGGGTGGTTGCCGGACAGCCAGGCCGCGCGGGCCGACTCGGCCAGGCGCATGGCGCGGGTGGCGGCGGCGGGTGTCAGGTCGGCGGCGCGTTCGAACAGCACCGAGGCGGGGGCGTGCCCGCGCTGCCCCATCCGCTCCAGTGCGCTCAGGCGCAGGTCCGCGGCGGTGGGCTCGTCCGGGGCGGTGCGTGCGGCGGCCCGGTGCCAGGCGGTGTCGGCCGGGGCTCGCCGGGCGAGGGCGAGGTGGGCGGCGTGCCGTTCGGCGGCGGGCAGGCCGTGGTAGAGGGCGGGGCCGACCAGTGGGTGGGCCAGCGCGGTGCGTCCGCCGTCCTGGCGGACCAGCCCGGCGTGTTCGGCCGGCTCCCACCACGGGACCGGGTCGTCCTCCTGCGGGGACCCGGACCGTGCGGCCGGGGCGGGGCCGGAGGTCGCGGGGTCGGCCGCCAACAGCAGGAGCCGGTGGCGGACGGACGCGGGCAGTCGGCGGGCCCGGCCGGTGTAGGTGTCGGTCAGGTCGCCGCGAGAGCGGGGTGGGCGGCCCAGGTCGGCGGCTCCGGAGCGCTCGTCGGGGCCTGCGGCGGCCAGGAGTTCGAGTGCGGCCCGCGGATTGCCCTGGGCGAGGGTCGCGAGCTCGGCTCTGGCGGTGTCGGCCAGGGGGCTGTGCGCCGCGGCCGCGTCGAGGAGGTGCCCGGTGCTCTCCCGGTCCAGGGGTTCCAGGTCCAGGACGGGGATGCCGCCGGGTGCCTCGTGGGTTCCGGCCTCGGCGGACAGGAGGGCGGCCACGCCCTCGTCGGCGAGCCGCCGCCCGGCGAAGGCGAGCACCTCCCGGGAGGGCGCGTCCATCAGGTGGACGTCGTCCGCGCAGATGAGCACGGGGTGCTCCGCGGCGATCTCGGTGATCAGTCCCAGGACCGCCACCGACAGCAGGAAGGGCCGGTCCGTGTGGCCGCACTCCAGGGACCGGTGGAGGGCCTCGCGTTGGGCCGTCGGCAGGCGCGGCAGGTACGGCATCGCGGGGCGCAGGAGCTGGTGCAGGCCGGCGAAGGCCAGGTGGCGCTCCTCGGCCGCGGCGTGCGCGGCCAGCACGGTGAAGTCGGGGGCCTGTGCGCGGGCGTGGGCGAGCAGCGCGGACCTGCCCGAGCCGGGTGCGCCGCGGACCAGCAGGATCCGGCTCCGGCCGGAGCGGGCGGCCCGCAGCAGGTGGCGGGTGGCGGCGATTTCCTGGTCACGCCCGTACAGGGGGGCGACGCGTGTAAGCGGGGGCACGCGGGTCACGGAAAAGAAGTTACCCGCGAGTTAAAGAGCTGTAAAGGGACCGGCGGTTCAGCCGATGCGCTCTCTGTGAGCGGGAGCACACACTCGAGTCTCCCCCACCCCTTCCGGAGTCACCATGAAACGTTCGTTCGCGCTCCTGTGCGGGCTCGCGCTCGCCGCGTCGCTGTCCCTGGCCTCGGCCGTACCGGCCGCCGCGGCCGAGCCCACGCCGATCATCTTCGTCCACGGATTCGCCGGCAAGGGCGAACAGTGGTCGACCATGCGGGCGAGCCTGGTCAAGTCGGGCTACCCCGCCGACCGGCTGCACGTGTTCTCCTATGACTGGCTGCGCTCGAACCGGACCATCGCCGACCGTCTGTCCGCCTACACCGACGACGTCCGCGACCAGCACGGGGCCGACCGGGTCCACCTGGTCTCCCACTCCATGGGCGGGCTGTCCACGCGGTGGTACATCAAGTTCCTGGGCGGCGACCAGACGGTCGACCAGTGGATCTCGATCGGCGGTCCCAACAACGGCACGGACCTCGCCCACCTGTGCACGTCGCTCATCACCCCGTGCGCGGAGATGCGGCACGGGTCGGGCTTCCTGACCGAGCTCAACCGCGGCGACCCCACCCCCGGGCGGGTGGACTACACGACCTTCCGCTCGCCCTGCGACCTGGTCATCTCGCCGTACGACAGCACGTCGCTGGACGGGGCGGACAACATCCGCACCGGGTGCCTGGAGCACATCTCCATGATGTGGAGCTCCAGCGTCATCGACGGTGTGCGGAGCACCGTGGGCGCCCCCGCCGCGGTCGGCTGACGGCGGGACCGGAGCCGGGCCCGGCGGCGCCGCCGGGCCCGGCTCCGCCGGTTCAGACCCCCAGGCCCGACATCAGGTCGCTGAAGGCCGTCGGCTCTTCGTAGGGGTCGGCTCGGTCCGGCACGTGCTCCACGGCCAGTGCCGCGAGCTGGCGTGCCGCGCGGTCGATGCGCTCGCTCAGCTCGCGCCCGCCGCTGTCGCCCGCACCCCAGTCCTCCGAAGCCGCGTAGACGGCGGTCGGCACGACCACCGACCGCGTGTAGGAGAACATCGGCCGCAGGGCGTGCTCCAGCACGAGCGAGTGGCGGGGGCTGCCACCGGTCGCCGCTGCCAGGACGGGCTTGCCGTCCATGGCCTCGGTGTCGACCACGTCGAAGAAGGACTTGAACAGGCCGCTGTAGGAGGCGTTGAAGACCGGGGTGACCGCGATGACGCCGTCGGCCCGCGCGACGTCGTCGAGAACGGAGCGCAGATCGCCGGTCGGTACACCGGTCACCATCGCGTTCATGATGTCGTGGGCGAGGTCGCGCAGTTCCACGACCCGGGTCCGGACGTCCCCACCCCGCTCCCGCAGCTCCCTCTCGGCCGCGCTCGTCAGCCGGTCGGCGAGCAGGCGTGTGGAGGAGGGCGTGCTCAGCCCCGCGGTGACGGTGACGAGTGTGCGCGTGGTCATGCCTGGGCCTCCGTGTTCTCCTCCGCCCCCGGCTTGGCGGCCAGGAGCGATGCGTGGGTGGGTGCGTCGGGGACGTGGGCGGGCCGGCCCGCGGCGAACTCCTTGCGCAGGACGGGTACGACCTCCTCGCCCAGCAGGTCCAGCTGTTCCAGGACGGTCTTGAGCGGCAGTCCGGCGTGGTCCATCAGGAAGAGCTGGCGCTGGTAGTGGCCGAAGGAGTCGCGGAAGCCCAGGGTGCGGTCGATGACCTCCTGCGGGCTGCCCACGGTCAGCGGGGTCTCGCGGGTGAACTCCTCCAGGGAGGGGCCGCCGCCGTAGACGGGTGCGTTGTCGAAGTAGGGCCGGAACTCCCTCACCGCGTCCTGGGAGTTCTTGCGCATGAACACCTGTCCGCCCAGCCCGACGATCGCCTGGTCGGCCTTGCCGTGGCCGTAGTGCTCGAAGCGGCGCCGGTAGAGCGAGATCAGCTTCTTGGTGTGGGTCGCGGGCCAGAAGATGTTGTTGTGGAAGAAGCCGTCACCGTAGTAGGCGGCCTGCTCCGCGATCTCCGGGCTGCGGATGGAGCCGTGCCAGACGAACGGCGGGACGTCGTCCAGCGGCCGCGGGGTGGAGGTGAAGCCCTGCAGCGGCGTGCGGAACTTGCCCTCCCAGTCCACGACGTCCTCGCGCCACAGCCGGTGCAGGAGGTTGTAGTTCTCCAGGGCCAGCGGGATGCCCTGGCGGATGTCCTGGCCGAACCACGGATAGACGGGCCCGGTGTTGCCCCGGCCCATCATCAGGTCCACCCGGCCGTCCGCCAGGTGCTGGAGCATCGCGAAGTCCTCGGCGATCTTCACCGGGTCGTTCGTGGTGATCAGCGTGGTCGACGTGGACAGGATGAGGTTCTTCGTCCGCGCGGCGATGTAGCCGAGCATGGTGGTCGGGGAGGACGCCACGAAGGGCGGGTTGTGGTGCTCGCCGGTGGCGAAGACGTCGAGGCCGACCTCCTCGGCCTTGAGCGCGATGGTGACCATGGCCTTGACGCGCTCGGCCTCGGTCGGCGCGCGTCCGGTGGTGGGGTCGGTGGTGACGTCGCTCACCGAGAAGATTCCGAACTGCATGGCCGCCCTCCAGGTTAACTTCCAAAGAAGTAGTTTCCGATTAAACTATCACCTCGAACGATCCGGCCCGCGCAGGTATTCCCCGCGCGGGCGGGCGTGTCCGTCCCTCAGTGCTCGTGGTCGTGCCCGTCGTCGACGTGCCCCTGCCCGCCCTCGGGATCGGAGGTCGACGGGGGATCCTCGGCGGCGCCGCCCGGTTGCGCGCCGGAGCCGTCCATCGGCTCCTCACCGTGCTCCCCCTGGTCCTCGGCACCGCCCGCGCCGGTGGCGTGCGCGTCGGTGGCATGCGCGTGCTCGTCGGCGCCGTTGACCGCGACGGCGGTGGACAGGGCCACCGCGAGCGCGGCGCTGACGGCCCAGGCGACCCCCGCCGTGCGCGGATCCCGCTCCGCTCCGCGCCGCGCGAGGGCCCAGAGGGCGCCGGCCACGACGACCGCCTCCAGGCCGACGGCGACCAGGTCGGTCGTCCCGGCCGGCTCGGGCAGCCAGGCATGCGGTCCGAACGGAAGACCCCACACCCGGCTGAGCGCCCATGTCCCGACCGACCCCAGGTTGAGCGCCGCACCGGCCAGCATCAGGGCGGGCCCGCCCGGCCAGACCGCAAGGACCGCCCACACCGTCTGCGCGATCCCGGTGACCACGAAGAACAGGCCGGACACCCACCACTCGCCCCAGTGGTCGGGGGCCATGACGAGATGGATCTGGGCGGCCCCGGCCGAGGCCGCGGCGCTGGTGAAGCGGGCGAGGGAACTGCCGGGGGACTGACGCCGACGACGACGCATGAGGGTACTCCTGTGGTGCTGGTGACGCGGGAGGGAAAGAGGGCAGGCCGAACGCGCCGACCGACCGGTACGGCACAGCGCGCGAGGGGCCTCTAGACCCGCATCACCGACAACTCGGAGACCAGTTGTGGACAGCGCCGTCGTCGTGGGCCCCCGCCCGGGCCGAGCCGGTCCGGGCGCGCCCCGGCCGCACTCGGCCGCCGACCCCGCCACCACGGGGGGATCGGGGCGAGCAGGACCAGCAACTGGAACGGGGCCGCCTGCACGCTCTCGCAGCCCGCGTGGGCGTGCTCGGCGGAGGCGGCACAGGCCGCGGCGGCTTCGTCCCCGTCCTCGGCGGCGTGCGCGGACCCGTGGTCACCGCTGTGCGCGTGGTGGTGCGGTGTCGGGGCGTGCGCGACGTGGGTCGAGGCGCCCTCCGCGCCGTGGGAGAGGGCCACCGCCATGAGCGTGCCGAGCAGCGCGACCAGCCACAGGGCTGACGCGATCCGGCCGGCGGTGGACAACACGGGCAGTGGACTTCCTCGGGGCGGGGGCGGGTGGTCGTCCCGCGGGGCAGGGCCGCGGCGGTGACGGGCGCTCGGTCAGCGACCCTACCCGTGACCGGGTCGGGCCGTCGAGGGCACGGGTGGTCGCGGCCGGGTGGGCACCGGCCCGGGACCGCGCCCGTTCATCCACAGGCACCCTCCGTATCCACTGAATGTCACCCCGCCCGGGTATGCCTGTGAAGGCAGGCACCGCGGCGGCCACCGGGAGCCGCTACGGCCGGCCGCGGACGTGAGCACACGAGAAGGAGGAGGGCGCGGCCCACCGGACCCGCCCGACACCCCATGGCCACCACCCTCGATCCCCGACGGCGCCCCTCCCCCACCGACACCAGCCGGACCGAACGCGAGCCCGTGGTCCTGTCCGACGCCCTCGGCGACGTCATGACCGCCCTCACCGCCGCGGACCCCGACCTCGCCCTCGTCCCCGGCGGTGACACCGCGCCCGAGCCTCAGCCGGGCACGATCCCTTCGGGGTGAGTCGGGCGGGAACGACCGCACCAGCGTGACGGGCCCGCGCGGACGGGCGTTGAGCTCGGCCGACTCCCGCGCGGGCACCCACCGCCCCAGGCTCGTGTGCCCGCCCACTGCCGCACCGGGTCGCGTCCCCCGGCGTAGTCCGCGTCGACGCGGAGGCACGTGACACAGCCCTCACCGCCGCGCGGCAGGTTCCACTGCCGAGCGGTCCGTGCCGCGTCACCCTCGTTGGGCACTGGCCGGAAGATCGACTGGCCGCCACTGAGGCCGTCCGAAAGCGCGCGCCAGGGCCGGTTCCGCCCACCCGGTGGGACGCCACAGGGCCAGTGGGCCGGTCATGGGAGCGCTCCATCATCCACGGGAACCATGAGCATAGGGATCCAGTGGCCGAATCCGAACCCGCTCTTTGCCGAAGGAACCGAAAATCCCTCCGCCTGGCGGGAACACTGGATGTAGACGAGGCGTTGTCACAGGTGAAAGCGCCCCAGACTGACTCCCGAAAGCCCCATCCACCCATCCAGTACCTGTGAGACGCTCTCCACAATCCATGCGCGGATGCGCGCGCTCGTGTCGGCAATGGGGGTTTCCGACACGTATTCAGTCGCCGCATCCGCCTTCCCAGCGGCCAGACCGCACCTCGTGCACACTGGCCGCGCACGCTGTGGCCCGCGTTGGGGGACGCGGGCCACAGCCATGTCCGGGGCGGCGCCGGTACGCCGGCGCGGCCCGGACCCTCCTCCCCCGCCCGTCGGGCCCGCTCAGCCGGCCGGTGCGGCCACGCTGTCGCGCTCGACGAGGGTGGGGGTGATCACCCGACGCGTGGAACCGGCCACCTCCCCCGAGATCACCGACAGCAGCACGCTCAGGGCCTCGGCGGCCACGCTGTCGAAGTCGGGCCGCACGGTGGTGAGCGGCGGGATGAAGAAGGGGGCCTCGGGCACGTCGTCGAACCCGACCACGCTCACGTCCCCGGGCACGGACCGGCCGTGCTCGAACAGCGCCCGCAGGATCCCCAGCGCCAGGTGGTCGTTGGCGGCGAACACCGCGGTCACCTCCGGCATCCGGGCCAGCATCAGACCCGCCCGGTAGCCCGAGACGGCACTCCAGTCGGCCGCGTTGACGGGCGGCACCTCGGCGCCCGCCTCCTCCAGCGCCCGGCGCCAGCCGCGCACGCGTCCGGCCGCGTCGAACCAGTTCGCGGGGCCGGACACGTGCCAGACCGTGCGGTGGCCGGCGGCCAGCAGGTGCCGCGTGGCCAGTCGGGCACCGGCCTCCTGGTCGACGGTCACCAGGGTGGCGTCCCGCTCGGGGTCGCCGTCCACCGCGACCAGGGGGACCTCGGTCGGCACCTCGTTCAGGGCCTCGGCGGCGGCCGCGGTCGGCGCTATCACCACGATGCCCGCGACCCGCTGCTCGCGGTGGTGCTCCACGGCGTCGGCGATGGAGCCGCGGTCGAGGACGCGGACCCGGCGCACACTGACCACGAATCCCTGTGCCGCCGCGGCCAGCTCGAACGCGGCCAGCAGCGAGGAGGGTCCGAACAGCGTCGAGTTCTGGGCCACCACCCCGATCAGCTGGGACCTCCCGGTCGCCAGGGCACGGGCGGCCCGGTTGGGCCGGTAGCCCAGCTGTTCGATGGCGGCGCGCACACGCAGCCGGGTCTGCTCACGGACGTTGGGGTGTTCGTTGAGGACGCGGGAGACCGTCTGGTGGGACACGCCCGCCAACCGGGCGACGTCCGTCATGGCGGGATCGCGGTTGCCCCGGACGGACGAAGGCGTGTGGTCCACCCATGACTCCTTGACTGTCGGCGTCGGCGCCCACTGGGTTGTCAGCGGCCACCAGGCTATGCGACCGGTCCGGCGGTGCCTTGGCGTCGGGCCCGTCACGGATCCGGGGCCGGGGCGGCCCGCAGCCCCGGTGTCAGCTCGTGAAACTTCGTTGGCGCTAACATACGCCGCTCGTCGCCCAGGAGCAATGTCGTCGAATCGTGCCGAGCAGAGGGGTTGACCCACGGAATGTTAGCGCTCACTATATTGGCCACGTGATCCTGATCACCACCAACATCCAACGGGTCACCGTCGACATGGAGGCTCCCCCCAATGAAAAGGTTCACCACGGTCGCCGCGGCGCTCGTTCTCACGACGGTGACCGCCTGCGGTTCAGGCGGCCCGGGCGGCGCGGACGAGACCGACGACGGGACGATCACCATGGGCTTCGCCCAGGTCGGCGCCGAGAGCGGCTGGCGCACGGCCAACACCCAGTCCATCCAGCAGGCCGCGGAGGAGGCCGGGATCGACCTGCAGTTCTCCGACGCCCAGCAGAAGCAGGAGAACCAGATCCGGGCCATCCGGTCCTACATCCAGCAGGACGTCGACGTCATCGCCTTCAGCCCGGTCGTGGAGACCGGGTGGGACGCGGTCCTGCTGGAAGCCCAGCGCGCCGACATCCCCGTCATCCTCACCGACCGGGCCATCGACTCCGAGGACACCTCCCTGTACGAGACCTTCCTCGGCTCCGACTTCGTCGAGGAGGGCCGCAAGGCCGGGCAGTGGCTGGTCGACAACGCCGAGGGCCAGACGAACGTGGTGGAGCTGCAGGGCACCACGGGCGCCGCGCCCGCCATCGACCGCAAGGAGGGGTTCGAGGAGGTCATCGCCGGCAACTCCGACATCGAGGTCATCGCCACCCAGACCGGTGACTTCACGCGCTCGGGCGGCAAGGAGGTCATGGAGGCCTTCCTGCGCTCCCACGACGACATCGACGTGGTCTACGCGCACAACGACGACATGGGCCTCGGAGCGATCGAGGCGATCCGCGCCGCCGGCATGGAGCCGGGCGAGGACATCCAGATCATCACGGTGGACGCCGTCGAGGCGGGCATGGAGGCTCTGGCCGCGGGCGAGATCAACTTCATCGTCGAGTGCAACCCCCTGCTCGGCGACCAGCTGATGGAGCTCGCCGAGCAGGTCGTGGCGGGCGAGGAGGTCCCCGAGCGCGTGGTGGTGGAGGAGACCACCTTCACCCAGGAGGAGGCCGAGGCGGCCCTGCCGGACCGCCAGTACTAGGTACCGGAACCGGGCCGGCCGGCACCCCGCACCACCACTCACCCCGACCGGACCCGACCGGTGACTTACCCCGGTCCCCGGCGCCACTGACGACAGCGACGCCGGGGACCGCTCACGACGACGAAAGCACGGGCCATGACCGATTCCCCACCGCCGCCGACCGCCCCGGTGGTCGACATGCGCGGTATCACCGTCGACTTCCCGGGCGTGCGGGCGCTCTCCGGCGTCGACTTCCAGCTGTTCCCGGGCGAGGTGCACGCCCTGATGGGCGAGAACGGCGCGGGCAAGTCCACCCTGATCAAAGCCCTCACCGGAGTGCACCGACCGACCGCAGGCGAGATCCGCCTGCACGGCGAGCGCGTGGAGTTCACCGCACCCGTGCAGGCGCAGAACGCGGGGATCAGCACCGTCTACCAGGAGGTCAACCTCTGCCCCAACCTGTCGGTGGCGGAGAACATCCTGCTGGGCCGCGAGCCGCGCCGCCTGGGCGCCATCGACAAGCGGGCCTGCCGGGCCCGGGCCGCTCGACTGCTGGAGCGCATCGGCCTGTCCATCGACCCCGGCTCCGGCCTGGACAGCCACCCCATCGCCATCCAGCAGCTCGTGGCCATCGCACGGGCCCTGGCCGTGGACGCGCGCGTCCTGGTCCTGGACGAGCCGACCTCCAGCCTGGACACCGACGAGGTCGCCGAGCTCTTCCGGATCGTGCGCGTCCTGCGCGACGAGGGTGTGGCGATCCTGTTCGTCTCGCACTTCCTGGAGCAGGTGTACGAGATCGCCGACCGGATGACCGTGCTCCGCAACGGCGCCCTGGTCGGGGAGTACCTGCCGAGCCGGACCGACCGCCTGGAACTGGTCTCGGTGATGCTCGGCCGTGAGCTGGGCGCCCTGGAGGAGGTCGAGCGCCGCTCCGGGGAGCGCGCTCCCGGCACCGCGCCGGTCCTGACCGCGCGCGGTCTGGGCCGCGCGGGGTCGATCGCCCCGTTCGACCTGGAGATCCACGCCGGCGAGGTGGTGGGCCTGGCCGGTCTGCTCGGCTCCGGGCGCACCGAGACGGCCCGGCTCTTGTTCGGGGCCGACCGGGCCGACACCGGGACGCTGAGCATCGGCGGCCGCGCCGTCCGCCCGCGCGGACCGCGGTCGATGATCGCCCGCGGTGTGGCGCTGTGCTCGGAGGACCGCAAGGCGGAGGGGCTCATCGCGGACCTGACCGTACGCGACAACCTCATCCTGGCCCTGCAGGCCGCACGCGGATGGATGCGCCCGGTCCCCCGGCGCGTGGCCGACGCGCTGGTGGCGGAGTACATCGACAAGCTCGACATCCGGCCCGCCGATCCGAGCGCCGTCATGAGCACCCTCTCCGGGGGCAACCAGCAGAAGGTCCTGCTGGCGCGCTGGCTGGTCACCCGGCCCGACCTGCTCATCCTCGACGAGCCCACGCGCGGCATCGACGTCGGCGCCAAGGCCCAGATCCAGAAGGTGGTGGCCGACCTGGCCGCGGACGGGATGGCGGTGCTGTTCATCAGTGCCGAACTGGAGGAGGTGGTCCGGGTGTCGGATCGCGTGGTGGTCCTGCGGGACCGGCGCAAGACCGCCGAGCTCGAGGGCGACGGCGTCACCGTGGACGACGTGATGGGCGCCATCGCCGCGCACGACGACCAGGGCACGGCGATGGCCTCATGATCCGGCACCAGCTCTTCTGGCCGGCCGCGGCCCTGGTCGGCCTCCTCGTGCTCAACGCGGCCGTCAACCCCTCGTTCCTGGAGATCCGGATCCAGGACGGGGCGCTGTACGGCAGCCTGGTCGACATCCTCCGCAACGGGGCGCCGACACTGCTCATCGCGGTGGGGATGACCCTGGTGATCGCCACCCGGGGCATCGACCTGTCGGTGGGCGCCGTCGCGGCGGTCGCGGGCGCCATCGCCTGCACCTGGATCGCCTCGGGCGGGGACGCCATCACCGCCATGCTCCTGGCGCTGGCCGTGTGCGTCCTGCTCGGCCTGTGGAACGGCTTCCTCGTCACGGTCCTGGGCATCCAGCCGATCATCGCGACCCTGGTCCTGATGACCGCCGGACGCGGCGGCGCGATGCTCGTCACCGAGGGCCAGATCATCACGGTGGACGATCCGGTCTACCGCCAGATCGGCGCGGGCTTCGTGGTCCTGCCGATCGCGATCCTCATCAGCCTGGGTGTGCTGCTGGCCGTCGCCGCGCTGACCCGCGGCACCGCCCTGGGCATGCTCGTGGAGTCGGTGGGCACCAATCCCCGGGCCAGCCGTCTGGCCGGGGTGCGCTCGCGCACCATCGTCTGGACGGTGTACGTGTTCGCCGGGCTGTGCGCGGGCGTGGCCGGCCTGATGATCAGCTCGAACGTCAACGCCGCCGACGCCAACAACGCGGGCCTGTGGATCGAGATGGACGCGATCCTGGCCGTGGTCATCGGGGGCACCTCGCTGGCCGGCGGCCGGTACTCGCTCACCGGCACCCTCGTGGGCGCCCTGGTGATCCAGACGCTGACCACGACCGTCTACAGCATCGGCGTGCCGCCCGACGCCATCCTCGTGTTCAAGGCGGTCGTGGTGATCGCCGTGTGCCTGCTGCAGTCCCCGCGCACGTCGGAGCTGTTCCGGCCCCGGCGCAGAGCCGAACCCGCCGACACCCGCGCCCAGGAGGTGACCGCGCCATGAACGTCCTGGACGTCAGACGCGTGAAGGACCGCGTCGACCGACTCCCCCGCCGCTTCCTGCCGGTGATCGCCACGTTCACGGTGTTCGTCCTGACCTTCGGCACCGGATCGGTGCGCTACGAGGGCTTCGCCTCGCCCCAGGTCGCGACGAACCTGTTCGTGGACAACGCCTTCCTCATCGTGCTCGCGGTGGGGATGACGTTCGTGATCCTGACGGGCGGGATCGACCTGTCGGTGGGCGCGGTGGCGGCGCTGTCGACCATGATCGCCGCGGCCACGCTGGAGGCGGGCTGGCCCCCGCTCGCCTCGGTTGTGGCCGTGCTCGCCGCAGGCACGGCGCTGGGCCTGCTGATGGGGCTGGTCATCCACTTCTTCGACGTGCAGCCCTTCATCGTCACCCTGGCGGGCATGTTCCTGGCCCGCGGGCTGTGCTTCCTCATCAGCGTGGAGTCGGTCTCCATCAACGACCCGGTCTTCCGGGCCCTGGCGACGGGGACGATCTCCCTGGGCGACGGGGTGACCCTGACCTACAGCGTCCTGATCGCTCTGGCCGTGGTCCTGGTGGCCGTGTACGTCCTGCACCTGACGCGGTTCGGGCGCACGGTGTACGCGGTGGGCGGCAGCGAGTCCTCAGCCCGGCTGATGGGCCTGCCGACCGGCCGGGTGCGGGTGGGCGTGTACGCGGTGAGCGGGTTCTGCTCGGCGCTGGGCGGTCTGCTCTTCAGCCTGTACATGCTCTCCGGCTACGGCCTGCACGGTGTCGGCATGGAACTGGACGTGATCGCCGCGGTGGTGATCGGCGGAACGCTGCTGTCCGGCGGGGTGGGCTACGTGGCCGGATCGGTGGCGGGCGTGCTGGTGCTGGGCACCGTGCAGACCATCATCTCCTTCGAGGGCACGCTCAGCTCCTGGTGGACCAAGATCGTCATCGGTGTGCTGCTGCTGGTCTTCATCATCTTCCAACGCGTCATGATGCGCAGATCCGGCTGAGCGCCCGGGTCGCGCCGCGGAGGGACCGGCCCTGGTCGGCCCCTCCGCGGGCGCGGCTCATCCGCCGTTGACGGTGCGGCTGCGGCCGCGGAACTCCGCGACGACCTCGTCGCCGCGGCGGACGGTGACGTCGTAGAGCCCGCTGCGGCCGAAGACCACGCGTTCGGCGGCGGTGGCCACCAGCAGGTCGCCCTCGCGCACCGGGGCCACGAACGTGATCTCCGCGCCCGAGGCGACCGTCACCCCGCGCCCGTCCGCGTTGCAGGCGCACGCGAACGCGGTGTCGGCCAGCGTGAACACGAACCCGCCGTGGGCGATGCCGTGCCCGTTGACCATGAGCGGACCCACGGCCATCTCCACGGTGGCGCTGCCCTCGCCCAGGTCGACCAACCGCATCCCCAGGTTCTTCGACGCCCGGTCGGCCTCGAACATCCGCCGCGCCGCGTTCGGCTCCGCCCCGCTCACGAGTCGAAGTCCACGGTCAGGGTCTCGGTCTGGGGCAGCGACTGGCAGGCCAGCGCGTACCCGGCCGCGACCTCGTCGTCGCTGAGCGCGTAGTTGCGGCGCATGCGCACCTCGCCCTCGCAGACCCGGACCCGGCAGGTGCCGCACACCCCGCCCTTGCAGGCGAAGGGCAGGTCCGGACGGTAGCGCTGGGCGGCGTCCAGGACGGGCGTGTCCCGCGGCAGGGTCAGGGTGCTGGTGCGGCCGTCCAGGACCACGGTGACCTCCGAGGCCGGGCCCTCCACGCCGGGCTCCTCGTGGCGTGCCTGGGGCGGCGGCTCGTCGCCCTCGACGAAGAACAGCTCCTGGTGCACGCGCTCGCGCGGCACCCCGCGCCGGGCCAGGACCTCCTGGGCGTCGGTGACCATGCCGAAGGGGCCGCACAGCCACCAGTGGTCGGTCGCGTCCGCGGCCACGATCGTGGACAGCAGCGCGTCGAGCTTGGCGGCGTCCAGGCGGCCGGTGAACAGCTCGGCCTCACGCGGCTCACGGGAGAGCACGTGGACGAGTTCGAGCCGGGGGCCGAACGCGTCCTTGAGGTCGGCCAGCTCGTCGGCGAACATGACCGTGTCGCTGCGGCGGTTGCCGTAGAGCAGGGTGACGTGGGAGTCGGTCGCGCGCAGCAGGGACGCCGCGATCGACAGCATCGGCGTGATGCCCGAACCGGCGGCGATCAGCACGTGGCGGCCGGAGACGGTCAGGTCGGGGCTGAACCGCCCGGTGGGGGTGCCCACCTCGATCTCGTCGCCCGGCGCGACCTCGTTGACCAGCCAGGTCGAGAACAGGCCGTCGGCGACCAGGCGCACACCCACGCGCGGTGGGGCTCCCACGGGCGCGCAGATGGAGTAGCTGCGCCGCTCCTCGACCCCGTCCACCACGCGGCGCAGGGTCAGGGACTGCCCGGGCGCGAAGGCGAACTCCTCGGCCAGGCGGTCGGGGACGTCGAAGCTGACGGCGACGGCGTCGTCGCACAGGCGCTCGACGGCGGCCACGCGCAGGCGGTGGAACGCCGCCGCGCGGCGCGGCGCCGCGGGCGCGTCGGTGACGGGTGTGGTCACGGTCAGATCTCCTTGACGTGCTCGAACGGTTCGAGGCAGGACCGGCACCGGTGCAGCGACTTGCAGGAGGTGGCGCCGAACCGGGACAGCTCCTCGGTGTCGGCCGCGCCGCACAGCGGGCAGCGCGGGACGGTGCGGGTGGGCATCAGGGTGAGCGGTACCGGCCCCGGGGCCCGTGGCGGCGCCTGGCCGGGCGGGGAGATGCCGTGCTCGGCGAGCTTGCGCCGGCCCTCCCCGGTGATCCAGTCGGTGGTCCAGGCCGGGGAGAGCGCGGTGCGCACCCGCACGCGGTCGAACCCCGCCGCGCGCACGGCCCGGTCCACGTCGGCGCGCATCTCGGTCAGGGCCGGGCACCCGGAGTAGGTGGGAGTGATCCACACCTGGACGGTCCCGTCCTCGTCGAGGTCGACCCCGCGCAGGATGCCCAGGTCGGCCAGCGTGAGCATGGGCAGCTCGGGGTCGGCCACGGCCGCGGCCGCCGCCAGGGCACGCGCCCCGGCGGCCTCGTCCGCGCTCGCCGGACCGGCGTGCGCGGTGGTCCGGCCGGTCGCGTGCTCGGTGGTCACCATGTCGCCTCCGGGTGTTCCCGGGCCACCCGTTGGAGTTCGTCCAGCAGGGGCGGCAGGTCGGGTGTGTGGCGGCCGTCGCGGCCCGCCACGGCGGCCTCGGGGAAGGGCTCGGGCGCGGCCAGGGTCGCGGTGGTCAGCACCTGGGTGAGGACGTCGTGCACCTCGTCGGCGACGGTGGACGGGTCCACGCCCGCGCCCTGGGCGGCCAGGCGGGTCTCGACCGGGTGGGCGGCGAACAGCTCCCCGGTCAGGGGCCACACGTCGGCGACGGCGGCGGCCATGCGCTCGTGGGAGAAGGGCGTGCCGTCGCCCAGCCGCAGCGCCCAGGACACCGCGTACTCGCGGTGGTAGGCCAGTTCGTTGACGGCCTTGGCGGCGACGGCGGACAGCACCGGGTCGGCGCTGTCGACCAGGCGGGTGAACACCGCCAGGCGGGCGGTGGAGAGCACCAGCAGCGTCGCGACGGCGCGGGCGAAGTCGCCGCGCGGAGCCTCGGCCAGGTGCACGTTGCGGAACTCGGCCGGTCCGCGCCAGTAGGCGAAGCGGTCCTCGTCGCGGCCGGTGCCGTCGGCCTGCCCGGCCCGGGAGAGCAGCAGGCGTGCCTGGCCGAGCAGGTCGAGCGCGATGTTGGCCAGGGCCACCTCCTCCTCCAGCTCCGGGGCGTCGGTGACCCAGTGGACGAGGCGTTGGGCCTGCACGAGCGCGTCGTCGCCGAGCATCTGGCAGTACAGCGCCAGGTCGGCGCCGTCGACGCCCTCGGGCAGGGTGGTGTCCACGCCCGCGAGGGCGTCGGTGAAGCCGGTGCCGAAGGCCCAGCGGTCGTCGCCGCCGTGCTCCTGGCCCAGGACCGAGTAGATGTGGTCGTCGCCGCTCATGGACCGTTCCTTAGATGTGCGGGACATCGTCGGGGATGGAGTAGAAGGTCGGGTGCCGGTAGACCTTGTCGCCGCTGGGGGCGAAGTAGGGGTCCTTCTCGTCCGGGCTGGAGGCGCTGATGTGCTCGGCGCGCACGACCCAGATGCTGACGCCCTCGTTGCGGCGGGTGTAAAGGTTGCGGGCGTTGTGCAGCGCCATGTGGTCGTCGGGCGCGTGCAGGGAGCCCACGTGGACGTGGTTGAGTCCCCGCTTGCCGCGGACGAAGACCTCGTACAGGGGCCACTCGGGGCGGGACGCGTCGGTCGTGGTGCTCATGCCGCGGCCTCCCGGTCGCTCTGGTGCTTGGTGGCGTAGGCCGTGGCGGCCTCGCGGACCCACGCGCCCTTCTCGTGGGCGGCGCGGCGGCGCTCGATACGCTCGGCGTTCTTGGGGCCGCTGCCGGAGATGACCTGCTTGAACTCGACCCAGTCGGGTTCGCCGAAGTCGTGGTGGCCGCGCTCCTCGTTCCAGACCAGCTCGGGGTCGGGCAGGGTGACGCCGAGCTTGTCCGCCTGGGGGACGGTCATGTCGACGAACTTCTGGCGCAGGTCGTCGTTGGTGTCGCGCTTGATGCGCCAGGCCATGGACTGCCGGGTGTTGGGCGAGTCGGCGTCGGGCGGGCCGAACATCATCAGTGACGGCCACCACCAGCGGTCGACGGCGTCCTGGACCATCGCGCGCTGGGCCTCGGTGCCCTCCATCATGCGCATGAGCAGCTCGTAGCCCTGCCGCTGGTGGAAGGACTCCTCCTTGCAGATGCGCACCATGGCCCGGGCGTAGGGCCCGAAGGAGCTGCGGCACAGCGGGACCTGGTTGCAGATGGCGGCGCCGTCGACCAGCCAGCCGATGACGCCGACGTCGGCGAAGGTCAGCGAGGGGTAGTTGAAGATCGACGAGTACTTCTGGCGGCCCTCGATGAGCCGCGTCGTCAGATCGGCGCGGTCGACTCCGAGCGTCTCGGTGGCCGCGTACAGGTACAGGCCGTGTCCGGCCTCGTCCTGGACCTTGGCCAGGAGGATGGCCTTGCGGCGCAGGCTGGGCGCCGAGGCGATCCAGTCGCCCTCGGGCTGCATGCCGATGATCTCGGAATGGGCGTGCTGGGACACCTGGCGGACCAGGGTCCTGCGGTACCCCTCGGGCATCCAGTCGCGCGGTTCGATGCGCTGGTCGGCGGCGACCTTGGCGTCGAACTCCGCCTGGTGGGCCTCGTCGGAGCCCGAGGGCGCCGGGTCGGCCGTCACGGTGGACATGGCTCGTTCTCCTTCATAACCGAACGTTCGGTCAGTAATTAGTATCCCTGGATTCCCCCGCTCGGGCAAGTACCCGGGCGGGGGAATCCACGCTGGTCAGCTACCGGTGAACGTCGGCGCCCGCTTGTCCAGGAACGCCTTGACCGCCCCCGCGTGGTCGGCGGTCACACCCAACTGGTTCTGCAGATCGGCCTCTTCGGCCAGCAGTTCGGGCAGCTCCTGGGCGCCCGAGGCCGCCGCCCGCACCTCGCGCTTGGCCGCCACGAAGGCGCTGGTGGGGCCCGCGGCCAGCCGGAGCGCGACCTCGCGGGCCCGCTCGGCCCAGGCGTCGTCGTCGACGACCTCGGTGACCAGGCCCAGCTCCAGGGCGCGGTCGGCGCCGATCACCGTGCCCAGCAGCATCATCTCCATGGCGCGCGCCTGGCCGAGCGAGCGCACCAGGCGGTAGGCCAGCCCGGAGTCCGAGGCCAGCCCGATCCCGGTGAAGGCGGTGCCGAACTTGGCCCGCCGGGCGCTGACGCGCACGTCGCCCGCGAGCGCGAACCCGAGGCCGGCGCCGACGGCGGCGCCGCCGATCCCGACCACGACCGGCACCTGGATCTCCTCCAGGGCCAGAACGATCGGGTTGTAGTGCTCGTGCACGGTCGTCAGCGCCTGCTCGGGCGCCTCGTCGAGGATCCGGGCGTGCTCGGCCAGGTCCTGTCCGACGCAGAACGCCTTCTCCGACCCCAGCAGCAGCACCGCCCGCGCCGTGGTGGACTCCGCCGCCCGGCGCAGCGCCGCCAGCAGGTCCTCCTTGACCCGCCGGGTCAGCGCCGGGGTGTGCAGGCGCACCGTGGCGAGCCCGTCGACCTCGTCGAACTCCGCCGCCCTGTGTTCACTCACGCTTGTGTTCTCCCTCGTCCCAGATGTGGAAGCCCTGCCCGGCCTTGCGACCGAGCCTTCCCTCGGCGACCATACGGCGCAACAGCTCCGGCGGGGCGAACCGGTCCCCCAGCTCGGCGGCCAGGTGTTCGGCGATGGCCAGCCGCACGTCGAGTCCGACCAGGTCGGTCAGGCGCAGCGGACCCATGGGGTGCCGGTAGCCCAGCTCCATGGCGGTGTCGATGTCGGCGGGCGAGGCCACCCCCTCCTCGACCATCCGGATCGCCTCCAGGCCCAGCGTGACGCCCAGGCGGCTGGTGGCGAAACCCGGCGCGTCGCGGACCACGATCTCGGTCTTGCCCAGCGCCGCGACCCACCCGCGCACCGCCGCCAGCACCTCGGGCGCGGTCTGCGGAGCGGTGACGATCTCCACCAGCTTGGAGGCCGGAACGGGGTTGAAGAAGTGGGTGCCCAGGAAGCGCTCGGGGCGCTCGAGGGCGGCGGCCAGGTCGGTGACCGACAGCGAGCTGGTGTTGGAGGCCAGGACGGCCTCCTCGCCCACGACGCGCTCCGCGGCGGCCAGGACCGCGATCTTGAGTTCGGGCCGTTCGGGCACCGCCTCCACCACCAGGCCGGTGCCCGCGGGCACCCCTGCGACGTCGGTGACGGTGCTCAGGCGCGCCAGGACCTCGGAGGGCGCCGTGTCCAGCTTGCCCCGCCGGCGGGCCCCGTCCAGGCCGGCGGCCACCCGCGCCCGGCCGGACCGGGCGGCCTCCTCGGATGCCTCGACCAGCACCACGTCGGCCCCAGCGGTGAGGAACTGCTGGACGATGCCGGCGCCCATGGTGCCGCCGCCGACGACGGCGACGGTCGCGGGAACGGCCCGCGCGGTGGTGCTCATCGCTTCTTCCTCTCCAGGAACCGGGTCATCCGGTCGTGCTTGTCGGTGCTCTCGAACAGCACCGCCTGTGCCAGGTCGTCGGCCAGCGGGTGGGGTCCGTCGGCGTCCAGGACCATCTTGGTCATGCGCAGGGCCAGGGCGGAGGACGCGGCCATCCGGTCGATGAGGGCGTGGGCGCGCTCGCGCAGCTCCACGGCCGGGACGATCTCGGCGACCAGCCCGTGGCGCAGGGCCGTCTCGGCGTCCAGGCGCACACCGCCCAGGAGTACCTGCTTGGCCACCGAGGCGCCGACCAGTTCCTTGAGCCGCCAGCAGGCGCCGGCCCCGGCGATGATGCCCAGGCCCGGCTCGGGCTGGGCGAAGACGGCGTCAGGAGTGGCGATGCGCAGGTCGCAGGCGTAGGACAGTTCCGCGCCACCGCCCAGCGCGAACCCGTCCACGGCCGCGACCGTCGGCGCGGGCAGCCGGTGCAGGCGCTCGAACAGGCGGCTGTTGATGCCGGAGAGGGCCTCCTCGCGACCGCGCCCGCGCAGTTCGGCGATGTCGGCGCCGCCCGCGAACACGGTGCCGTGCCCGGTCAGCAGCAGCGGCCGGGGCGCGGCCTCCAGGTCGGCGCAGACCCGGTGCAGCTCGTCGATCATCCGGGCGTTGATGGCGTTGCGGGCCTCGGGGCGGTGCAGTTCCACCACCACTCGGTCCTCGCGGTGCTCGACCCGCAGTGTGGTGAAGTCGGCGTGCTCGCTCACGGGCGCTCCACCAGCAGTGCCGCGCCCTGGCCCACGCCCACGCACAGGGTGGCCAGGCCGCGCGCGGTGTCCTCGCGCTCCATGCGGCCCAGCAGGGTCACGACCAGCCGGGCGCCGGAACTGCCCAACGGGTGGCCCAGGGCGATGGCGCCGCCGTCGGCGTTGACGCGGTCCTCCTTCAGCCCGAGCCGGCGCATGACGCCCAGGGACTGGGCGGCGAAGGCCTCGTTGAGTTCGACGGAGCCCACGTCGTCGAGCCGCCAGCCGGCCCGGTCGAGGACCTTGTGCGTGGCCGGGACCGGCCCCAGTCCCATGACCTGCGGGGCGACGCCGGCCGCGGCGGAGGCGACGACGCGGGCGCGCGGGGTGAGCCCGTGTTCGCGCACCGCCTCGGCACTGGCCAGCACCAGCGCGCTGGCCCCGTCCGAGAGCGAGGAGGAGTTCCCGGCGGTGACGATGCCGCCCTCACGGAAGACGGGGCGCAGCCCGGCCAGGGACTCCATGGAGGATGCGGGGCGGGGACCCTCGTCTGCGGTGACCTCGTGCGTGGCACCGCGCCGCCCGGTGACGGTGACCGGGACGATCTCCGCGTCGAAGCGCCCGGCCCCGGCGGCGGCCACGGCGCGTTCGTGGCTGCGCAGCGCGAAGGCGTCGCACTCCTGGCGGGTGAGTCCCTCCAGGACGGCGACCTCCTCGGCGGTCTCCCCCATGGACAGGGTGTAGCGCAGGTCGTCGGGGGCGGCCCCGGCCGGGACAGCGGCGTCGTGGGCGGCGAAGCGCGGGTTGGTGAAGCGCCAGCCCAGGGAGGTGTCGGCGACCTCGCCGGGCTTGGCCCACGGTGTGCCGGGCTTGGCCATCACCCAGGGGGCGCGGGTCATGGACTCCACGCCCCCGGCCACGACCAGGTCGGCCTCGCCGGCGCGGATGGCCTGGGCCGCGGAGGCCACGGCGGTCAGGCCGGAGGCGCACAGCCGGTTGACGGTGTAGCCGGGCACGGCGGGGTCGAGTCCGGCGAGCAGTGCCGCCATGCGGGCCACGTTGCGGTTGTCCTCTCCCGCCTGGTTGGCGGCCCCGAGGATGACCTCGTCCACGGCCGAGCCCGGAGCGCCCGAGCGGCGCAGCGCCTCGGCGACGGCCGTGGCGGCCAGGTCGTCGGGACGGACCCCGGCCAGGGCGCCCCCGTAGCGCCCCTGGGGCGTGCGCACCCCGTCGACGACGTAGACCTCGCTCATGCACGACTCCCCATGTGAGGGCCGGTGACGCACGCCACCGGCACTGGTGAACCCAACAACACTTCTCCTTGACACAGCCGCCGGGCAACTGCGTTAATGCATTAGTAACCGAACGTTCGGTCAGTAAGCAAGTCCGTGCGGCCCGCCCCGTCGGCGACGGCCGCGCCCGGGCCGCCCCGCGGGACGGTCCGAGGACGCGCGGAGCAGAGTACCCGGAGAGATCCATGGCAATCCAGGACACCACGACGAAGCCGAACGGCGCCGACGCCCCCCGGCGACTGGGCCGGGCCCCCGCCCCGGAGTCCCTCGACCCGGCCGAGCGGATGAGCGTCGACGAGCTGCGCCACCTCCAGCTCACGCGTCTGCGGTGGACCCTGGAGCACGCCTACGCCAACGTGCCGCTGTACAAGGACAAGTTCGACGAGGCCGGCGTCCGCCCCGGCGACCTCGGGGAACTGGCGGACCTGCGGCACTTCCCGCACACCACCAAGGCCGACCTGCGCGAGAACTACCCGTTCGGGATGTTCGCCGTCCCCCGCGAGCGGGTCAGCCGCATCCACGCCTCCAGCGGCACCACCGGGCGCCCCACGGTCGTCGGCTACACCCGCCAGGACATCGACACCTGGGCCGAGGTGGTGGCGCGCTCCATCCGAGCCTCGGGCGGACGCCCCGGCCAGATGGTGCACGTCTCCTACGGCTACGGGCTCTTCACCGGCGGCCTGGGCGCCCACTACGGCGCCGAACGGCTCGGCTGCACGGTCGTCCCCGCCTCCGGCGGGCAGACCGCCAAGCAGGTCCAGCTCATCCAGGACTTCCGGCCCGAGGTCATCATGGTCACCCCCAGTTACATGCTGACCCTGCTGGACGAGTTCGAGCGCCAGGGCATCGACCCCCGCACCACCTCCCTGACCACCGGCATCTTCGGCGCCGAGCCCTGGACCGAGCGCATGCGCCTGGAGATCGAGGAGCGCTTCGACATCCACGCGGTGGACATCTACGGCCTGTCGGAGGTCATGGGCCCGGGTGTGGCCAACGAGTGCGTGGAGACCAAGGACGGACTGCACGTGTGGGAGGACCACTTCCTGCCCGAGGTGCTGGACCCGGTCACCCACGACGTGCTCGACGACGGCTCCTACGGCGAGCTCGCCTTCACCTCGCTGACCAAGCAGGCCATGCCCGTCATCCGCTACCGCACCCGTGACCTGACCACCCTGCGCCCGGGCACCGCCCGCCCGATGCGCCGCATGGACAAGGTCACCGGCCGCAGCGACGACATGATCATCCTGCGCGGCGTCAACGTCTTCCCCACCCAGATCGAGGAGATCATCCTGGGCCTGGACGGGCTGGCCCCGCACTTCCAACTGGTCCTGACCAAGGAGGGCCGCCTGGACCACATGGCCGTGCGCGTCGAGGCACGCCCCGACTGCACCTCCGACCGGCGCGCGGCGCTCTCCCGGGAGATCACCGCGACGGTCAAGGACCGCGTCGGCGTGAGCGTGCGCGTCGACGTCGTGGACCCCGAGCAGATCGAGCGCTCCGTCGGCAAGTTCCGCCGCATCGTCGACCAGCGCCCCAAGGAGTAGGGGCCGCGTAGCACGCACGGCCGCCGCGGGGAGGACGGGAGGACCCCGCGGCGGCCTCCTTGAGGAAGGCGCGTACGGCGGGGGGAACGTGCTCACTGACGAAGTCGCGCACGCCGCGACCGACAGCGGGCGAATGATCTGGAAACAACTCTCGTGAGCGCGGCGACCCGGAGGGGGAAAGGTGTTCCGGGACCGGCCGCGTGCGACGGCGCGGCACGCGGCCGGTCCTTTCTCAGAGCTGGCTGGCGGAGCGGCGGGGGACCAGAGAACCCAGAGCCAACAGAGCCCCCGCGCCCAGGATCGCGGCGGCGGTCAGCGACACCGCCGGGAAGCCGATCCCCGCGACGCCTGCGGCCAGTTGGGGGCCGAGCCCTGCGCCGACGAAGAGGAAGAAGGTATAGAGCGCCACGGCGCTGCCGCGCGCGGCGCCCGCCCTCGCGCCGATGGCCTGGACCAGGCCGGGCGCCGCCACCGCGATACAGGCGACAAAGGCGAACAGGCACACGCCGATGGCCGCTCCCCCGGTGAGGAACGCGCAGACGACCGACAACAGGGCCGCGGCGCCGAGCGAGAGGGTGACCCGCCGCTCCGGCGCGACGCGCGCGAGCCAGGGCGCCAGCAGCGGGATGGCCAGCATCGCCGGGAGCCCGCTGGCGCGCAGGGCCAGCATGGCACCCCCGTCTCCGGCCAGAGCCGGTGGGCCCGCGACCTGCAGACCGCTGTAGATGCCCACGAATCCCGCGAGGACCGTCAACGTGGCCCCGTACAGCAGCAGGAGGCGCCCGTTGCCCAGGAGCCCGGCCATGGCGGTGAGGGCCTCGGCCGCGGTCGCCCTCCCCTCGGTCTCATCCGGGTACAGGACCAGACGCAGCACGGCCGCGCCCAGGGCGAGCGCGACGCCGCCGGCGAAGAAGACCGGTTCCCAGCCGAACTGCTGCCCAATGGCCTGTGCGCCGAGTTGACCCAGGACCGCCGCGGCCAGGAAGGAACTGGTCAACCAGGTGATGGCGGTGACACGGCGGTGTGCGTCGACATGGGTCGCGACGTAGGCGAAGGCCGAGGGCGCGAAGGCCGCGGCCACCAGTCCCTGGACCGTGCGCAGGACGAGCCCCGCCCCCAGTGACGGGGCGAGGGGGACTACGGCGGTGGCCACCGCCGTGGCCGTGAGGCCGATGACCATCGTGCGGCGGGGCCCGAACTTGTCGGCGGCGGGCCCGACGAACAGGAAGCCGACGGCGTAGGCGATCGCGAAGGCGGTGGCCGTCCACGCGACCGCACCGGCCTCACCCGCCCAGTCGGCGGCCATGAGGGGATAGAGGGGAATGACGGTGTAGAGCTGGCCGACCACCAGCATTCCTGTGGTGGAGAGGGCCACGACGGTTACCGCAAACGACGTGCGCGTAGCGGCCGGAGGTGTGCTCACCACCCCGCCGTCTGTTATCGATTCCATGCCCCCACTATCGAGACCAACCAGTTGGTTGTCAAGAAGAGAAAAGGCACACGAGGCCGAATCCGGGCATGCGCACCGCCTCATACGTCACCACGAGGAACCAATGGGCCACCCGGTGCAACCAACCGGTTGGTACCCCCTTATCATGTCGTCATGACGAAGAGAACGGAAACAACGCGCGCCCGCCTGCTCAAGGCGGCCCGCACGGAGTTCGCCGCCTACGGGATCGCGGGCGCGCGCGTGGACCGCATCGCCGAGCGGGCCGGGGTCAACAAACAGCGGATCTACGCGAACTTCGGCGACAAGGAACAGCTCTTCCAGCACGTGGTGGGCGACGCCCTGGACGAGCTGTCCGCGGTCGTGACGCTCGACGGGGACACCGACCCGGCCTCCTACGTGGCGCGCGTGTTCGACTACCACAGGGCCAGACCCGAACTGCTCAGGCTCCTGCTCTGGGAGGCCCTGCACTACGGGGAGCAACCGCTTCCGGACGAGGAGGGCAGGACCGCCCTGTACGAGGCCAAGCTCTCCTCCCTCGCCGAACAGCTCGGCGAGCCGCTCTCACTCGACACCCGGCACCTGCTGCTGAGCCTCATCGGCCTGGCCGCGTGGCCGCAGATCACGCCGCAGCTCGCCCGGTTGATCGTGGGCCCCGACGTCCACGAGGACCAGGCGCAGGAACGCCTGCGCGACCACATCACCGGTTTCGTCCGCAGCGCCACGTCAACGGCTCCGTCCGTACCGGAGACCGGTACGGACGGAGCCGCCTGATCGGAGTCGTCGGCCTGTGGGGAAAGCCTCCGGTCCGCTCGCGTCCGGATCCAGGGAGGTGCAGCCGGCGATGCGGCCCGCCGCGGGAGGGTCATCCCTTGCGGGCCACGCCGCCGTACTCGTCCACGGGGCGGACCTCACCGACCTCGGTGGTGTCCGGGCGCCACAGCGAGCAGGAGACCACACCCGGCTCCAGCAGCTCCAGGCCGTCGAAGAGCGCGGTGATGCCCTGGGCCGAGCGGATCGTCAGCTTGGGCGTACCGCGCTCGTTCCACGCCGCCGCCACCTGGTGGGCGCGGTCGTGGTCGAGGTCGTCGGTGGGGTGGGAGACCACCAGGAAGCTGCCCGGGGCGAGCGCGCCGAGCAGCCGGTCCAGGATCGAGCGCACCTCGTCGTCGTCGGCGACGAAGTTGACCACGCCCAGCAGCATGAGCGCGACCGGCCGGGACAGGTCGAGCGTCCGTGCCGCGGCCGCCAGGATCGTGTCCGGGTCGCGCAGGTCGGCGTCGACGTAGTCGGTGGCGCCCGCGTCGGTGCCGGTCAGCAGTGCCCGCGCGTGCGCCAGCACCAGGGGGTCGTTGTCGACGTAGACCACGCGCGCGTCGGGGGCCAGGGACTGGGCGACCTCGTGGGTGTTGTTGTGCGTGGGCAGGCCCGTGCCGATGTCCAGGAACTGCCGTACGCCCTCGTCCCGGGCCAGGTGGGTGACCGCGCGGACGAGGAAGCCCCGGTCGGCGATCGCGTTGTCCACGATCTCGGGGAAGAACGAGCGGATCTGCTCGCCCATCTCCCGGTCCACCGGGTAGTTGTCCTTCCCGCCCAGCCAGTAGTTCCAGATCCTGGCGTTGTGCGGAGCGGAGGTGTCGATCTGGGGAGGGGTGGTCTCGGACACGGTCCTGCTTTCTCGTCGTCGTGGGCCGCGGCGCCGCGGCGCGCACCAGTCAAACCCGTCGGGAACCGGTCCGGCAAGCACCAAATCGCCCTTATGCCCCACTATTGTGCGAATATCGCGCCAACAGACCCGAGGACACGCCGGTGAAGCACTCCACACCCGAGTTCGCCCGCATCGCCGCCCAGAACACCGTCCTGCGCTGCCAGGTCGGATCCGGTGTCCACGGTCTGGCCGTCGACGGCCACAACGACCGCGACGAGATGGGTCTCTGCATCGAGCCGCCCGAGTACGTCATCGGTCTGCGCCGCTTCGAGCAGTACGTCCACCGCAGCCGTCCCGACCACGCGCGCTCCGGTCCCGGCGACCTGGACCTGACCGTGTACTCGCTGCGCAAGTGGACCCGCCTGGCCCTGGAGGGCAACCCCACCGTGTTGCTGCCGCTGTTCGTCCCCGACCACGAGGTCGTGACCGTCACCGCGATCGGCCACGACCTGCGCGCCCGGCGCGCGCGGCTGCTCTCGCGCCGGACGGGGCACCGCTTCCTGGGCTACCTGCGCGCCCAGCGCGAACGCATGGAGGGGGTGCGCGGCGGCCGGCACACCAACCGACCCGAACTCGTCGAGCGGTACGGCTTCGACACCAAGTACGCCTACCACATGGTCCGGCTGGGCCTCCAGGGCGTCGAACTGCTGGAGACCGGCGCGATCACCCTGCCGGTGCCCGATCCCGACCGCTCCTGGCTGCTGGCCCTGCGCCGGGGCGAGCACACCCGCGAGGAGGCCCTGGAGCGCGCCCGCGCCCTGGAGGAGCGGTTGATCCGGCTGTGCCGGACCAGCGGCCTGCCCGAGGAGCCCGACGCCGCCTGGGCCGACCGCTTCCTCGTCGACGCCTACCGGCGCGCGTGGGCGGAGGAGGTCACGGCGACCCCGCGCGAGGGCCGTGACCGGGCGGGATAGGGTGATCCACCGTAGAGGTCCACGAGGAACGGTAAGGAACAACCATGGTCGGAACAGCCGCGTTCGTGCTCATGATCGTGAGCCTGTCGATGATGATCTTCGCCGGGGTCCTCGCGACGCTGGTCAAGACCCGCTAGACCCGCTGTACGTGCGTGACGGGTGCGACCCCGCGGACGCACCCGTCCCGGGTCGGCGCTACTCCGGTGCGCCGGTCTCCACCAGGTCGTGGCGGGCCACCTCCCCGCCGTGGTCCGTGCTGATCACGACCTGTCCGCCGGTGATCCGGTACCGGGTCGTGCCCGCCTCGGCGACGAAACCGTCCCCGGTCCTCCGGGCGGGGACCACGATCGGCTCGCCGCTCTCCTCCAGGAACTCCCCGAAGTAGTACAGGTCGCCTTCCCCGTCCTCGCACAGCACGATGCGGTGCCGCCCGGTCTCGAAGGCCGCCACCAGGGGCCCCTCCCCCGCGCCCGGCAGCAGTGCGGCCACGCGCCCCGGACACGCCGGCGGCGCCGCGCTCCCGTCCGCGCCCTGCTCCGGCTCCCCTCCGACCCGGGGCAGCACCCACCACGCGGTCAGCGCGAGCAGGCCGACCACGGCCAGGGTCAGGGCGCGAACGGTGCCGGGCGGCCTTCGCGGCGTACTCCTGCGGCCCGCTCCGCCGGGCTTCTCCTGGGGCCGGGCCGTGTCCCGTACCGGTCCCCCGCCCGCCGTCGGCCCGCGCGCGGGCACGCCCGCTGTCAGGCCCCATCCGGCCACCCGCGACGTGCGGGGCCGCGCGTTCCTCCCCGGCGGCTCGCCCGGCGGTTCCTCGGCCGTGCGCGGTGGGGCGGTGCGCGCGCCCGCGTTCCGCGTCGGCTCCATCAGCCGGACCGGCGGCAGTCCCTCGTCCCCGGACCACTCGCCGTCGTCCCCGCCACGGCCCTGGAAGGCCTCGTCGGTGACGGCCGGCGCCAACAGGTCGCCCGGCAGGTCGCGGCCGGGCGCGGCCGACCCTCCGTCCCGGCGCCCGCCCAGGACGCGGAAGGTGTCGCAGACCATGCACGCGTGCCTGGCCGCCACGTTGAAGGCGGCGCACATCGAGCACTGCCAGTTCTCCTCGGGCACGCCCGCACCCCTCAGCCCTCGGTCACCACGGCGCCGGCGGGACCCGCCGGACCCTCACCGTACGATCACGCGCGCCGACGCGGCGGCGGAATCAGCACACATGCAACACCTCACCGGCGTTCGGCACAAGGGCCGAGTACCCCCCACTCCCGTGACATCGGGCAACGCCCCAGGTACTCGCCCGCGCACACGAATCGGCCGCCGCCCGACCCGTCAGACGCCGGACGGCGGGGCGTGGCGGACGGTACCGGTCGGCGCCGGGCGGTCCGGGTCCAGGGCGAGGGCCATCAGGGCCTCGTCGGGGACCGCGGAGCCCGCCCGGCGGTCGGGACACGTCCTGGGGGTTCTGTGGCGTGGTGGCTCCGGGGGGCTCGGTGGGACTGGTGACCACGGCGTCGCACTGACGACGCGCGTTCCTTGGCGGCGGGGCCGGGGGCGGCCTCCTCAGGGGCGGGGCCGGGCCGCCCCGTGCCGTGTGGCACGGGGGCACGGCCTCGTACCGTCGGCCTGGACGGCCGTGGTCTGCTCGGGTTCGCAGGAGAGGGTCGTGGCTCGATGGCGTGGCTGGGGTGGACGCGAAGACGCCCCCGGGGACGGCGCCCAGGTCCGGACTCGCGAAAGGCGCCCGGAGCGGCTCGGACGGCCTCGGCGAGGTCATGGCGTTGGCTTCCTTCGGTCGGTGGACACCCAGCCCCGCCGGTCCGGAGAGCGCCGTCAGGATGCAACGGCGCGTCGTCGGCGGACAACCACCGACGCGCCGGCACCCCCAGGAACACGAAGGGCCAGACTTCTCTCTCGGACACTGCGGCCACATGGGTGGGAGCACCCGTGGCCGCATCCGGCCAGCGTGCGCGCGCCGCGCGCGGCGTTGTCCCGCGCCCCCGCCCTCGTTAGGGTGGACGCATGTCGATTTGGTCTCGCGGTGACCGTACGGGCCGGGTCGAGGAAGCCCTGTTGATGCTGGAGGGTCAGGGCATCATCGACGGGCTGGACATCCTCCTCGCCGAGGACAAGCCCTACCGTGTCCGGGTTCCCGCCGGGATCGTCCACATGGACGAGGACGAGGCCTCCATGTTCGCTCTGGGCGCGGTGGTCGGCGCCTTCGGCGGCGTGGCCCGCGGGGAGGGCTGACCTACCGGTCCGCGGTCGGCCGGTCGATGGCGACGCCTTCGGTGACCGCCCCGTAGGCGATCGGGCCGAAGGGTGTGGTCCGCCGCGGCTCGGCCAGGCTGTTCTGCGGGTCAACATGCGCTGGTCGGCACGCAGGCTGCCGTTGGTCCCCGGCCCGGACATCGGCACCGCCGGTACCGCTCCCCGTTCCGTCATCCGCCCGGTCTGCGAGCGCCGACGCCGGACGGGCCCCGCACGCCGACACGTCGACGTGCGGGGCGCCCGTGTGGGAGGAGTGCCCTCACAGAAGGGAGGAGGCGCCCCGGCTCAGCGTGCGCCGGGTTCCGCCTTCCTGCGCGCGCGGTGCTCGCCCAGGAAGTCCCGGTACCAGCGGAAGCTGTCCTTGGGGTGGCGCTCCAGGGTCTCGTAGTCCACCCTGACCAGCCCGAAGCGCCGCTCGTAGCCGAAGGCCCACTCGAAGTTGTCCAGCAGCGACCACACGAAGTAGCCGCGCACGTCGACCCCCGCCTCGATCGCGGCGGCCAGGGCGGCCAGGTGGTCGCGCAGGTAGTCGACGCGCTCGGAGTCGTGCACGAGGCCGTCGGCGTCGGGCCGGTCGTCCTCGGCCGAGCCGTTCTCGGTGATCAGCAGCGGCGGCAGGCCGGGGTAGCGTCGCTTGAGGTCGACCAGCAGGTCGGTGAAGGTGTGCGGGACGACCGGCCAGCCCATGGTCGTGTGCCGCACGCCCTCGAAGGGGACCTGTTCGGTTCCGATGTCCGCGGCCGTGCGCAGTGCCGGGTCGGGCTCGCTGTGCGGGGCGTCGCGCAGCATGATGGGCCGGTAGTAGTTGATCCCCACGAAGTCCAGCGGCCGGGCGATGGTGTCGAGGTCGCCCTCGAGCCGGTAGGAGCCGTCGGCGAGCCCCGGCCAGGTCTCCCGCTCGTTGTCGGGGTAGGCGCCGGTGAGGATCGGGTCCAGCCACGTCCGGTTGTGCAGGGTGCGCGCCCGCTCCACCGCGGCCCGGTCGGCGTCGGAGTCGGTGGCGGGCACCAGGTGGTCGGGGTTGAGGGTGATGCCGACCTGCTCGGCGCCGGCGGCCCGCAGTTCGCCCACGGCCAGCCCGTGGGCGAGGAGGAGGTGGTGGGCGGCGGCCAGCGCGGGGCGGCCCTCGCGGGTGCCGGGCGCGTGGCGGCCCACGGCGTGGCCCACGAACGCCGAGCAGAACGGCTCGTTCAGGGTGATCCATCGGCGCACCCGGTCCCCGAGGCGGTCGGCGACCACGCGGGCGTACTCGGCGAAGCGGTACGCCGTGTCGCGCGCCCGCCAGCCGCCCCCGTCCTCCAGGGCCTGGGGCAGGTCCCAGTGGTAGAGCGTCAGGGCGGGTTCGATCCCCGCCTCCAGGACGGTGTCCACGAGGCGGTCGTAGAAGGCCAGGCCCTCGGCGTTGACGGCTCCGCTCCCGGTGGGCAGCACGCGCGGCCAGGACACGGAGAACCGGTACAGGTCCACGCCCAGGTCGGCCATGAGGGCCACGTCCTCGGCGTAGCGGTGGTAGTGGTCGCAGGCCACGTCACCGCTCTCGCCCCGGGCCACCCGGCCGGGCGTGCGGGAGTAGGTGTCCCAGATGGACGGGCCCCGGCCGCCCTCGGTGGCCGCGCCCTCGACCTGGTAGGCGGCGGTGGCGGTGCCGAAGAGGAGTCCGGGGGGCAGGATCGGGTCGGTCATACTGGGCCCTTCGTGGTTGGGAGCGCTCCCAATCCTAGACCGTGCCCGCGAGGGGGCCGGGCGGCTCCGCTCGCCGCTCGACCGCTCCTGGCCGGTGGGCCGGACCGGGCCCTTGACCCGTTCCCGTACGCCGCCGGTCCGTGGCCGGGGCGCAGGGGAACCGCTCACCCGCGCAGCGGCGCGGCCACCAGCAGCCGCATCTCCAGGGACAGGTCGGCCACCCGTTCCGTGGTCAGCCCGGCGTCGCGCAGCAGGGCCTCGTACTGGTGCTCGGTGCGTTCGGCGCCGCTGGTCATGACCATCATGTGCACGTCGAAGAGGCTGGCCAGCAGCGGGCTGCCGTCGTCGGGCAGGATCCGTTCCAGGATGAGGACGCGACCGCCGGGCTCCAGCGCCTCCCGGCTGCGGCGCAGGACGGCCCGCGCTTCGTCGTCGGACCAGTTGTGCAGGACACGGCTGAGGATGTGGACGTCGGCCCCGGAGGGCACGGACTCCAGGAAGTCCCCGGCCACGAGCGTGGCGCGGCCGCTCTCCAGATGCGCCGAGAGGCGTTCGCTGGCGGCGGGCAGGGCCGTCGGCCGCTCCACGAGCACCCCCCGCAGGTGCGGCGCGTGGTCCAGGACCGTGCAGAGCAGGTCGCCGTCGCCCCCGCCCAGGTCGGCGACCACCGTGGCGTCCGCGAAGTCGTACACGGCGGGCAGGGCCTTGCCGAACCGCCCGCCCGCAGCGATCCCGGCGGAGTAGCGTTCGGCGTCCCCCGGGTGCTCCGACAGGTAGGTGAAGACGTCGGTACCGTGGGCGGCCTCGAAGGCGGTCCGCCCGGTGCGCACCGACTCCTCCAGGCTTCCCCAGGCCCGGGCGAACATGCCGCTGTCGTAGAGCAGCACGAGGTCGCGCAGCCGCGAGGGGTGCTTGCGCTGCAGCCCGGCGCCGGTGCCGGTGAGCTCATAGCGGCCCGCCCTGGGCTGGACGAGGTCGACCGCGCTCAGCAACCGCAGCAGCCGGTGCAGCCGGTCGGGGTGGAGTCCGAGCGCCCCGGCAATCTCCTCCGCGTCGGCGGCGCCCTCCGCCAGGCGGTCCACCACGCCCAGGCGCACGGCGGTGGCCACGGACCGGGCCACCCAGGGGCCGGTCATCAGCCGGATCAGTTCGCGGCCGGCGTTCTCGTCTTCGGTCACCGTGGTCCGCCTTCCGTATCGAGGGGTGTCACAACCAGTTGTTCCGCCTGGACACAAAGTAAAGGGTGATGCAGGCCAACGCCATGCCGGCCGGGGAGAGCGGTCGGCCGAACGCCCGGTGGAAGCCGCGCTGGGGCGCGGTGTTCATCCCGTAGACGGACGGGAGGGGGGCGGGCGCCACCAGGATGCCTCCCCTGGACCTTGGGGCGCTGGTGGGCGGCGGCGGAGTCCTCCGCGGGCCTGGTCGGCGTCGACCCGACGGTCCCGGGCCGGTGCGCCGCGCAGCGCCTGCCGACACGCCCGACGCCCCGCGGGTCATCCGCCCAGGGCCCGGATGGTGATGTTGAGCCGGCCCCGCAGGCCGAGTTCCGCAGGCGCGGTGCCGGGCCGGGTGCGCGGGACCCCGTGGTAGGCCATGCGCGAGGGCCCGCCGAAGACGAACAGGTCGCCGCTGCGCAGTTCGACGTCGGTGTAGGGGCGGGTACGGGTCTCGGTGTTGCCGAAGCGGAACACGCAGGTGTCGCCGAGGCTGAGGGAGACGACCGGGGCGGGCGAGCGCTCGTCGCGGTCCTGGTGCATGCCCATGCGGGCCTCGGCGTCGTAGAAGTTGACCAGGGCGACGTCGTAGGGGTCGGCCCCGGCCGCGGGCGGGGTCCCGTAGGCGGCCCTCACGGCACGGACGGCCAGGTCCCCGAGCAGGCCGGGGAAGGGCTGGACCGGTGTGCCGTCGGGCAGGGTGCGGCTGTAGGAATACGGAGCCCAGTGCCAGCCCAGGCTGGCCATGCGGACGCTCATCGTGCCGCCGCGCGGCATGGTGTGCCGGCGCATCCCGGCGGGCCCGCGCGACCAGTCCCGGCAGCGCCGGACCAGGTCGGCCTGGACGTCGGGCCCGAGCCAGCCGGGCACGTGCACGGCACCGGGCGCCACCTCCACCGCCGGGGTCCCGAACAGCGCGTCGTTCATGCCTCCATGGTCGCCCGCGCGGGCCGTCGGCGCCACCGCGGGTCGGCGGGCCCGGGGCGGCGCGGGCCCGGCACGGCCGAGAACGCCGGGCCCGGGCCCCGGTCAGCGCCGGATGAGGTCGCGGACGTTGACCACGAACAGGACCACGACGACGACGGCGATCGGGACGGAGATCGCGATGCGCCAGTCGGCGATGAAGGCGGCCACCACGCCGACGATGAGGCCCACCACCACCGCGAGCACGGCCAACCCGGTGAGGAACTGCAGGAACCTGCGCCGGGCGATGGAGTCGACGCACGCGAAGGCCACGACGACGCCGAGCATGGCGTACAGCGTGAACGCCCGGTCCAGCAGGAACAGGGGCAGCGCCAGGGAGACCAGCAGCAGCGGGGTGCTCAGGGCCACCCACAGGTGCAGGAAGCGCGTGGAGCGCTGCGCGCCCGAGGCGTAGGGCAGGTGCGGTGCGCGCAGGTGCGCGGTGGGCGGGGGCACCATCGGCGCGTCCGAGGCCAGTGCGCGCAGGTGGGTGTCGCGTTCGTCGGCGGCCAGCACGCGCTCCTCGTAGACCTGCGCGAGTTCGGTCTCCAGGACGTCGATGCGCTCGGAGTGCTCGCGGGCCCGGGTACGTGACTGGGGCTCGCGCTCCAGGACCATCCGGGCGGCGTCGAGTCGGCGCAGGCGGTCACGGCGGCTGACGACCTCGGCGTCGAGTTCGCGGATGCGATCGTCCAGGCCCTGCACGTGGGAGCGCAGCTCGGCGCGGGCGGCGGCCTCGGTGGGCGCGACCTTCTGCAGACCGACCCAGGCCAGCGGGTCGGCCCAGGAGCGGCGGATGCTGCCGTCGCGCTCGTAGCGGGGGCCGCTCGGAGCGCGCTCGCCGTCGAAGAAGTCGCGGGTGTCGCGCCCCCACAGGCCGCGGAAGCCGCGCAGCCAGGGGGTGTCGTCGTCGATGAGGACGGCGTGCCACTCCCGGTCGCCGCCCGGGCCCAGGCGTTCGCCGTCGCCGCGGGCGTAGTCGACGAAGGGCACGCCGATGCCGTGTCGGAGGATGGCGCTGTCGGCGCGGAAGATGCGCTGGCTCAGGCGGCGCCACGCGCGCACCAGGCCGCGCAGGACGGCGGGGTCGACCTGGATGAGGTAGTCGCCGGGCAGCATCTGGTGGGAGTGCGATCCGGCGCCGACGTAGACGACGGGGTGGGAACCCTGTCTGCGCAGGTCCGGGTCCTCCCAGGAGCGGCGCAGGTCGTCCCCCTGGTATTCGTGCGAGGACGCGCCGACCCACACGGGCCGGGTGGAGCCGTCGGGGTTCTCCACGGCGTAGACGGTGACGCGTTCCCAGTCGGCCTCGTGGTCGTTGACGCCGCCGTAGATGGTCCGCCAGTCGTTCATGGCGTAGAAGAACCAGTACTGGAGGACGAGGTAGCCGCCCTCGCGGGTGACCCGGCCGTAGTAGGTGGCGCCGCCGCTGTCCACGCGCTCCCGGTAGCGGGTCACCGCCGCGAAGGTGACGCCGCCGGGCACCGCGCCGCGGATGAGCAGCGAGATCTTCATGAGGATGTCCAGGACGCGGCCCAGGACGCCGACGGCGGCCAGCCGGCCGCTCTTGGGGATGACCGAGCGGGACATGCCCTTGAAGCGCCGTGCCTCCTCGCGCAGCGTCTCCTCCTGGACGAAGCGCAGGTGCTTGTGCCGGTGCGGCCACTCCTCCTCCGCACCGGCCAGACGGTCGAGGGTGAGTTCTCCGGCGGGGACGATGACGCGCTCTCCGCCGCCCTCCTCGATCCACAGACTGCAGTTGCGTACGTAGGCGTCCACGTCGGCGGGGAAGAAGAGCTCCCCCTTCGTGCACATGAGCACGGGTTCGTGGGCGCGCAGGAGTTCGAGGTCAGATTTCGCGGCCATGATTCGCACCAAGCTAGTGCATACGGAGGCGGGTTCGGGCCGCTCGGGCGCGGGTCGGGACGGTGGCGTCGGTCGCCCCCGGGCGGCGGGGGCCGCACGCGAAGATCCGGACGGGGGCGGGGATCGGGCGGTGGAGCGAGGCCGCAGCGGTCTCCCGGCCGCCCCCGTGTGGGCCGCGCCCGGACGTCACTGGCGCTGACCCGCCAGGGACGTACCGCCTTCGAGCGCCGCGTCCGAGCACCGCGCTTCGCCGAGGGCGTCGCGGTCGCCGACGGCGACCGGGGCCCGCTCCGGGGCGCGGGCGTGGGAGCCGGGTTCCCCGGTCCCCCGCTTGTCGGGGCCGGGGTCCTCCGACACGGCCGGGCGGGCGCTGTCGCCGCGTGTGGTGCCCACGCCCGCGACCACCACCAGCGCCATCCCGGCGACCTGCACCAGGGCGGGCGACTGGCCGATGACGACCAGGCCCATGATCAGGCTGACCCCCGGCTCCATGCTGGAGAACGTGCTGTAGGCGGTCCGGCCCATCCGCTGCAGCGCCATCATCTCCAGCAGGAACGGCACCATGGGGAAGAGCAGGGCGATGCCCAGGGTGAACAGGATCAGGTCCAGGTCGGGTGCGGCGAACGCGGCGGGGGCGCCCAGGGGCGCGGAGACGAGGGCTCCGACGGTCATCGTCAGGGCCAGGCCGTGGACGGCCGAGAACCCGGCGCCCACCTTCTGGGTGAGGACGATGTAGGCGACCACGCACACCGCGCCCGCCAGGGCGAAGCCGACGCCCACGAGGTCGAGTTCGCCCAGCCAGGGGCGGGTCAGGCAGACCACGCCGACCACGGCGGCCAGGATCCACACGAGTTCGCGGCGGCGCCGCATCGCGGCGACGGCCACCACGAGCGTGCCGAGGAACTCGATGGAGGTGGCGGTGCCGAGTTCGATCCGCGCCGTCGCCTCGGAATAGAACAGCATCATCCCCGCGCTCGCTGTGCCCAGGATCACCACGGCTCCCAGCTCACGTCGGCTCGCGGCGCGCACCGCCCGCCACAGCGAGGGCCCGCCCAGGGCCAGGAGGAGCAGCGCGGCCCAGGAGAGACGCAGCCACGTGACCGTGGCGGGGCTGGCGTGGGCGAAGGCGGTGACGGCCAGCGCGCTGCCGGTGTGCAGGGTGAACATGCCGATGAGCAGCATGATGGGCGCCGGAACCCGGGCGGGGGCACGGCGCAGCGAGGGAGTCAGGGAGCGGATCACCCCACCATTGGACCGATGCGCTTCGTTTCTGTCCACGGACCATTGGTTGATGAACCATGTAGTTTTAGTGGATGGATTTCACGCGCCTCCGCCTCCTCGTCGAACTCGACCGGCTCGGCACGATGGCGGCAGTGTCCGAGGTCACAGGGATGAGCACGTCGGCGGTCTCCAAACACTTCGCCGTCCTGGAGAAGGAGGCCCGCGTTCCGCTCATCGTCCCCGACGGGCGGCGGGTACGGCTGACCCCGGCCGGCCGGCGCCTGGCGGAGCACGCCGTGGCGATCCTCGCCCGGGTGGAGGAGGCCCGCGCGGAGTTCGACGGCGAGGGCGAGCCCGTCGGGCGCGTCGACCTGGTCATGTACACGAGCGCGGCCCCCGTGGTGCTGCCCGCGCTGCGCCGGCTGCGACAGGACCATCCGGGCATCGACATCCGTCTGACCGAGCACGAGTCCGACCAGGCGCTCGCGCTCCTGCAGGACGGCGGTGCCGATCTCGGGATCGTCTACCAGTACAGTATTCTCCCCCGAGATTTTCCGGGAACACTGTCCGTTCACCCAGTGGGCACTGAGGGTCTCCTCCTGGCCCAGCCCTCCGGGGACGGCGACAGCCGCACGCTGACCCGGCGCAAGCTCCGCGAGTTCGCGCACGCGTCCTGGATCGCCAGCCCCTTCCGGGGCGATGAGGAGGCGCTGATCCGGCGCATGTGCGCCGACGCCGGGTTCATCCCGCGCATCGCGCACCGCATCGACAACCTGCGGCTGTTCGAGGACCTGGTCGCGGCCCGGTCGGGCGTGGGGGTGGTGCCCCGGCTCACGGCGGAGACGCGGCGCGGTGTGGCGCACGCGCCCCTGGGCGAGGTGGGCGGGGTGCGCCAGGTCTACCTGGCCGGGCGTACCGGCAACTGGGCCTGGCGCCCCGTCCGCCTGGTGGCCCGCTACCTGCACGAGTCGGCGACGGGCATCCTGGACGACGTCCCTCCGCTGGACCTGGAGTAGCGCCCGAGACCGGCGTCAGGTCTTCTCCTTGGGGCGCCACGTCCTGCCCCGGCCCGCCTTCCTCGGCTTGGCGGGCAGCGGCCTGGAGGCCGCGGCCTCCTCTGGTGCCGCCGCGACCTGCGCCTGTGTCTGGGCCTGCGTCGTGGCCCGCACCTGGGCCGCCGACCGCTCCGCAGAGGCGGACGCCCGCGAACCGGTACCCCGACCCGCGGTCGGGGCAGGCTCGTCCTGCACAACGGCCTCTGCGGCCGACTCACGCCACGGAGAAGGATCGGTGTCCGTCGGCACCTCCGCTGGCACGGACGGGGCCTCGTCCTTGTCGGGATCGTGCTTCCCGACCCGACCCTCCGGCTCCTCCTTCCCCGGCCCGGCTTCGGCGGGCCGGTCGTCGGCTTCGGAAGCGGTCATGACCTCGTCCCCATCGGGCCCGGCTGCGGTCTCCTCGGTCACGCCGAGTTCGGGAACGCCCTCCCAGAAGGCGTTCGGTTCGGGGTCGTCATTCCCGGCCAGGGTGTCCCAGAAGCCGGACAGGGCCACCGCCTCGGCAGCCGTCCGACGCGGCGCGGGCTCCGGGGCGGGTTCGGCCGCCGCCGCGGGCCGTGCGTCCGCCACGGGCCGGTCGCGGTGAACGCGGATCGCCCGCAGCACCTCGTCGCTGTCGCTCCCCGGCCAGGAGTGGTGGAAGATCGTGGCGAGCGGCGTACTCGTCTCTGTGATGAGGCCGTCCTCCTCGATCACACAGCTCCCGCCGAGCGGCCACCGGCCCAGCAGGACCGCGCTGATGCCGCGGTGCTGGCCGTGCAGCAGCAGCGCGGACAGGGCCGACTCGTGTTCCGGGACGGGCCGTGCGACGAGGACCAGCGGAGCGCGTTCGTCCGTGCGCAGCGCCTCTCCGGAGGTCCGGTGCAACTCGCGCTGGAGTACCGCGAGCGCTTCCGCCATCCCGTCGACCATCCGCACGGGCGGGCAGGGGCGCTCACCGAGCAGCTCCCTACCCTGATCACCGATGAGCCACCCGGTGTCCTCCTCGGTGATCAGCACGCGCGCAACCCCAGAATCCGGGGCGACGAGCGCGTTGACCAGCAGTCGACGGGCCGCGCCCTTCATGCCCGCGCCCGTCAGGCCGATCCCGGGCACGTGTCCCAGTTCCACGCTCACACGGTCGTCGATCTCGTCCTGGGGCGTGGGGCGGGGAGGGACGGGCGGCAGGGCGAGGGGCTGCGTCCGCCGACGCGGCAGCGACAGGACCGCCCGGGGCAGGCGCACGCCTCCCCGCGCCAGGACGTAGCCGCCGAGCACCCCCGCGAACGCCGCGGAGACGGTGACCGCGTGGTCGGGCACCTCCATCACGATGACGCGTTCGGGCTCCTCCTCCCCGTCCCGCTGCGACGCGGAGGCGAGCGCGACCTGCTCCTCGGCCTCCGTGTCCCCTGTCGCGTCGCCCCCGTTCGCCGCGACATCCTCCCCCGCCGTGTCCTCGGGTTCCTCAGCGCTCGCGGGCGCCTGCTCCGGCGGCCCGGTCCGGACCGTGTAGACGAGCTCGACCCTGCGCTGGTCCGCGTGGTCGCCCTCGCGCTGCTGACGCGAGCCGGCCCCCTCGACCGTCGTCTCCGGGGCGGCGTCGCCGAGCTCGGCGGCGAGGTGGTCGGCGACCGCCTGGGCCCTGCGCTCGGAGAGCTCCAGGTTGGTCTGGGCGTCCCCCGTCGGATCGGTGTGCCCGGTGACCAGGACGGGCACGTCGGGGTCGCCGTACTCGCGCAGGAGCTCCACCACCGGGGCCAGGTCCGCGCTCATCCCCTCGGTCAGGTCCGCCGACCCGGTCGCGAACCCCGCGACGACGCGTTCGCGCTCGACACTGCGGGGCCCCTCCTCTGCGTCCGGCGCGGACGCTGGAGCGCTGTCCCCCTGCCCGGGCGCCTCCTCACCGGTGACGGTGTCGGCCAGCGCGTAGGTCGGCGTGACCACGCTCGCGCCGACGGCGGTGGCCGCGACGACCTGCAACGGGCCCAGCGGCCGGAACAGGCCGGGAGTGCCCCGCACGCGCGCCGCACCCTCGACCACGAGGCCCGCCAGGTACAGGCCCCACAGTGCCCACAGCACGACGATCAGGAGCGCAGTGCCCAGTCCGGGCGGCAGCCGCAGGCCGCGCAGGTGGACCAGGGTGCCCGACCACGACAGGTCGAGCTGCGGCCACGACAGGTGCCACACGAGCACGTAGGGAATCCCGAGCAGGACCGCCGACGCGAGGGCGATCGCGCTCGGCTTGCGGAATCGTGACATGGCCGCCTCACTGAACGTCTAGGGGGTGGGCTGCGTGTACGGGCGGGCGCTGGCGGTGGACTCGGTCGTGGTGGTGCCCAGGGGCAGCAGGGTGAAGGTGTAGGGGACCCGGGCCGTCACGGTCACGGTGTCGCCGTCCACGGTGACACTGCCCGTGGCACCGGAGGCGGCGAGGAAGCCCTGTGCGGCGGCGGCCGCGGCGGCGGGGTCCAGCCGCACCGTGTCCCCGCCCTCCCGATAGGCGGCCCAGTCCAACTGCTGTGTCCCCACCCGCGCGGCCTCCTGGGAGAGCGCGAGTGCCTGGGTGTGGCTGCGCAGCAGACCGCCGCCGTCGAAGACCAGGCCGAGGCAGAACACGAACGCGGTGACCAGGACGATGACGAACGCCGTCGCCTGGCCGTCGTCGGACCGGATGTCGCTCACGGCTGCCCCCGGAAGGTGTCCACGGCCACGGTCGAGCTGCCCTGGATCGTGACGCTGCCGGGCACGCCGAGGCCGGACAGGTCGTCCAGGCCGACCCGGCAGTCCAGCACCGCCGTCACGGTGCCGCCCGGCCGGAGGCCGCCGTGGTCCAGGGCCAGGATGTGGTCCGAGCAGATCAGCCCGGATGCGGCCAGGCTCCGAGCGGCGATGTCCGTCGCACCGGCCTCGGCCGCCGGGACGGACCGCTCCAGCGAGGCCGCGCGCGCGGCGGCGTGCGCGGCCTCGTCGGCGATGGAGCCGGCGCCCACCACACGCCCGGCGAGGATCATCAGCAGGGCGAAGGCGATCAGCATCGGGGTGAGCAGTGCCAGCTCCACCGACGCGGCGCCCCGGTCGTCCGAGCGCTGCTTCTTCACGGCTGTGCTCCTGTCTGGGCCTCCGGTGGCACGAAGCGCTCCACCGGCACGGACAGCTCCTGGTGCACCGGCCAGGTCAGTCCGGGGATGAGGGAGGTGACGCTCGCCTCCACCACGGCCCGGACCTCGGTCTCGCCGCGATCGACGGTGACGGTGCGCTCCACCAGCAGCGAGCCGCCGAGCTCGTCGGCGACCGCCTCGGCACCGGCCTGGCCGCCCGCTCCGTCGGCGGTGCGGGCGGCCTCGGCGGACTGGCGTGCGATGGCGGCGGCCAGGTGGTCGCCGTGCATCCACAGCGCCGTCTGGAGGACGAAGAGCATCAGGAGCAGGAGCAGCGGAGTGGCGATCGCGAGTTCCGCGCTGCCCTGGTCGTCGTCGGGGGAGGCCAACGCTCAGCCCAGGGTGATGCTGTTGGCGTAGGTCTCCACGTTCTTGGCGATGATGCCCACCACCGTGGCGGCCATCACCACCAGCAGAGCGATCACCACGACCGTCTCGGTGGAGTAGCCGTGGTCGTCGCGCGGAAGGCCGAGACGGGTGCGGAGGTAGGAGGTGATGCGCTTCATCGGGGGACTCCCAGGGGTCGGATCGGTGTCAGAGGCTGAACAGGACGTGGCTGAGGGCGGGGTAGCCGAGGAGGACGAGGAAACCGGCGAAGAGCAGGACGACGGGCAGGCTCATCCGTTCGGTGTCGGACTGGGCGTCGGCGTCGAGTTCGGCGAGGAACTGCGTACGCAGGGTCTTGGCCTTGGCGGCGAGCGAGGAGCGGATGCGGGCGCCATCGGCACCCGCGAGCTGCAGGCTCGCGGCGAGTTCGTCGAACTCGGGGGTGTCGTAGCGCTCGCCCAGGTCGCGCAGCGCCGTCCAGGGGGGTCGGCGCCGCAGTGCCGCGTCGCGCAGGGCCTCGCGGATGCGGACCATGGCCCAGCCGTCACCCGCGGACCCGGCGTCGGTCAGGGCCCCGTTGACGCCCGCGCCGCCGGCGAGGGAGACCACGACGAGGTCGGCGAACGCGGCCAGGGTGTGCCGCATGCGCTCGCGGCGCTTGCGCGCCTCGTCCCGCAGGGCCAGGTCGGGTGCGAACCAGACCACGAGCGCGAACACGCCCCATGCCAGAGCGGCGTAGCCGGTCGGCAGCGCCACGTCCGCCACTCCGAGGAGCAACCCCAGGAGGGGCGGCACGGTCACGGCCAGGAGCGCTCCGGTGGCCTTCTCGGCCAGAAAGGCCGCCGGGTCGCGTTCGCAGATCTCCAGCTCGCGCAGTGTGCGGGTGCGGGGCAGACCGAGCCCGGCCAGGAGCGGCACACCGAGCGCGCCCAGGCGCGCGAGCGGACCGGTGCTCCGGTCGCGGATCGGAGCCGTCGGGACGGGCGGCCGGGCGGCGAGGCGCTCGGCGAGGGTGGGGCCGGCGAAGCGCACGGCCAGCAGCAGCCACAGGCCCAGGCCGACGAGGGCCCCGGCCGCGGCGGCCGACAGGATCGAGTCGGGGATCACGCCGCCACCTCCGTCTCACGGGGCGCGCCCGCGGAGAGTACGCGGGGGCCGAGCTTGGGCCGCGAGAGCCGGACCAGCCACGCCAGTGCCACGGCCCACAGGGCGCCGATAACGGCGAGCACGGACTGGCCGACGACGCCGTCGAAGGGGTCCAGGTAGTCGGGGCTGAACAGCAGCATGACCACGGCCATCCCCAGGGTCACCGCGATGATGATGCGGGTGGAGGTGCGCACGCGCGCACGCCCGGCCGCCGCGCGCACCAGCATCGCGGCCTGCTCGCGGGCGGCTTCGGCCAGGCTGCCCAGGAGAACGCCCAGGTCGGTGGCATGCCGTGACGTCGCGCTGCTCAGCGCCGCCGCGACCAGGTCGGCGGTGGGGTTGTCGACGTCGTCGGCGAACCGCCGCAGCGCGGCCTGGGGCGGTGTTCCCTGGCGCAGCGCGTCGGAGAGGCGGACGACGTCGGCGCGCACCGGTTCGGGGGCGATGGGGATGGTGGCGGTGATGGCCTGGTGCAGTCCGGCGGCACCGGCCATCAGGTCGCGCAGCATCTCCGTCCACGCCGCGACCGCCTCGATTCCGGCGACCTGCCGTTCGTGGTGCCGGTCGGGTCCGAGCAGGACGGGCGCCCACCAGGCCCCCGCCGCGAGCAGGACCCCGGCGACCGGCCATCCGGTGACGAACCAGACGAGGGCGCCGACGCCCGCCGAGGCGGCGAGGCGGACGGGCCGGTGCCGGTCGGTCAGCGCGGCGCGCAGGCGCGCGGGGCGCACTCCGTTCCGGGGCGGGAACAGTGAGGCGAGGGCGATCCACACCCCGGCCCCGGTGAAGGCGCCGCACATGGCGACGAGGAGGGTCGCGGTCACGTGAACGCTCCCCCCATGCTGACGTCGGTGTGCAGCAGTCCGGCGTCGAACCCGGCGTCGACCAGGGCGTCCAGGGTGTCGGGGCTGGGCGGCGCCGCGGGCAGGCGCTCGCCCGTGCGGGCCCGGCGGTAGATCTCGTTGGAGACGACGTTCTGCCCCTCGGCGCCCACGACCTCGCGGACGCTGGTCACCCTGCGGCCGCCGGTCGGGACGGCCGAGACGTGCACGACCAGGTGGACGGCCGCGGCCACCAGGGAGGCGGTGGCCTCCAGGGGCAGGCGTTCGGCCGACTGGGCGGCGTAGGCGCCCAGCTTGGTGAAGGCGCCCGAGGAGTCGGCGGCGTGCAGCGTGGTGAGGCTGCCGTCGTTGCCCTGGCTCATCGCGTTGAGCAGGGGGACGGTCTCCTGTCCGCGCGTCTCGCCGACGATGACCCGGTCGGGGGACATGCGCAGGGCGGCGCGCACGAGGTCGGCGATGGTGATCTCGCCGACGCCCTCGATGTTGGCGGGCCGGGCCTGGAGGGCGACGCAGTCGGGGTGGGCGTCGGTGTCGCGGTCCAGCCCGAGCTCGAAGACGTCCTCGATGGTGACGAGCCGCTCGGTGGTGGGGATCTCCGAGGCCAGGGCGCGCAGCAGGGTGGTCTTGCCCGCGCCGGTGCCGCCGGTGATGACCGTGTTGCGCCGGGCGAGCACGGCGGCGCGCAGCAGCCGGACCAGGAAGGGGTCCAGGGTACCGAGCTTGCGCAGCCGTTCCAGGGAGGTGCGGCTGTGGCGGTGGCGGCGGATGGACACGGACGGCTGGCGGGCGACCTCCATGACGGCGTTGAGCCGCTCGCCTCCGGGCATCGGCATGTCCAGGATCGGGGCGCCGGGGTCGAAGCGGCGCTCGCCGGTGGCCGACTCGGCGGCGATACGCCGGACCAGGGCGATGAGGCTCTCCGGGTCGTCGAACAGCGGCGGCCGCTGCTCGCGGCGTCCGTCGGCGTAGCGGACCCACACGCTGGAGCCGTTGACGTTGATGTTCTCGATCTCGGGGTCGTCGAGCAGCGGCTGGAGGGGGCCGAGGCCGCAGACCTGGGCGATGGCGCGGCGGGAGATGCCCGCCTCGGCGGCCGGGGACAGGACGGGGCGGCCCGCGGACAGGGCTTCGCTGGCGGCCTCGTCGAGGATGCGGGCGATGACGCGCTCGGCCTCGCGCCGGTAGTCGGCGGCACCGATCTGGGCGTTCTCGCGCAGCAGCTCGCTGAGTCGGCGGGTGGCCTCGGCGGCCGTCCACTCCACCCACTGGTCCTCGCGTTCGGCGGCGCCGGGGTCGAGGTCGAGGGGCTGGGTGGGGTGCTTCTCGAACATCTCGTCGATCCTGCTCATACAGCGACCTCCGTGTGCTCGCGCGGCGACGCCGCGTCGTGGACGAGTGCGTGGGACAGCGACGCCGCCGCGCGGAAGAGGGGGCGGCGCTCGGGGCGGCGCAGGCCCTTCTCGCCGCGGAGGAAGGCGGCGCTGCGGCGGTCCTCGGGGAGCCGGCCCCACACGGGTACGCCCACGGCCTCGGCGATCTCGGCGGTGGAGCCCCGGCCGCCGGTGATGACGGTCCGCAGCCCCGGTACGAGCTCGAAGAGGTAGGCCGCGGACTCCTGGACCCGGCGCAGCTGGGCCAGGTCGTCCCGGGCCAACAGGAGCGCGGTGTCGGCGTGCGCGGCCAGGTGGGCGGTGGCGGTGCGGGGGGCGAGCCGCCCGAGGTCGAGGACGGTCACCGCCCCGGGCGCGGCGGCGAGCGAGGCGGTGTTCTGGGCGAGCAGGCGGACGGCACCGTCCGCGCGGTCGGGCGAGGCCGGCGCGGGGCAGACGGGGAGCCCCCCGGGGAGCGTCTGGGCGTGCTCGGCGGGGCCCGCGCGGTACCCGCCGTCCGCGCCGTGGCGCAGGGCGGCCGCGAGGTCGGTCAGACCCGGTGAGGTCTGGAGCGTGCGCCAGGCGCCGACGTCGCCGCCCGAGGCGTCGGCCTCGACCAGCACGGCGCCGGACTCCTCGGGCCAGACGGCGGCCAGAGCCGTGGCCGCCAGGGTGACACCGGGCGCGCCGCCGAGCGAGAACAGGGCCACGGTCCGGGACATCAGGCGCCTCCCCTGGGCGGGACCTGCACGACGGCGACGCTCTCGGTCGCGGCGGCGGCGGAGATCCGGGCGGCGTCCAGGGCGGAGACGGCGAGTTCGACGATCACCGAGCCGTCGGTGGCGGAGGGCTCCACGCTCTGGACCCGGGCGGGGTAGGCCTCGGACCCGCCGTCCGCGCCCTCGCCCCCGGCGTCCTCGGCGAACACCACGACGGAGACCGCCGATCCGGGCTGCAGGGAGGCGGGGTAGCGCCCGGGCTGAAGCGCGGCGCCCACCACTGCCTCCTCGGCGGCGGGGTAGGCCGCGTCGGGGCCGAGCGCCGTGCCGGGCAGCACGGAGCCGTCGGCCACAGGGACGGTCAGCGGGCGGCCGATGACCTGCTCCAGCTCCTGCTCCCCGATGACGGAGACCCCGTCGGCCACGGTCATACGGACGACCCTGAGGTCGCCGGCGCCCACCACGTGTCCGGCGGGCAGGTCGCCCTCGGCGACCAGGACGCCCTGGCGCTGGTCGAGCCCTTCGACGGCGGTGACGCCCGCCAGGGCGCCGGTCGTGGCCAGGGCCAGGCCCAGGACCAGCCAGCGCCATCGCCGGGGGCCGCTGCCCAGGAGCCGCACCGGCGGCGCCGGGCTCGGTCGGGTGCGGCTCGTGGGGCCGGTGCTTGTGCCCACCATCGTGTCTCCAGTGCCTTCCACGGTCATCGGCCGGAGCCGGAGACCAGTCCTTGTGCTTCCTCGACCGTCACGGCGACCTCGGAGGACGTCGCCGCGGTGTCGAGCGTGCCGTTCGTTCCGTTGGAGAACTCCCAGGCGACCTCCCAGTTGATGGCCGCGGTGACGGTGTAGGCGCCGTCGTCCTGGCCGCTGGAGGCCCGGGTGTAGACGTGGCCGCAGTCGGGCGACTCGGCCTCGGGATCATGGACGGCCGGGTCGTAAGGGGTGCCGGGCCCCTCACAGACGATCTCCGTACCGTCGCCCATGGTCCAGTGCGTCCCGGAGGGGGTCGCGGTGATTGACAGCGACCAGCCTGGGACCTCGGCCGTGGCGACCGCGTCGGCCCAGTCCTCCTCCTCGACCCACAGCCACACCGGGGTGTGGACGAGCACGAGGCCGTCGGAGGCGGGTGAGGTGCTGATGCGCGGCGCGGGGAGGTCGAAGGAGGCGATGGACTCCTGGATGAGGGTCACGGGGTCGGTGGGCGGTTCGCCCTCGCCGTCGTAGTCGACCGCGTCCCAGTCGATGGCTTCCCAGTCCACGGCGTCCCAGTCCACCGCGTTCTCCCAGTCGATCGCGCTCCAGTCGACCGAGTCGTAGGGGCCGGGCTCGGTCGTCCCGGAACCCGTTCCCCCCGCTCCCCCGGAACCGGGAGTGCCAGGGCCGCCCCCCTGCGTCTGCCACCAGCGGAGCAGGACCGCGCACCCGGGGCCGCCGGTACTGCCGCACTCGACCTGGCCCAGGAAGGATCCCGGGTCGGCGCCGGCGGGGGGCGGGGCGACCAGAACGCCCACCAGGACCGCGACCGCGGCCGTACCTGTCCGTTTCAGCATGTTCCCGGCTCCCAGATCCGAAGGTCGGACACGCGCCAGGCGAGTCCGTCGTGTACAAGTCCGGCGTCCACTCGGCGCGGTCCGGCGGGTGCGGACTGCGCGGACAGGCGCCATGAGGAGTCGTCGAGGCAGTCGGTGACCTGGGCGCTGTCGGAGGACTCGACCACCACCTCGGGGTCGAGGACGGGCTCACCGGAGATGTCGGATCCGGCCTCGCGCGCGTCCTCCAGCGCCTGCGTCATGAGGGCGAGGGCGCCGTCGACCGCGTGGCGTTCGAGTTCGGCGGAGCGGTCGGCCCCGTCGTGGGACGCGGTGACCACCGCCTCCCACATACCCGTGTAGGCGGCGAGCGCGGCGGCCTCCTCGTCCTCGGCCCGGCCGGTCGAGGCGGTCGGGGACAGCTCGGGCACCGCGGGGGCGTCCTCGGCGGCGGTCGCGCACGCGGTGGGCAGCAGCAGTGCGACGAGGCACCCCGCGGCCGCTGCGCCTCGGGAGGCGGTGGAGACCCTGGATCTCATCACGGTCGCGCTCCGTTCAGTGGGGGTCCGCCGCCGTGGTCTCGGGCGGCGGGGCGGGGGCGGGGTGTGGCGGGGACGGCCGACGAGGCCGACCGGTTCCGGCCGTGTCCCCGCGCCGGGGTCGGCGTCCGCTCCTGCGGGGGTGGGGCGGAACGGGCCCTCGGACGGGAGCGGTCCTGTCCGGCCCGACCTCGCCCGCAGAGCGGCGGACGGCCTCGGAACGGTCCGCACCTGCGACCACACCCCTTGTGGATCATGTGGTCTTCATTGGTTTTGATTGACTTTATAGCAGGGTCTGACCCTGAACAAGTCCCCTGCGTCCTCGTCAAACCCTTTGTTCACAGAGATGCGCGGACTCTTTTACCCTCGGGCCACCGCGCACGCAAGCACACACGAAACCACATGAGGGGTGCGAAACACAGGGGATCATCCGATGTCTCTATGCCGCGAGGGGCGCGAGACCACCGCGACCTCGGCGCCCGCCAGGCCAGGAGGGCGCCCGCGAACCGGTGCTCAGACCCGGAGCAGCCGTTGGACGCGCGTGGCCAGGCGTGCGGCCGATCCCGCGTCCAGTTCCGTGCCGGTGATGAGGCAGTCGGCCTCGTGGAGGGCGGCGAAGCGGGTCATGCGGTCATCGTCGACACGGGCGTGACCGGCCAGGACCACAACGGAGCGCGCCGCGTCCATCAGAGTCCTCTTACTCCGCCCCTGGACGGGGTCGATGCTGCTCAGACCGCGATCGAAGGACACACCCGCGGGAACGACGAAGGCGACATCGGCGTCCACGCCCGCCACCTCCCGCCCCGTGGCCACGGCCGCCCCGGCCCGCCGGTCCAAACGCCCGCCGATCAGGTGCAGGGCGATATCGGTGCGCGCGGCCAGAACCGAGGCCACCGACACCGAATTGGTGACCACCGTGCACCCCAGACCGACCGGTAGACGAGCGGCCAGACGCTCGGTCACCGTGCCCGCGTCCAGCACCACCACACCACCCGCGGGAACCTCCGCCAGCGCGGCCGCAGCGATCCGCTCCTCCTCCGCAGCCACGCCACCCACCGCGACCCCGGACACAGACCCCGGAACCGGCCCGTCGAGGGGCACGCCCCGGTCCGCCTCCGGCCCGCGTGCGACGGCGCCACGGGTACGAGCTCGAACGGACATGCCAGCCTCCCATTCATCCCTCGACCGGAAAACCGAAAGCATCCGTCGACCGGGAGTCTTTATGGTGAACAAATAATTAATGCAGGATTGCGCCTGTGGAATCAGCGCCAACCTTCTATCACGATGCGCGACGGGCACACAATGAAGGGTAGTGTGACCTACATTTCCTAAGACACACGCACCACGGTTCCATCCTGCGAAACACCTGTTCAGAGCGCATACTGATCGCCGCACACACAGGAAAATCGATCCCCCCGGAAAAGAGGCTTCCCGAGCCGTTCCATAACCGGGCCCCGTGGTGCTATTTTCGTCCGGCCTGGAGCCCCGAGCGCACAACCGGCGCCCGGGCCGACAAGCGTGGGCGGATTCGTGTCGGCGCCGTGATGCGTGGCGGGAACCGGCCAAGGAGGTGACCCCGCGTGCCACTCAGCCACAACATGGACAACACCGCCAGATACACCCTGGCCACCCTCACCGGCATCGTCATGCCCACCGCCGACCCCCGAGCCCTACGCGCCACCGCCGAACTCTACGAAACCACCGGCACCCAGATCACCCACCACCTCACCGACCTGCTCACCCACATCCGCCGACGCGTGCGCACCGACTTCTCCGGACAGGCCGCCGACTACTTCGACCGCTCCGTCGCCCAGTTCACCACCGGAGACAACGACTACATCGGCGCAGCCGGACAGATCGCCGCCGACATGGGCCGCGAACTCCGCAAAGCCGCCGCCAACGCCGAATACATGGCCATGATGGTCATCGGCCAACTCGTCCAACTCCTCCTCGAGATCGCCTGGGCCATCGCCTCCGCCTACTGGACCTTCGGCGCCTCACTGAAGATGATCCCCGTCTTCAAAGCCATCCGCAGCCTGCTCATCCGCCGCATCCTGTCCTGGTTCCTCCTCACCGTCCCCGGCCACCAGATCATCAGCCAGATCTTCGCCAGCCTGGACAGCATCATCCAGCGCATCCAGATCGCCAACGGCACCCGCACCGAATGGGACCACGACCTCACCACAAGCGCCCACCTCGGTGCCGTCATCGAAGGACTCCTCTCCGCCGGCCTGTCCGCCGGAGTCGAAGGACTCCTGTCCTCCCAGATCCGCACCCTCATCCGCACCAACCTCGACACCATCGAAACCCTCCCCGACCCACCACCCATCACCACACCCAGAACCAACCCCCGACCAACCCCCGGACCAGGGACAGCAACAGGGCCCGGGCCCGGGCTGAACGAGGACCTCGCGGACGTGCTCGCCCGCCACACCGACGAGATGGCCACCCCGTACACCCCCAACGACGTCCCCGGCATGACCGGCTGGGCCAACAACACCAGCCGCGACCAACTCCGCCACGACCTCGCCGACCTCTTCCAACGCCACTTCGGCCCCACCCTGGGCACCACCCACGCCCGCAGCCTCGGCCACAACTACGCCGACACCCTCGCCAAACACTGGACCAACCCCGACCTGCCCACCCACCTGCACAAAGCCCTGGGCGACACACTCCCACCCGCTCTGCGCGACCACCTCGCCACCACCATCCCCAACACCCTCACCACCAACCTGCGCCAGTTCCACACCAAAGCCAGCACCCAAGCACAGAACCTCACCCTCGGCGCCGCCACCGGCGCCACCGAGGGCTACCTCGGCGAAGGCCTCACCAACGCACTCTTCGGACAAGGCTGGAAAGCCTCCGGCTTCTCCGCCAGCGCAGGCGCCACCCAAGCCACCGCACAAACCACCATCACCACCACCGCCCTCACTGGCATCGACCACCTCCGCAACGGACCCGACCTACCCCCGCCCCCGACCACACCCCCGCCCACCACCAACACCCCGGCGACGGACCAGGTCGGCCCTCCGGCCGAAACCGGCAGTGCCGGGGGGAACGACGATGGAGGCGGAAACGGCCGGAGCGGGAACCACAGCTCCGGCCGTGACTCCGACGAGCATCCGGAAGACGCCGGTGGTCGCGGCATGAGCGGATCCGAAGGCTCGGACCACGTGAACGGCGTCGGCCGCGGCTCCGGGGTCGAGGGGGGTTCCGGCTCCAGACCCCAGAGCGAGGGCGGCTCCCCGGAGATCGACGAAGACCGGCCCACGCCCTCGACCGGGAACGACTCCGAGTCAGCGCCGACTCCCGACGGCACCGCTCGTACGGGTGAGGCCACGCCGGGCGACAACCCCTACGTCAGCAGCTTCACCGAGGAACTCGTCAGTGCGACGCATGCCGCCTCGGACGACGCACCCGGGCAGGACAGGGACATCCCCACGGGGGCCGGCGGCGAGCTGAGCCCCGGTCCGGACGTCGACTGGCCGCTCGGCGACCTCTACGACACCCCCGAGCCCACCCACGACACCACCCCCGCACACCCCTGGCAGCCCCCGCTCACCCCCTTCGACCTCCTCCACCCCAAGCACCCGATCCTCCACGGACCCGGATCCCTCGACCCCAAAACCGACCTCCCCCTCCCCACCTCATCCCTGCCCTGGCCCACCCACGACCTCCAGGTCTTCGCCCTACCGGAGATCCGGACTCCCGGAATCCCCCTGCTGCCGTTGAGCGGGAGCCACGGGAACGCCGACCAGGTGATCGGCGGTCCGGCTCCGGTCCCCGGTTCGGGGCCCGTGTCACAGGGATCCACCTCCCAGGGAACGCCCGGTACCGGGCAGGACCGGGCGGACGGCCGGACCGACTCGGGCCGAGGGCGGCAGCCGTCCGACCGGCCTCCGGTTCCGGAGGACCCCCAGGGCACGGCGGCCCCCACGGGCGCCGAGCGGCCACGTCCCCCGGAGGCGACGCCGCCCCCGCCGACGCAGACCCCCGGCCAGGACGCGGACCCGCCCGACAGCGGCAAGGCACCACCGCGGGCGGAGTCCTCCAGGACGGCGATCCCCGCCCCCGACCCGACGCCGCGGACCGATACGGGCGACCCGGACGGAGCCGGTCCGTCGCGCGACCGCCCCGGCACCACGCCCTCCTCCGACCCCAGCGTCAGGGAGAGTCCCGGCACCCCCGCACAGGAGAACGCCACACCGCCTCCACCCGAAGCCCCGCCGGAAGCCGCGCCCGAGCCGCCCCAAGCGCCGCCTCTCCCACCTGTGGCTCCGCCGCCTCCGGACACCTACCAGGGGACCCTCCTCCCGGACCGCTCCACCGCGCCCTACGACCTGGGCTACCTGCTGGACTCCCACCTGACGCCCGCCGACATGGTCCTCGCCGAGCACCTGCGGTCCTTCGTCGACGGCACCGCCGCCGACCCGTCCAACGGTCTCGACACAGCCGCGCGGACCGACCTTCGCGCGCAGGTGGAGGCACAGGCGGGCCGGGACATGGGCGTCTTCTTCCAGGACGGCGGACACCCCTTCACGGTCACCGGCCAGGACGGCCGCGCCCGGACGGTCGAGGTGTCGCTGCGCCCCTCGACCGGGGACTTCTTCCACGTACCGACCAGCCCGGCGAGCGGTTCCAAGGACTCCAAGCTCAAGACGACCGACACCGTCGGGGAGCCGGTCTCCGCCGAAGCAGGCGCAACGCACGGCGGAGAGCGGACCGTCAACCTGAGCTTCCTGGTCAGCCCGCTGCACGTGGCCTCGGTGAACGGCAACAGCGTCGGGCCGCGCGTGAGCCTGCGGGTCTTCCTCGGGACCCGTGTGCGGAGCACGGGGCAGTCCGCCTCCCACACCACCGACCTCCCCTCCAACGTCGAGCTCAAGGGCCGACCGGAGGTCTACGTCGCCGACCTCGACATGTCCATGCGGATCGCCCCCGCCGACGGGTCCGGGGGCGGCGCGCCGCGGACCGCGACCGCGCGGGCGGACAACGGCCTGGTCCTGGTCGTCCCCGGCGGCGTCGTCCCCAGTGACGGCCCGGAGACCATCCGCGTGTACGACCCCTTCACCCCGCAGGACGACGGGCGAAGCGAGGGGCGGGACGCGGGCGGTGACGGACGCAGACCCCTCGACCCGCGCGCGGGCCGGGGCCACCCGATCAAGGTCGGACCGATCACCCTCGCCGGCGACGGCGGGCCCCGGTCACTGGCGGACTGGGTCAACGACCACCTCACCCGCGCCGACGCCCCGCCGCGCACGCGGGACGCGGTGCGCGATCGACTGACGCCGTCGTTCCTGGACAGGCGCGACCGGCGGCGGGAGCGGATCCGCCAGGACACCTCGCGGGACCTCGCCCCCGACGCCGTGCGCAACCGGCTGCCGATGATGACCAACGCCCCCGTCCCGTTCGAGTTCATCGACATCTCCGGCGACTCCCGCGTCATGACCATGTGGTCGGTGCCCACCGACTACACGCGCAAGGGCCACACACCCTCCGTCGAGGGCAACAACAAGGCCAACATCAAGGGCAACGTCTCCGACAAGGGGGTCAAGACGACCCTGAGGAAGAACGACGTCGCCGGATTCGCCGTCGGCGCCGGAATGGCCGCCGACATCCCGGGGCAGTCGTCGGTGCGCGTCGAGGCACCCTTCCTCGAGTACTCCCTGAACCACCAGGCCAACCAGCAGGAGTCCCGGTCGGTCTCCGGGTCGGTCAACCGGACGACCCACGGCGCGACCGCCTCCGCCGCCTACGACGTCCACCGCAACTACTACGTCCGGTTCGACGGCGAGCCGCAGGTGTACCGCTTCACCGGCGACACCGTCGAGATCCTCACCGTGGAGGACGCCCGGATCATCGACGGGGAGGAGCCGTCCGGCGCGCGGACCGGCGGCGGCACCGCGCAGGGCCCGTCGGGCGAGTCGTCCACCGTCCCCGCGGCCCCGACCGGACACCGGCGACCGCCGTTCGCGAACCTGGCCGGACCGCACCCGACCGACTTCACCGGGGCTGTCCCGCGCACGTTCAGCTGGCCGGACGGCAGCCGGTTCCGGGGCTCGGACGGGGAGCCGCGGCGCGGTGTCTACGACGCGTTGGCCCACCAGGTGCTGAGCGGACTGGCGCGGCGGCGCCCGGGGCTCGTGCTGCCGGACCTGTCCAGCTCAAGAAAGGACTACGCGCGACGGCCGCGGCCGGACCAGGAGGTGACGGGCTACTTCGACCGCTCCCCCCGTGAACACCGCCCGCTGCGCCGCGACCACGACATCGCCCGCTACAACACGCTCCAGGTACTCAAGGCCATCTCCGAGTCCTCCCTCCGGGGCGGGCTCAACGACCTCGGCGGCCGCGAGGGCATCCCCGTCGACCTGATCGAACCGGCGTCGATCAACCTGGGCTCCCTCTTCCGGGTAGACGAGAAGGTCCTGCGGCCGAAGTTCGTCAGGGTGCGGCTCTTCGCCGACTTCGAGCGGCTGGCGTACGTGCGGCCGACCGTGCGCGGCACCGGCGGCGAGTTCGGCGGCTCCGCCGGCCGCTCCACCGACACGGGCTCGCAGAACCGCCACACACTGGCCACGAGGGTCGGGCTGTACGCCCGGCCGACCGGCGCCGACGACGTCCACGGCCAGCCGCCGGTGGCGGGCACGCCCTCGGTCACGGTGCCGGTCAGCCGCACGACGCACACCGGCCAGGGCCAGGGATTCTCGCACGGGGTCAACGACATCGTCTTCTTCCCCGAGGGCTCCGACGTCTGGCACTCGCGGGCGACCCTGCACGCCCGTCTCTACGAGTTCGACGACAGCGGGCTGGTCCGCGGCGAGGCGCCCCCGCTGCGCGAGCGCGGCATCCCCCTGCTCGACGCCGGCTTCCCGGCCCGGCTGACGCTGGAGACCCCGCCGGGCCGCCCGCACGAGGGCACCGGCGACACCCCGGACGCCACCCCCGTCATCTCCGACATCCGGCCGCTCCCGACCGTCGACGCGCGGCGCGTCATCCGGGGGAACACCACCCCCGACCCGGTTTCCGTCCAGCGGCGCCGCGACCCCTGGCGCTGGGCCCGGTCCGCACCCCGTGCCGGGTCCGGCGACCCGGACACCGCCGCACCCGGGCCCGTGCCCGTACCCCGGACCACGGGCGAGCGACGAGCCGAGCGGATCAGGAACCTGCCGACCACCGTGCAGCACTCCAGCACCCGGTTCCGTGTCAGAAGCGAGGAGGGGCGGACCCGGACCACCAGCCTGGTGGACGAGACCTACCAGGGGTTCTCCGCCGTCAGGCGCCGGTTCGACCTGCACGACGGCTACCGGCGCAAGCTGGAGCACTTCCTCGTCCGCGGCGAGGGCAACCGGCGGCTCTTCCCGGACGCGCTCTCGTCCGAGGTGCTCTCGTCCTCACCCAACGGCAGCCGTGTCCGCGCGGAGATGAGCGGCGGACTGTGGTCCCCCCACGACGTACGCGCCACGGTGTCGACGGAGCTGGACGTCACCTCCATCGACAGGTTCGAGCCGTCCGAGGCGATGATCGAACGAGGCGGTACGACCAGCGCCGACCTGTCCGTCAGCACGGGCAGGACCTGGTCCGGCGACGTGGTCGTCGCGGGCCAGGTCCGTGTCAACGACAACCCCCGCCCCGACCAGGGCCCCTCCCCCGACCAGCCGCTCACCTACGGCGACGGGCTGAGGCCCATCGGCGTGATCGGCCCCCAGGGCTCACAGGGCCTGTTCAACGGCTCGCGGGGACACAAGGCCGGCGAGAAGTACGCCGAGGCCACCGCTTTCTCGTCCAAACTGCCGATGGCGTACTCCTTCACCGGCTCGGGAACCGTCCGGCAGGCCACGGAGTTCCTCAAGAACTGGAGCATCGGGCCGACCATCCCCTGGAGTGCGCGGTTCCGCGGCTGGACCGCCCGCGTCTCCGACCTGGTGACGGGTCTGGTCCACATCCGCGACGCCCACCGGGCGGGACTCGTGGACGACCGGGTCGTCGAACGGAACGGGGAGCTGGTGCGGGAGCCCCAGCCCGAGCCGAGGACACCCGGGGGCGTGCGCGTGCGCCCCGGGCTGGAGGACACGGGCAAGCGGGTGCGCCCCGCCGACTCCGCCCCGGCGCTGCGGGCGCTCGCGGACGACCTCGCGTCCCAGGGCTGGGAACTCACCGCCGGCAGCCGTGAAGGCCTGCTGCACGCCCTGGACTCGAACCTGGGCAGCGCGACCGACACCTCGGTGCCGCTGCCGGTGAGGATCCGCCCCATCGACCACTCGGTCGGCCACCTCAGCTCACCGACCACCGCGCCGCCCGCCGTGGACGCCACCGTCCGCGTCCGGCTCGACCTCACCCGCCCCGCCGTGGAGTACCTCGGCGGCTCCAACGAGTTCAAGTTCCGGCAGACCTGGCGCAGCGCCGAGACGCACAGCCGCGCGAAGGCCGACACCACCTCCGCCGGTGTCCTGGGCGGTGTCCGGCAGCCGCTCCCCTACCCGGGCGACGACCAGCCCGACCAGCAGAGTCCGGAGAGCCGCCCGCACCTCCTCGTCCCCGCGGCCGGCGCTTCGCAGGCGAGCACCCGCTCCACCGGATCGGCCGAACAGGAGTCGCGGTCGCGCAGGCTCGACCTGTCCGTCGACACCCCCTACGCCAAGCTGAGCCACGACAGCCGGCTGCACCTCGACCTGGAGATCTCCGAACGCCAGCCGCTGCTCACCAGGGCGTTGGGCGAGCAGCCCGGCGGCGGAGAGCGCAGGGACTTCAGCGGCAGCGGCGACGGCGGCCGGGTGGACGCCCTCTACCCGATCTCCTACCTCGACTTCGCCGGCGGGGACGGCACGGACACGGGCACCGGCACGAACACCGGCGACGGCGGCACACCCGACCCGCCACGCACGTCGTCGAACGACGGACGCGGGCACGAGGCCGCCCCGGAGCACCCCGTCAACGGCACCCACGCGTCGTTGCACGACATGATGCGCCAGTGGAGCGAGGCCAACGGCGGCGACCGTCGCGCCCACTCCGGCGACGGACTCATCGTCCCCGCGGCGATCGGCGACCGCGGACAGCAGGTCCGGGACACCGCCCACATCGTGGTGGCCAGATCGCTGGGCTGGTCCCCTCCCCCGGACGCCGTCCGCAACGGCCAGTACACGTCCGGGGCGATACGCGCCGCCCGCGCCCACAACGCCGCCGCGCTCGGGTTCGGTTCCCGGTACAACGCGATCGACCAGGCCCTGGGACACCTGGCGCTCAAGGCCCTGCACCCGGAGGCCGCGGACCGGGACACCGAGCTGCCCCGCATGGGCAGGACCACCTGGAGCCTCAGGGCCCTGCCCGACCCCGCCTCGGCACGTGTCCTGGACATCGCGCCCAGCGGCCGGATCACCGACTCCGGCGTCGAGGGGAACTCGACCGGATCGACCATGGCGCACGGGACCTCGTCCACCACCACGTCCGACGTCACCGCCTCCGGGCGCGGCGAGCAGCCCGACCTGCCGCCCCACCCCCGCACCGGGATCCACTACGGCGGAGCGGGCGGCGCCGGCACCTCGAAGTCGGGGGGAAGCGTCGGTCAGGGTGTGGGCTCACAGCTTCCACCCCATTCCCAGCGCGCCCGCATCGGCCCCCTCCTGCTGGTGGAGTTCGACACCACGTGGGGGATCGGCGCCAGGTCGGAGCTGCGCGGCTCCGCCTTCTCCCGGGCCGCGGGCTACGTCGGAGACAAGGTGCGCGGCCTGTTCGGCCGTCCCGTCACCCGGCCCGCCCGCTGGCAGCTCGGGGACGCGACCACCAGGACCACCGCGTGGATCGCCCAGGGCGACGCCGTGCGGATGGGGATCATCGGCCAGGCCCACGCCAACGGGATGGCCGCCGACCGCGCGAGGCTGGAGGACGCGCAGAAGGTTCTCAACAGCGCGGAGAAGACATACCTGGAGTCACGGCTGCCCCTGGAGTCGGCGGCGGCGGAGTACGCGGCCGCGCCGGACGACGCGGGTCTCAGGGACCGGTACCGGGAGCTGGAGCGCACCTACGAGGAGCGGCGTACCGCGTTCGACCAGGCGATGGAATCCTGGGTGGCGTCGCTGAACGCGGCGCGCGACACGGCTCTCGGCCGGACCGCCGCCGACGACCCGGCCACCGCGGCGGCCACGCCCGCAGCGGCGGAGCCGCAGCAGAGCTTCACCGACAGGTTCCGCGCCCGAGTGAACACGGCGTTCCCCGAGGACACCGTCCGGACCGCTCCCGCGACCGAGACCACCGGTGACACCACGGCGTCCGCCCCGGCCGCCAGGCCGACCACCGGCACGAACACGCGCGACGCCGTCCAGGACGTGGACCGGACCGACGCGCGGATGGGCGAGGTGCGAATGGGCGAGGTGCGCCACGCCGCGGAACGGCCCGCGACCGAGCAGGCCGACCTGAGGGACACGGCGGCGGAACTGCGGAACCGGGCGGACCGGATCCGTGGGGAGATCCCCGCCTTGCAGGAGCGGATCGAGCGCCTCCACGCGGAGGTCTCGGCCCGGGAGCGTGAGGTCGCCCGGCTGGAGGAGCACGAGCTTCCGGCCGCTCGGCGGGAATCCGACAGCGCCGACCTCGCACGCGTCCGCGCCCGGGTCGGATTCGACTCCGCCCGCGCAGCCGCCGACAGCGCCGCCGCGACCGCCGACCGGGCGGCCGAGGACGCGGCCTCCCTCGCCGAGCGGTACCAGGACCTGCGCGCCAGGGCCGACGAGGCCGGGAGAGCCGCGGCACGCCTCGGCGAGGAGACGGGGGCCGTGTCCGCCGAACTCGCCCGCGCCGAGAGCGGACTCGACGACCTGCGCGGGGAGATCTCCCGTCTCTGGTCGGACATCGATGACCTCACCTCGCGGCTGGCCGGTCTCGAAGCCGGGGCCGGGCAGACCGACGACACCACGGCCGATCCGGGTCGCGCCCACGGGGCCGACGCGGACGGGCGCCCTGGCCAGGCCGCGCCCCGCGGCACCCTTGGCGACGAGCGACCGGAGAACACCCGCCCCGGCGCGTCCGACCGATTCCCGCAGGACTCCGCCGGTCGGCAGAGTGCTCCCGAGGTGGGAGGCACCCCCGGTCAAGGGGACTCCACCGGACAGAGTGACTCGACCCGGCCGAAGGACTCGCGCGAGCAGAGCGGGGCAGCCGAGCACGAGGGCTCCATCGGACAGGAGGACTCCACCGAGCGGACGGCCACGGAGCGCTCGCAGGTGCAGGCCGAACTCGACCGGCTCACCCGCGACCTCACCGCGCGCCAGGCCGAGAGCGCCCGGGCCGGACAGTCGGTCGAGGACCTCCGAGACCGGGTCGCGGACCTGGAGCGGGAGGTCGAGGAGGCCGAACGCGCCCGCGACACCGCCCATGCCCGAGCCGAAGAGGCCAGGAGCAGGAGCGAGACGGCCGTGCGTACCGCCGGGACGGCCGCCGCGCACGCGGCGGAGCTCGACCGGGACGCCGGGGACCAGGAGAACCGATGGGTGCGGGCGACCTCCGACGCCGCCGCAGCGCGGGCGAGGGTCGACACACTGACCGATCGGTTGACGGAGGCCGAGGACGGACTCGACACCGCGCGGAACACACTGGCAGAGGCCGGGAACCACCTCACCGAACTCGACACCACCGCCGCGGACCTGGAGCACAAGGCCGCGCGGTACCGGGCCGACGCCGACCGGCTCCGGGACGCCGACGGAGCCGCGTCCGGCAACCCCGGCGTGGAGGGGCTGGACGCCGGCCGGGACACCGCATGGCCACCGCGCCCGGCCTGGGGCGAGGGCGTCCGCCCCCAGGGGATGCGCGACGGCCAGGTCCTCGACGGCCCCGGCCAGGGCGCGATGTACCTGCCACTCCTCATGCCTTCACCCGGGATGACCGCCTCGGAGACGTCGCTCGTCCGCGGCTTCGCCGCCGACAACGGCACCGCGGTCAACGACGCGCTCCGCGGCGGCACCGGTCCCGGCGACACACCCGAGCGCACACGCCGGACCGTGGACGCACTGGACACCATGACCGCCCGTTCGGCGACACCCGATGCGCTGATCCTGCACCAGAGCGCGGGGGCCTCCTTCGCCCACCGGCTGCACGCCTCCCTCACCGACCCCGGCGCCATGCTCGGCCTGGTCGGACGCACCTACACCGATCCCGGATTCACCGCGACGGCCACCGACGAGCCCGCGCCCGGCTTCGGCGGCCCCGTCACCATCGTCATCAGGGTCCCCCGGGGCTATCCCGCCCTCAACACCTCGGACCTGTCACGGGCGCTCCCCGGCGGCGGTCCGGACGTGGTGCTGCGCCGGGGCACGACCTTCGTGGTCCACGGCGTCCGCCCGGTCCGCGACGAGTTGTACGAGAACGACCACTGGGTGGTCGAGGCCGAGGTCGTCCCCGACGGATGGACACCACCCGCCGACTGGCGCGGTGACCCACGCGGTTCCGGCGGCGAGCCCGCGCCCACCCGAGAGGGGTCGGCTGTTCCCGCTCCGCGCTCATGAGCGGATTCCTCGTTCGCGCCCTTCGAACGGGACGTCGACGGGGTGCGGGAACAGCTCATCGAATCAGCGCGGCGTGCACGGTTCCCCCTTCCGCGACGCCCCGAAGGAAAGGGATCCGAATGATGACTCACGGGAATGCGCGCGTGGCCGATCGGCCGCGCACCGGAATTCAGTATCGGAAAGGGGGGATGGATTCCTTCTCCGAACCGCTGCCCCGCCTTCCGCCGTTCGAGGCCTCTCGCGCGCGACCCCTCAGACCGTGGTGACGCGCGGACCGATCGCGGCGAGCTCCTGAGCGAGGCCGTCGGCCAGGCCGGTGTCGGTGATGACGCAGCTGATCTCGTCGAGCGCGGCGAAGCGGGAGAAGTGGTCGTTGCCCACCTTGGTGTGGTCGGCCAGCAGAACGGATCGGCGTGCGGACCGGATCATCGCCCGCTTGACCTGGGCCTCGGCCGGATCGGGAGTGGTGAGTCCGCGTTCGGCCGAAACACCGTTGGTGGCCATGAAGGCGACGTCGACGTAGGTCTCCTCCAGCGCATGGAGGGCCCACCCCTCCACGGTGGCCTGCGTACGCGTGCGCAGGCGCCCCCCGAGCATCATGACGTTGATGTTGGCGCGCGGCACCAGGCTCAGTGCGATGGGAGCGGAGTTGGTGACGACGGTCAGCTCGCGGTCGGCCGGGATCTGCTCGGCGAGACGACCGGTGGTGGACCCGGCGTCGAGGAGGATGGCGCCCTCCTGGGGGAGCTCGGCCAGCGCCGCCTTGGCGATCCGGTCCTTCTCCTTGGTCATGACGGTGTCGCGCTGGCTCAGCGTGGGCTCGAAGCCGAGCCGCTCCACGGGGATGGCGCCGCCGTGCACCCGGCGCAGGACGGCGTGCCGTTCCAGAGCCATCAGGTCCCGTCGGATGGTCTCGTAGGTGACGTCGTACTCGGCGGCGAGTGTGGCGACGTCGACCCTCCCCTCGCGGCGGGCACGCTCAAGGATGAGCTTCTGACGCTCTTCGGCGTACATGTGGTATCACCTGTGTTTCAGTGTGATGTGGGTCGATGGTAGTGCGGAGGCCCGGCACGCACAAGAACACGGACCAGCGCCGTGGGAACGCGTGACATGGTCGGAACCGCCCAGGGAAAGCGTCCCACGTGAGGACCCGGCTCGGTGTGGGAAGCACACACAGTGGGACCAGTACGCGGGCACGAGAGCGGACACGACGCCGTGCGCACGGGTGGGAGAGCGGCCAGGCGTGGTCGCGTGCGCGGTCAGACGCGCAGCAGGCGGTGCAGGCGCGTGCCCAGTCGCGCCGCCGGTTCCGGGTCCAGTTCGTCGCCGGTGACGAGGCAGTCGATGTCGTCCAGGCAGGCGAAGCGGGACATGCGGTCGGCCTCGATGCGGGTGTGGTCGGCGAGGGCCACGACGGTGTCCGCGGCGTCCATCATCGTTCGCTTGCTCCGGCCCTGGACGGGATCGGTGCTGGTCAGACCGCGGTCGAAGGAGACGCCTCCTGGGACGACGAAGGCCACGTCCGCACTGAGGCCGTCCAGTTCCCGGCTCGTGGCCGGGGCGGCGCCCGCACGTCGGTCGAGGCGTCCGCCGATGAGGTGCACGGCGATGTCGGTGCGCGCGGCGAGGATCGAGGCCACGGACACGGAGTTGGTGACCACCGTGTAGCCGCGGTCGACCGGCAGGTACGCGGCGAGGCGTTCGGTGACGGTGCCCGCGTCCAGGATCACCACGCCGCCGTCGGGGAGTTCGGTGAGCGCCGCCTTGGCGATCCGCCCCTCCTCCGTGGCCCTACCGGCCGCCGGGGCCGTCGGCGCGGGCTCGGAGGCGGACTCAAGGGAGGACGACACGCTGCCATGGCCGCTTCGGAGGACACTCGCGACACCAGTGCGAACGGACATGCCGGCCTCCCACTTTCCCTCGATCGGCAGCAAGGGAGTCATGCGGGAGAACTCCCCACCGGACACCGACCAATACGGAAACCCGCGGATCGGTCCGGATGCCATCTTTTATCACGCTTCACATTCAGCCCGCAACGGAGGACACCGAAGCCCGTTGGAAGAAGTGCGCCGACGCGCGCCTGAGATCTCTGCGCAGATGAGCGCGGACCGCGAAATGCGATGGTCAGTGCCACGTCGAGGCCGTCGGCGAGCCGTCGCCGAATCGTTTTCGCAGCCGATTCCCGGGGTCCGCGATTCGGTGGGCCAGATCGGCGATGGGCGCGTGGTCGGTGACCGGGCGACCGGGAAGCTGACCGTGCCGTGCTCACGTCGTACCCGGGCCCGAGGACTCAGAGGACACCTCTCGGGCGAGCGCAACCAACACCATGCATACGAAGGTAAGCAAACAGGTATTTCCAAGCACTTCCACATTCGGGGGTCTCAGTGTTACGTTCGTCCACGCCCGGAACGCGGCCACCGACCGGGCACGACACGAGCGGACGCAGGCGTGTTCGTGCTTTGGCGCGCAGCGGGAACCGGCCAAGGAGGTGACCCCGCGTGCCACTCAGCCACAACATGGACAACACCGCCAGATACACCCTGGCCACCCTCACCGGCATCGTCATGCCCACCGCCGACCCCCGAGCCCTACGCGCCACCGCCGAACTCTACGAAACCACCGGCACCCAGATCACCCACCACCTCACCGACCTGCTCACCCACATCCGCCGACGCGTGCGCACCGACTTCTCCGGACAGGCCGCCGACTACTTCGACCGCTCCGTCGCCCAGTTCACCACCGGAGACAACGACTACATCGGCGCAGCCGGACAGATCGCCGCCGACATGGGCCGCGAACTCCGCAAAGCCGCCGCCAACGCCGAATACATGGCCATGATGGTCATCGGCCAACTCGTCCAACTCCTCCTCGAGATCGCCTGGGCCATCGCCTCCGCCTACTGGACCTTCGGCGCCTCACTGAAGATGATCCCCGTCTTCAAAGCCATCCGCAGCCTGCTCATCCGCCGCATCCTGTCCTGGTTCCTCCTCACCGTCCCCGGCCACCAGATCATCAGCCAGATCTTCGCCAGCCTGGACAGCATCATCCAGCGCATCCAGATCGCCAACGGCACCCGCACCGAATGGGACCACGACCTCACCACAAGCGCCCACCTCGGTGCCGTCATCGAAGGACTCCTCTCCGCCGGCCTCTCGGGCGGGGTCGACCTCCTGCTCAACGGTCCGGTCAACAAGCTCATCAACCAGAACCTGCTCGATCTCAAGGACCTCCCGGACCCGCCGCCGATCACCACACCCAGACAGGACCCTGTTCCGGACGACGCGCCGTCCGTCACCAACCCCAGACCCGATCCGGAGCCGGACCCGCCCGCCTCCGGTCTCAACGACGACCTGACCGACCTCTTCACCCGGCACAACGACGAACTCACCGTCCCCTACAAGCAGGGCGACGTCCCCGGGATCGGGAGCTGGCCCAACACCGCCAACAGGGACCAGCTACGCCAGGACTTCGCCGATCTGTTCGAGCGCCGTTTCGCAGACGAGCTGGGATCGTCGGCCGCCAGGAACCTGGGCAACGACTACGCCGACGCCTTCGCCCGGAACTGGCCGAGCGACGACCTGTCCACCCACCTGTCCCGGGCCCTGGGGGACTCACTGCCTCCCGCCGTTCGCGACCATCTCGCCGACACGGTGCCGGACACGCTGTCGAAGGGCCTCCGCGACATCAACAGCGGGGCGGGCCCCTATGCCCGGAACCTCGGCCTGGGCGCGAGCACCGGGGCACTGGAGGGCTATCTCGGCGAGGGCCTGTCCAACACGGCGCTCCAGGGCGAGTGGAAGGCCTCCGGGTTCTCCGCCAGCGCGGGTGCCAGCAACGCAACGACGCAGACGGTGGTGACGGACGCCTCCGTCAAGGGCATCGACTCGTTGCGCGGCGGTCCGAACCTGCCGCCGCCCCTCACCGCTCCGCCACCGACCTCCACCGGAAACCCGTCCGCCAGCGCATCGGACGACGCCCTCACGGACGGCGGTGCGACCGACGACACGAGTCGGGACGGGTCGGACCGCGGCTCCGGCCACGACAGCGATTCGGACCGTCGTGGCAGCGGTGACGACCGTGGCTCCGTCGACACCAGCGCTTCCGGCGATCCCGGGAGGGGGGACGACCGCGACTCGGTGACCAATGGCGGGACGAGGAACCGAGGCGGGAACGAGACCGACGACACGAGCGCGGGCACCGGACGCAGCGATGAGGGTCGCGGCTCCAGGGACGACGGCGCCACGGGCACACGTGACACCGGTGTGGCCGGGGACGCGGGCGACCGGAGAGGCGAAGACGCCGACCGTGGCCCGGCCGACGACAGCGGCGCGGTCCGCCGTGACGACACGACGGGCACGCGCGGTTCGGGAGAGGCCCAGGTGTCCGTCCCGGGGGACGCTCCGACCTCGGTGGAGGCGCCGCCGGGCGACAACCCCTACCTCTCGCCCTTCACCTCCGAGCTCACCACCGACTCGGCCTCGAACCCCGCGCCCGGGGCCGCCGACCAGCCCACCCCGGTCGACACGGACACGCCGGTTCGCGCCGACGTCGATCAGGACTCCCCCTCCCGGGCACCCGACGACACCGCCACCTCCCCCACGTCCGGGACGCCCGCCCGATCCGGCGGCGAGGAGGCCGCCCCGGACTCCGACACGGACGTCGACTGGCCGCTCGCCGACCTCTACGACTCCACCGACACGTCACACACGGACGACGATGCCACGTCGTTCGCGCCCCCTCCCTCACCCTTCGATCTCTCCAGCCTCCTCAACCCCAAGGGGTCCTTCCTCACCCCGGATCTGAGCGTCCTCGACCCGAAGGCGGGTCTGGGCCTCCCCCAGTCGCCCCTTCCGTGGATGGTCGACGACCTCCAGGTCCTCGCCGTCCACGAGATCACGGTCGACCCCGCTGCGGAGACCACCGACGACGAGAACGCGCCCTCCGTCACGCACGCGACCACGATCCCGACCCCGGCCCCGGGCTCCCACCAGGGCAGCACGACCCAGCAACCCACCACCCCGCAGGACACGACGAGGCAGCATCCCACCCGCAGCGCTCCTGCGGAGGGCCAGAGGCAGCAGTCGAACCAGCCGTCTTCGACGGCCGTGCCGACGACGAGCCTCGACGGGAACGTCCAGCACACCAGCGACACGGCACCTCCCCCGGTGGCTTCGGCGAACCCCACGACGTCGGACCACACCCCGTCTCCGCCGAACCCGCTCCCGCAGACGAGCACCCACCAGGCGCCTCCGCCCGTGGACACGACCCGAGGACACGACGAGGCCGCTCCGTCGCACACGCACCCGACCGGCGAGGCACCACCGCCCCCACCCGGCCGGACCGAGTACGCGGGCAGCTTCACGCCGGACCGTTCCGGGGACACCTACCGGCTCGACTATCTGACGGCGTCCACCCTGGTCGGTCCGCACATGGCCGCCGCCGAGAACGTCGACACGTTCGTCGGGGACACCCTCCGCGGCGTGGACGGCCTGGCCGCCCCCGACCGCCGGCGGATCATGGACGCGTTCGAGGAGGTCTTCCGGGCACACGGGCCGCGTCCGTTCCTCGCTCCCGGCGGGCACACCGTGGAGGTCCAGGGGCCGAACGGGACGTGGACGGCCGCCCTGTCCCTGAACCCCAGCGACGGCGACTTCCGGCATGTCCCGACCCGTCCCCTGGGCGACGGCACCGAGACCAGGTTCCTGCGCACCCAGAACGCGGGGATCGGCGTCAACTCCCACGACAGCGGCTCCCGCGCCGGGAACAAGTCCGTGGGTGGCAAGTTCACCGCCAGCCCGGTCTACGTGGCCGACATCGGTGTGGCCAGAGCGGGCCCCCTGGCCTCCCTCGGTGGACGCTTCGGCACCGGTGTGCGCGGCACGGACCACGGGGCCTCCAACTCCGCCAACAGCGACACCGAGATCTGGCAGTTGGCGCCACCCGAGCTCTACGCCGCCGACCTGGACATGGACCTGACCGTCACTCCACCGGCGGCCCCGCCGGTGAGCGGCACCCAGGCCGGAGGCCCGGCCCCCGCTCCCGTCCCGCACACCAGCAGCGGTCGATCCGGCAACGGTCTGGTCCTCAACCTGCCCGGCGAGGTGGTCGCCCACCCCGACATGCCCCAGAGCATCCGGCTGCACACGGGGCCCACCCCCGCCCCCGGTCAGCCGCCGCGCGCGGCCGTGCACCATCCGGGGGTCGGCCACCCCATCTCGGTCGGCCGCATCGTCCCGGTCGACCCCGGCTCGAACGGCGACGGGACGGGCGGGCGCACCGACGGCCCCGGCGCCACCGATCTGGGCCCGTGGATCGCCGACCACATGCTGGTGGACCCCGACACGAGCGTCTCCCAATGGGTGAGCGAGCACCTGCCCGGCGGTTCCGACCGACGGCGGCAGCGACTCGACGACTTCCGCGCGTCGATCGAGCGCGCCTTCCACCCCGACCAGATCCAGAACCTGCTGCCGCAGATCACCAACACACCGTCGAACATCCGCGTCTCCGCGCCCGACGGCAGCCAGCGGATCATGAAGCTGTGGTCCGTGCCCACCTCCTACACCCGCAAGGACCACTCGCCTCCGCTGGTGGACCTGCTGCGGAACAACACCTCGACCAAGGGGACGTCCTCCTCGGTGAACCGCAGTTCCGGGATCACGGGCACGGTCGGTGGCGGGTTCGGTCTGCACATCGACCTGCCGGGCGACCGCAGCATCCGGCTGGACGCCCCGTTCGTCGAGTACGCGTTCTCGGTCGGCTCCAACACCAGCGACACGCGCAGCCAGTCCGCGACGTCCAGCACGTTCACGCACGGCCACCCCCGGTACGGCGCCTACGACGTCGAACGCGACTACTACGTGCGGTTCGAGGGCGAGTCCGAGACCCACCACTTCCACGGCCGTTCCGTCGACATCCTCAATGCGGAGGACGCCCAGGCGCTGCGGCACCAGGTGAACGCGACCGACGACCGCACGGAGACCGCTCCGGACGCCTCGGGTGAGCGCGGCGGCGCCGCACCGACCCGGAAGCCCGACGACGAGAACGGTGGCCGGGCCCGGGACACGGGCGAGGAGGCCACCCCGGCCCAGGACACCGGTGATCAGAGCGCCACCCCGGCACGAGGCACGGTCGGCGGGACCGGTTCCCCGGCCAAGGTCCCCCCGTTCCCCAACCTGCGCGGCGACCGCGTCACGGACCTGAGCGGCGCGGACATCCGGACGTTCGGCTGGCCGCCGACCACCGCGGACACGTCGAACACCGCCGCCGACGCGTCCGCGAGCCCCGGCGGCCGTTCCGTCCACGAGGAGTTGGGCCACCAGATCCTGACCGGCATCGCCCAGGAGCGCCCGGGCCTGGTGATCCCGGAACTGGCGCGCGACCGCGGCAACTACGCGCACCGCCCCGGCAACACCGACGCCCCCTACTTCGACCGCTCCCCCCGTGAGCACACGGGTCTGCGCCGTGACCAGGACGTCGCACGTGAGAACACCATGCGCATCCTGGACGCGGTCTCCGAGTCCAGCCTGAAGAGCAACTCCGGCGATCTCACCCGGGACGGCATACCCGTCCGCCTGACCGAGCCCGCCGGCATCGACCTGCCCTCCACCGTCAAGGGCAAGGAACTCACGCGCCCGGACACGGTGACCGTGCGCATCACCGCCGGCATCGGCCCCCTGCGCCACCGGACGGAATCAGAAAGCAGCTCCGGCACCAGGGTCAACGGCGCGTCCGGACTCAGCCGTGCGTCGAATCGCTCGCGGACGCACGCCGTCACCACCAGCGTGGGTATGAACGTCCGCGAGGACGCCGGAGCGGACGCGCGCGGCGTTCCGGCGAAGTTCGGCACCCCTTCCGCCTCGGTCACCCGCTCGTCCGGCATCAGCCACGGCACCGGCCAGGGCATCACCCACTCCACCGAGGACCGGGTGATGCTCTCCGGCGGCAACGACGTGTGGACCGCCGACACCAGGTTCGACGCCCGCCTGCACGAACACGACGACCTCGGGCAGGTCCGCGACGGCCGCCCGATCCGCGAGCGCGGCATCCCGCTGCTCGGCGCGGGCCTGGACACCCGGACCACCCTGACCACGCCCAAGGTGCAGTCGCCCCCGACCCGCTCCGGACCACCCCCGCTGCCGGCGCCACCGACCGCGCTCTCCTCCGACCAGGCGCGTGACATCATCCGCCGGGGCTTCGTCCCCGACCAGCCGGTGGCCGGGCCGTCGGTCACCTCGAGCGCCAGGACCGGTCCGCCGTCGCTGGCCGAGCACCGGGCCAAGGAGATCATCAAGCACGGCGGCACCATCGAGCGGGTCAACACCGACCTGGGCGGCGGTCCGAACCGGCCGGGCCTGGTCGAGCAGACCTACGGCGCCTTCGGCACCGCCCGCGACAGCCGCTTCCACCACGGCTACAGCCGCAAGCTGGAGCACCTGCTCACCGACACCCCCTCCTCCCGCCCCCAGTTCGAGAACCGGCTGTCGGGAGAGTCCCTCGCGACCGACCCCAGCGCCGCCTCTCCGGCGGGGGCGCGGACCAGACAGGACATGAGCGGCGGGTTCCTCTCGCCGCACGACGTCCGAGCGACCATCGCGACCCAGGTCAACGTCGACGCGATCACTGACTTCCTCCCGGTGAGCGCGCAGATCTGGTGGAGCGGCGGAACCCAGGTCAACCTGTCCACGAGCGACTCCCGCTCCACGTCCTGGTCGGCCCGGCTCGGATCGGGGGCCACCGACAACCCCAACCGCGCGGGCACGGACGACTCCCTGCCCAGCGAGGCGATCCGGCCGATCCCCGTCGGCGGCCCCTCGTTCGGCTTCACGCCCTACAGCGTGAACCGCTCCACCTCCCACCAGCACGGCTTCTCCTCGTCCGTGCTGTTCATCCCGCAGGTCGCGCGGTCCTACGCGTTCCGCGGGTCGGGCGACATCACGCAGGCCATCGAGTTCAAGAAGAACTGGAGCATCGGCCCCACCCTGCCGTGGAACATCCGCTACCGCGGCTGGCGGGTCCCCGTGCAGAACCTGGTCTCCGGGTACGTGCACGCCCACGACGCCCACAACTCCAACCTGGTCCAGGACGCGGTGTCGGACAGCGACGACGGTCCCGTGCTCGGTTCCCAGCCGAACCCGAAGAAGCCCTCCGGCCTGTCGGTGCGGCCGGGCTTCGAGAACACCGGGCGGCAGATGCGCCCCGCCGACCCCAACGCCGCCATCCAGAGCCTCGTCGACCACCTGGCGGGCGACGGCCTGGAGCTGACCGGCAACAGCCGCGAACAGCTCCTGCACACCCTCACCACGCAACTGGGCAACAACCCCGCGAAGTCGGCGCCGGTCCCGGTACGGGTCCGTCCGATCGGGCAGCCCGTGCACACGTCCACCGACGCCAAGGTCTACGTGGACCTGAGCACCACCGGGACGCGTACGGAGTACGTGGGCTTCGCGGGCGACTACATCGAGTCGCGGACCTGGACGGACACCGACGGGCACGGGGAGGGTCGCGGCACGTCCCGCAGCACGGGCGCGGACGTCACACTGCTCCAGCCGACCGGCTACCAGGGCGACCAGAGCGGCCCCGAGGACCAGCCCGGCAGCCGCCCGCTGTTCGTGGCGCCCAACGCCGGGGTGAACACGGGATCGGGCGAGAGCACGAGCAGGGGCGCCTCGGACTCGGCGAACCACACGGTCGAGATCCAGATGCACGTCCCCTACGCCAAGATCACCCAGGACACCGAGCTGACGCTGACACTGGAACTCGGCACTCCCGCGACGGACACCTCCGAGAGCCGGGACGGTTCCGACAGTGGCGGCGGGTCACGCCGCACCACCTTCACCGGCCGTGGTGACGGCGGTGAGATCGAGACGCTGTTCCCGTTCTCCTACCTGGCCCTCGCCCCGCCGCCCTCCACCGACACGGCCACGGACGGCGCGGTCACCGACCACTCGGTTCCGAAGGCCGGCCCCTCCCGCACGCACGGGCGCGACGGCGCCGCGGACACCGACGCGCAGGGCACCACGGCTCCACGCACGGACGCGCAGCGGGACCAAGGCCGGGAACAGGGCCAGGACCGGGAGCAGAACCAGGGCCACCAGGACCCGCCGGCGCCCGAGCATCCCGTGAGCACCCCGTACGCGTCGCTGAACGACATGATGCGCACCTGGGCGGCGAACACCCGCAACGCCGCCCCGGGCAGCGTGCCCGCCTCGGACGACATCGTCATCCTCCCGATCGCGCTGGAGGACCACGGCAAGGCGGTCCGGGACACCGCGGCGGTCGTGCTCGCCAAGTCCCTGGGCTGGACACCCCCCGCCGACGCGGTGCGGGACGGCGCCTACACCCCGCAGGCGATCAACGACGCCCGCTCCCACGTCGCCGACGAACTGAAACTCGACCCCCGGTCCAACGCGATCGACCACGCCCTCGGCGACGTCGCTCTCCAGGCCCTGTACCCGGGTGCCTCGCGCAACGACGACGGCGTCCGGTTGCTGTCCATCGGGCGCACCGACTGGAGCGTCAAGGCGCTCCCGGACCTGTCCCACCCCACCATCCTGGACGTCGTCCCCGGCACCCGGATCAGCGACAACCTCACCCACGGCGGTGCCGACGGCCGCAACCGCGGACGGTCCTCCACCACCGGCGGCAGCGCGGACGTGCTCCGCCCGGTGGGGCTGAGCACCGAGGCGGCGCACGACTACGACGGCCACGAGGGCATCTACACCGGCGGCGCCCCGGGCCACGCCTCCTCCCGCACGGACGGCTCGAGCCACGGCTCCGACCAGCCGGTCAAGCGCTACCCGCGGTCCGACCGCCTCCGGCAGGGCCCCGCCTACCTGGTCGAGTTCGACACCACGTGGGCCGTCGGAGCCGCGTCGAAACTTCCGCGGTCCACGTCCTGGATGAACAAGGTCCGCGGCACCGGCGCCGAGACGGGACCGTCGGGGAACCGGCCCGCGCGCTGGCAGCTCGGGGACACCTCCACCCGGCTCTCCGGATGGGTGTCCGAGGCCGACGCGATCGAGATGGGCGTCATCACCCGCGCCCAGGCCGACCAGCTCCGGCCGTCGTTCGACGCGCTGCACGAGGCGCGTCAGGCCTTCGCCGACGCCGAGAAGGCCTACGCGGACGCGCGCGGCCCCCTGGAACAGCTCGCCGACGAGGCCGTCAACGGCACCGACGCCGACGCCGCCCGGCAGCGCTACGACGCGCAGAAGGCCGGGTACGACCAGGCCCTGACCGAGTTCAACGCCGGCATCGACCGCTGGACGGCCACCCTCGACCGGACCCGGAAGCTCGTCGAGGACCCCCGCGACATCACCGTCCCGGCTCCGAGGGACGGCAAGGGGAAGGGGAAGGCGCACGTCCGCGCCCTCCCCACGATCACCGAGTCCGCCGAACCCGTCGACACGACGGGCATCGGACCACGCGGCGGCGGGCCCCTCGCGGACACCTTCCGCTCTCTGCTCAATGTGGAGCCCGGCAGCCGTCAGCACCGCTCCCCCGGCACACAGGACGACCTGTCACCGGAGCGCCGGGCCGAGGCGGAGCGCGCGTCGGACGAGTCGCGGCGCCTGCAGAAGCTCTCCGCCGACCTGCGCGCCGAGGCCCGGGACCTCAGATCGGCACTCCCGAACGTCCTGGAACAGGAGCGACGGGCCGAGGCGGACGTGGCCCGGCTGGAACGGGACGTCCAGCGCCTGGAGGAACGGGACCTCCCGCCCGCCCGGGAGGAGCGCGACACCGCCGAGCTGAAGCGGGCCCAGCTCAAGCCCCAGGTCACGCGCGCCCACGAAGCCGCCGATGCCGCCGCGACGGCCGCCCGGGACGCCGCCGGCACCGCCGCCGCCCTCGGCACACAGCACGCGGAGCAGCGGTCCGCCGCCGACGACGCCCGGACCCGGGCCGAGCAGGCCCGATACGCGGCGGAGACCGCCGAGCTCGCACAGACGGTCCGCGAACTCCGTGACCGGATCCGGTCGTTGGAGACCGCAGCCCAGGACGCCCACGACGAGCACGGAAGGGCCGTCGAGAAAGCCCGGGCCGAACGCGACCGCTACGACACCCGTCAGGAGGAGGGGGTCGAGGACGCCGCGAACGCCGACTCCGTCAGCGCCTGGCCACAGGAGGCCACCCGCCCCGACCGGTCCGCGCGCGACCTCCAGGACGCCGCCGACCGTGCCCGGGAGGTCTCCGAAGCCGCCGCCCGGAACCTCGCGGACACCCGGGCCGAACTCGACCGGCGCACAGCCGAGCTCGCCCTCCGCCAGGGCGGGGACACCGGGACCGAGGACACGGTCCAGGAACTCCGCGAGCGTGCCGACGACCTCCGGACGTCGGCCACCCGGGCGGAGGAGGCCGCGGCCTCCGCGCAGACCCGCGCCGACGAGCTGCGCGACCTGCTCGACACCGCCGAGAAGAACGCCGAGTCGGCCGCCGGGCACGCAGCCGGGCTCCAGGAGAAGGCCCGTGGCCTCGACACCCGGCTGGGAGGCGCCGAGAGGGACCTCACCGCCGCGCAGCAGAAGCTCGACGCGCTGGCCCAGCAGCTCAGGACCGCCGAGAGCGGCCTCGCCGCGAGCCGGACGGCCCTGAACGACGCGCGCGACGAGGCCACCAGGATTCGCACCGACGCGGAGGGCCTCGAACAGCGGGCCGAGCGGGCGCGGCAGGACGCCGACCGGCTCTCGGAGCGGTGGGAGCGGCTTCTGGACCCCTCGACCGAGTGGGATCCCCACGACTCCGGCTCAGGGCCCCGGATCCCGGACGGAAGCGAGCAAGCGGCGGGCGACGGCGCCGGCCCGAACGCCGGCAACGTCGGCCCCCGGACGGGTCCACCGCGCGCCGACGTGTCACACCTGACCCACCCGATCGTCATGTCCGCCTTCACCCCGAACCCCGACGGACCCTCCGGGTCGACGGAGACGACGGGGCACGGGGACGCGTCGGGGTCCTCGGCCGGCCGGTCCGAGCCCGCCCGGGGATGGCCGCCACCGCCCGCCTGGGGTGGGGGCAGGGGCCCCGAGGGCATGCCGGGAGCGCGGACCTTCGACACCTACGAGGGCTCCGCGACGTACCTGACGCGGCGGATGCCCCCGCCCGCGTTGAACGGGACGGAGAGCGCCTACGTCCGGTACTACACGGCCGAGGGCAGTTACGTGATCAACTCCGAGCTGCGTTCGGGGGTCACCCAGGAGCGCGCCACGCCGAGCATGCGGGACGCCGTGCGGAACCTGGACGGGGCGTTGGACCGGTCCCGCGCCCCCGAGCCGATCCTGCTCTACCGGAGCGTCGACACGCTTCCCGCGCAGTTGGACGCGTCGCCGAACTCCGTCGACGGCATGGTGTCGCTCGTCGGACGCACGTTCAACGACCCCGGCTACGGGTCCGCCGCCATGGCGCACCAGCCGCTCTATCCCGAGCGGCGGATCCAACTGTCCATCAGGGTGCCCCAGGGGTATCCCGCGCTCAACGTGATGGACGTCCCGGGCGTGACCAACCGCAACGAGCACGAGGTGATGATCCGGCGCGACGCGACGTACCTCGTCCACGACGTCACCCGGCTGCCCGACGACCAGTACGGCCTCAAGACGTGGTCCGTCGACGTCGAGATCGTTCCCGACGGCTGGACCCCGCCCACGGAGTCGGCGGACGACTCCACCGACGACTCCAACGACCGGGACGACAGGAGCGGCGGCAGCGGTGGATCCGCGCGCGGGACGGGCGGCGGCGCCGGCCCGGGGGGCGGACCCGGTCAGGGCGCTCCACCGCCCCCCGACACGCGGCACGACGGCACCGGCCGGTCGCTCCGCGACGCCGCCCCCGCTCAGAGCGACGACGCCTTCCCCTCCTTGGACGGCCTCTCCCCGCCCTTCACACCGAACCTCCCCTTCGGGCCGAAGTCCTCCCCATGGCCGTTCGACCTGGACCCCAAACGGCCCTACGACCCCAACGTGCTCCCGGACCTGCCCTTCCCCGAGTACGTCCCGACCACGAGCACGACCGAGGAGCACCCGGCCACCGAGACTCCGGACCAGGCAGCGACCAGTCGGCACGTGGAGCGGGACGCGCGGGGGCAGGAGGCCACCGACCGGTCTCCGACGACCGGCACCAGCCCGTCCCGATCCGCCTCCGCCTGGCCGCCGCCCCCGGCCTGGGGCGAGGGCGCCCACCCCCAGGGCATGCGCGACGGCCAGACCCTCGACGGACACGACCAGGGCACGATATACCTGTCGCTCCTGATGCAGCCGCCCGCGATGACCGGGGCGGAAGCAGCCGTCGTCCGCGACGTCGCCGGGGGCGGCGGCGAGACCGCCGTGAACGACGCGCTGCGCAACGGGACCCCGCCCGAGCACGCTCCCGCGCGCACGCGCGAGGCCGTCGACACCCTCGACGCCCTGATCGACCGCTCGACGACACCCGACCCGCTGATCCTGCACCACCGAGCGGACACCGGGTTCGCCGAACGCCTGGGCGTCTCCCCCGCCGACCCGGACACGATGCGCGCCCTGATCGGGCGGACCTACACCGACCCCGGATACGTCGCCGCCACCACCGGGGAACAGCCCCTCGACTTCCGCCATCCGATCGATGTCATCGTCAAGGTGCCCCAGGGCCATCCCGCGCTCAACACCGCGGGCCGACGGCCCGGCGACGGCCCTGACGTGGTCCTGCGGCGCGGGTCCACGTTCGTCGTCCACGACGTCCGTCACGTTCTCGACGACCTCTACGACAACGACCACTGGGTGGTCGAGGCCGAGATCGTGCCGGACGGCTGGACCCCGCCCCCCGAGTGGCGCACGGTCCCCCGCGACGGCGAGGGAGGGCTCCCACCCGCACCCGCACCCGCCACCGAGACCGGCGGCGGGAACCAGGCCCCGCCCCTCGCACGGCCGCACCCGGCCACGACCGACGACCTCATGGTCATGTCGGCCTTCACGCCCCGGCCCGGACCCTGGCACACCGGCCATGACACGGACTCGGATGACACGTCGGACATGGGCGACGACGCCGATGACGGCTCCAGTGAGGACAGCGGCGACGGCGAGGTCCTGACCGGCGACGACGACGTCCGCCACGACCTCGACCCGGCGCCCGTCTGGCACGGCGGGCCGCACGAACCCGGAGGCGTCGGCATGGCCCACGCCCTGCGCTTCGCCGATGACGACGAAGCCGCACACTGGGCGGACACCCACCTGCCCAGGGTCTCCGATCCCGCCTCCGCCGAAGCCGTCTCCGACTACACCGGAGCCGACTACACCCTGGCCCACGCGGGCCTGCGCCACGGCAACGTCGGCGTGTACCGGCGCGACGACTTCACCTCACTGGTGCGAGGCGTGGACCGCGCCATCGCCGACTCACCGCTCCCCGTCCCGCTCATCGTGCACAAGGGCGTCGACAGCGCGTTCACCGACAACCTCGGCATCGACCTGAACGACCCCGCCACCCTCACCGGCCTGGTCGGAACCGTCCACACCGAGCCGAGCTACGTCTCCACCTCCGTAGGCTCGCGCACGCCCTACGACCGCCCGCTCTACCTCATGTTCCGGGTCCCCCAGGGGTTCCCCGGCCTCAACGCCGCGCCGCTGTCCCACGCCTCCGGTGAGCGCGAGATCCTGATCCCCCGCAACAGCTCCTTCGTCGTCCACGGCGTCTACCGGCGGCCCGGCAGGCGCGCGGAGGGCGGCCCCGTCGGACCGCTCTGGTTCGTCGAGGCCGAGTTCGTGCCGGACGGATGGCGGCCGCCTCCCGGCTGGCGGCCGAGCCCGGCGATGGACGCCGACGCCGGCTACCGCGAGCACCCGGTGCCTCCCCTGCCCGGCGTCCTCGCCCAGAACGGGGTACGCCACTTCCGCACCGACGCGGAGGGGGAGGCCTACGGCGAGGTCCACCTCTCGCACCCCGAACGCGATCCCGGCGCGTTCGGCCACTTGCCGCCCCACCAGCGGGACGCCATCGTGGCCTACACGCGGCGGTCGAGCCCCTACAACGAGTTCCTGCGCACCCCCGAGGGCGAGCGGCCCGCCCTCCTACGCGACTGGATGGGGCGGGGCGGCGACGCGTGGGAGCTGTACGTGCTGGCGGGCGGCCGCACGCCGACCATGGAGGACGTCCTCGCCGCCGCCGCACGGATGGACACCCTGCCGCCCGTGCTGCGGTCGGTCGTCGAGGAGATCACGGCCGCGCCGGACCCGGGCGCCGAACTCGCGATGTGGCGGGGTTGGGCGGGCCTGCCCGGCTACCTCGTCGACCTCTTCGGCCGCCTCCCCACCCTCGCCGACCTCCACGCGCGGATCGGTGTCCTGGACGCCGCCATCGGCTCCAGTCCGCTGCCCGAGGCGATCGTCACGCACCGCGGCCTCAGCCGCGCCGACTTCCTCACCGGGTTCACCGACGACCCCGGGACCCTGGTCGGGACCGTCCAGCACGAGCCCGGGTACCTCTCCACCTCTCTGGGTGCGGGCGTCTTCGGGTACGCGGGCGGCTATGTCGATCCGGTCCAGATCCACTTCACCCTCCCCCCGGGGACTCGGGCCCTGTGGGTGGGCCGCAACAGCCGGTTCCCCACCCAGCGGGAGCTGATCCTGGCTCGGGACACGGACTACCTCATCACCGCCGTCCAGCGGCGCCCGGACGGGACCCTGGACATCTTCGCCGAGGTGCTGCCGCCATCGCCGCCGGTTCCGACGGCCACCGGCGGTGGCGGGGCGGTCGCGTTCCCCGGAACGGACACCGGAACCGACGAGGGGGGACGAGCACATGGCTGAGCACGGGGGACGCCCGGAAGAGGATCGCGCCCGCACGTGGGGGCCGCTGGGCCCCTTCACCGCGGACCGGCGCACCTACCCGCCGGTGACCACGGGCCCGGTGCGCTACCTGCCGATCCGTCGAGCCGGAGGCGGCCGAGACGGCGGCTACGGCGGCGTGCTGGGGTACCTGTGGGCCGCCGAGGCCGACGACGCCGCGTCCTTCGTCGCCGCCGGGCGCGCGGGTGCGGCGGGGGCGGCGGGGGCGGCGGTCAGGAGCCACTGGATCTCGTGGCTCGTCGAGCGCAGGAGCGAGGGGCTGAGCCCGCTGCGAGCCCTGGAGCGGGCGGCGGCGGAACCGGTGGACACCGGCGGCGGAGCGCCCGTCCCCGGCTCGGCCGCCTCGACCGCCCCCGACCTGGCGACGCTGGAGCTGATCGCCCGCTCCTGAGCCGGACACCACCTCACGACCCCACCACGATGACATCCCACGGAGAGACATCCCGCATGGACCAGCAGCGTCCCGACCAGCACCGATCCCCGCGCGGACGACGACCCCGGCGGGCGGCGGCCCCGGCGCGCCTTCACCGGCGCCTGCGAGGGATCGCGGCCTCACTGCTCGCGTTCGGGCCGCTCCTGGCCCCGGCCGCCGTCCCGGCCCCGGCGTGGGCGGACGAACCCGCCGCCCTGCCCCAGGTGACCCAGTTCAAGGGCGCCGACGACGCGTGCGCCGAGCCCGGGGCCGACGTCGTGGAACGGGTCCCGTGGACCTTCCCCGCCCTGGGGCTGGCCAGCGCCCACGAGCTGAGCCGGGGCGGCGGCGTGTCCGTCGCGGTCCTGGCCACCGGCGTGGACGGACGGGTGCCCGCGCTGGCCGGCGCCGTCGCAGGCGGCGGATCCGAGGACTGCCTCGGGTACGGGACCTTCCTGGCAGGGGTGGTGGCCGCCCGGCCCGTGCCGGGGAGCGGATTCGTGGGGGTGGCTCCCCAGGCGGCCGTGGTCCCCGTCCCGACCGGTGACGCGGACACGGGGATCGCCTCCCCGGACGACCTCGCCTCGGGCCTCGGCGCGGCCGTCGACGCGGAAGCGCGGGTGGTCCTGGTGGGCACGGCGGCCGTCGAGGGCTCCGACGCCCTGGACGAGGCGGTCGCCGCGGCGGCGGAGGCGGGCGTGCTCGTGGTCGCCCCGGCCACGGTGCTCACGTCGGAGGGCCCGGCCCCCGGCCACCCGGCTCAGGACCCCGCCGTGCTGAGCGTGGCCGCACACGACGCCGACGGGGCGCCGGTCCTGGCCGAACCGCTGGTCAGGTTCGACGGCGAGCTGGCACGGGTCGACGTCACCGCGCCCGGGGACCGCGTTCTGAGCGTGGGCCCGGGCGGGGAGGGCCACGTCACGGCCGGAGGCGACGGTGTGGCCGCCGCCTTCGCCGCGGGCACCGCCGTGCTGCTGGCCTCGCGCGAACCGGACGCGGGCCCGGAGGAGATCCGGGAGCGGTTGACGGCGACCGCCTACGGCTCTCCCCTGGGCCCGCGCGACCCGGTCGTGGGCAGCGGGCGGATCGACCCGCCGGGCGCGCTGTCCGGGGATCCGGTCGCCGCCGCCGAGGCGGGGGCGGCGGTGGGCGCGGGCGAGCCCTTCGTCCCGGACCCCTCCCCCCGCGGATCGGTGCGGGTCCCCCCGACCGTGGCGGCGGTGGGCGGGGCCGGGCTGGTCGTGGTGCTGTGCTCGCTCGCGGGGGCGGTGCTGCGCAACGGCCGGACCCGGGGCTGGCGCCCGGCCTCCGCGGGTGAGCGGGTGACCCCCGAGGAGGACCCGCGCCCGCTCATCTGAAACGGTGGGCGGCCCGGTCCGGGCCCCGGGCCGCCCTACTCCGAAGCTCCTTCGGCGATGGCGAGCTGGACCTCGACGGGGTCGCGCCGGGAGATCCACAGCGCGCGCCCCGGGGGCATCTTGCGCGCCCGGATATTGCCGAACAGCATGCCCTCCGACGGCGGGCACGACAGCATGATGCTCGGTGTGTTGAAGTCGATGAGCGAGCGGATGACGGGGTCGGAGGAGGCCCGGGCGAAGCCGCCCGCCGCGTGCACCAGGATGACGTGCATGCCGATCTCGGCGCCCTGGGCGAGCAGTGGCAGCAGCGGTGAGAGCGGGCTCGGCCCGCTCCCGGAGACCATCTCGAAGTCGTCGATGACCAGGAACAGCTCCGGCCCCGTCCACCAGTCGCGCTTGCGGATGCGCTCGGGTTCGATGTCGGGTCCGGGCAACCGGGCCTTCATCGCCTGGGCGGCGGCGATCATCATCTCCTTGACGTTGTCGGCCGAGACCGCGTAGCCGAGCTGCATCTCCTTGGGAACGGCGTCGAAGAGCTGGCGCCGCTGGTCGGCCAGGACCACGCGGGCGGTACTGGCGCCGTAGTGCTCGCGGATCGCGTTCGTGATGTGGCGGAGCAGGGTGGTCTTGCCGGTCTCGGTGTCGCCGACCACGATCAGGTGCGGCGTGGCGGAGAAGTCGTGCCAGAACGGCTGCATCCGACGGCTCTCCAGGCCCAGCGCGACCTTCAGCCCCCCGCCGGGGGTCAGCTCGGGCGCGGGCAGGTCCGCCGCGTGCAGCACCCTGGGCAGTGTGCGCACGGGCGGCGCCTCGGGACCGTCCCAGGCGTCGCGGACCCGCTCGATGAGCTCGGCCACCCCCACCGAGAGCGTGACCGGGTCGGCGTCGCCGTCGGCCCGGGGCAGGCCGGTGAGGAAGTGGTACTTGTCGTCGGTGATCCCGCGGCCCGGCACGCGGGGGACGGTCTGGGCCACGCGCATGTGCACCATGGAGTCGACCGGATCGCCCAGCCGCAGCTCGATCCTGGTGCCCATCAGGTCGCGCACGCCGGTGTTGAAGTCGGCCCAGCGGGGGGACGCCACCACGACGTGCAACCCGTAGTTGAGGCCGCGCTGGACGAGCTGGACGATGGGGGCGACCAGGTCGGTGAGGTCCTGGCGGATGGTGCCCCATCCGTCGATGACGAGGAAGACGTCGCCGTGGGGCTGGTCGGCGAACTCGCCCGCGGCGCGGCGGCGCCGGTAGGTCGCCATCGAGTCGATGCCGTTCTCCGCGAAGAACGTCTCCCGCGTGGTGATCAGCTCGTGCATCTCCATGATCGTGCGGTTGATGCGCCGCTCGTCGGTGCGCGCGGCGACGCTGCCCACGTGCGGCAGGGAACCGAGTGTCTGGAGCACGCCGCCGCCGCAGTCGATGCCGTAGAACTGCACCTGGGCGGGGGTGTTGAGGACGGACAGCCCGAGGATGAGCGAGGCGAGCAGCGTGCTCTTCCCGCTCTGCGGGCCGCCCGCGATGCCCACGTGGCCGCCCGCTCCCGTCAGGTCGGCGGTGAGGGGCAGCCGGGTGTGCTCGAAGGGCCGGTCGACCATCCCGAGCGGGACCTTCAGCCGTCCGGTGTCGGTCCAGGCCAGGCCGCCCTCGGGCAGGCGGACACCCACCATGCGCAGCAGTTCGTCGAGGAGGGGCGGCACGTCCAGGGGCGGCAGCCAGACCTCCCGGGCCGCGGGGCCGCGGCCGTGCAGCCGGTCCAGGGCCACCGCCAGGAGCGTGTCCGGATTCTCCTCGGTCTCCTCCTCGACGGGCGCCTCGGGTTCGGGGGCGGTCAGGGGCACGTACGCGTCCGCGAACGGCACGACCTCGCCGCCCACGGTGTGGCGCCGCGCCGTTCGCGGACGCGCCCGGTAGGCCCCCGAGACGTAGGCGGCCTTGAAGCGGATGAGCGTCTCGGTGTCGGTCTTGAGATAGCCGTTGCCGGGTGAGGACGGGAGCTGGTGGGCGTCGGGGACGCCCAGCACGCCGCGGCTCTCGATGGCGGAGAAGGTGCGCAGCGCGATCCGGTAGGACAGGTGCCCCTCCAGCTGGTGCGTGCGGCCCTCGTCCAGGCGCTGCGAGGCGAGCAGCAGGTGCACGCCCAGGCTGCGGCCCAGGCGGCCGATCATGACGAAGAGGTCCATGAAGTCGCGGTGGGCGGCCAGCAGCTCGCTGAACTCGTCGACGACCACGAACAGCGTCGGCAGCGGGTCCATGGAGGGGTCGGCCTCGCGGGCCCGCTCGTACTCGTGCACGGAGCTGAAGTTCCCGGCGGCGCGCAGCAGTTCCTGGCGGCGGATCAGCTCGCCGTGCAGGGCGTCCTGCATGCGGTCGACGAGGATCGCCTCGTCGGCCAGGTTGGTGATCAGGGCCGAGGTGTGCCGCAGCCCGTCCAGGCCGATGAAGGTGGCGCCCCCCTTGAAGTCGACGAGGACGAAGTTGAGCGTCTCGGAGGAGTGGGTCATCGCGAGCGCAAGGACGAGCGTCCGCAGCAGTTCGCTCTTGCCGGAACCGGTGGCGCCGATCAGCATGCCGTGCGGCCCCATGCCGCCCAGTGCGGATTCCTTGAGGTCCAGCTCCAGCGGCGCGCCCTCCGCGGTGATGCCGATGGGCACGCGCAGCCGGTTCTTGGGGTGCAGCTCGCTCCACATGCGCTCGGTGTCGTGGGCGTGCAGGTCGGGGACGCCGACCAGGGTGGTGAGCTCGAAGTCCGTGGTCAACGGCTCGGTGACCTCGACCTGCATGCTGACCCGGTAGGGGGCCAGGAGCCGGGCCAGGCTCGTGGCACGGGTGGGGCTGAGGGCGTCGGGCCTGCCGAGACCGGTCTCGACGGCGCGTCCGCTGTGGTCCTGGGAGAGGGCCACGAGCCGGTCCTCCTCGACGCGCAGGGAGAGGGTGTAGGGGTCGTCGTCGGGCGGCATGGGGTCGGCCACGTCGATGACGACGGCGTTGCGGTAGCCGCCGCCGAGCAGGCGCGAGCCGACGGGCACCTCGCCGCCGTCGACGACGATGACGGTGTAGGGCTCCTCCCGGTTCGGGACGGCCGCGGGATCGTAGCGCGGGCGATCGGCCATGTCGTCGCCGATGAGCCGTTCCAGTTCCAGTGCGTTGGCGCCGAGCAGGCGCGCGGATCCGGCGCCGTCGCGCGCGGAGTGGTGCTGGGTGTGCGGCAGCCACTTCGTCCACGCCCAGGCGGAGCGGGTCTCGTCCGAGGCGCACACGGCCACGCGCATCTCGTCGTGGGCGTGGAAGACGGTGAGCTGGCCGACGAGGGCGCGGACCAGGGCGCGGCAGGCCTCGGTGTCGCCGCGCAGCGAGACCCGGGCGTAACCCCGCAGGTAGACCTGGACGGGCTGGTCCTCCACGGTGCCGTAGGCGCGGATGAACCGGCGCAGCGCGTGCGCGGTGAGGGGTTCGAGGTCCTCCACCGGTTTGGAGGCGACCGGGGAGATGGTCATGGCCATCGCCTGCTCTCCCACGCCGATCCGCACCTCGGCGAAGTCGGGGTCCTCGGCCCGACGCTCCCACAACCGGGAGGTCCGCACGACCGACCACAGGGCGTCGGGCTGCGGCGCCCGCCAGAGCATGGCGTCGCGCTGCTCGGTGACCACCTCGCGCAGCCGCGAGCGCATCTGCCCGAGGTAGCGCAGGTAGTCGCGCCGGTCGTCGTTGAGTCTGCGCCTGCGCTCCAGTTGGGTGCGCAGGTACTGGCCCCCGAGCATCGCCACGGCGCCGACGAGCATCATGCCGCCCGCGACGTAGGGCATGAACGAGCCTCCGCCACCGCCGCCGGGGCGGATGAAGAGCATCATCATCGCCATCGAGGTCAGGGCCATCGGCAGGTACATGAAGATCGACGACATGCTCGACTGCGGTTCGGCCAGCTCGGGCGGCTCCTGGAGGGTGATCTCGCCCTGGGGCAGGTCGGGGCCGGGGCGGCGGGGCGGTCGGCGGACGAGGATCGTGCTCACGGAGCGGGTGCCTCCTTTGGACGCGGTGACCGGAATGGGCCCTCGGGGGCCACCCGTTCCCATAATGCCAAGCAAACGCTATCGTTGCCACACGAGATCACAACTGCAGGAGCCGTAACACACACACTTCCAATAGGATGTCACTCGGTGTTACGGTCACTCACACTCCAGAACAAGTCGCCCGAATGGGTGGGAATCCGATGAACGATCCTGCCGCCGCGGACCTGTGCCGCCTCCTCATCCGCGCCCCCAGCAGGTCCTTCGAGATCGCCGCACCGTCGGAGGTGCCCCTGTCCGAGCTGCTGCCGACCTTCGTGCTCTACGCCGAGGGCGACAACGGCGAGGACCTCGACGAGAGCGGGCTCGAACACGACGGCTGGGTGCTGCAACAGCTCGGCGACGAGCCGTTCGAGGAGGACGAGACCATCAGGTCGCTCGGCCTGTGCCACGGGGAGACGCTCTACCTGCGCCCCCGCCGGGACCAGCTCCCGCCCATCCACTTCGACGACCTCACCGACGGGGTCGCCACGGGCATGTCCGAGCGCCCCGACCGCTGGCGCCCCGCCTTCACCCGGGGCCTGCTGCAGTGCCTGGGCCTGCTGGTCCTGCTCACCTGCCTGGTGGTCCTGGCCACCGGCGGCCCCGGCGGGCTGACCGCGCTGACAGCCGCGTCCTCGGCGGTCCTGATGCTGCTGTCGGCGTGGGCGGCCTCCCGCGCGATGGGCGACCTGCCGGCGGCCACCGGACTCGCCGCGATGGCGACCCTGTACATGGCCGTGGCCGGGGCCGCCGTCCCCACGGGCGAGCCGGGACTGGCGCTGCTCGGTGCGGTCCTGCTCACCGCGGCGATGTGCGCGGCCGGGGCGACGGTGCTGGGCCTGGCGGCCGTGGCCGGATCGGTGCCGTTCTTCACCGGGCTGTTCACCGTCGAGGTGCACGTCGTGCTGGGTGCCCTCTCGCTGATGTTCCTGCCGGGCGCCTCCGTGGCCGCCGTGGCGGGCCTGATCGCGCTGCTCGCCCTGCTCACCGGTACGTTCGCCCCGCAGTTGGCGTTCCGCATGGCCGGGCTGCGGCTGCCCCCGCTGCCCGCCAACCCCGAACAGCTCCAGGAGGGCATCGAGCCCTTCCCGGCGCGCGCCGTCCTGGACCGCGCGCACCTGGCCGACCGATTCCAGACCGCCCTGTACGCGTCGACGGGCGCGGTGCTCACCGTGTGCCTGGTCACGCTGGCCGTGTCGACCGGCTGGGTCGCGGCGACGATGTGCGTCATCGTGTCCCTGGTCATGCTGCTGCAGACACGCGGCCTCGCGAGCGCCTGGCAGCGCGTGTCCATGGTCGCGCCGGCCTGGATCGGCCTGACCGCGCTCGCCCTGGACGGCGCCCTGGCGTCCTCCCCCCTGACGCGCTCGCTGACCCTGCTCGCGCTCCTGGCCGTCACCACGGTCCTGGCGCTCGTCTCGTGGTCGGTACCCGGGCGCCGGCAGCTGCCGCACTGGGGCAGGGCCGCCGAGATCATCCAGCTCCTGCTGTGCGTGGCGGTCTTCTCCCTCGTCCTGGCGGGCTTCGGCGCCTTCGGTGCCCTGCGCTCGATCGGCGGGTGAGATGCAGTCACGTCGCGACCGTGTCATGGCGCACACGTTCACCGTGGGACGCCTGGGCACGGCGATGCTGGAGGCCGACCCCGACGCGGTCGACGCTCCCATGCGCCGCACCCGGACAGGCACCTACGTCGGCATCGCCATCGCCGCGCTGGTGTGCGTCGGCTTCCTCGTCTTCGGCCTGATCTTCCCCGGAGGCGCCAGTACCTGGCGCCAGGAGGGCCGGTTGGTCATCGACAAGGAGAGCGGCGCCTCCTACCTGTACTCCGACGGCACGCTGCGACCCGTCGCCAACTACGCCTCCGCCCGCCTGATCCAGGGCCCGGACGCGAACGTCTCGCTGGTGTCCGCGCGCTCCCTCGAGGGCGTGCCCGTGGGAGGGCCGGTCGGCATTCCCGGGGCTCCCGACGCACTGCCCGGCGCCGAGGCGCTCGCCTCCGCGGTCTGGCGCCTGTGCGCGCTGCCCGCGCAGGCAGACGAACGGCCCCGGACCGCACTGACCATCGGCACGGCACCCGAACCCTCGCCCCCGGACGACGGCGAGGCGGTCCTGGTCGCGGGCCCCGACGGCGACCGCCACCTGCTCTGGCGGGGTACCCGGCTGCGGCTGGACGAGGACGGCGGGGCCGTCCAGGCGCTCGGCTACGGAACCAGCCCCGCCTACGAGGTCGCGGGCGCGTTCCTGGACGCCGTACCCACCGCGCCCGACCTCACCGCCCAGGAGGTGCCGCAGGCCGGAGCGGACGGCCCCTCGCTGGCGGGCGCCCCGCGCCGGGTCGGCCAGGTGTTCGCGGTGTCCACCCCCGACCGCCCGGACCAGCACTACCTGCTGACCCCGGACGGCCTGGCCCCCCTGACCCTCACCCAGGCCCTGCTCCTGCTCGCCGACCCCGGCCACGGCGAGGCCGCCTACCCCGACACCGCTCCGGAGCCGATCGCGATCCCCGCCGGGGAGGCGCACGACCACCTGGTGGCGGGCGGCGAGGCGGCCCCGGACGGGAACGCACGCACGCCCGACGCCCCGCCCGAGCTCCGGCCGGCCGGCGGCGAGGTCCCCTGCCTGCGGCTCGGCGACGGCGGTGACCTGTCCCTGACCATGGACGATCCCGGATCCGTCCAGGCCCTGCCCGTCCAGGAGGTCCCCGCCATCGCCCCCGGCTGCCCGACGCCCGACCTGATCGGCATCCCCTCCGGAGGCGGGTCCGTGGTGCGGGCCCGGCCGGTCGACGGCGCCACGAACACCCCCACCCACTACCTCGTCACCGACGCCGCCGCCAAGTTCCCCGTGGCGGACACCGACGTCCTGGACGGGCTCGGCCTGACCGCCGGAGCGGCGGCGGAGGTGCCCACACCGCTGCTCCGTCTGATGCCCACCGGGCCGGTCCTGCACCCCGAGGCCGCCGCCCGTCCCCTCACACCCTCCGCACGGGCCGAGACCGCGGAGTGCCCCTGACCACCACGTGAATCCAACGCCGGGCCGCCCGCCGCCGAAGCGGTCGGCCGCGCCACACCGAGGAGCGAAGGAAGCAGCCCATGCCGGATCCCAGGACACGCAACACAGACGAGGCCAACCGACTCGCCAAGGAGGCGATGGACGAGGCCCACACCACCTGCAACAACGTCTACACCCAGGTCGACGGCACCCGTGACGTCCTGCGCTCCTCCTGGCACGGCGCCGCGGCCAACAAGTACAGCGAGGCCCTGGTCGGGTGGCTGGAGGAGCTGCGGCTCATCACCAACGACATGAACCGGATGATCGGCACGTTCGGAGGCACCGTGAACGCGATGCACGCGACCGAGGACGCCAACCTCCTGGAGGGCTCCCGGTGGATGGCCGACCTCAACCCGAACCAGACCAGCGCGAACTGAGACCCGGCGGCGGCCCGCGGGCCGCCGGCCCGGGCCGACCACACCAGCCGACTCCCACGGAAGGGGAAGCCCCATGGACGGATTCGACGTCAGCTACGGGTACGTCGACGAGGCGACGCAGGCCCTGCGGCGCCAGACCGACACCGTCGCGCGTGCCATCGAGAACCTGGACGCCCAGATGCAGCCCGTCAAGGCCGACCTCGAAGGCGCCACGGCCGACAACTACGACGCCAAGGTCCGCAGCTGGCGGATGAACGTCGAGGACATGCGCACCCTGCTGGGCAAGGCCGAGTTCGCGCTGAACACCATCCGCAACAACTACTCCGGCACCGACAGCCGCGAGGCGATGGAGTGGGCGTCGCTGATGTAGCCGCGCCCGCCGCACCCCGTGGCGACGAGCCCCGGGGCGGGCGGTCCCCCTCCGCCCGCCCCGGCCCCGCACGACGCGGTCGCCGCCCGAATCCCGCCTCCCTGTGTCCCGTGACACCGAACGAGCCCGCTGACAGCACGCGCCCGAGGAGCCCCCGTGTCCGAGCCGTCCGAACCCCTGGACTTCCGCGCCGCCCTCCTGGGCTCCGTGCCGCCTCAGGAGGAGGACGCGGCCGTCGTGCGGGACGCCGTCCTGTACACCTCCGGGGAGGAGCAGCCCGCGCAGGCGGAGGAGGAGGCCTTCCGCCTGGCCGCTCAGGGACGGCCCGAGGGCACGGCGCCGCACGGTGGGGGCGGACCGCTCACCATCGACCCGGCGACGGGCCTGATCAGCATCCTCAACGGTTCGCGCCACGGCTCGGTCACGGTCGATCCGCGAACGGAACACGTGGTCATCGACCCGGCGGGGACCGAGGTCGACGTGGACGAGGGCACCGGCCGGATCACCCTCCGGACCGGGGGTTCGGACGTGCCCACCGAGTCGTCCGCGGTCCTGGAGCGCGACGCCCCGGCGGAGCCGCCCGTGGTGGCCGAGCGCGTCCGCGTCCAGACGCCCGCCGAAGGCGACGTCTCCTCCCCTCCGGACGGTTCCGGGGACACGGTGTTCGCCCGCCTCAACGAGGACGCACGGGTTCGCACCGAGGCGTCGGTCCCGGCGGAGCACCTGGCCGCCCTGCGGCCCACCGTCCCGGCCGAACCGGCGGTGGCGCGAAGCGAGTCGCCCATGGCGGCCGGCACCGAGTCGGAGGGCGACGGCCGGACCGAGGGGGACGATCGGAACGGCGAGGACAGCGAGAGCGACGGCTCCGCCACGGTCACGATCGATCCGGAGACCGGATCCATCACCGTCCTCACCCAGACCCCGGACGAGGAGTCCGACGACACCCCGGAGGTCGAGGAGTCGCCCGAGGAGGGCACGGAGAGCGAAGGATCCGCGGAGATCACCGTGGACCCCGAGACCGGCGTCATCACCATCGAGGCCGGCGACCTGCGGATCGAGATCGACCCGCAGACCGACACGATCACCGTCGACCCCGGGGACGGCGTGGTCGGGATCGACCCCGAGACCGGGGTCATCACGATCGAGGAGCCCGTCGGCGACCCGACCGGCGACGAGAGCGACCCGGCGCACGCCGGTGACGGGACACCCGGCGGGGAGAGCCCCTCCGACGGGGACAGGGACCGCCCGGGCGAAGACGACCGGTCCGCGAACCACCCCGACGGGCGTCCCGAGCCCTGGAGCCCCGGCTCGTCCGACCCCACCGGGCGCCAGCCCGCCCAGACCCCGGCACCGTTCCAGCCAGGCCAGCCGCTCACGCCCGTGCAGCCCTCCCAGCCCGCCACGGGACACGAGGCGGTGAAGTCCACCGAGGAGGATCCGGCCAGCGGCTCCGGGGACGACGCTCTGCCGGGCTCGGACATCTCCCTCGCCCCCGTCGAGTCGGTCCCCGTCACCGAGGGGCCGGTGGGCAGCGGTCCCAGGAACGAACCGGCCCCCGAACCCGCCTCCACCCCCACTCCGGTCGAATCGGTTCCCGTCACCGCGGGGCCGGTCTCGTCCGGTGGCGGGGGAACCGGCGAGGAGCCGGTAGCGCACGAATCGGGGGGCGGCGACCGAACCGGGGAGCGGACGGAGGTGCCGCACTTCGCGGCCACGACCGACGGCCCCGACGACCCACTCGTCGGCGGGGCTCTGGAGGACGATCAGCAGTTCCACCGCCTTGAACCCACGACGCTCAACCCGTCCGGGGTCACGACCGGACCGTGGCCCGCGCAGGGGGCCGGGAACCCGCCCGTGCAGTCCGACGGCTCGGGGGAGGAGGACGAAGGCGAGGGAAACGGCGGTGGGGACGAGGAGAACGAGGAGGAGCCCGGGAACGGAGGCGACGAGGAAGCGGAGGAGGGCGAAGGCGAGAACGAGGGCAGCGGAGACCCGGAAGGCGACGGCGAGGACAGCGGCAACACCGAAGGCGACGACGGGGCTCCGGGCGACGGGGAAGGCGGAGGCGAGGGCACGGAGGACGACGAGGGAGGCAACGGGGGCGGAAACGGAGACGGGACCGGCGGCGGAGGCGACGACGTCACCGCGATCGACTTCGAGCGGGTCAAGCAGTTCCACAAGGACTTCCTCCTGCCCCTCCAGGAGAGGGTGAGCCAAGAGGTCACCCGTTTCTCCGCCTACGCGGGGGAACCCGAAGGCCACTTCATCCTCATCGGGAACGGCGCCCACCTGCCCATCTCCGACACCCTGGCCACCGAGATCGACACGTCCCTGACCACACTGCACGGGATCATGGCGGACCTGGAGTCGGAACTCATCGTGGTCTCCGACCGGCTGCACGAGAACCTCAACGTGTTCATCAACCTCGAGGACGACCAGGACCTCACCGCACAGGAGCTGCTGTCGATCCTCGGCGAACCCTCGGTGTCTGCGGGCTCCGGAGGCGGGGGCAGCGGAAACCCGTACGGGGGACCCGTTCCGGACGAGGACGAGGACACAGGCGAAGACGGGGACGAGGACTGACCGGGCCGCGTCCGGGCCGCGAGTGCACGTTGACCGACACAGAGGAGGAGTGACAAGCCAGTGCCGGAGTTCCACGAGATCATGAACATCTTCGCCGATGCCGAGGGGTCGGAGGGAGCCCACCCTCCCATGCCGTCGGTGGACACGATCCTGGACCCGCCCTGGCTCGACCTCGGCCGATACCACTTCTGGCAGGACGACCACTTCATCAAGGGCTTCGACTTCAAGGACGTCGACCGGTGGTGGCGCTACTACGACGGGGGCACGTCGTACTCGGGGGGCTACTACGGGTCGTACGGGTCCTACGGTGGGTGGGACTACGCGGGCTACAAGATGCAGGACCAGCTCTGGACCGGCGACGACTCCCCCGAGGCCAAGTTCCAGAAAGCCCTCAAGAGCCTGACCGACGTGGCGGCGATGGCGTCGGGAGCCAACGCGTCGACGACCTACGACCAGTCCACGATCTGGGACGTCTCCGTGAATGCCGCGTCCCTGGACGACTTCCTCCAGGACTACGTCGGCGACAAGGACGCCGGCCTGCTCAAGGCCTACGCCGGGATCGACGTCCCGGACAGCGCGATGCGCGGATCGGCCGCCGGGGTCTTCGCCGCACGCATCTACGACCTGGCCCAGCGCCTGGCGGACCTGAGCGTGCAGCTCGACCGGTTCCACAACGGGGTCAACGACCTGCGGGGGCCGCTCCTGTCCCATATCAACGCGTTGGTCACGGCGGTCAACCAGGCCTGGCAGAGCCCCAACGCCACGATCAAGCAGACGATCGACAACTGGTACTTCAACCTGGCCGCCGGTTCGGAGGAGTGGAACTCCGATCGCGGACAGTTCTCCATCCTCTACCACGCTGACCCGCCGGTGCGCGGAATCGTCGGCGACTCGATCACCGACAACAACATCAACGCCGAGCTGAAACTGCGTTGGAAGAACGCCTACGACCCGGTGTTCACCGCGGCGAGCGACCTGTACACGACCATGTCGAGCCACTACCAGAGCACCGCGACGAGGCTGCTGCCGATCCGCGAACCAGTGGGGGGTCTGCCCCCGGGCTTCGACCCGCCCGCGGGCCCCGGCGACAACGGGGGACCGACCGGCGGCGACGCGGACAACGACGGCGTCCCCGACTGGCTGGAGGACCTCTACGAGGACGAGGGCCCCGGCGGTGGAGGCGACGGCGAGGTCCCCGACTGGTTGAAGGACCTCTACGGCGACGACGGCCCAGGAGGCGGCGGACCCGAGGGCGGCCCCGGCCCCGGACCCGAAGGCGGGACCGACAGCGACGGTGACGGAACCCCCGACTGGATGGAGGAGCCGTTCGGCGGCGGGGACGGTCCCGGGGGTGGGAACGAGGAGTACGTACCTCCCCCGCTGAACACCAACTTCGAGACGGGCGGCGGCAACGACAACCTGTTCGGCGACGGCCCACCGGGTACGGAGGGCTCCGGCCCGCCGCTGAACACCAACTTCGGCGCCGGGGGCGACGGACTCGGGAATCCCTTCGGCGACGGTACGGGCGACGGCCCCGGATTCGGCCCGCCGAACGGGCAGGGCGCCCCCGTCCCTCCCCCGTCGGATACCGATTTCGGTACCGGCGGCGACGGACAGGGGAACGGGTTCGTACCTCCTCCCCTGCTGAACGGGCCGGGTGCGGGAACGGGGTCCGACGGCGGCTCCCGTCAGCGACCGTCGGGGCAGGGGACGAACTTCCCGGGGTCCAGCGGCCTGGACCTCGATCCGGCCACGGGGCTGCCCATCGACCCGGACACGGGTCAGCCCTTCCCCGTCGACCCCGACACCGGACTCCCCTACAACCCCGACACCGGGCTGCCCATCAACTACGACCCCGACACCGGCCAGGCCCTGCCCATCGACCCCGTCACCGGAGAACCCGTCCCACCCGGCCAGGAGGCCACCCGGCTGGAGACCGACCCGGCCACGGGGCTACCGATCGACCCCGAGACGGGTCAGCCCTTCCCCGTCGACCCCGACACCGGACTCCCCTACAACCCCGACACCGGGCTGCCCATCAACTACGACCCCGACACCGGCCAGGCCCTGCCCATCGACCCCGTCACCGGAGAACCCGTCCCACCCGGCCAGGAGGCCACCCGGCTGGAATCCGACCCGGCCACGGGGCTGCCCATCAACCCGGACACGGGTCAGCCCTTCCCCGTCGACCCCGACACCGGACTCCCCTACAACCCCGACACCGGGCTGCCCATCAACTACGACCCCGACACCGGCCAGGCCCTGCCCATCGACCCCGTCACCGGAGAACCCGTCCCACCCGGCCAGGAGGCCACCCGGCTGGAATCCGACCCGGCCACGGGGCTGCCCATCAACCCGGACACGGGTCAGCCCTTCCCCGTCGACCCCGACACCGGACTCCCCTACAGCCCCGACACCGGCCTACCGATCAACTACGACCCCGACACCGGCCAGGCCCTGCCCATCGACCCCGTCACCGGCCAAGCCCTCACCCCGCAGGACTTCACCGACCTCCCGGGTACCGGCAGCGGTGGCCCGACCGATCCGGGCCTGTCCACCGACTACCCCTCGGGTGACGGGTCCTCCGTCCCGCTCAACCCGATCACGGGGGAGCCCTATCCCGTCGAACCGGACCTCGGCCTGAACTTCCCGATCGACCCCGTCACGGGTGAACCGATCACCGGGGGGTTCGACGGCGGTCCGGGCACCGACGGGCCCGCCTACGAGATCCCGCCGTTGCAGAGTCCCGATCCCGTCGGTCTCAACTACGGCGGCTCCGGCCCGGACGGCGGCCTCGGGACGAACGGCCCGGGAGGCGGGGACCCCCGGACGACCGACCGCTCCTCACTCTTCGATGCCCCGGCGGGCGGTCCCCAGGCGCAGGCGGGGGCAGGGCCCGGCGGTACCGCGGGCCTGGGCCCCGTCGGGTCAGCGGGCACAGGACCGGCCGTGACCGGCGGCGGACCCGCGGGCGCGGCCGGATCCGCCGCCCAGACCGGCATGCCGCCGATGATGCCGCCGATGATGGGCGGCGGCATGGGAGGGGCGGGCGGCCAGGGCGGCGACCGGGAACGCCAGCGCTCGACGTGGCTCTCCGAGGACGAACGCGTCTGGGGGACGACCGGCAACGACAAGCAGTCAGTACTCGGACGGCCCGTGCCAGGCGGGCCGAAGAAGGGAGCCGTGCGCCATGACCTCATGGATGCCGGAGGAGACGGAACAGGAGTTGGCACGTCTTCACAGGACGCTGGCGGAGGTCGATCGCGCAAGCGAAAGCCTGGAGTCGGCAACCGAGGAGGCCGTGGCAAAGAACAGGCTGGTGGGAGCGAAGGTGAACGGGAAGGGGGAACTCGTTGAGCTGAAGTTCTACAACCAGAACTACCGGGAGATGGCCCCCGCCGAACTCGCGGACGCGGTTCTGGACGTGATCACGCGCGCCCGGAAGAAGATGTCCGACCGCGTCGCCGAGCTGTACAAGCCCTTCATGCCGGAGGGTCTGGACGCGAACGAGGCGATGAACGGCCGGTTCGACACCCGCGCCATGTTCGAGCGCATGGGCGTGCCCCTCCCCCCGGAATGACCGGACCGATCCCTCCCCCACCCCTTCGGTTGAAAGGCGCCAGCACCCGTGCCGAACGACAACGACCATCTTTCCGCCTCACCCGAGGGTGTGGCCCACAGAAGCGCCAACGTCCACGAGGCCGCCGAGTTCACCAGCAGGCTCAAACAGGACTTCGTGGCGGCGAGGGAACCCCTGGGCACGCCCTGGGGCGACAAGACCCTCAAGGGCGACGACTTCGCGAAGGACTACGACAAGGTCTTCGTCCCCATGGAGCAGAACTTCGCCCTCTATCTGGACGCTCTGGTCAAGGCGACCCGGGACACCGCCGACAACCTCCTCGCAACGGCAAGGAACCTCGGCGGGACCGAGGACGTGAACGAGGAGATCGCCACCGTGGGCGACCCGGACTCCCAGAGCGGCCCGCAGGGGCGCAGATGAGACCCCGCATCGCCGCCGCGCCGGTGCGGCCACGCCGAAAGGATCCCCGATGAGCGACGCTGCCCAGGGACGCGACGGGACCGCCGTGCCCGGCCCCGTGTCGGCCGCCGACTTCCAGGCGGCCCTGTCCGGCACGGCAGGAACCGGTGCCCCTGACGCGGCCCCTGCCGCGGCGCGGCCCGGCGCTCAGGCCGCTTCCCCGGCCGCATCCGCTGTGCCCGATGCCCTCCCGGAGCCGCCGGACCGTCCTCCGCACCGGGCCGCGCTGCACTCCCTGGTCACCGAGGGGACGACCGCGGAGGCCGCCGCGGCCGAACCCGCGCTGGACCGGCCGGGCAAGCCCGCCCTGGCCGGTGCGGCCATCGCCGGGCTTCTGCTCGTGGTCGCCCCCTTCGCCTTCGTGGCCGGGACCCAGGAACTGACCCTGCAGTCCGTCCCGATCTCGGCCGGGGGGCTGACCGGCCAGAACGCGGCCGATGGCGCGGTCTCCGGCACGGCTGAGGCGTCGGCGGACGGCTCCGCGGCCGAAAGCGCGGGTGCGGGCTCGTCCGGGTCGGGCACCACCGACGCGGGCGCGGGCCCCGGCACCGGGACGACCGGTGGCCAGGGCGGTGAGGAGACGGGCTACATACCCGAGGCACTCCCCCGCGAGGCCGACGCCGCCGCGCCGCCCGCGGCCGACGACGGCCGGGCCGACACCGGGGCCGGCACCGACACGTCCGAAGCCCACGGCGACTCGGCCGGACCGGACCGTTCCGGCCGACCCGAGGAGACCGGAGCCGGTGCGGGAGCGGACGCGGGGCGCGACGCGGGAGGCCGGACCGACGCGGACGCCGGCGGCGAAGGCCCGACCGACGCGGATTCGGGTGCGGACGCGGGCACTGGTGCCGAGACGGACACGGGGACGGACACCGACGCGGAGGCGGGCACAGGGACCGGCGCGGACGCGGAGACGGACGCGGCCACCGCGGAGGATCCCGGCACCGTCCCGGAGGCCGGGAACGGATCCGGTACCGGATCGGACGGACAGGCGGACCAGCCCCCTCCTACGGAACAGGGCACCGCAACGGGCGACCGGCAGAGCGGGCAGGACGGCCCACCGTCCGGGGAGTCCCCCGGCGGCCCCACCGGTCAGGAGGGCACGGTCTCCGAGGGCGCCGGCCCCGGCGCCGGGGCCGACACGGGCGGCGGTTCCATCCTGGAGGACGCCACCGCCGCCGCGGGCGGAACCGCCCGCGCGCCGTTCTCCGCGCTCGCCGGCCCCGGCTGCCTGGCGTCCACCGGAGCCTCCTACGACCGCGTCAACCGCTGGGACAGCGCCCAGGGGACCGCGAGCTGGGCCACCCGCCTTGGCGGCTACGCCCTGGAGGGGTGCGACGGCGGCTACGAGGCGATCCCGGTCTCCGGTAGCCCTGACCACGGCGACGGGCAGTACGCGTTCTGGTCGTTCTCGCCCGGCTACCCGGACGCGCGCTGCGAGATCTACGTCCACGTGCCCGACGACGAGAGCCCGCTCTGGGTCACCGGGACCGAGGCCGTCTACCAGATCTTCTCCGGTTCCAGCCCCGAGGGCGACGCGATCGCCGTGTTCGGGGTGACCCAGGCGGACGTGCGCGGCGCCTGGGTCCAGGTCACCGGTTTCACCTCGCCGACGGAGGAGTTCACCGTCCAGCTCACCAACGTCGGCACGGACCCGCTCGCCGACCAGGACCACACCAGTGCCCACGTCGCCGCCTCGGCCGTGCGCACGACCTGCTCCTGACCGCACCGACACCGGGTCGGGCCGCCGCCGCGGTCCGACCCGCCCCACCAGGCCGCCACCCGGGGGCCGGTATCCGAGAAGAGGAAGTCACCGATGGCCAGGCAACTGCTCACCGTCGCACCGGAGGGACCGGACGCGCACAGGACGATCACCGACGCGGTCAAGGCGGCCCGGGGCGGAGCCCTCATCAGCATCGCGCCGGGGCGGTACGCGGAGAGCCTCATCCTGCTCAAGGTGGTCACCCTGGTGGCCCGCGACGGCCGCGGCAGCGTGGAGATCAGCTCGGACGCCAAGAGCGCGGTCGTCTCCGGTGCTGAGGCGGTGAAGCTCTCCGGCCTCATCCTGCGGGGCAGGGACAAGGACCACCCCGCCGTCGACATCCCGGCCGGACAGGTGGAGATGGCCGACTGCGAGGTCGACGGCAACGCCTGGACGGCGGTGTCGGTGCGCAACACCGGCGCGCTCGCGATGCGCGGGAGCCGGGTGACGTGCACTGCGGGGGCGGGCGTGGTGGTCACCTCCCCCGAGTCGAGCGTGATCGAGGACTGCGTGGTCGAGGACGTGGGCACGAGCGCGCTGGTCATCGGCGAACGGGGCCGCCCGACCGTCCGCTCCTGTGTGCTGCGGGGCACCGGCGGCAACGGGGTCTTCGCCAGCGGCCAGGCGGCCGGGGTGGTCGAGGGCTGCGAGGTCACTGACACCGCCAAGCCCGCGATCGCCCTGGAGGAGGACGCGGCCACGAGTGTGCGGGGCACCCGGGTGCACCGGACCGGAGGTGACGGGCTGACCGTCTCCAGCCGTGCCCGACCCGTGGTCGAGGACTGCGTCATCGAGGACGTGGGCGGGCGGGGCGTGGCCGTGCAGAGCGGCTCCGACCCGCAGTTGTCCCGCGTCACGGTGGCCCGTTCGGCTGGGGCGGGCATCGACCTGTCCGGCCGGGCGCGGGGCCGGTTCGCCGAGTGCGAGGTCACCGACGCCGGGGGCGAGTCGGTGCGGGCCGTCGAGCGGGCGGCCACCACGTTCGTCGGCCTCACCGTGCGGGGCGGCGGCGGGGTGCGGCTCGGCGACGGGAGCACGGTCGAGTTCGACCGGGGACTGCTCACGGGCAGCACGGGGCCCGGGGTGGTCATCGAGGACTGCGCGCCCTTCCTGCGCGGAGTCGCCGTCACCGACACCCGCGGCCAGGGCGTGGAGTTCCTGGGCGAGGGCCACGGGCGCCTCGACGACGTGACCCTGGAGCGGACCGGCAAGGCCGCGGTCTCGGTCACGGGGAGCTCGCGCCCGCTGCTGAGCGGGCTGCAGATCAGCGAGAGCCGCGACACCGGTCTCACCGTGGGCACGGGCGCCCGGGCCGAGCTGCGCGACTGCGACGTCTCGGCGTGCACGGGCGACGGGATCTCGGTGCAGAACGGGGGCGCGCTGTCGGTGCTGCGCTCCCGGGTCTACGACGGCCGGCGCAACGGCGTGCTCGTCGCCTCGGGAGCGACCGCGGTGCTGCGCCGGTGCGAGGTCTTCGGCAACAAGGGCGACGGCGTTCTGGTGCACTCCCGCGAGGACGTCCTGCTCGAGGACTGCTCGGTGCGCGACAACACACGCTCGGGCCTGCGTCAGACCGTGCCGAGCGAGCGGGTCCGGGCCCAGGAGCTGCTGAGCCACGGCAACGGCGCTCCCGACGCCTTCGGAGAGCAGGCGGGGGCGGCCCTGCCCGCTCCGGAGTCGCGGGCCGCCGCGGACCCGGAGGCCGAGGAGGCCGTGGAATCCGGCGGTCCGCTGGCCGAACTGGACGCGCTCGTGGGTCTGGGCAACGTCAAACACGAGGTCAAGACGCTCATCAAGCGCAACCAGATGGCCAAGCGGCGGGCCGAGATGGGCCTGCCCACACCGCCGATGAGCCGCCACCTGGTCTTCGGCGGCGCGCCCGGCACGGGCAAGACCACTGTGGCGCGGCTGTACGGACAGATCCTGGCCGAACTCGACGTGCTGCGGTACGGGCACGTGGTCGAGGTGGCCCGTGCCGACCTGGTGTCGCAGTACGTCGGCGGCACGGCCATCAAGACCACCGAGGTGTTCGAGCGGGCCAAGGGCGGCGTGCTGTTCGTCGACGAGGCCTACACCCTCTCCGGCGGCAAGGAGGGCGGCGGAAGCGGCCCCGACTTCGGCCGGGAGGCCATCGACACGCTGGTCAAGCTGATGGAGGACCACCGCGACGAGGTCGTGGTCATCGTCGCCGGCTACACCGCCGACATGGAGGGCTTCCTGTCGGCCAACCCGGGTCTGGCCTCCCGGTTCAGCAAGACGATCGAGTTCGAGAACTACGCGGTGGACGAGCTCGTGGAGATCGTGCGCCGGATGTGCGAGGCGCACAGCTACCTGATGGACGAGTCCACGACGGGGGTGCTGCGGGCCCACTTCGACCAGGTACCCAAGGGTCCGGCCTTCGGCAACGGCCGCGAGGCGCGCAGGGTCTTCGAGACGATGATCGACCGGCAGGCCTACCGGCTGGGCGGGGACGCCCCGGACGACCCGGCCGAGATGGCGCGGCTGCTGCCGGTCGACCTCGGTCCGGAGATCGAGGCGGCGGCGGAGCCCTCCACCTCGGCCGACGACGTGGCGGCGCTGCGCGCGGAGCTGGACGCGATGATCGGCCTGAGCGAGGTCAAGGACACGGTGAACGACCTGGCCAACCTGCTGGTGATGTCCGAGCAGCGCCGGAGCATGGGTCTGCCCGTGGCCCCGATGAGCCACCACCTGGTGTTCGCGGGTCCTCCCGGCACGGGTAAGACGACCGTGGCGCGGCTGTACGGGCGGCTCCTGCACACGCTGGGCGTGCTGCCCGGCGGACAGGTCGTGGAGACGGCCCGCTCCGACCTCGTGGGGCGCTACGTCGGCCACACCGCGCAGATGACGGCGGAGGTGTTCGAGCGGGCCAAGGGCGGCGTGCTGTTCGTCGACGAGGCCTACGCCCTCTCGCCCCGGGGCGCCGGCGGGTCGGACTTCGGCCAGGAGGCGATCGACACGCTGGTCAAGCTGATGGAGGACCACCGCGAGGAGGTCGTGGTCATCGTCGCCGGCTACACGCGGGAGATGCAGCGCTTCCTGGACTCCAACCCGGGCCTGGCCTCCCGGTTCAACCACCGGGTGGAGTTCCCCGACTACTCCGACGCCGAACTGGTCACGATCGTGGAGCGAATGGCGGCGGACTCGGGCTACGCGTGCGGGCGGGACACGCTCACCGCGCTCGCCGAGCACTTCGCGGGGGTGACGCGCGACGCGAACTTCGGCAACGCCCGCTACGCGCGCCAGGTGCTGGAGCGGATGATCACGCGCCAGGCCGGCCGGCTGGTGGGTGCCGGGGCGGGGGCCACGCGCGAGGACTTCACGGCGCTCCGGCCGGAGGACGTCCCGGCCCTGTGACCGGCCCGGGCAGGGGGAGCACCGGGGCGGCCGTGCCCGGACGGGCACCGGGTACGGCCGCCGCCCGCGACGACCGGCCGGGCGTGGGTCAGCCCGCGATGGCGAAGGGCCCGACCGAGGGCACGGGCACCTTGCTGGCGGCCTCGCGCACGGCGGTGAGCAGCGGTTCGGGGCTGGCTCCGGCCCGGCACAGGGACACGATGTGGCGGCGCGCGGTCTCGCGGACTCCCCGCACCACGATCTGCGGCGTGTTCAGCCCGGTCCAGGCGAGCCGGGGCATGAGCGCCACGCCCAGTCCCGCCTGGACGAGGGCGAAGACGGCGCTGAAGTCGTCCACGGTGTGGACCACGCGCGGCTGGAATCCGGCCTGGTTGCACGCGGCGGTCACGCAGGAGTGCCAGGCGGTGCCGGGGGCGGACATGATCCAGTCCTGGTCGGCCAGGTCCGCGGCCAGGTCGAGGGAGGTGTGCGCGGCCAGCGGGTGCTGGTAGGGCAGGATCGCGTCGAAGAGTTCGACCATCACCGGGTCGGTGCGAAAGTCCGGGTCGCCGTGCGCGGGCAGGTCGGCGGTGGACATGGTCAGGGCGACGTCCAGGCGGCCCGAGCGCACCATCTCGGTGCTCTCCTCGGGCTCGGCCTGTACGACCTCGAAGGACCATCCGGGGTGGCTGGAGCGCAGCCGCGCCAGGGCGGGCGCGATCAGGTCGCTGATGCCGGTGGAGAAGGAGCCGACGCGGATGACGCCGCGGTCGCCGCCTGCGTACTCGGCGAGCTCGGCGGTGGCGCGCTCCATCTCCGCGAAGATGACGTGCGCCCGCTGCAGCAGGACCCGGGCGGCCCCGGTGAGCAGGAAGCGGCGGCCCTTGCGCTCCACGAGGGGGACCCCGGCCTCCTTGGCCAGGACGGAGAGCTGCTGGGAGACTGCCGAGGGTGTGACGTTGAGCGCCTCCGCCGTGGCCGCCACCGTGTGGTGGTGGTCGAGTGCCTGCAGGAGCTGCAACCGCCGAACGTCGATCATGTCCACCAATTTATGGCAGAACGCCCATGTTTCTTGGGTGTTTCAGCCTGATCGACCGAGTTCGTGGCGTGATTCCGTGCACATCGTCCAACACGGCCGGCCAGCACCCCGCGGCCCCGCCACCACAGGAAAGAATCAACGAAATTCTCCGAAGAGGATCTCGGCCATCTCTTTCGTCGTGTCGTGCATGTTCTGGGCCGTACCGGAACGTACAGTCGGAATCACAGCTCAACCACTGGTCCGAGCTCATCGGACTCCTGGGGGTGATGACCCCATGCTGGCGGAACGGGTGAGAAGAAAATGCAAACTTCGCTGATGACCAAACCGCGACCGTCTGACGTCGGCGTTCTTGGCTTTCGCTACCTGGGCGCGCACGAGGTAGACGAGCTGGCCGACCTGTGGGGCGCCCTCCACGAGCAGCACACCGTGACCGCCCCCCACCTCGCGGACATCATCAGCGCCGTCAGCCTGGACGAGTCCTGGCGGCGCCGCCGGGCCCAGTACATGGCCTGGCTGGCCGACCCCGACACCATGGCCGTCCTCGCCGAGAAGGAGGGCGACCTGGCCGGGTACGCGATGGTGACCGTCCGCGAGAACGCCCAGGGCAGCTGGGACCGCGGTGACCGCGTCGCGGTCGTGCAGACCTTCGCGATCGACCCGGAGTACACCGGCACCGGAGTGGGTTCCAAGCTCCTGGAGGAGGTGCGGCGCCAGATCGCCTCGATGGGCATCCGCGACATCGAGTTCTCCGCGCTGGCCACCAGCGCCGAGGACATCCGCTTCCTCGAGCAGGAGGGCTTCCGGCCCTTCGTGACCACCATGGTCTGCCGCGTGGACGGGTTCGGCGCGCAGGACTGACGCTCCCGCGCACATCCCCCCGGCGCCCCCGCACCGTTCGGTGCGGGGGCGCCCGCGTGTGCGGTACCGGTCCCGCGGTGACCCGCCGAGCGCCTCCCGGAGCCCGTGTCCGCGACACCCGCCCTGGCGCGCGACGCGCGGCCTCCACCGGACACGCCCCCGCAGCGGCGAACCGCTACGCTCGCCCCGTGGCCACCTCCGACTCCAGCACCTGTACCTTCCCCGGCTGCGACCGGCCGGTCCCGCGCGGCACCTCCCCCGGACGCCCGCCCCAGTACTGCGACCTGCCAGAGCACACGCGCTGGCGCGCCTGGAAGGAGCGCCAGCGCCAGGCCCAGGAGGCCGAACGCCTCGAGGGGGAGTCGCGGGCGGCCCAGGAGGACGCGGACACCGCCGCCCCCGGCACCGCGCCCGCGGCCGAACCCGTCACGGCCGCCCGGCTGCGCGCCGACGACCTCCTCACCAGGTTCGCGGTACAGAGCGAACAGCTCAGCGCCACCCTGCGAGCCGCCACCGAGGCCTTCACCACCATGACCGACCCGGCGGCCGCCGAGGCGCAGGTCGAGGCCGCACGGCTGTCCGGGGCACGGCGCGCCGCCGAGGCCGACGCGGCCCGTCTGGAGGCCGAGAACCGCCGCCGTGAGGCCGAGGCCGCCCGACGCGCCGCCGAGAGCGCCGCCGCCTCCGCCGTCGCCGCCACGCAGGCGGCCGAGCGGATGGCCGAGGAGGCCGTGGAGCGCCGGGACGCCGCCGAGGCCGAGCGCGACCGCCGGGAGGCCGAGGCCGAGCGGGCCCAGGCCGAGCGCGACGCCGCCGTCGCCGAGGCCCACGCCGGGCTGGCCGCCGCCGACCGCCGCGTCTCCGAGACCGAGGACCGTGCGCGCGCCGACCGCGAACGCGACCGGGCCGAGGCCGCGCGACGGCTCCAGCACGCCAGGGCCGAGGCCGAGCAGCTGCGTGCGGAGACCGAGGAGCTGCGCGCCCTGGCCGAGCGGGTGCGCGCCGAGGCCGCCGCGACCGCCCGGGCCCGCGACGAGGCCGTCCTGTCCGCCGAGCGGGAGGCGGCCCGGGCCGACCGCGCCGAGGCGCGGGCGGGCGAGGCACTGGACACACTCACCGCCGAGCGGGAGCGCTTCGCCGCCGAGGCCGAACGCGCCCGGCAGCATCTGGAGTCCGACCGCGAGGCCGCCGCGGCCGAACGCGAGCGACTCACCGCCGAGCTCGCGCGCTCGGTCGCCGACCGCGAGCGCCTGACCAGCGAACTCGATGCCCAGCGCCGACACGCCGAGACCACGCTGGCCGAAGCGCGTGAGGCCGCCGCCGCCCGGCTGGCGGTGGCCGAGCAGGCACGGATCCGGGCCGAGGAGCGGGCCGAGCGCGCCGAGTCCGACCGCGGCGCCACCCCCTCCCCCGCCGCCGAGACGACGTAGCACCCGCCCCCTGGTCCCCTACCTCCCCGTTCGTCCAGGTCTAGGATGGTGAGCGTGCGAGATCTGGGAACCACTGGTGAGACCGGCCCGATGAGGATGGGCGGCTCCGCCGACGAAGGACCCGAGCGCGTACAGGTGGCTCAGCGGCCCCAGCCCCGGGTCGACCTCAAGGCGGTCTTCGGGTTGGAGTCCGGCCAGTGGGCGTGGACCACGGCCGTCCAGGCCAGCATCGCGATGGCGCTGTCGTTCGGCCTGGCGGCCTGGCTGTTCACCCCGCAACTGGGCACGCTGGCAGCACTGGGCTCCATGACCGTGCTCTACGAGAAGAAGACGCCCTACGCCTACCGCTCCGCCGCCCTGGCCCTGGTCGGCCTCGGCTTCGTGGCGAGCGTGGCCTTCGGCTCGCTGGCCTCGTCGCTGTCGGTGTGGGCCTCGGTCGTCTCCATCGGCCTCACCGCGGGCGTGGCCACCTGGGTCTGCGCCGCCTGGCGCGTGGACAAGCCGGGCCCGCTCTTCTTCGTCCTGGTGGGCGCGATCTCCACCATCGCCCCGGGCGGATGGGCCGACGTCCCCCTGCACGCCGCCCTGGCCGCGCTCGGCGCGGCCGTGGGCTGGTCGGTGTCGATGTCCGGAGCACCCGTGCGGGCCCGCCACCCCGAGTACCGGGCCGTGTCGGGAGCCTTCAAGCAACTGGCCGCGCTGCTGCGGGCGGTGGGACGCCCCGAACTGGACCACGCCCAGCACCAGGCGTCGGTGGCGGTCGCCGAGGCCTGGCGCATCGTCCTGCTGGCCCAGACGCGCGGCTACCGCGCCACGCCCGAGGCCGCCCGGCTGCGCGCGCTACTGCGCTGGGTGTCCGACATCCACCTGGCCACGACCCAGGTGTGCCTGGCCCGGCCCACGCCCCTGCCCGAGGCCGCCGCCGACTTCGCCGACCGGATGGCCCTGGCGGTCCCCGTCCCCGACCGCGCGCCCGAACCGGACGAGCTCGACGAACTCCGCCGGGGCCTGCGCCCGCGCTCGCTGGAGTCGCGCCTGTACGGGCTCCTGGCCCGGGCCGCCCACGCGGCCCGCCGCACGGGAGAGAACGCCGACGACGAGCGCGCCGACACCCTGCACGACACCCGGTACCCGGCCCTGTGGGACGCGCTGCGCTTCAGCATGAGCGGGGAGTCGCTCGTGCGGCCGACCGCGCTGCGGATGTGGATCACCGTGACGGCCGCGGGAGCGTTCGGGCTGTGGCTGGGGCTGGACCACTACTACTGGGTGGCGATCACCGCTACCGCCGTGCTGCAGGGCGGGACCGTGGTCCTGGCCCTGAACCGTTCACTCCAGCGCTCCCTGGGCACCCTCATCGGTGTCCTGGGCGGTGCCTTCCTGCTCACCCTCGGCCTCCCCCTGAGCGGTGTGGTGCTCCTGGCCGGGCTGTTCATGGGGCTCACCCAGCTCGTGGTGGGACGCAACTTCTTCTACGCCTCCATCCTCATCACCCCGATGGCGCTGCTGCTGTCCTACACCGCCGCACCCCAGGCGCTGCAGGAACTGGCCGGGGCGCGGATCATCGACACCCTGGTGGGATCGGCCTTCGGCCTGGCCGGCGCCCTGCTGCTGTGGCGCAAGGCCTCGGCCACGCGGCTGCCGCAGGCGATCGTCGCGGTGCTGGAGACCGCGCGCGAGTGCATGGTGGCCGTCCTGGACCAGGAGGTGAGCATCGGCCCCGAGCGCCGCTACCGGTTGCGCCGGGACATGCGGGCCGCCCTGGTGAACCTGCGCGGGGTGTACGAGAGCGCGCTGGGGGACGTGCCCCGGAGCTCCTCGACCCAGCCACTGTGGCCGGTGGTGGTGGCCACACAGCGCACGGGCTACCTGGCGCTGTCGGCCCTGGCCCTGGACCGGCCCGCGGAGGTCGGCACGATCACCCTGCAGCGGGTCGACCTGGCCCTGCGGGAACTGGCCGCCTCGATGGAGGAGCGGCGCACCCCGCGCCTGGGCGCGCTGCCCCGGCTGACCGCCTACCCGCGGATCAACATGGAGCTGCACGCCCTGTCCAACGCGATGACCAGCGCGGTCGCCCAGGACGAGCGCTCCGCGCGGCTGGAGGCCGAGCGCCGGGCCCAGCGTGAGCGGCGGCGGGCCCAGGGCGACGTCGACGCCGACCTCTGACCGCGCCCCTCCCCGAAGGGGGCCTCCCGGAGGGCTCTCCTCCCCCGACAGGCCCGCGGGGATGCGGCTCAGGCCACCTGACCGCCCCGGGGTCCAGGGGCGTCCCGGCCCCGGCCGACACTGGGCCGGAGACGGGGCCGGAGACGGAATCCGCGGTGCCCTCGAAGCCCGCGCGGTCAGTCGACCACGGCGAAGGCCCGCACCGGGAAGGCCGCCATGCCGCGGATCTTGGCCGGAACCGCGAAGAACCGGAAGCCGTCCTCGGGCAGCTGGTCGAGCAGGCACAGGTGCGAGACGACCGGGATGCCCGCCGTCAGGAGCACGGCCAGCGCGGGGCGCGCGCCCTCGGCCGACGGCGAGGTGTCGTCCACCCCCACCCCATCGATGCCCACGAGCACCGCTCCGCTCTCGACCAGCGTCTTGGCCGCGAGTTCGGTCAGGTGCGGGTGGTCATCGCCGCCGTAGGCGTCGGTCCGCCAGTTGCGGTCCCACCCCGTGCGGATCAGGACCGCGCGACCGCGCAGGTCGAGGCCGGCGAAGACCTCGGGGCCGATCTGCCGGGAGGAGGTGGCGGCGACCACGGTCCCGGGCAGGTCGGCGACGCGTTCCAGGTCCAGGTCGGCCGGGTCCGCGCCGTCCCGGTATCGGTGCGCGGGCATGTCCACGTAGGTGCCGGTGGCTCCGACCATCTCGACCCGGCCGCTGCTCGCACCGAGGCCCGGTGCGGCGCCGGGCACAGTCGAACCCTCTTCGATCGCCGGTTCGGGGATGCCCGGGTACGTGATCATCCCATCGCTGACTTGGTGGCTGACGTCGACGAGTTTGCCCATGGCTGACGTTCTTCCTCGCTTCGGAGCGCGTGATGAGGACCTCTGACCCGCGCCAAAGGTCTAGACCAGAAGACTATCGCGTGTGGCCCACGTCACGGCAGTGTTCCGGCGAAGGAGATCCGCCGGACCTCGACCCGGCCACCCGCGCCCCGGCCCCGATAAGCTCGGTGTCGACGGACCACGGATGAGCCCCGGGAGTCCGCATCACCCACGGACCACCCGAGAAGAAGGGGCGAAGCATCGTGACACTGTACGGAGCAGCCAAGGTCGTGGTCGCGCCGGCGAGCCGCCTGGTCTGGCCCCAGCGGGTCGAGGGCGCGCACCACGTCCCGCTCCGGGGGCCGGTCATCCTGGCCGCCAACCACCTGGCGCTGATCGACCCGCTCTTCATCGGCGTCGCCTGCCCCCGCCAGGTCCGCTTCATCGCCAAGCAGGAGCTGTTCGACGAGGCGACGCTGCCCAAACGGGCCCTGACCGCCCTCCTGCGCTCCTTCGGCCAGCTGGCCGTGGACCGCCGACCCGGCCAGAGCGCACAGGAGGCGATGGACAACAGCCTGGCGGTCCTCGACAGCGGAGAGGTCTTCGGGATCTTCCCGGAGGGCACGCGCTCGCCCGACGGCCGCCTGTACCGGGGCCAGACCGGACTGGCGTGGCTGGCGCTGACCTCGGGCGCCCCGGTGGTGCCGGTGGCGCTGGCCGGGACCGAGCGGATCCTTCCCCCCGGGCGCCGGGTCCCCTCGCTCAACCGCGTGGGCGTGCGCTTCGGCGAACCCGTGGACCTGTCGCCCTGGAAGGGCCTGGCGCACAAGGCGCGTCCCCGCCGCGAGGCCACCGACGCCGTCATGTCGGCGATCGCCGAGCTCTCCGGCCAGGAGCAGGTCCCCCGCTTCGCGGCCTCGGTCAAGGCCGAGTTGGAGCAGGGCTAGCGTCCGCCACGGGGCGGACGGCCCCGCGATGACGGTGACTTTCCCCACAGCGAACTCGGGCCTGAATCGTCCGTGACAGAGCGTTGACCCCTGCGTGAGGGTCCGCGCAGGGCCTCTCAGGGCAGCCGGACCACCGGCGCCACCTGGGAAACCGCCGCGGACGCCGACCGCGGCCCCGATCCGTCCCCCTGGGGTCGGCCCCGGGATTGCCTACCATTATAGTAGGTTTTCCCGGTGGCAGCACCGGATAGATTAGGCAAGCCTTACCAATGGCGTCCGACTCTGGCGCGAAGACTTGGAGCTGTGCGATGACGCGACCACTGCGAGTGGGAATCGTGGGTGCGGGCCCCGCGGGAATCTACGCCGCGGACCTGCTCACCAAGGACGAGACCCTGTCCGCGTGCGGCACGTCCGTCAGCATCGACATCCTCGACAAGCTGCCCGCCCCCTACGGTCTGGTCCGCTACGGCGTGGCCCCGGACCACCCGCGGATCAAGCAGATCCAGGGAGCCCTCCACAAGATCCTGGACAAGCCGGAGATCACCTTCTACGGCAACGTCGAGTACGGCGTGGACCTCAAGCTGGAGGACCTGCGCCGCCACTACGACGCCGTCATCTTCGCCACCGGCAGCGACCGCGACCGGCCGCTGGACATCCCCGGTGTCGACCTGCACGGCAGCCACGGCGCCGCCGACTTCGTCTTCTGGTACGACTCCCACCCCGACGTCTCGCCGTCCTGGCACGTCGAGGGCACCAGCGTCGCCGTCATCGGCGCGGGCAACGTCGCCGTCGACGTCGCGCGCATCCTGGCCAAGGACGCCGACGACCTCCTGCAGACCGACATCACCGACAACGTCTACGAGGCCCTGCGCGCCAAGCAGATCACCGACGTCCACGTGTTCGCCCGGCGCGGCATCGCCCAGTGCAAGGCCACCCCGATGGAGCTGCGCGAGCTGGACAAGCAGCCCGGCGTCGAGGTCATCGTCTATCCCGAGGACTTCGAGATGGACGAGGGCAGCCTCCAGGCCTGCGATGAGTCCAACCAGGTCAAGACCAACGTCAAGGTCCTGCAGAACTGGGCCATCCGCGACCCGCGGGGCGCCGAGCGCCGTCTGCACCTGCACTTCCTGCACAGCCCCGTGGAGATCCTCGGCGAGGACCGCGTCACCGGGCTGCGCACCGAGCGCATGGAGCTGGCCGGGGACGGGTCCGTCCGCGGCACCGGCGAGTACATTGACCACGAGGTCCAGGCCGTCTACCGCGCCATCGGCTACCTGGGCTCGCCCCTGGCCGACCTGCCCTTCGACGAGGAGCGCGGGGTCGTCCCCAACTCCGAGGGCCGGGTCCTGGACCTGGACGAGGAACCGGTCGACGGCGTCTACGCGACCGGGTGGATCAAGCGCGGCCCCGTGGGCCTCATCGGCCACACCAAGGGCGATGCCCTGGAGACCGTCACCAACCTGGTGGCCGACCGCGAGTCCTTCACTCCCGCGGCCGAGCCCGACCCCGTCGCCTTCCGGTCCCTGCTCTCCGAGCGGGGCGTGGGCTACACGACCTGGGAGGGATGGCAGCGGATCGAGGCCAAGGAGGAGGAGCTCGGCGCCGAGCGCGGCCGCAAGCGCCTGAAACTGCGCAGCCGCGAAGAACAGACCAGCATCGCACGCCAGGACTAGTCCGGCGCGCGTGCTTCCCGGCCGGTCCCGCGCCCCTCTGCGGGACCGGCCTTCGCGTGTTCCCCGACGGGCGCGCGAATCCACCGTGAGATTGCGCATGCGACTTACCTCCCGGCACCGGAACAACGGCCCGGCCGAATGAGTTAGAGTCACTGTTGGTCGGTGTGGTAGCAAGTGTCCCCCGGGCCTCAACTATTGCCTTCGCGGAATACCGCGTCCGGCGATCACCTCCCGAGGTGGTCGACCGTACGGCCAGGAGCCCCGTTGTGCCCCGCGCCGAGAGGCGACCGCCACGCCGGCCCTCGACCTGATGCCCCATTCCCACCGCGGTGGGAGTGGGGCATTCTGGTCTCTCCATGGATCTCTACGAAGGACGGTCAGGCGTGGACGAACGGTCCCCCCGGCAGCCGGATTCCTCCGGGCCGATCCCCGGATCGGGTGAGCCCCCGAGATCCGGCACGCGCCCGGAGAACCCCTACCGCATTCCCCAGCCCCCCGAGAGCGCCCGCCCCACCGGCGCCGGAGGGCCCGGCTACGCGCACCCGCGCTCCGCGGACCCTGCCCCGTCCGTTCCCGACGCCCCCGCACAGCCGCAGTCGTGGGAGCCGCGCCCCGACCAGGACGGCTCCGCCGACCACACCGACGGCCCCGGTGAGCACGCAAGCCCCACACGGTCCCATGCGTCCGGACAGTCCCACGCGTCCGGCGGGCAGCACCCCGGCCGCGACGAGGCACCCGCACAGCCCCCCGCGTTCGGCCGACAGGACCCGGCCGGCTACGCAGCACCCGCACAGCCCCAGGCCTCCGGCGGATACCCCGGCCCCGGCGGGCACGGGGCACCCGCACAGCCCCACGCGTCCGGAGGACAGCACCCCGGCGGCGACGGGGCACCCGGACAGCACACCGCTCCCGCGCCCTACGGCGGTCCCGACGCCGACGACGCCTGGGAGGTCCCCGTCCCGGCCGCGAGCGGGCCCGACGGCGCCCTGCCCCCGGGCGAGTCCTGGAGCGCCCCCTCGCAGAACGAGGGCCCCCCGGCCGAGTCCTGGGACGACCCCTACCCGGGCCAACCCGTCCACCAGGGCCAGACCCCCTATCCCGGCAGCCCTCCCCAGCCCTTCGGCGAGCCCGTGCCCGACCGCGGTCCGTACCAGCACGCCGCGGCCGCCGCGCCCGGCGAGCGCCCCGGATCCGACGGCTTCGAGTACCTCTACAGCGGTCCGGGGGGTCCCGGAGGCCCCGGCGGCCCCCAGGGCCCCGGCGGTCCCGGAGGTCCGGGGGGTCCCGACGATGTCGCACACCCGGGCCTCCCGCCCGGCCCGCCGGCCCGCTCGCGGCGCGGTCTGATCATCGGCGCCGTCGCCGCCGTGGTCGTCCTGGTCCTCATCGGCGGCGGGGTCTCCTGGTTCGTGCTGAGCATGCCCGAGCCCGGTGAGGCCACGGCCGAGTACGCCGCCGCCTGGAACGAGCGGGACTACGAGCGCATGGCCGCCGTCACCACGGGCGACGACCCCGCCGAGATCCTGGGCGGCATCGACGCCGGCCTGGGCGTCGAGGGCGTGGACGTCACCGTCGGGGAGCCGACCGCCGAGGGCGACACCGGCACGGCCCCCTACGAGGTGACGGTCTCCCTGGCCAACGCCGACGACTGGGGCTGGGAGGGCGAGCTGCCCCTGGTCCGCCAGGACGGCGAGTGGCTGGTGGAGTTCTCCCCCGAAGCCGCCTATCCCGGCCTGGGCGAGGGCCAGGTACTGGCCCGCACCACGGTGTGGGGCGAGCGCGGACGGATCCTGGCCGCCGACGGCACCCGCCTGGACGAGGCCTCCGGGTCCCTGCAGATGATCGCGGGCTCCCTGGGCGAGGCCACCGCGGAGGACGTCGAGCGGCTCGGCCCGGCCTACAAGGTCGGCGACACCGTCGGCGCCTCCGGGCTACAGCGCACCTACGAGGAACAGCTCGCGGGCGAGGCCGCCACGACCATCGTGATGGTCGACGCCGAGCAGGCCGAGGACCCCGACTCGGTGGAGGCCACCGAGGAGAACACCGTCACGACCCTCGACGGCTCCGACGGCGAGGACATCGTCACGAGCATCGACATGGGCGTCCAGAACGCCGCGGCCAACGCCGTCATCGAATCCAGTGACGACGTGGGCATGGTGGCCCTGCGCCCGTCCACCGGCGAGATCCTCGCCCTGGCGAACGTACCCGGCGGCTTCAACCGGGCCTTCGAGGGCCAGTACCCGCCGGGGTCATCGTTCAAGATCATCACCTACAGCTCGCTGCTGGACAACGGCATGACGACGGGCACCACCATGAACTGCCCCAAGGAGTACGACCTGGGCGGCTGGAACTTCGTCAACGCTGGCGAGGGCGAGTACGGCGCCCAGACGGTGACCGAGGCGTTCGCGACCTCGTGCAACACAGCCCTGGTCGACCAGGTCGGGCAGCGGCTGTCGTCGGACACCCTGAAGGCCAGCGCCGAGCAGTTCGGCATGAACGCGCCGATGGACATCGGCGTGCCCGCCCTCGAACCGAGCTTCCCGGCCGTGGACAGCTCCACCATGCTGGGCGCGCAGAGCATCGGCCAGGGCCAGGTCCTGAGCTCGCCGCTGCACATGGCCACGGTGCCCGCCGCGATCGCCGACGGCTCCTGGCGCCATCCGGTCCTGGTGACCGAGCCGGCGAGCGAAGGCCTTCCCGCGCCCACGCCCATCGCCAACGCGGAGGCCATCCGGCCGATGATGCGCTCGGTGGTCACCGACGGCACCGCCAAGAACGCCGGGTTCCAGGGTGAGGTGTACGGCAAGACGGGCAGCGCCGAGTTCGGCACGCCCGAGGGCGAGGACGACGAGCTGCCCACCCACGCCTGGATGGTCGGCTACAAGGGCGACGTCGCCTTCGCGATCGTGGTGGAGGGCGGTGGCGGCGGCGGTTCCGTGGCCGGCCCGCTGGCCGCCGCGTTCACCAACGCCCTGTGATCCACGCGGTCGGCGGCGCGCACCACGAGCGGCGCCGCCGACCGCGACGGTCCCATGTCCCCGGTGGTCGGCGCCTACCCGCCGTCGGCCGGGGCGCCGTCCTCCGGGTCGGCCTCGACCGGGGCGATGCCGCCGGGCGCGGTGTCCACCGGCTCGTTCGCGGGCGGATCGCCGGTGGCGGGATCCGCTCCGCCCGGATCCGTGGTCTGCGACGTTCCCGCCGGGCTCGGTGTCGTGGAGGGCTGCGGCGCGCTGGGTGTGAGGACGAACAGCAGGACCAGCAGCCCGGCCGTGACCGCGGCGATCAACGCGCACGCCACCCATGGTTTCCAGCTGTTGAGGCCGGGATCGACGGGAGCGTCGGGATCGTCCGAGCCGAAGGCCTCCAGGCGTCCGGCAAGGGCCGGTTCCTCCTCGGAGAGCTGCCGCTCGATCTCCGCGAGGATCCTCCGCTCATGCTCTCTCAGGGACATGGCACCCTCCTCAGCCGCCGGGGGAAGGACTGTCATCACCGGGTGTTGTACAGTCTCCCCCGGCCGGGGCCCAGATATCCAGGAGTCGAGCGGATTTCGGGTGCGGATTCGGTCGGGAGTGACCATCGTCCCGGAGGCGTTCCAGCATGTCGGAGGCCTGTGTCACCTCCCGCAAGGACCTTGGTCCTCATTGCGGGTAGCACTCGACCTCGGAGGCCTTGACCCCCGCCCAGACCGTGTCACCGTGGGTCAGCCCGAGGTCGGCCAGCGCCGCGGGGGTGATGTCGGCGGCCAGCGCGGGCGGCCCCGCCAGGTGGACGCGCACCTGGTCGCCGAAGCGCTCGATCCCGTCCACCGTGGAGCGCCACACGTTGCGCGTACTGCCGTGGGGGTGTTCCCGGTACAGGGCCACCGCGCGCGGCGGGAAGGCCACCAGGGCCGGGCCCCCGCACGGCTCCCGGACCGCCACCCGGGTCGGCCCGCCGCCGTCGCCGTGCCCGTCCCGGCCGTCCAGGACGACCGCCTCCCCCTCGCCCCGGCCGCGGAAGAGGTTCAGGCCCACCAGCCGGGCCACGTAGGCGGTGCGCGGACGCCGGGCCACCTCGGAGGGCGCCCCCTCCTGCACGGCCCGGCCCGACTCGATCACCGCGATGCGGTCGGCGAGCACCATGGCCTCCAGCGGGTCGTGGGTGACCAGAACCGTCACTCCGTCGAATCCCTCCAGAAGGTGGCGCAGCCGGGACCGGACGCCGATGCGCGTGCTGGCGTCCAGCGCGGCCATCGGCTCGTCCAGCAGCAGCATCCGCGGCCGCACCGCCAGGGCGCGGGCCAGGGCGACCCGCTGTGCCTGGCCGCCGGAGAGGTGCCGGGGACGGCTGTGCGCGTACTCGGACAGGCCCATGTCGCCGAGCAGCGCGGCGGCGCGGGCGCGTGCCTGCGCCTTGGTCGCCCCCTGGCAGCGCGGCCCGAAGGCGACGTTGTCCAGCGCGTTCATGTGCTCGAAGAGCAGGTAGTCCTGGAAGACCATGCCGATCGGGCGGTCTTCGACGGCGGTGGAGGTCTCGTCGCGGCCGTCGAGGCGCACGTGTCCGCCGGTGAGGGGCACCAGGCCCGCCAGAGCGCGCAGCACGGAGGACTTGCCCGCGCCGTTGGGCCCCAGCAGCGCCAGGACCTCCCCCGGCGCCGCCGTCAGGCGCACGTCGAGGGTGAAGCCGCCCAGGCGCGCGCGCAGCGCGGCGTCGAGCCCGTGCGCCGCCCGCCCCGGGGTGGCCGCCGGGGACGGGCCGGGTCCGGGCTTCCCGGCGGATACCTCCCGGCTCATCGGGCGTTCACCCACCTCTCGCGCAACGTGACCAGCACGGCCAGGGACACCAGGAGCAGCACCAGGCTCAGCACGATGGCGGCCTCCGGGTCGCGCTGCATGGCGATGTACACCGCCAGCGGCATGGTCTGGGTGGTGCCGGGGAAGTTCCCGGCGAAGGTGATGGTGGCGCCGAACTCGCCCAGGGCCCGCGCCCAGCACAGAGCGGCCCCGGCCGCGATCCCGGGCAGGACCATCGGCAGGGTGACCCGGGCGAAGACGGTGGCGCGGCTCGCACCCAGGGTGGCGGCGGCCTCCTCGTAGCGGCGGTCGGCCCCGCGCAGGGCACCCTCGACACTGATGACCAGGAAGGGCATGGCGACGAACACCTGGGCGATGACGACCGCGGTCGGAGTGAAGGGGAGGGTCAGCCCGAACCAGGCGTCCAGGTACCGACCGACCAGCCCGTTGCGGCCCAGCACCAGCAGCAGCGCGACGCCGCCCACCACGGGCGGGATCACCAGGGGGACGGTCACCAGCGCCCGCACGAAGCGGCGCCCGGGGAACCGCGTGCGCGCCAGCAGCCAGGCCAGGGGGACGCCGAACAGCAGGGAGACCGCGGTGGCGGCGCTGGCGGTGGACAGCGACAGCCACAGTGCGGAGAGCACGGCGGGGTCGGTGACGCGCGCGCCCATGGTGGGCCAGGGGGCTCGGACCAGGAGCCCGGCGAAGGGCAGGACCAGGAAGAGCACGCCGACCACCGCGGGGACGACGAGGATCCAGGGGGTGCGTCCGGAACGGACGCGCCGCACGCGCCAGCCCCGGCGGGGCGTCACGGTGGTCACGGCGTACCGAAGCCGGCGTCGTCCAGGACGGCCGATCCGGTCTGGGAGGTGACCGCATCGATGAAGGCCGCGGCCAGTCCGGGGGCCTCGGAGGTGGCCGGGACGCCGATCGGGTAGTCGTTGACGGCTTCCTCCGCCTCCGGGAAGTCCAGCCCCTCGACCCGGCCGTCGGCGGCGATGACGTCGCTGGCGTAGACCAGACCGGCGTCCACCTCGCCCAGCTCGACCTTGGTCAGGACCGCCCGGACGTCCTCCTCCAGGGTGACCGGGGTGACCTGGACTCCGGACGCCTCCATCGCGGTCCGGGTCGCCGCCCCGCAGGGCACGTCCTCCGCGCAGAAGGCCACCTGGACGCCGTCCTCGGCCAGGTCGGCCACGCTCCCGATCCCGGCGGGGTTGTCGGGAGGCACGGCGATGCGCAGGGTGTTGGTGGCGAAGACCAGTCCGTTCTCGCCGTGTTCGGCCGCCCAGGCGGAGTCCAGTCCCTCGCCCTGCACGACCTGGGCCATGGTGGAGGTGTTGGCGGAGGCGAACACGTCCGCGGGCGCCCCGGAGTTGATCTGCTGGGCCAGCTCACTGCTGCCCGCGAAGCTGAGGGTGACGTCGACTCCGGGGTGCTCTTCCTCGAAGCTCCCGGCGATCCCGGTGAAGACGTCGGTGAGGGAGGCGGCGGCCAGCACGGTGAGTTCTCCGCTGAGCCCGTCGCCGGTACCGGCGGTGTCCTGGGCCCCACAGGCGGTCAGGCCCAGCAGTGCGGCGGCCGGCACGGCGAGCACACCGCGGGCGGGGCGCACGGGCCGGGCGCGTCGGGGGGCGGTCTCACGCATGGTGGTCTCCGGCCGTTTCGATGATGACGTTGGTGGACTTGACCACCGCCGTGGCCAGGCTGCCCTCCTCCAGACCGAGTTCGTCGGCGGCCTCCCTGCTCATCAGGGAGACCACCCGGTGCGGTCCGGCCTGGATCTCGACACTGGCCATGACCTGGTCGCGCACCACGTTGGTGACCAGCCCCCGGAAGCGGTTGCGAGCCGAGGAGAGCCGCAGCCCGGGGTCCTCGTCGGCTCCGGCACGCATGAAGGCGGCGAGTTCGGCGCCATCGAGGTGACGGTGGCCGGAGCCGTCGCGGTCGGCGGCCAGGCGTCCGGCGTCCACCCAGCGCCGCACGGTGTCCGCGCTGACACCGAGGAGGTCGGCGGCCTCACCGATCTGGAAGGTGGGCATGGGAACAACCTACTCTTCGCAGTTGCGATGGAACGATGGTCTTTTGCCTAGCAGATCATAAGCATAGCGCCGCGTCTTCGTCGGATATGCCAGGAACACACAGGAAGGGGCCCGCGCCCGCCGCCGTGGGCTCTGGCGGTGGGCGCGGACCCCGGGGGACCCGCGTGGAGGCGCTCAGGTCAGCTGCGAGGGTCGGCGACCTCGCTGATCGGGCCCTCGGCACGGTAGGCGTCCAGGGCGGTGACCACGTATCCGGCGCCGTCCGCCACCGGGGCGGTGTCGGTCAGGGCGCTCTCCCCCGTCACCCCGACCAGGTTCCCGGGCGCGACCGCGGCGCAGTGGGCCTCCTCCGAGGCGGGGTCGAGCCCGTCCAGGCCGCCCTCGGGAAGGCGGTAGACGGCGTAGAAGCGGGCGTCGTCGCGGGCCTGCCAGGTGACCTCGACCCGGTCCTTGTCCTCCTGCGCGCTCACGCCCTCGACGGCGCCGGTGAGCAGGCCCTCGGCGGAGTCGACGCGGACCGGCAGCGCGGGGCGGGTGTAGTGGGCCTCGCGCAGGCCCTCGACGGCCTCGGCGTTCTCGCGCAGGCTCTTGATGGAGAAGAACACGTCCCCGGCGACCTGGTCCAGGGCACCGGAGTAGTCGAGCTGGCGGCTCAGCGCGTCCGCCCCGGTCCAGCCGTCCTCGCCCAGGCGGTAGGCGGCCTGGCCGACGTAGAGGTCCACGCCGGTGCCCTCGACCTCGTGCGCCCACCAGTCGGCCAGGGCCTCGTAGTCGGCGTTGTCGAACCCGCGCTCCCAGTACAGCTGCGGCGCGACGTAGTCGACGGTGCCCTCCTGGATCCAGGTGCGGGTGTCGGCGTACTGGGCGTCGTAGGACTCCAGGCCCGAGGTCGGCGAGCCGCTGCCGTCGGTGGAGTCGTTGCGCCAGATGCCGAACGGGGAGACCCCGAAGCTCACCCAGGGCTTGGACTGCTGGATCTGGAAGTGCACGTCCCGCATGAGCTGGTCGACGTTGTCGCGGCGCCAGTCGGCCCGGGAGTCGAAGTCGCCGCCGTGCTCCTCCCAGCTGGCGTCGTCGTCGAAGTCCCCGCCGTCCTTGGGGTAGGGGTAGAAGAAGTCGTCGAAGTGCACGCCGTCGACGTCGTAGCGGTCGACGACGTCCATGATCACGGCCGTCACCCACTCGCGGACCTCGGGGATGCCGGGATCGAGGTAGCCCTCGTCGCCGTAGTCGACCAGCCAGTCGGGGTTCTCCTTGACCGGGTGGTCCTCGGAGAGGTTCTCGATGTCGGGGTCCTGGAAGCCGACGCGGTAGGGGTTGAACCAGGCGTGCAGTTCCAGCCCGCGCCGGTGGGCCTCCTCGACCGCGTACCGCAGGGGGTCGTAGCCGGGGTCGCCGCCCTGCTCCCCGGTGAGGTAGCGGGCCCAGGGCTCCAGGTCGGACTCGTAGACGGCGTCCGCGGTGGGCCGGGTGTGCAGGAACACGGCGTTGAGCCCCATGTCCACGGCGTCGTCGAGGTAGGCGTCCAGCTCCTCGCGCTGTTCGCGGCCCGACAGCCCGGGCTCGGAGGGCCAGTCGATGTTGCGGACGGTGGTGAGCCAGGCGCCGCGCATCCTCTGCTTGTCGCCGTCGGTCCCGCACTGGACGGGCGCGGTGCCCACCGCCCCGTCCGCGGCCTCCTCACCGCCGCCACCGCCGCCGGACAGGGTGCAGCCGGAGGCCAGGACGGCGGTCGCCGCGGCGATCGCCGTCCACCGTGCCGCCGTGGTGGACGGGGTCACCACGCGTGCGACTGATCGCATCAAGACTGCTTCCTCCAGGGCCGGTTCGCGGCGCGCCTGGGGCGGCGCACCGCGAACCAGAGTAAGGCAAGATGTCAAGTTTCGGACACGATTCCGGCAAACTATGGAAATCGCAGCAGCGAGTCGTTTTGAGGTCGTCTGGGTACGGATGCACGTTTCCGGAACCCGAGGGCGTCCCGGTCGAGCGACGTTCTAGACTCGGTACCCGTGAACGCCGACCTCAGCCCGCCCGCACTGCACGTCCGCACCGTCGCCCTGCGCTCCGACACCGACAGCCTGGTCCGCCACCTGCCCGCCGGGGCGCCCCTGGCCTGGCTGACCGGCGAGGACGGCCTCGTGGCCTGGGGCCGGGCGGCACGGCTGGACCTGCCGGGGCGGCCCGACGCCGCGGACCCCACCGACACCTCCCGCTTCACCGACGCCGCGCGCTGGACCGAGGCCCTGACCGCCAAGGCCGTGGTCGAGGACGAGGTCGCCCTGCCCGGAACGGGCCTGGTCACCTTCGGCACCTTCACCTTCACCCCCTCCTCCGACGGCTCCGCCCTCGTGGTCCCCCGCGTCCTCATCGGGCGGCGCGACGGGCGCACCTGGCTGACCACCGTCACCGACACGCCCGGCGCCCACCCGCCGGAGCTGCTGCACCCCACCCCGGAGCCGCGCCCGATCGGCCCGTTGACCTGGACCGAGGGTTCACTGGGCCGCGAGGAGTGGAAGTCGGTGGTGGCCGACACCGTCGAACGCATCAGGACCGGCGACATGGACAAGGCGGTCCTGGCCCGCGACGCCGTCGCCGAGGCCGCCTCCGCCATCGACGTGCGCACACTGCTGGAACGGCTGCGCCGCCGCTTCCCCAGCTGCTTCACCTTCTCCGTGGACGGCATGGTGGGCGCCACCCCCGAACTGCTGCTGCGCCTGGAAGGCGACCGGTTCACCTCACTGGTGCTGGCCGGAACCCGCCCGCGCGGAGAGGACCCGAACTCCGACCGCGCCCTGGCCGAGGACCTGATGTCCTCGGCCAAGGACGTGGAGGAGCACGGCCTGGCGGTGGACTCGCTGCGCACGGCCCTGGAGCCGCTCAGCGAGGAGCTGTCCGTCCCCGCCTGGCCGCACCTGCTGCAGCTGGCCAACGTGCAGCACCTGGCCACCCGCGCCCACGCGCGCCTGTCCCCCGGGGTCTCGGCGCTGGACGCGGTGGCGGCCCTGCACCCCACCGCTGCGGTCGGCGGAACACCCACCGCGGCGGCGATGCGGCTGATCGCCGACGTGGAGGGCATGGACCGGGTCGGCTACGCCGGCCCCGTGGGCTGGCTCGACGGCGCGGGCAACGCCGAATGGGGCATCGCGCTGCGCTCGGCGCGTCTGGAGGGCGCGCGGGCCCGCCTCTTCGCCGGATGCGGCATCGTCGCCGGGTCCGATCCGGAGTCGGAGGCGGCCGAGACAGAGTCGAAGTTCCGGGTCATGCGCGAGGCGCTCACCGACCCGGCCGACTGAGCGCGCACCCCCTGTCACACGACGGAAACCCCGCCCCGCTACCCTCACGCCATGCGCATCGAACACGCCCGCTGGGACGACCCCGACGCCCAGGCCCTGCGCGCCCTGCAGCGCACCGAGATCGCCGAGCGCTACGGCACGCCCGACTCCGAGCCCGGTGCCGCGCCCTCGGCCGCGGACATCGCGCTGTTCGTCCTGGCCCGCGAGGCCGACGGCACCGCGGTGGGCTGCGGCGGTCTGCGCCGGCTGGACGGGGCCGGTGGCGAGATCAAGCGCATGTACGTGCGCCCCGAGCGGCGCGGCTCGGGCGCCGCGCCCCTGATCCTGGCGGCGCTGGAGGACTGGGCCCGCGAGCGGGGCTGGAAGGCGCTGCGCCTGGAGACCGGCGACCGCCAGCCCGACGCCGTGCGGTTCTACACCCGGTCCGGTTACACGCCGATCCCTCCGTTCGGCGCCTACGCCGACGAACCGTCGTCGCTGTGCTTCGAACGGATCCTCTGACGCGCGGGAGCGCGCACGGGCCGGTTCCGGGCGTGTGACCCCCGCCCCCCGGAACCGGCCCGGTGCGTCCCGTGCCACGCACGGGACGCACCGGTTGGCAGCGGCCGCCTACTGGCCGATGTCGCGGCCGGCCCTGTGCCAGATGCAGGCCACCGACGGGCGCGGGAAGTCCCCGTCGGGCCACACGCTGGTGGGCGACTCGAAGGTGCCGTCGTCGCCCGGGTGCTGCGGGGCGAGGAAGACGGTCTTGTTGTCCCCGGTGATGAAGGGGCCGCAGGCCTCGGCACGGTGCGGCACCGTGGCGAACGTCTTCAGCTCACCGCGGAAGCGGCCCTCGACCGGCATGACGTGCAAGGCGTCGGCCGTGCCCAGGGAGCCGGGCTGGCCGTCGGTGGAGATCCACAGGTTGCCGTGCTTGTCGAAGGCCAGGTTGTCCGGCGCCGAGATCGCCATGACCTTGGACTTGTCGAAACCCGCGTAGTAGGTGTCGTCGTCCTCGGGGTCGCCGCACACCAGCGGCACGTTCCAGCCGAAGGCGGTGGCCGCGTTGTCCCCGCCCTCCTCGACGATCTCCAGGATGTGGCCGTAGCGGTTGGGGCCGCGCGGGTTGGGCTCGTCGGCCTGGCCGGGCTCACGGGCGGAGTTGTTGGTCAGCGCGCAGTAGACCTTGCCGGTGACCGGGCTGGGCTCGAAGTCCTCGGGACGGTCCATCTTGGTGGCGCCCGCGGCATCGGCGGCCAGGCGGGTGTACACCAGCACCTCGGCGACGCTGAAGCCGTCCACGAAGCTCTCGGTGGCGTTGCACAGGGCGATCCACTCGCCGGTGCCGTCGAACTCACCGTCGGAGGGCAGCGTGCCGGAGCCGTCGAACTCCTCGGCCGGGCTGTTGCCGGTGAGCTTGGCGACGTAGAGCGTGCCCGAGTCGAGCAGGGTCATGTTGTGCCGGCGCGAACCCTCGACGTACCGGCCGTCGCTGACGAACTTGTACATGTAGTCGAAGCGCTCGTCGTCGCCCAGGTAGACCACGACCCGGTCGTCGGCCGCCAGGATGGTGTTGGCGCCCTCGTGCTTGAAGCGGCCCAGCATGGTGCGCTTGACCGGCGCGGCCTGGGGGTCGAGCGGGTCGATCTCGACGACGTAGCCGAAGCGGTTGGCCTCGTTGGGGTGCTTGGACAGGTCGAAGCGCTCCTCGACCCGGTCCCAGCGGCGGCTGGAGGCACCGGTGCGCAGACCGTAGCGGTTGGTCTCGGGGGTGCCGGGCGCGTGGCCGAAGTACTGGTTGAAGTTCTCCTCACCGCTGAGGAAGGTGCCCCAGGGCGTCATGCCGCCCGAGCAGTTGTTGAGCATGCCCAGGACCTCGGTACCCGACGGGTCGGCCTCGGTCTTGAGCAGGTCGTGGCCGGCGGCGGGACCGGAGAGGACGAAGGGGGTGCCGGTGTGGATGCGCCGGTTGAAGGCGCGCTCGCCCTCGGAGAGCTTCCACTGCCCGCTGCGGCCCACCCGCTCGATCTCCACCAGGGAGCCGCCGTGCGCGGCCATGGTGACCCGGATCTGCTCCGGGTCGGCGTCGGCGCCACCGGTGTACCCGGCGAACATGATGCGCTCGTTGGTGTACTCGTGGTTCACCCACAGCAGGCCGTGGTCGTCGTCGAGCTGGTGCAGGCCGACGTAGTCGCAGTTGTACCCGAACTGCTGGGCCTGGGCCTCGGCGGTCTGGGCGTTGACGTCGAACTCCGGGGCGCCGGGCAGGACCGGGTCGCCCCAGCGCACGATGACGTGCTGCTCGTATCCGCGGGGGACGGTGAGCGCGTCCTCGTTGTTGGGCAGGACGTTGCGGAACGTCAGGCGGGGCGAGGGGTGGGGGCGGTTCGGTCGGCGGTCGGCCATGGCCGGGGCCAGGGCCGACAGCCCCAGCGCGCCCGCCCCGGCGGTCACGGCTCCGGTGCGCAGCGCGGAACGGCGCGAGAGGGCCTTCTGGAAGATGTCACCGAAGTAGGCGTTGCCGCTGGTGTTGGGAGCCGGGTGGAAACAGGCGTCGCCGCAGCGGTAGTGACACGTCGCGCGGGATCGGCCACCGCCGACCTGGCCCAGGAGCGGCAGGAGGCGACGTTGGGGCGCGGATTCGGGCACGCGATACTCCTTGGGGATCGTGACTGCTCCCACGCGCCCACCGGGTACGGGTGGCCGGGTCGGGGCGTGCGGGTGATCGGCCGGCAGAGGGTTCCACCAGCCGATCCTGACCTTGGCCGAGGTTTCACACGCAGGGGTGAAACCAGGGTGAACGCACCGACAACTCCGACACATCCCTCACACGGTCACACGTCATCGCCGCCTGAGCACTCACCGTCGCCCTCGATCGCGATGATGACGCGCCCGTGCGCCCGACGCCAGACCCCACGCCCGTCTTCGTCCACCGGCCGGGGCGCGGCGGACACGCCCCGCTCCACGGCGGCGCGGCCCGCGGCGACCGGGGCCGGGCCCCCTACTCGCGGACCGGGGCCCGCGCCTCCGCGTGCGCGTCGGCGCCGTCCGCGCCCAGGCCCGCGAGCAGGCGCAGGGCGTCCTCGGAGGGACTGCCCTCGGGCGCGGACAGCACCAGCAGCTCCATGCCCGACCCGTCCGGCAGCGCGAAGTTCTCCTGGTGCAGTTCCAGCAGTCCGACCAGCGGGTGCCGGTACGCCTTGCGTCCGTGCGCGCGGGCGCGCACTTCCGCACGGGCCCACAGGCGGCGGAAGCGTTCGCTGCCCATCGCCAGCTCCCCCACGAGCGAGGCCAGGCGGGGGTCGTCGGGGTACTTGCCGGCGGCCAGGCGCAGGTGCCCGACCACGTCGAGGGTGCACTGCTCCCAGTCCGCGTACAGGCCGCGCTCGGCCTCCTCCAGGAAGATGTGCCGGGCGGTGTTCAACCCCGCCACCGGTCGGCCGTAGAGGAGCCCCGCCAGGCGGTTCCCGGCGAGCACGTCCAGACGGTGGTTCGTGATCAGCGCGGGTGCGTCGGCGACCAGGGCGAGGACGCGCAACAGCTCCGGCCGGACCCGCCGCCCGCCCGGCGCGCTCACCCGGCGCCGGCCCTGCCGGGCGAGCCGGTGGACGTGCCCGCGTTCGGTCTCGTCCAGTCCCAGCACCCGCGCGAGCGCGTCCAGCACCTGCTCGGAGGGCTGCTTCGCACGGCCCTGCTCCAGGCGCACGTAGTAGTCCACGCTCACACCGGACAGGTGCGCGACCTCCTCACGGCGCAGCCCCGCCACCCGGCGCCGGCTGTCGGTGGGGATGCCCACGGACGCCGGATCGACCCGGGAGCGCCGGGTCCGCAGGAAACCCGCGAGATCGTCCATGCCCCCAGTATGGCCTCGGCCGCGCCCGGCAGGGTGGCCCTGCCGGTACCAGGAAGTCCCGTCCGACGGACGGGGCGCCCCTGAACACCGGGGCCCGCGGCACCCAGGATCGAAGGCACCCGATCCGAAGGAGTTCCCATGAAGACGCTGATCGTCTACGCCCACCCGGAGCCGCGGTCGCTCAACGGCTCACTGAAGGACCTCGCGGTCTCCACCCTGGAGGGCGCCGGACACCAGGTGCGGGTGAGCGACCTGTACGCGATGGACTGGAAGGCGTCGGCGGACGCCGCGGACTACGGCACCGCCGCCTCCCGCCCGCTCAAGGTCGCCCGGGACTCCGGCCGCGCCTTCGACACCGGAACACTCACCCCCGACGTACGCGCCGAGCAGGAGAAGCTGCTGTGGGCCGACACCGTCCTCTTCCAGTTCCCGCTGTGGTGGTACACCGTGCCCGCGATCCTCAAGGGCTGGGTGGACCGGGTGTTCACCCACCGCTTCGCCTACGGCGTGGGCGAACACAGCGGCACCAGGTACGGCGACCGCTTCGGCGAGGGCACCCTCGCCGGCCGCCGGGCCCTGCTGTCGGTGACCGCCGGGGGACCGGAGTCGCACTACGCCGCGCGCGGGATCAACGGCCCCATGGACGACCTGCTCTTCCCCCTCCACCACGGCGTCCTCTACCACCCGGGCATGGACGTGCTGCCGCCGTTCGTGGTCTACGGCGCCGACCGGATGACGGCCCAGGACTACTCGGACGCCGCCGAGGGCTGGCGACAGCGCCTGCTCACCCTGGGGACGACCGAGCCCATCGCGTTCCGGCCGCAGAACCACGGCGACTACGAGATCCCCTCCCTGCGCCTGAGGGAGGGACTGGAGCCCGCCGGCCGCACGGGCTTCGGGCTGCACGTGCGCGGCTAGCCGCGAGAGCCGACCGGTCCGTGCGCGAGGAGGCGGCAGCTGGTGAACGCCGCCCAGGTGATCCCGGGCAGCACCTCCTCGCGCAGCCGGTCCAGGGTGGCCGGCCCCCGCGCGATGGACACGGCCGCGGTGATCCCCGCGGCCGCGAGCTCCTCCGCCGGGACCGAGACACGTCCGGCGATGACCACCACGGGGCGGTCGGCGGGGGTGAGGCGCCGTACGGCGTCGACCACCTTGCCCGCCAGGGACTGGCTGTCGAAGGAACCCTCACCGGTGAGGACCAGGTCGGCCCGGGAGAGCAGCTCCTCGGCGCCCAGCACCTCGGCCACCATCCGCGAGCCGGGCACGAGCTCGGCGCCCAACAGCGCCGCCAGCGGCGCGGGCAGCCCCCCGGCGGCCCCCGCCCCCGCCAGATCGCGCACGTCGGTCCCGCTCACCTGGGCGAGCACGTCGGCCAGACGGCCCAGCCCCGCGTCCAGCACACGCACGTCCTGCGGGGTGGCGCCCTTCTGCGGCCCGAAGACGGCCGCCGCGCCCCGTTCCCCGACCAGGGGGTTGGTGACGTCGCAGGCGATCCGCCAGCGCACCGAGCGCGCGCGCCGGTCCAGGCCCGACAGGTCCAGGCGGTCCAGCTCGCTGAGGCTCCCCCCGCCCTCGGGCAGCTCCGAACCGTCCCGCGCCAGCAGGCGTGCCCCCAGCGCCGCGAGCAGGCCGGCGCCGCCGTCGGTGGTCGCCGAGCCGCCGATACACAGCAGGATCTCCGCCACGCCCGCGTCCAGCAGGGCCGTGACCAGCGGACCCAGACCACGGGTGCTCGCGGTCAGCGGCCGCAGGGGCACGTCGTCCACCAGGGGCAGCCCGTTGGCCTCCGCGGCCTCGATGACACCGGTCCGGCCGTCGGGGGACAACCCGTAGCGGGCGCGCACGGGACGGCCCAGCGCGTCGGTGGTCTCCACGGTGTGCGCGCCGGTGCCCCAGGCGCCGAGCAGCGCGTCGAGGGTGCCCTCACCGCCGTCGGCGAACGGCAGGACGTCGATGTCGGCCTTCATGCCGAGCCCCGTGAAGGCCTCCTCGGCCCCCTGGGCCATCGCGGCCGCCACCTCCACGGCGCGGGCGCTGCCCTTGAAGGAGTCCGGGACGACGGCGACGCGGACCCGTGGTACCTCGTCGGTGGTGTGCGGTACGTGCGACATGCAGCCGATCCTAAACACGCCGACCGTGCGATTCGACAGTGAACTGCCCAAGGTTCCTGGGGATCAGCGGTCACTCTATGTGCGAACCGCCCAGTGCGTCGCGAGCGTACATCGCCATCTGCAGCGTGGTCAGGTGGTCGGGGCGGCGCGGGTCCAGCCCCGTCACCGCCCGGATCCTCTCCACCCGCTGGAGCAGGGTGTTGCGGTGGACGTAGAGCGCGTCGGCCGCCGCCTGCATGGACGTCGTCGAGGCCGCGGCCAGGACGGTGCGCCGCTGCGCCCCGTTCAGGAGCACGACCCGCCCGGCCAGGCGGGCGAGACTGCGCGCGGGCAGGTGGGCGACGGCCACGGCGACGGCCCGCGACCACGGCCCGGTCTCCCCCGCCGCCGGGATCAGCCCGGCGTACCGGCACAGCGCCCGCGACTCCTCCGCGTCGGCCAACAGCACGTCGACCTCGCTCGTGGGCTCGGTCCGGGTGTGGCGGCCCTCCTCTGGCAGGCCGAGCGCGCGGGATGCGGGCACGGCGCCGGACCCGACCGCCCACAGGGCGCCGTGCAGGACGGCCGCCCGGTGGCCGGCGTCGGCGTTGATCCGGGCCGCAGCCCTCTCGGAGGACTCCGGCGGCGCGGCGGAGCCGTCCGCGCGCGCCTCGGCGGCCGCCCACAGGGCCAGCGACCAGGGCGGAGCCAGCCCGGCGGCGGCCAGCCTGGCCCGGGCGGCCCCCCGCTCGGCCGTGCCCGAGGTCAGGGCCGCGATCAGGTCGCGGGCCTCGGTGTGGCGGCGGGTCACCGCGTCCTGGTCACGGCTCTGGACGACCAGGAGCTGGACGGTCAGCGCGACGACCCTGGCCAGGGGCGCGACCTCGCGGGGGTCCCCCGTCACCCCGACGACCCCGCACAGCTCACCGTCGATGACCAGGGGCTCGTTGGCGCCGGGCCGGTCGGAGCCCTCCCGCCCGCGGGAGGTGACGAGCACACCGCGCCCCTCGGCGATCACCCGCTGGGCGCCCCTGTGCAGTGTGCCGATCCGGGAGGGATCCAGGCAGGCGATGATCGTGCCGTGCTCGTCCATCACGTTGATGTTGTGGCTGATCGTCGGGGCGATGAGGTCGACCACGCGCTGGGCGATCTCACCGCTCAACGGGGCCCGACGCGAGTGTTCGGCCATGGCCCCCAGGATAGGCCCGTGCCCCCTCGGCACCCGCCCTCGCGCCCTTCGGGCCGACCGGCCCGACCCGAGCGCCCCGCCCGAGGCGCCGCGCTCACAGCATCCGGGGGAAGCGCAGGGTGCCGCCCTCGTCGGCGACCTCCACGTCGGCGAAGTCGAACGCCGGAGAGGTCACGCACGTGGACAGGTTCTCCTCACCCGTCAGGGGGCGGGAGGTCTGCCAGGTACCCGCCGGAACCAGCACCTGCAGGTGCTGGCCCGCCTCGATGTGCGGCCCCAGGGTGAAGCGCTGCTCCACCTCCGGCTCGGGCCCCGCGCCCCCCAGTTCGATGAGCACCGGACCGCCCCGGTCGAAGGACCACAACTGCGCCGAACGCAGCCGGTGCCACCGGCACCGGTCCCCCCGGTTGAGCAGGAACTGCAGACCCGAAGCCGTCTCGCGCGGGCCGTCATAGCCCTCCGGGTGCACGGTCACACCACTGCGCCAGGTGACCTTGAACCACCCGCCCTCAGGATGCGGGAGCAGGTCCAGCGCCTCGGCCGTGGGACCGCGCTGGTCGACCGCGGTGAACACCCCCGGCGGCTCGCGGCGCAGGTAGCGCACGCCCACCACGGCCTCACGCGGGATGGGCCCGTAGATGTGCGGGAAGAGCACCGACGCGTCCACACCCTCCAGCACGCCCTGCCCCCGGGCGGGTGCCGCCGGCTCCCAGCGCACCTCCCGGCCCAGGCGCACGGTGTCCACCACGAGCACGCAGTAGGGCTCGCTTGCCTTGCTGTAGAGGGAATTGGCCACCGCCAGCACCGTGTGCTCGTTGGGCGAGGCGTGCACGAACCCGTCGGTGTGCAGACTGTCGGGCTCCAGATCACCGGTACCGGTCCGCCAGCGGGCCAGCTCCGTCATGTGCAGCACGTAGTTCACGACCGCTCACCTCACTGCGTGTGCACCACGGGACGCGGCGACCGCACCGGTCCCCTTGGACACGTCCTTCCCCTGGGTGAGGCACCGCAACCCGGACGATCAGGTGGTCGGGCTCACAGCACGCCCTCGACCGCCTCGTCCACCGCCGCCTGGACCCGGCGGCGCAGCACCGCGCTGTCGGTGCGCGCGGTCTGCACCTCGATCACCCGCAGCCCCTCCCCCAACAGGGCCTTGGGCAGGTCCGTCGCCCACTCCAAACGGGTGTAGGGCAGGTCCGCGACCGCGGCCACCCGCTCCATCGACACCCCGTGCGGGGTACCGAAGACCCGCTCGAAGTCGGGGTGGCCCGCCTGCTCCAGGCCGGAGAAGATCCCGCCGCCGTCGTTGTTGACGACGACCACGGCCAGGTCGGGGCGCGGTTCGCCCGGTCCGATCACCAGCCCGTTCTGGTCGTGCAGCATCGCCAGGTCGCCCAACAGGGCATAGGCCTGCCCGCCCGTGCCATCGGCCTGGTGCGCCAACGCGGCACCGATCGCGGCGGAGACCGTACCGTCGATCCCGCTCACACCCCGGTTGCCCACCAGGCGCACACCGCACCGCGCCCGCATGGTCGCGTCCAGGTCGCGGATGGGCATGCTGGAACCGGCGAACAGCAGCGACCCGGCCGACACGTGCGAGACGAGGTCGCGGGCGAGCCGCATCTCACTGAGCGCCTCGTCGGCGTCCAGGACCGTGTCCACGGCGGTACGCGCCGCCGCCTCGGCACGGAACCACCACCGCGACCAGTCCGTTCCCACCGGCCCGTCCAGGTCCAGTCCCCCGGGGGCGGCGACGGCGGCCACCACGTCGGTGGCGGTGCGCGCGGGGTCGGAGAAGGCGTTGGCCAGCGAGGCCGAGGGATCGCCGATCGCCCCGGCGGTCACGACCACGTGGCGCTCGGCACGGCGCAGGTAGGCCAGGATCTGCCGGGACAGGTTGGGCCGCCCCACGCTCACGACCAGCTCCGGCGCGGGCCCGGCCGCGAAGCCCGGCGAGGCCAGCAGCTGCCGGTAGGTGGAGACCGCTCCCGCCCGGCGGGCGTTGGAGGTGGGTTCGGCCAGCAGCGGCCACCCCGTGAGCTCGGCCAGCGCCAGGAACGGCACCGGGTCGTAGTCGCCGTCACCGCACACGATGACGCCGCGCTCGACCGCGGGCAGGGTGAAGGGCACGGGCTCCGCGCACGGGCCCGGACGGCCGATCCACGGGCGGCCCAGGTCCCGGCCCTCCAACGGCTCGGTCCAGGCCGGAGCGCCGGTGCCCGGTTCGTCGGGGGTCAAGGGGTCGCGGAAGGCCACGTTCAGGTGGACCGGACCAGGACGGCCGCCCAGGGCCGCGGCCCAGGCGCGACACGACAGCGAACGCCAGTAGGCGACCATCCCCGGCACCGGGTCGGGAGTGCCGACCTCGGCGAACATGCGCACCGCACCGCCGTACAGGCCGATCTGGTCCGCCGTCTGGTTGGCGCCGGTCCCGCGCAGCTCCGGCGGGCGGTCGGCGGTCAGCACCAGCAGCGGCACCCCGCTCTCGCTCGCCTCCATCACCGCGGGATGGAAGTTCGCCGCGGCCGTACCGGACGTGCACACCACCGCCACGGGCCGCCGGGACACACGGGCCAGGCCCAGCGCGAGGAAGGACGCCGAACGCTCGTCCACGCGCACGTGGACGCGGACCTCGGGGTGGGCGACCAGGGCCAGCGCGAGGGGCGTCGAGCGCGACCCCGGCGAGACCACGGCCTCGGACAGCCCGCAACGGGCCAGTTCGTCGACGAGGACCCGCGCCAGGGCGGTAGACGGATTCATGAACACGCTTTCATTCGTCGTGGTGTGCACCAAGTATCCCCGCGCGATGGCGGACCCGCGCACGGGCCCCGCTCCGGCAGGGACGGCCCCGCTCCGGCCCCCACCCGGTCACGGGGGCGCGATGGCGCCGCGCCACCGCCGCGCGGGCCGGTCCCGCCGCCGGTATCGGCACGGCCAAGACCACGCCACGCCCGCTCCACCGTCGCACCACGTACCAGTCAACCCGCTCATACCGCCGCTGGCGAGCACCGGCGGATGTCGGTCCGCGCACACCCGGGCGTGTCCCGCGCCTCCGTTCACACCCCTGGTCAGCACCCGAGCGGGGCCGGTCACCCCGCCTCGGACTACTCCCGACCCGCCTCGCGGGCCTGCTCGGCCCGCACCCGCCAGGCGGCGGCGTCGATCTCGACCCCGCGCAGCCGTTCCTCGTCGACCTCTACCGCCCGGACCGGCAGGAACCCCTCCCGGGGCAGCAGCGGATCGGCCGTGACGTCGGCGGTGAGCATCTGCGCGGTCGCCAGACCGCACGCGTAGGGCAGGTCAGGCAGAGCCGCGGCCAGGGCCACACCCGCCGCCAGACCCACCGAGGACTCCACGGCGCTGGAGACCACCACCGGCAGACCGCACGCCTCGGCCACGCGCAGCGCGGCGCGCACACCGCCCAGCGGCTGCACCTTGAGCACCACGATGTCGGCGGCGCCCGCGGCACTGACCCTCAGCGGGTCCTCCGCCTTGCGGATCGACTCGTCGGCGGCCACCGGGACATCGACGCGGCGCCGGACCAGAGCCAAGTCCTCCAGGCTCGCGCACGGCTGCTCGACGTACTCCAGGTCGAACCGGTCCAACTCGCGCACCATGCGCACCGCGGTGTCGACGTCCCAACCGCCGTTGGCGTCCACGCGCACCCGGCCCGAGGGGCCCAGGGCCTGGCGGACGGCCTCCACCCGGGCGATGTCCTGCCCCGGGTCCTGTCCGCGTTCGGCGACCTTCACCTTGGCGGTCGCGCACCCCCCGGCGGCCACGATCCGCGCGGCCCCCTCCGGGCCGACCGCGGGGACCGTGACGTTGACCGGCACCCGGTCGCGGACCGGCTCGGGCCAGCCCTGGTGGGCCGCCTCATGGCAGGCCGCCCACCAGCGCGAGGACTCGCGCGGACCGTACTCGGCGAAGGGGGAGAACTCGCCCCACCCGGCCGGCCCGCGCACGAGCAGGCCCTCGCGGACGGTGATGCCGCGGAACCGGTTGCGCAGGCCCACCGCGAACGCCCGGGACCCGGCGAGAGACCCCGCCGGGTCGGCGGCGGGCCAGGTCACGGGCGGCGCGGGAACTGGTCGAACTCCGGACGGCGCTTCTCCTTGAAGGCGTCGCGCCCCTCCTGGGCCTCCTCGCTCATGTAGTAGAGCATCGTGGCGTCGCCGGCGAACTGCTGCATCCCGGCGGCGCCGTCGCTGACGGCGTTGATGGCGCCCTTGAGCATGCGCAGGGCCAGCGGGGACTTCTCCAGGAGCTCACGCGCCCACTGCACGGTCTCCTTCTCCAGGTCCGCCAGCGGCACGACGGTGTTGACCATGCCCATGTCCTGCGCCTCCTGGGCGCTGTACTGGCGGCACAGGTACCAGATCTCGCGGGCCTTCTTCAGGCCGACGGTCTCGGCCAGCAGCCAGGAGCCGTACCCGCCGTCGAAGGAGCCGACCTTGGGACCGGTCTGCCCGAACTTGGCGTTGTCGGCGGCGATGGTCAGGTCACAGCAGACCTGGAGCACGTTGCCGCCGCCGATGGACCACCCGGCGACCATGCAGATGACCGGCTTGGGCAGGCGGCGGATCTGCACCTGCAGGTCCAGCACGTTGAGGCGGCCGATGCCCTGCTTGGCGACGGCGTCGTCACCCATGTAGCCGTCATCGCCGCGGATCTTCTGGTCGCCGCCCGAGCAGAAGGCCTGGTCGCCCGCACCGGTGAAGATGATCACACCGACCTCGGAGTCGTCGCGGGCGATGTTGAACGCCTGCTGGAGCTCGAACAAGGTCTGCGGCCGGAAGGCGTTGTGCCGCTCCGGCCGGTTGATCGTGATCTTGGCGATGCCCTCCGCGGTCTCGTAGATGATGTCGGAATACTCGCCCGACCGCTGCCAGTCGATCACGCTGCTCACGGCTTCTGCTTCTCCTCACGGGGACACTGGGGACGGCGCGGACGCGGCCGCGAGGCCGCGTCCAAGCGTCAACCCTACGCATTCTGCCAGGCGGGGTGGCCGCGCACGGCATGCCCCCGCCCACCGAGGCCCGAGCTCCCGCGGAGCAGGGAGGGGCATACCCTGTCCCCGTGGCACGTGTGAGAGCAGCAGACGCGGTGGAATCACAGGCGCCCGGCCCCGGTCCGGGACGCCCCCTCCAGGCACTCGTCGGGCTGGCGCCCGACGAGATCGGCCGCCGCGTGGCCCGGGCCCTGCGGGGCCGGGGCCCGGCCCTGCTGCCCGTCCCCGCCGGCACGCCCCAGGCGCGGGTGCGGGACCTGCTCGCCGCGATGCGCCCGGAGTCGGTGCGCACGCCCCAGGGCGTCACGGCCCTGAAGGGCGGCGTGCCCGCGCTCACCGACACCGCGCTGGTCATCACCACCTCCGGTTCCACCGGCCTGCCCAAGGGCGTGGAGCTGTCCGCGGCCGCGCTGCGCGCCTCCGCGCTGGCCTCGGTGGAGCGCGTGGGCGCGGCGCCGGGCGATCGGTGGCTGTGCGTCCTGCCCGCGGGGCACATCTCCGGCCTGCAGGTGATCATCCGGGCACTGGTCACCGGGACCGAGGCGGTGCACGCCGACTTCGACACGCAGGGTGTGGCGGAGCTGGCGCGCGAACTGGGTCCGCACGTGTCCCTGGTCCCCACCCAGCTGCGGCGCCTGCTGGCCGCCGGCACCGACCTCGCGGACCTGGGCACCGTCCTGCTCGGCGGCGCCGCCGCCGAACCCGACCTGCTGGAGCGGGCCCGCCGGGCCGGGGCGCGGGTGGTGACCACCTACGGCATGAGCGAGACGTGCGGGGGCTGTGTCTACGACGGTGTTCCCCTGGACGGGGTACGGGTGCGGCTGGAGTCGGACTCGCCCGGGGAACCGGGCCGGATCCTGGTGGCCGGGCCGGTGCTGTTGAGCGGGTACCGGATGCCGCCCGGCACCCGCGCCCCCGGAGCGCTGGAGCGCGACGGGGACGGTGTGACCTGGCTGCGCACCAACGACCTGGGGTGCTGGGAGGCCGACGGGCGCCTGTCGGTCCTGGGCCGGATGGACGACGTGGTCAACTCGGGCGGGCACAAGGTGGTCCCCGGCCAGGTCAACGCGCTGGTGGCCGAACACCCGGCGGTCGCCGAGTCGGTGGTCGTGGGCCGCGCGGACCCGGAGTGGGGGGAGCGGGTCAGCGCCGTGGTGGTACCGACCGACCCGCGTCGGCCGCCGTCGCTGCAGGAGCTGCGCGACTGGGTGCGCGAGCGGTTGCCCGCCTACGCGGCGCCGCGCGAGCTGGAGGTCCGCGAACGCCTGCCGCTCCTGGCGTCGGGCAAGCCGGACCTGGTGGCGCTGCGCACACCCAAGGACTGAGCACGACCCGTCCCGGCCGGCGGGGATCCGCCCGGCCCGCGGGGCGATCCGCGGGCCCGCCACGTCCGGCCCGTCCACCCCTGTCGCGGACGCGGGGGGCGCCACCACGCGAATCGGCGTTTACCGGTGCACTCCGTTCCCGTGGGACCCTGTCGGCTACAGGTGTCGCGGTCACCTCCGCCGGCACTGCCGGAATCACGTGTGAGCTGGGGGCCCCGCGCCCTTGGCGGCGGTGTCGGGCCACGGTCGCCCCGAGCCGTGTCCGGTAGGCGGGGAACTTCCGGAAGGTCCCCGACGTCTACTTGTGTATCCGGTCCTTCGGCCCCTCTTCCCAAGGAGGTCCGCAGTTGGCGACAGCCATCGGTCCACTCGCACCAGGCCCTGCGCCCTCCGCCGCGGCCGGTTCCCAGCGCGGGCCGCGCACGCGGCAGCGGACGGCGCCCTTTACCCGCTCGACTCCGCGCCCGGCCACTTCCCACACCGTGATTTACGCCACTCTCGCTGATATCAGATCGAGACAGGGAACATTTGACCTGGCGACACGTTGGACATATTGGCGCGTCCAGTCGGCGGGAACCCTCCGCCACGTGCCACACGTCTTGGAAGGGAGGGAGGTGCCCCGATGACGAGCACTGCCCTAGCCGCTTCGGTACCCGAATCCACAGGGACCGCTCCGCACCAGGAGGGCACCGCGGACGGCGCTCTGTCCGACCTGCTCGAACGCGGTCGCTCTCAGGGACACCTGTCACTCTCCGAACTACGTACCGCTTTCTCCGCGGCCGGAGTCACCTCTGCTGACGGCCGCACCATCCTGCGTGAACTCACCGAGAACGGTGTCCGACTCGCCAACGGGGGCGAGGACTCCGTGCTGGTGGCCGATCCTGACGCCGAGGACGACGTGCTGGAAAACACTCTCATCGCGACGGTGCCCGAGACCGACGAGGCACCCAAGGCCGCAACCGGCAAGGTCACGGCCCGCAAGGGCCCCTCCGCCTCCCGGAGGAAGCCCCGCACCACGCGGCGCACCAAGAAGACCGAGACCACCCAGACCACCGACCCGGACACCGGCGAGGTGGACCTGGACGACCAGTCCCCCGCCATGGGCGACTCGGTCCACACCTACCTCAAGGCCATCGGGCGGCGGCAGCTGCTCACGGCCGAGCAGGAGGTCGACCTCGCCAAGCGGGTCGAGGCCGGACTCTACGCGGAGTACCGCCTGGGCCGGCACGGCGCCGTCGACGACTCCTTCGAGATGGCCGAGGCCGAGGTCGAGGAACTGGAGTGGGTGGCCGAGGACGGCCGCCTGGCCAAGTCCCACATGCTCGAGGCCAACCTGCGCCTGGTGGTGTCGGTCGCCAAGAAGTACAGCGACCGCGGCATGTCCCTGCTGGACGTGGTCCAGGAGGGCAACCTGGGCCTCATCCGCGCCGTGGAGAAGTTCGACTACTCCAAGGGCTTCAAGTTCTCCACCTACGCCATGTGGTGGATCCGCCAGGCCATCCAGCGCGGGTTCGCCGACTCCGCCCGCACCATCCGCCTGCCGGTGCACGTGCTGGAACTGCTCAGCAAGGTCAGCCGCCTGGAACGCGACATGCACCAGGCGCTGGGACGCGAGCCCACCCCCGAGGAACTGGGCCTGGAGCTGGACAAGACCCCGGCCCAGATCGAGGAGCTGCTGCGCGTCACCCGACAGCCGATCAGCCTGGACTCCACGATCGGTGAGGACGGCGAGACCCGGATCGGCGACCTCATCGAGGACGTGGACGCCTCGGAGGCCTCCGAGGTGGTCGACCGCCAGCTCATGGCCGACCAGCTGCGCAACGCGCTCTCGGACCTGGAGCCGCGCGAGGCGACCATCATGTCCCTGCGCTTCGGCCTGATGGACGGGCGGCCGCGCACGCTCGACGAGATCGGCAAGCACCTGGGCCTGACGCGAGAGCGCATCCGTCAGCTCGAGAAGCAGTCGCTGTCCAAGCTGCGCCACCCCAGCCGCGCCCAGCAGCTGCTGGACTTCGCGAGCTAGGCACGGCCGAGACGGGACGGGGCCGCCACCGCAGAGCACGGTGGCGGCCCCGTCGTCATGCCCGCCACCGGCAGGTTTCGCCCCGTGTCAGGGGAAACCCGGAGTTTTCCCTGGTTTCGGATACAGAGTGCCCGAGCCCACCCGCAGCGGTGCGATCATGGCGTCATGACCGCATCTCCCTCATCTCGCCGTACGGACGAGGTCTCCGCAGCTCTACGGGCCGGCCGCGAGCTCGGTCCGGAATACGACGACGCCGTGGCGGCCTCCCTCGTCGAACGCATCGACGACACCATCGAGGAACGCGTCCGCCACCACATCGCCCACACCACCGCCCAGGCCGCACCCGCCAGGACGGGGATGCCCTCCAACACCGTGCGGTTCGTACTGTCGCTGGTGTGCCTGGGGGTCAGCATCCCGCTCACCGCGATCACCGCCTCCCTGGTCGGCGGCGCGGCGGTACCGATCGTCTGGGCCGGACTCGTCCTCTTCTACACCATCTCCGTACTGGGGCTGCGCCGGTAGGCGTCCGTTGAGGGAGGAAGGCCCCCGGACCCCGTCCCCCGGCCGATGGCGGGCGACGGGAGGGGGGCCGTGCGAGGTCGGTTCTAGAAGAACACCAGGAGCACCAGCCACAGCAGTCCGAGCAGGATGAGCCCGAACACGGCGAGGACGAAGAACGTCTGGGTGTTACTGCGCCGCGGCCGGAAATCGCCGTCGCCGTGGTAGCTGAGCTCGTTGTGGTAGTGCCGGTGGTGGGCCCGCGACCAGCGCCGCCGCTCCTCCTGCCGGTCCCGCGGCGCACCGCCCGACGCACGTGAGGCGCCCGGGCCGCGGTTCGCGGATCCCGGCCGGGATGCCGCCCCCTCACGGCCGCCGCGCCCGGCACCGGAATCCCCACCGGACCGGCCCCCGGCCCCCGCGCCGGGCCGTCCCGCACCGCCTCCGGGCCGACCCTTGGATCCGCCGCCCGCGCCGCCCGCCGAACGTCCTCCGCCGGTTGCCTTGCCCATGGAGCGCCTCCTTCGACCGTTGGCGCCGCCAAGAGGGCGACGCCCTATGACACTAACGATCGGGACAGCGGCGTGGACGCCCCACTCGGGATCCCGGCCGCATGCGGCCATTCGGGAACCACGCCCTCAGCATCCTGCCGCCGAACACCCGCCGGCGGCCCCGTTCAGCCCTTGAGCGCGGCTCGCAGGATCTCGACGGCCTCGTCGTGGTCGAGCCCCACCCGCGAGATCACCTCGGCGTAGGCACGGGCGGCCGCCAGAGCCTCGGCGCGCTGGTCGTCACCGGTGGCGGCCACGAACGTACCCGACCGGCCACGCGTCTCCACGACCCCGGCCTGCTCCAGTTCGCGGTAGGCGCGGGCCACGGTGTTCACCGCCACCGACAACTCGCTCGCCAGCGCCCGAACCGTCGGCAACCGGTATCCGACCGGCAGGTCGCCGTTGGCCGCCGCGATCGCCACCAGCGTCCTGATCTGCTCGTAGGGCGGTACCTTCGACGTCGGATCCACGCGGATGAAATCCGCCATCTCCTACTGCGCTCCCCACCAAGTGGTCCGCCCCCGCGGTCGCGAGCGCGGTCTTCGACCGGATGAACACCAACCTACCGTCCCCACGGGGCCCGGCAGGGGTCGCGGCGTCCCGGACCGTGTCGGGCAGGCGGGAGCGGCCGGGCCCGCCGCGCCGCGCAACGCGGACGAGGCGGGCCCGGCACCGGACTCAGACCACCCTCTGCGGCGTCCGCTTGATGCCGTGCAGACGGTGGGCTTCCCGGGCGGTCAGGAGCTGCTCCGCGTCCAGCGTCGCCGCACGGACCTTCGGCCGGGCCGAGACCTTGCGGCGATAGATCCGGTCGGTGTAACCCTTCAGCCCCACCAGCACCCGCTCCTTGGCGTAGGCGGCGCGCATGGCCTCGGTCAGGGCGGCGTCGAGAGCGAGCCCGCAGCGGCGCAGCTCCTCGTCGGAGGCGTCGCTCTCCTGGGCGGTGTCGAGAGCGTTCTCGGCCTCGGCCACCGACCGCAACAGCTCGGGCAGGCGGTCGGCCAGTTCCCGGTCATGTGCCAGGCTCTCACGCGCCTGTGTGATGCTCTGCTTGGCAAGTCCCATGTGTGCGCTCCGTACCCGCGTACCGTCGGTCAAGGCCACTCTAGAGGTCAACCCCCCGTGGCTGAAGCCCATGGGCCTGCGGGGAGGGGCCCGCCCGGTCGACGGAAGGCCGGAATCGGGAGGTGGACGTCCCGAGCCCCGCTCGGCCCGGCTTCACCGTCGAACACGCCAACGAACCCGGGGCGGAGTGTTGGGCCGCACCAGGGGATTCGCGTCGGCGTACTCTGTGGAGCCGGGCCGAGCGGGCGGGCCGGCCGACGATCCCCACGTCGCAGGCCCGGTCCTTCGCGCGAGAATCGTCGCGGAAGACCACCCGGCGACCCTGGCCGCACGCGGTCCCGGCCGCCGCGCGTCCGAGGTACCGCGTCGACCGGTGCCGAGATCCGAAGGGACAAGCGTGAGCAGGAACTACGCGGGCCTGAGCCGCGAACGCATCATCATCGAGGCGTTGCACATCATCGCGGGCCGCGGCCTGGGCGGGCTGTCCATGCGCCGGTTGGGCGACGCCCTGGAGGTGGAGGCGATGGCGATCTACCACCACTTCCCCCTGGGCAAGGAACAGCTGTTCAACGCCATCGCCGCCTACGTCACCTCCCCCGGGCCCGGGGGCGGCGCCCTGGACGAGCCGGACACCGAGGAAGCGGCGTCGGCCGCCCAGCAGGAGCCCGGGGACGCCGAGCCCGACCCCTGGGACGAGCGGATCACCGCCTGGGCCGAGGCCTACCGCGCACGGCTGCTGGAGTACTCGGGTGCCCTGTCGCTCCTGGCGCACCGCGCGCCCCGGACCCCCAACAGCCTCACCACGCACGCGCTCGTCCGCGGCGCCCTGGGTGAGGCCGGGCTGAGCGGCCCCGACACCGACCGCGCGGCGGACGCCCTGTACTCCTACTGCCTGGGCGCGGTCGTGCACCAGGTCCGCCACCAACAGGAAGAGGACGCACCTGACGCGGCCGAGGCCCACGCCCGCTTCCGCTTCGGTCTGCGGGCGCTGCTGGCGGGGCTGGTGTGAGTCGGCGGGGGGATGAGCGCTGACGGCCGAGGGCGGGCCCGCGTCGGCGGGTCCCGACCACCGGCTCCGGGCACCGGTCCACCCGGGCCCCGGTCCTGGTGCGTTGGCCGGGGCGGGTCGAAGCCGATCGGCGCCGAACGCAACCGAACGTTCGTTGCGTGCGTCCGAACAGCAGGGGCGCCGATCACCCACACCACACATTCCCCCGGCCAGGAGCCCCTTCACGGCCGGAGGGCTGAGGAAGCGAAGCATGGTTCTCAAGCGTCTGCTCGCCGGCGTCGGATTCGGCGGAGCGTCTGTCGAAACCCAGTTGGACGGCTCCCCCACCTGGCCGGGAGGCTCGGTCCGCGGCACCGTCCACATCCAGGGCGGCGAGGTCGACCAGCGGGTCGAACAGCTCACCGTCGGCTACCAGGCCCGGGTCGAAGTCGAGTTCGACGACAGCGAAGGGCACCAGAACATGGACTTCCACCGGGTCCAGCTCGGTGGTGAACTGCACCTGCAGCCGGGCCAGCAGATCCAGGTGCCGTTCGAGATCCCCACACCGTGGGAGACCCCCATCACGACCTACCAGGGCCAGTACCTGCACAAGATGAAGCTGGGGGTCAACACCCGCCTGCACGTGGCGGGGGCCATCGACCCCGGCGACCTGGACCCCGTGCGCGTGGACCCGCTCCCGGCCCAACGGGCGATCCTGGACGCCCTGGACTCCCTGGGCTTCCGCTTCCAACAGGCCGACATGGAGAAGGGCCGCCTCCGAGGCACCCGCCAGCAGCTGCCCTTCTACCAGGAGATCGAGTACCGGGCGCCGAGCCGCTACCAGGGCCTGAACAACCTGGAGCTGTCCTTCGTCACCGACGAGCGGGGGATCGACGTCGTCCTGGAGCTGGACAAGAAGCCGGGGCTGCTCTTCAGCGAGGGCAGGGACACCTTCCACCAGTTCAGCATCGCCCACGGCGGCGAGGCCCAGGACTGGACGGGCTACCTGCACCACTGGATCGACTCGATCGCGGGTCAGCGCGGCTGGCTGTGACGCTCCGGGGGCCGGGGCGCGCGGGGGCGCGCCCCGGACCCCGCCGGGTCAGGTCGCCCCGCCTCTGGCGGCTTCGCGTTCGGCGCGGTGCCGCCGCGCCTCGTCCGGGTCCAGCAACGGCGCCGCCGTCAACAACTGACGCGTGTACTCGCTCTGCGGCGACTCATACACACTGTCACTGTCACCCATCTCCACGATCTCGCCCTTCCTCATCACCGCGACCCGGTCCGAGACCTGGCGCACCACCGCCAGGTCATGCGCCACGAAGATATAGGTCAACCCGAAATCGTCCTGCAACTCCGAGAGCAACCGCAGCACCTGGTCCTGCGTCGACACGTCCAAAGCCGAGACCGGCTCGTCACAGATGATCAGCTTCGGCTTCAGGATCAGCGCCCGCGCGATCGCGATCCGCTGGCGCTGACCACCGGAGAACGCGTGCGGGAACCGGTTGTAGTGCCCCGGCTCCAACCCCACCCGCTCCAACAGCTCCTGCACCCGCGCGCGCACCTTCCTGCCATCGCGCTCGCCCTGCACCTTCAACGCCGTCCCGATCGCGTCCCCCACCGTCACCCGCGGGTTCAGCGACGAGTACGGGTTCTGGAACACCATCTGCACGTCCCGGCGCAACGGGCGCAGCTCCCGGTCGGACAGGTGCGTGATGTCACGGCCCTCGAACTCCACCCGGCCCCGGGTGGGCTCCAACAGGCGCATGACCATCCGCGACAGCGTCGACTTACCCGACCCCGACTCGCCCACCACACCCAGCGTCTCGCCCTGGCGCAGCTCGAAGGACACACCCCTGACCGCCCAGAAGTCCGTGGAACGCCCCCACAGGCCCCCACGCACCCTGAACCGCTGCGCCACATCCTCCACCCGCAACAGGGTCCCGCCCAGGTCCGGTGCGACGGCGTCCGGTCCGGCCCGCCTTCCGGCCGCCCCCTCCACGTCCTGCCCGGCCGCCCCCTCCGCGGCCGGCGCCTCCCCCGGGCGCCCGCGCCGACGCTCCCGCTCGGCCCGCTCCGCCCGGTCCGCCCGGTCGCTGGCGCGGCGTTGGGCGCGGGAGACCTCCACCCGCGGCACCGCGTCCAGCAGCGCCTGCGTGTACGGGTGCTCCGGCGAGGACAGCACCGTGCGCACGTCCCCGTGCTCCACCGCCACGCCCTTGCGCATCACCACGACCTCGTCCACCGACCCCGCCACCACCGCCAGGTCGTGCGAGACCAGGATCAGACCCATCCCCAGGTCCCGGCGCAGCTCGTCCAGCAGATCCAGCACCTGGGCCTGCACCGTCACGTCCAACGCGGTGGTCGGCTCATCGGCCAACAAGACCTTGGGATCGCACATCAGCCCCATCGCGATCACCACCCGCTGGCGCATACCCCCGGAGAACTCGTGCGGGTAGGAGTTGATCCGCGTGCCCGGCTCGGGGATCCCCACCCGCTCCAGCGACTCCACGGCCTTCTTCACAGCGTGGGCCTTGGAGGCCTTGGGGTGGTGGATCCGGTAGGCCTCCACCAGCTGGTTGCCGATCGTGAACTGCGGGTGCAGCGACTGCATCGGGTCCTGGAAGACCATCGCGATGTCGTTGCCGCGCATCCGGCGCAGCTCCTTGTCCGAGGCCGTGACCACGTTCTTGCCCACGACCTCGATCGCGCCCGTGATCCGGGCCCGGCTACCGCGGTGCAGGCCCATCAGAGCCAGCGAGGTCACGCTCTTGCCCGAGCCCGACTCGCCCACGATGCCGAGGGCGCCGCCCGCCGGCACCTCGAAGGACAACCCGTTCACCGCGTGGACGTCGCCGTCCATGGTCGGGAACGCCACCCGCAGGTCGTCCACCCGGACGACGGTGTCGGTGGAAGCCGCGGACTCGCTCATAGGGGACGCCTCTGCTCTCTGGGCCGCGGGGCCCGTCAACCGTGGATGCGGACGCGGGGGTCGATCAGCGGATACACCAGGTCCACGATCAGATTGCTGATGACGATGAAGAACGCGCCGAAGAGCGTCACCCCCAGGATCACCGGAAGATCGCTCTGGGTGATGGCCTGCACGGCGTACCGGCCGATCCCGTTCAGAGAGAAGACCTGCTCGGTCAGGACCGCGCCGCCCAGCACCAGCCCCAGATCCAGGCCGAAGATCGTCACGATCGGCGTGAGCGTCGGACGCAGCGCGTGCTTGAGCACCACCCTGGTCTCGCTCAGGCCCTTGGCCCGGGCGGTACGGATGTAGTCCTCGCCCAGCGTCTCCAGCATCCCCGCCCGGGTCTGCCGGGCGTACATCGCCGCGTGCAGGAACGCCAGCGTCAGCCACGGCAGGACCAGGCCCTCGGCCCACCGCGCCGGATCCTCGACGAAGGGGACGTACACCGGGGTGGAGAACAGGCCCCAGGAGTGCACGAGGAAGGCCAGGGACAGCAGACCCGTGAAGAAGATCGGCAGCGACACCCCGGCCAGCGCGACACCCATCGCCAGACGGTCGAACAGGCTGCCCTTCCACACAGCGGAGACCACGCCCACGGCGATCCCGCCGACCAGCCAGATGATCCCGGCACCGACCGCCAGGGACACCGTCACCGGCAGCCGCGCCACGATCTCGGGAAAGACCTCCTGATAGGTCTGGAACGAGTAGCCGAAGCACGGCGCCGCGCACTCGATCGTCTCCCGGCCGAACCGGTACTCGGCCCCGAAGAAGATTCCGCGCACGAACTCGAAGAACTGCACGGCGATGGGCTTGTCGAGCCCCAGCCGGTCGATGGTGGCCTGGATCGCCTCCGGGGTGGGAGCGCGCCCCACGTACATCGTCGCCAACTGCTCGGTGGTCCGCCCCGCCCACCGCGGCACCACGTAGAAGATGGCGAAGGTGACCATCGTGACCACGGCCAGAAGCAGCAGGCCGGCGCCGAGTCGGCGCAGGATGTAGGTCAGCAAGGCGCGTCTTCCTGTCGACGGGGGCGGCCCTGGTGTCGGGGACCGTTCGGCGAGCCGTGCCCGCCTGAGCACAAACGGTAACCCAGCGCAATCAATCGGTCACGCTCATCCCTCCCGGCGTGTACCCGGCCCCATCGTGGCGGACTCGATCGCCCTGCTCCCGTGGACCGGCATGCCGGAGACGCACGGTCCCGTGCGCAGAACGGCGCGCCCGACGCGGACACGGTCCCCGGGCACACCAGCGGAGCGCGGTCCGTGCCGTTCAGCCCTGACGGCACGGCCGGTCATCGCCGGGCATGACACCGTGCGGCGGCCGATCGACCGCATCTCCCCCACGAGGTGTGAGCCGGTGCTGGCGGGGCACGCGAGACAAGAGGGGTTTCCGTCGCACAGGTGACGGAAGATGGGGAGGTGACCGACGTGGAGTGCTACGACTGCGCCCGGCAGGAGCGGGCCGCTCCCGCCGTCGCGGTGTGCATCAGGTGCGGCGCCGGGGTGTGCACCGAGCACGCGCACGAGACCCCGGTGGACGTCCGCCGGCCCGCGAATCCCGGGCAGAGCGAGCTGCCCTATCCGGCCCGGCACATCACCTGCCCGGTCTGCCACCACGCCGAGGGCCTCGACCACCGGGCCTGACCGGCGCGCCAGAGCACTCCCACCGCGGCCGGCCTCCCGGCCGCCGCGCCGGTGAGCCGCGCGGGGAGCGGCCCGCGGACCACCACTCCCGTGGCAGGTCCGGTCAACGGTACTGGTAGAAGGGACAGCGTCCCCGAGCACGTCCCCACCGGAATCGACACCGATGCAGCCCTCCCCCAAGACCGCCGGCTCCCATGTCCCCGTGTTCTCCGAACCGCGCCGCCGCCAGGACCCCGCCTCCTTCGGCGGCTACACCTGTCGGCGCGTGCTGCCGGTCGTCGGCTCGAACGAACTCGACTACTGCGTGACCGACCAGGACGGCGCCTGGTACATCGCCCGCCGCCTCGACGAGGCCGGACCGCTCTCCTCCTGGTGCGTGGAGGCGGTCCGGGAGCGGGCACGCCTGATCGCGGCAGTGGAATCGCCGCGCATCCAGTCGGTGGCCGCGATGGATCTGACGGCGGACAGGCCCTGGACGGTCGCCCCCATGGCGGACGGAGCACCGCTCAGCCTGCACGCCTACATGGGAGTCCGGTTCCCGGCGTCCCTGGTCCGGATGCTCGCGACCGGTGTGGCCGAGGCGCTCGTGGTCGTCCACAGAGCGGGCCTGGTCCACGGCAACCTGAACCCGGACAACGTCTACCTCACCCGGCAGGGACCGGTCGTCGGCGACGTCGTGGAGGGGCCCGCCCTGCCCCGCGACGTCCACACCACCGACCCGCGGCTCCCGACGGAGATCGGCCCCGGCGACCCGGCCACGCCCGCCTGCGACGTGTTCTCCTGGGGCCTGCTGGTGCTGCACGCCTCCTCCCTGATCGCCCCCGGTGAAGGGGACCCGTCGCCCGGCACCCCCGTCGGGGACGGCACCGCCCCCGACGGGGAGATCCTGCGGTGGATGCGGGAGGACGCCGAGCACCTCGACGCCCGCATCGCCCGGGAGGAGGACGGCAGCGTCTCCAGCGCGGAGTTCCTGCGGCTGGCGGAGGACGAGGACCTGCGCGCCGAGACGGACCAGCGGTTCCGCCGGTTCCTGCGCACCTTCCTGGACAGCGGTGAGTTCCAGGCGCTCTCCCTGTCGGCCGTGCCCGAGGACCTGCGCGCGGTGGTCACGGCGGCGCTGAGCCCGCGGGAGTCCGAGCGCCCCACCGCCCAGCAGCTCCTCTCCGCGCTGACCGGCGCCGCTCCCGACCCGCACCGGGCGGTCCAGGCCGAGCTGGACGCGCACTGGCCCGAGGTGCCCGAAACCCTGCAGGTCAAGCCCGTGTTCGGCCCCAGGGAGGGGGCCGTCCTCGACAGCCTGTACCTTCTGATCGGTGTGGCCTGGGTCATCGCCCTCGTCTTCGCGATCGTGTTCGTGCTCTGACCCGGACCGGCGTTCCCGCGGATCGTTCGAACGCCGGCCGGCCACCGGGTCACCCTCCGCTCCCACCCCCGAGGGCACCCCGAGGGCACCGGCGTGCGTTCTGACGAGCGTCCGCATCCACTGACCGGCGCCGCGCACACGCGGGGGCGGTGACCGGCCCTCGCCGGTCACCGCCCTCTCACGTCCTCATCCTCTCCCGTCCCGCGGCCGGGCTACTCCCTCGTCGTCCCCAGCGACATGTAGTCGTACATCGAGTAACCCGCGTGGTAGTACACGTTGGTCAGGTTCGCGGGCCGGTACAGCACCGTCCGCTCGAACACGGCCGGGAGGATGGCGGCCTGTTCCATGGCCCTCTCGTCGATCTGGCGGTAGATCTCCGCGCGCTCGTCCTGGTCCTCCACCGTGACCACCTCGTCGAACCAGTCGTTGATCTGCGGGTCGTCGAGCTCGGAGATGTTGGCGTTGCCCGCGCTCTGGATGGCGTCACCGTCCAGGATCTTGCTCATGAACCCGTACCCGCTGGCCCAGTCCGGCGCCCACCCGTACACGGTCAGGCCCAGATCGTTCTCGTGCACGAAGTCCGGGGACCCCGCCTGGGTGTTGGTGTAGGTGTCCGACGGGTACTGCTTGATCTCGGTCTCGATGCCCACCCGCGCCAGCGCCGCCTGCAGGGCCTCGGCCGTGCTCACGTCCGAGGGCCGGTCGGCGCGGGCGCCGATCGAGGTGGTGAACCCGTCCGGCTCCCCGCACTCCTCCAGCTTCTGGCGGGCCATGTCCAGGTCGCCCCCGCCGTCCTCCGACGGGTACAGGTCCATCTCCGGGTCCGCGCCGGGCAGTGCCGCCGGCATGATCTGGGTGGCGATGTCACCCCCGGTGTCACCGCCCCAGGCCCGCTGCAGCGAGTCGCGGTCGGCCGCGTACATCACCGCCTGGCGGCACGCCAGGTCGTCGAGCGGCTCCACGACCGTGTTGACGTTGACATAGCGCAGGGTGTTGGTCTGCGGGTTGTCGACGTTGCGCTTCTGCTCCTCGTCGGAGATCAGCGTGCCCTTCATCGCGGGCCCCACCCCGGAGCCGGCCAGGTCGACGTCGAGGTCGCCGTTGACCAGCCGCTGGTCGATCTCGTTCTGGTCGACCCCGATCTGCACCTCGATACGGTCCGGCAGCGCCCGGCGTGTGGGGTCGGTCTCCGGGTCCCACTCGTCGTTGCGCACCAGGTTCAGCGACACCCCGGGCCGGTACTCGCCCTCGAACTTGTAGGGCCCGGAGGAGACCACCTGGCTCTGGTACTGCTCGCCCCGGTCGGCGTCGGCGGGCACCGGCGCCGTCTGCGGCTGGATGAGCACGTAGGGGAACTCCGCGAAGCTCCTGTCGAGGTGGAAGACCAGCGTGTGGTCGTCGGGCGTCTCGATCCCGTCGAAGCCCTCCAGCGGATCGGCGACGTCGGCGTAGGGCCCCTCGTAGTCGTCGCTGTCGGCCAACAGGTCCTGGAAGTACTTGGGCCCGTTGGGCAGCGCCTGGTCACCGAAGTTGCTGCGCGCGATCGCGTACTTGATGTCCTGGGCGGTGATCGGGGAGCCGTCCTCGTAGGTGAGCCCCTGCTTGATCCGCACGGTCCACTCGGTGGCGTCCTCGTTGGGCTCGGGCAGCTCCTCGGCCAGGTCGGGCTGGAGTTCGGTCCCGCCCTCGCCCGGCTCCTCGGCATAGGTCAGCAGGGTGCGGGCGTAGTAGCGGGAGAAGTTCCAGCTGAACGCGTAGTAGGTGTTGCCCGGGTCGGGTGAGTCGAAGTCCGCCGAGATGGCGTAGCGCAGGGTTCCGCCCGTCTGGTCCGAGGGGTTGACGATGCTGTTCTCGCCCTCGTTGAACTCGGCGTCGGAGACCTCTCCCCCGCCGCCGCCGTCCCCTCCGCAGGCGGACAGCAGCAGGACGACCGCGGCCCCGGCCGCCGTGGCAGCGACCGCCCGCGCGCGCGTGCGCGGGATCCGTCCCGCGCGTGTGCGCGGGATCCGTCCCGCGCGTGTGAAGTGATGTGTACTCACCATGCCTCCTGATCGGGTTCGGTGTCGGAGCCGTGCGGCGCACGCCCCGGGGCCGGGAAGGGTCGTCCGGGACCGCGCGCGGCCGTTCGGGACCGGGGGGTCAGTCGGAGGAGCGGGGATCGAACGCGTCGCGCAGTCCGTCGCCGAAGAGGTTGAAGGCCAGAACGGTGACGAAGATGGCCATGCCCGGCACGATGACGAAGTGCGGTGAGGTGGTGTAGAAGCGCAGGGCGCCCTCCAACATGCCGCCCCAGGTGGCCGTGGGCGGGTTGATGCCCACGCCCAGGAAGCTCAGCGCCGCTTCGAACAGGATGTTCGTGGGGATGAGCAGCGTGGAGTAGACCAGGATCGGCGTGACGAGGTTGGGCAGGATCTCGCGGAAGACGATGTGGGCGCTGCCCGCCCCCAGGCTGCGCGAGGCCTCGACGAACTCGCGCTCCTTGAGGGTGAGGGTCTGCCCGCGCACGATCCGGCCGATGTAGGGCCAGTTGAAGAAGCCGATGATGAACACCAGGACGCCGATGCGCAGCCCGTTGCCGGTCAGTCCGAACGCGCCGTCGGGGATGACGCCCACCAGCGCGATGGCGAAGAGCAGGAGCGGGAAGGCCAGGAAGATGTCCATCGCCCGGCTGATGACGGTGTCGATCCACCCGCCGAAGTACCCGGCGACGATGCCCAGGACGGTGCCGATGACCACGCAGAGCACCGTGGCGACGGTGGCCACGAGCAGGGAGGTCCGGGCGCCGTAGACGATGCGGCTGAACAGGTCGCGTCCGTTGACGGGCTCGACGCCCAGCAGGTGCTCGGCGCTCATGCCGCCCCAGGGGTCGAGCCCCTGGGCGGGATCGTCGGGGTCGCGCAGGACCCCGCCGGTGAGGGGGTCCACGAGGTCCTGGTGGAACTGGTTGGGTGGCTGGCCCAGCCAGGCGGTGAGCAGCGGGGCCAGGAGTGCGACGAGGATGAGCAGGACGACGACGATCCCGCCGGCCATGCCGGCCCGGTCCCGGCGGAAGCGCTGCCAGGCGATCTGGCGGAGGGATCGGCTCGCGGCGCCCTTGGCTCCCGCGGCCACCGCCTCCGGCTCGGCGTGCTGGGACGACTCCGGCACGTCCATCGGCGCGGTCATGAACCAGGGACCCCCATTATCGCCGTCCGTGAGTATCTGACTACCCAAAGAGTGCACGAGGCACGCGAGGGTTTCCAGCGTCCGCGCCGAAGGGCCGACACACCCGGGCGCGCGGTGTCGGCGTGGCGGTGTCGGCGCTCCGCGGTCGCCCCCTGAACGCCGGAGCGCCCGACCCGGCGCGTCGGCCGCCCCTGTGTTCCGCGCGGGCGGGCGCGTAGACCCTCGGCGGAGTGCCCTGGGCCGCCGGACGAACGAACCCGACGGCGCCACCTTTACGTCGTAGATTCCGTACGTGCCACGGGGCGGCCCCGGTCGAGGCGCAGCTCCGCCCACGGCCACCGGCGGCGCAGCCACCGGTCGTGCGAGGCGACCACCACCGCGCCGGGCGCGGTGCCCAGCGCCTCCTCCAGTTCCTCGGCCAGGGCCAGGGACAGGTGGTTGGTCGGCTCGTCCAGCAGGAGCACGTCCGGGGCCCGGCCCACGAGCATCGCCAGTGCCAGGCGCCTGCGCTGGCCCACGCTGAGCACGCCCACGGGGCGGTCCATGTCGCGCGGCGCGACCAGGCCCAGAGAGGTCAGCGTCGGCGCACCGGGCACGGTGCCGTTGAGGCCCTCGTAGAGCTCGCGCGCCGTGCGATCCGGGTCGGGGAACACCACGTCCTGTTCCAGGAGCGCCACCGTCGCCCCGCGCCGCCAGGCCGCCTGGCCCGAGGCCGGGCGCAGCCGGTGCCCCATCGCGTACAGCAGTGTGGACTTGCCCGCGCCGTTGGGTCCGGTGACCAGCAGTCGTCCGTCCCGGGGCACGTCCAGGCGGTCGACCCGCAGCCGGCCGGGCACCACGAGGTCGCGGACCGAGACCGCGGCCCCTCCCTCACGCCCGGGATCGCTCGTGAGCGGGGCGGTGAACGACAGGGGGCGCGGCGGCCTGCGCACCTGGTCGCGCTCCAGCTCCTCCAGCCTCGCCCGGGCATCGCGTACCCGGCGCGAGACCTGCTTGTCCACGCGTCCTCCCTTGTAGTCGTAGGCCATCTTCGCGTTGTCCCGGGGCGCCCGCCCGTGCGCGACCTGTCGGGCGGTGCCGCGCACGGCCTCGCGCAACGCCTTGATGGTGTCCTGCTCCTCGCGGTGGCGCTGCTGCCAGCGCTCGCGCTCCAGGCGCTTCTCGCGCAGGTAGAAGGAGTAGGCGCCGCCGTAGAGGACCGGTCCGTCCACGGCCGGGTCGAGGTCGACCAGGCCGGTGCAGACGGCGTCGAGGAACACCCGGTCGTGGCCGGCCAGCACCACCAGGCCGGGCAGTCCGCGCAGGTACCCCTCCAGGAACTCCAGCGCGCGGTCGTCCAGGTGGTTGGTGGGCTCGTCCAGCAGCAGGGCGCGGGGGCGGCCGATGAGCAGGGCCGCCAGCCCCAGCCGGGCGCGCTGCCCCCCGGACATGCTGCCCACGGGCCGGTCGGCGCCGACCGGCTCCAGGCCCAGGCCGGCCACGACCAGCGCCGCGCGGCGCTCGGCGTCCCACACGTCGAGGCGTTCGGCCTCGGTGAGGACCTCGCCGTAGGCGGCGAGCGCCCCGGGGTCCTCGGGCGACGCGTCCAGGGCCGCCGCGCACGCGGTCAGGCGCCGCTCCACGTCGCGGCTGGGTGCGAGCGCCTCGTCCAGGACCTCCCCCATGGTGGTGTCAGGGGGGTGCGGCAGCTCCTGCCGCAGGAAACCGGTGTCCGGAGGCCGCACGACGCTCCCGGCGTCGGGCTCCTCCTGACCGCTCAGCAGGCGCAGCAGGGTCGACTTGCCGGAGCCGTTCTCCCCCACGAGGCCGATCCGCTGGCCGGGCGCGGCGTCCAGGCTGACACCGTCCAGGACCACGCGGGCGCCGTAGGCCTTGGCGAGGTCGCGCGCGCTGAGCAGCGGGGAGCCGTGCGCCGTGGTCGGCATGGTCGTGTGGAAAGTCAAGAGAGGGAACCACCCTTCGTCTGGGGCGGGCCTCGATGCGCCCGGACGCACGCGGCGGCGGTGGGTCCGGAGAGCGACGGGAGTCGCCGACATCGAGACCGCACCACGGGTTCGGACGTGGAAGCGCCGAGCGGGATGTGCGCTCAAGCCTGTCGGAAGGCGAGCTCCGCGCGCTCGGCGGTGGGTCTCGATGTCAGTTGCGCATGGTGTCGAAGAGGCTAACCGGGCTCACGCGCGAGGCGCAAGGGTTTTGTCGCGCGCCGCGCACGGGCCCCGGGCAGAGGCCCGGCGGCGCGGGCGGGCCCGGGCGGCCGATGGGCCGGGGCCGACGGTCTCCCGCCGGTCCCCGGCCCACGTCTTCGTGGTCTCGTCCGGGTCAGCGCCCCCGCCGGGAGCGGTAGCGCCGGACCAGGGCCGAGGTGGAGGCGTCCAGGCCCGGCACGTCGGCGCCCTCGGTCAGCGCGGGCTCGACCCGCTTGGCCAGGACCTTGCCGAGCTGCACCCCCCACTGGTCGAAGGAGTTGATGTTCCACACCGCGCCCTGGACGAACACCTTGTGCTCGTACAGCGCCACGAGCTGGCCCAGCACGGAGGGGGTGAGCCGGTCGGCCAGGATGGTGGTGGTGGGCCGGTTCCCCGCGAAGGTGCGGTGCGGCACGAGGTCGGCGGCCACGCCCTCGGCGGCGACCTCCTCGGCGGTCCGGCCGAAGGCCAGCGCCTGCCCCTGCGCGAACAGGTTGGCCATCAGCAGGTCGTGCTGGGGCACGAGCGCGCCGGGAAGCTCGGGGACCGGCCGGGCGAACCCGATCAGGTCGGCCGGGACGAACCGGGTGCCCTGGTGCAGCAGCTGGAAGTAGGCGTGCTGGCCGTTGGTGCCCGGCGTACCCCACACCACGGGACCGGTCTGCCAGGTGACGGGGCGCCCGTCGCGCTGGGTGGACTTGCCGTTGGACTCCATGTCGAGCTGTTGGAGGTAGGCGGTGAACTTCGACATGTGGTGGCTGTAGGGCAGCACCGCGTGGCTGTGGGCGTCGAAGAAGCCGCCGTACCACACGCCGAGCAGGCCGAGCAGGAAGGGCAGGTTGCGCTCGGGCGGTGCGGTGGCGAAGTGCTCGTCCATCAGGTGGAAGCCGGCGAGCATCTCCCGGAAGCGGTCGGGGCCCAGGGCCACCATCAGCGACAGGCCGATGGCCGAGTCGTAGGAGTAGCGGCCGCCGACCCAGTCCCAGAAGCCGAACATGTTCGCCGTGTCGATACCGAAGCGGGCGACCTCGTCGGCGTTGGTGGACACCGCCACGAAGTGCCGCGCGATCGCCGACTCGTCGCCGCCGAGCCGGTCCAGCAGCCAGGAGCGGGCGACCGAGGCGTTGGTGATGGTCTCGATCGTGGTGAAGGTCTTGGAGGCGACGATGAACAGGGTGGTCTCGGGGTCGGCGTCCACGAGGGCCTCGTGCATGTCGCCGCCGTCGACGTTGGAGACGAAGCGGAACTCCAGGCCGCGGTCGGTGTAGGGGCGCAGGGCCTCGTAGGCCATGGCGGGCCCGAGGTCGGAACCGCCGATGCCGATGTTGACGATCCGCCGTACCGGGCGGCCGGTGTGGCCGAGCCAGGACCGCGAGCGCACCTGGTCGGCGAAGGCGCTCATGCGGTCCAGGACCCCGTGCACCTCGGGGACGACGTCGTGCCCGTCGGTGGCGATGACCGCCCTGCGGGGCGCGCGCAGGGCGGTGTGCAGGACGGCTCGGTCCTCGGTGACGTTGACGTGGTCGCCGCGCAGCATCGCGTCGCGCAGCTCGGCGACGCCGCAGGACCGGGCGAGCTCGGTGAGCAGGCGCAGGGTCTCGTCGGTCACCAGGTTCTTGGAGTAGTCGGCGTAGAGGTCGCCGACCTCGACCGTGTACCGCTCCGCTCGTGCGGGGTCGTCGGCGAACAGGTCGCGCAGATGGGCGGAGCCCAGCTGGGCGCGGTGCTTGCCCAGCGCCGTCCACTCGCCCCGCTGGTCCAGGGGGGTGGGTCCCGCGGTGCCGTCGGCACGGGAGGTGGTGGTACTGCCAGACATCCGGTCGCTCCTCGTCGTCCTTGCGGGCCGCGCCCGCCGTGCGGCTGTGGGTCCTAGCCTTCCACAGACACCCGCGTCGGTGGCCGCTGCGACCGCCACGGCGGTCAGCCGCTGTTCGACCGCTCGCGTTCGCGCTCGCGGCGCAGGTCCGCCACCTCGGCGCGCAGGGCGCGCAGCTCGGCCAGGACGAGCTCCTGCCCGTGCGCGGGTCCGCCGTCGGGGCCGGCGCCGGAGGCGTGAGCGGTCCCTCCCCCGCCGCCGTCGCGGCCGCCGGAGTCCTGTTCCAGCGCCTCCACCGCGACCGCGATGAAGAGGTTGAGCGCGACGAAGGTCGACACCAGGATGAACAGGACGAAGAAGATCCACGCCAGGGGCTTGTGCTCCATGACGCTGTGGGCGATGCTCGCCCAGCTGTCGCCCGTGGAGACCTGGAAGAGGGAGAACAGGGACGTGGGCAGGTCGCCGAAGTGCTCCGGGGACACGTCGCGGAAGAGCTGGGTGGCCATCACCGCGGACACGTAGAGCAGCAGCATCACCAGGAACAGGATCGAGACCATGCCGGGCATGGCCCGGAACAGGCCCGAGACGACGTGGCGCAGGGTCGGGATGACCGACAGCAGGCGCAGGACCCTGAGCACCCGCAGGACGCGCAGCACGGCGAAGGGACCGGAGGCCGGGAGCAGGGCCACGCTCACGATCACCACGTCGAACCAGCTCCACGGGTCGCGCAGGAAGCTCCCCCGGTGGGCGAACAGCCGGAGCAGGAGCTCCAGGACGAACACGCCCAGGATGCCCACGTCCACGCGGTGCAGCAGGTCGCCGTGGGCGGCCATCACGCGGGGTGAGGTCTCCACGCCCAGGATGAGCGCGTTGACGAGGATCAGGGTGATGATGAGGGCCTGGAACCAGGAGGCGTCGACGATGGTCCGGACCCGGTCGCGCGCGGTCACGGGTGAGGGGGCTCCGTTCGGGGATCGGGTGATGGCGCAAAACCCTATCCCCGGGCGGGGACACCCCTTTCACCTCCGGCACCGCTCCTCCCGGACCCTACTGGCGCCGCTCGTCGTGACCAGGCATGATCGAAGGAGGAAGCGAAAGCGAGGGGGCGGCCGGTGACGGAACGCACCGAAGACTTCGAGAGGGACCCGGACGAGACCGCCGACATCGACGACGTCGACGCGGTCATCGACGTGGGCGCCGCCGACCAGGACACGGCCGTGGCGGGCTACCTGCTGGACTTCCCCTACGGCCACCGGATCGACGAGATCGAGGACCACGACGCCCTGGGCATCGGGGCGGAGCTCGCGCAGGAGGACCCCGAGGGCTCCGAAGAGTCGGAGGGGTCCGAGGACGGCTGGGGCGGCGGCGTGACGGGCCACCGCGAGGACCTGGCCAGGCTCCTGAGCGCGGAGGACTTCGCCGAGCGCGTCCGCCGTCGTCGCGGGGAGCCCTGACCACCGGGGCCCGCACCGGCGGGGCCGGTGCCGTGCGGCGCGATCGGGTACGCGCGCCGGCGCGGCCGGACCGAGCCGGTGGGGCCAGGCGCCGGCGGCACGGACCGGCAGGGGTCGGCCCGGGAGCGCCGCTGCGGTCAGGAGTCGCGCGCCAGGTCGGCGCCGAGCCAGCGCTCCACGCGCATGACGTGCGTGGTGGCCGCGGCCCGGGCGGCGTCGGGATCGCGGGCGACCAGGGCCGCGTGGATGAGGACGTGGTCCTCGCGGAGCTTGGCGGTCAGCCCGGCCTCGCGGTGCCCGGCCCACACGCGGGCGTTGAAGGTGCGCGAGGACAGGCCCGCGTTGATCGCCGCCAGTGTGGCGTTGCCGGTGCTCTCGACGATGGCCTGGTGGAAGCCGAGGTCGGCGGAAACGGTGTCGGCGCAGAAGGCGTCCTGTTCCCCCTCCCCGTCCATGCGCTCCAGCAGGGCGCCGACGCGGTCGAGGTGGGCGTCGCTGGCCCGCGCCGCGGCCAGGGCGGTCGCGGCGGGTTCGAGCATCCGCCGGACCTGGAGGACCTCCAGCAGGGTCCGCCCCTGGGAGACCTCGGCGAGGACGGAGAAGGTCTCCAGGAGGTCGGCGGGGCGCAGCGCGGTGACGTAGACCCCCGCGCCGTGGCGGGCCTCCAGCACGCCCAGGGTGGTCAGGGCGCGGATGGCCTCGCGCATGGAGCTGCGGGAGACGCCCAGGCGGGCGGACAGGTCGCGTTCGGTGGGCAGTCTCTCCCCCGGGCCGACCTCGCCCGCGGCGATCATCGCCTTGACGCTCTCGACGGCCCGCTGGGTGACGGAGGTCCGTTCGCCGTCGGGTTCGTGCACGCGTGGCTCCTGGTGTTCGGGTGACCTGGGCGGCAACCGCCGACCCAAAGACATCATACCAATTCCTCCCAAGCATGACTCCGCAGTCGAATTTCGCTGCATTCTTGCCGAAACACCGCTGACCATGTCAAAGTGGTCTGACCACTTGGCGTGGCGCGGGTGCTTCGCGGCGCGTCGAACACCCCGGCGCCCGCAGGCGGGCCGATCATGGTCGCCGATCCGCGGCGGCGGGTGCACGAAGGAGGCCCATGCGCATCGCGCTGTTCATCACCTGTGTCAACGACACGCTCTTCCCCGACACCGGCAGGCACGTGGTCCGCCTCCTGGAGCGGCTGGGCCACGAGGTCGTCTTCCCCGAGGGGCAGACCTGCTGCGGGCAGATGCACTACAACACCGGCTACCGGCGGCCCGCGGCCAAGCTCGCGGTGCGGTTCGTGCGCACCTTCGAGGACGCCGACGCGGTGGTCGTGCCCTCCGGGTCGTGCGCGGCGATGATCCGCGACAACTATCCGCGCCTGGGCGGCAGCGGCAGCCGGCTGTCCCGCAAGGTCGCCGGCCTGGCCCCGCGCGTGTACGACCTCACCGAACTGCTCGTGGACGTGCTGGGCGTGACCGACGTGGGCGCCTACTACCCGCACAAGGTCGCCTACCACCCCACGTGCCACGGCCTGCGGATGCTCGGCCTGGGCGACCGGCCCTACCGCTTGCTGCGCGCCGTGCGCGGCCTGGAGCTGGTCGAACTCGCCGGCGCCACCGAGTGCTGCGGGTTCGGCGGCACGTTCGCGGTCAAGAACGGCGACGTCTCCTCCGCGATGGGTGCCGACAAGGCGCGCCACGCGGTCGAGTCCGGCGCGGAGGTCCTGTGCGCGGTGGACAACTCCTGCCTCATGCACATCGGCGGCACCCTGTCCCGGCAGCGCTCGGGGCTGCGGGTGGCGCACATCGCCGAGATCCTGGCCAGTACCGAGAAGGAGGGCGCCCTCCGATGAGCGCGACGTTCCTGGGCATTCCGCCCTTCCCCGAGGCCGCCCGCGCGGCGGTCGACGACTCCCGGCTGCGGCACAACCTGCGCAAGGCCACCCACACCATCCGCGACAAGCGCGGCGCCGTCGTCACGGAACTGGAGGAGGACTGGGAGCGCCTGCGCTCCGAGGGCGCGGCGATCAAGAGCCACACGCTGCGCCACCTCGACCACTACCTGGAGCAGTTGGAGTCCTCGGTCGAGCGCGCGGGCGGCCACGTGCACTGGGCCGCCGACGCCGCGGAGGCCAACGCGATCGTCACCCGGCTGGTGCAGGCGACCGGCGAGACCGACGTGGTCAAGGTCAAGTCGATGGCCACCCAGGAGATCGAGCTCAACAACGCCCTGGCCGAGGCCGGCATCACCGCCTACGAGACCGACCTGGCCGAGCTGATCGTGCAGCTGGGCGACGACCTGCCCTCGCACATCCTCGTCCCCGCCATCCACCTGGGGCGGTCCCAGATCCGGGAGATCTTCCTGGACCAGATGGCCGAATGGGGCGTGGCGGCCCCCGAGGGGCTGACCGACGACCCCCGGGCGCTGGCCGAGGCGGCCCGGGTCCACCTGCGCGAGCGCTTCCTGCGCACCCGCACCGCCATCTCGGGCGCGAACTTCGCGGTGGCCGACTCCGGGACGCTGGTCGTCCTGGAGTCGGAGGGCAACGGCCGGATGTGCCTGACCCTGCCCGAGACGCTGATCTCCGTGGTCGGGATCGAGAAGATCGTGCCGACCTGGGCGGACCTGGAGGTGTTCATGCAGACGCTGCCCCGCTCGTCCACGGGCGAGCGGATGAACCCCTACACCTCCACCTGGACGGGGGTGACACCCGGCGACGGCCCGCAGGAGTTCCACCTGGTCCTGCTGGACAACGGCCGCACCGACGTCCTGGCCGACACCGTGGGCCGCCAGGCACTGCGCTGCATCCGCTGCTCGGCGTGCCTGAACACCTGCCCGGTCTACGAGCGCACGGGCGGGCACGCCTACGGCTCGGTCTACCCGGGGCCGATCGGCGCGATCCTCACCCCCCAGCTGCGCGGGATGTCCTCGGAGGTGGACGAGGCGCTGCCGTACGCGTCGTCCCTGTGCGGAGCCTGCTACGAGGTCTGCCCGGTGGCCATCGACATCCCCGAGGTGCTGGTGCACCTGCGCGAGGAGGTCGCCGCCGGCCCGGGACACCTGGGCGAGAAGGCGATGATGAAGGGCGCCGAGGCCGTGCTGGGCTCCTCGCACGCGCTGAACGCCGCCCAGCACGCCGCCGGCGCGGCCCGGAACCTGGTGCCGCGCCACCTGCCGGGTATGGCGGGCGCCTGGACCGACACCCGCGACCTGCCCGACGTCCCGGCCGAGTCCTTCCGCCAGTGGTGGAACAAGCACGAGAAGGGGCAGAGTTGAGCACCTCACGCGAGCGAGTGCTGGCCCGGGTCCGGGCCGCCCTCACCGACGTTCCGGCCGACGAGCCGGTGGTCCGACCAGTGGAGCGCCCCTACGCCGACAGCCACGGTATGGGCGCCGCGCTGGAGGTCCTGGAGGACCGGCTGCGCGACTACAAGGCCCTGGTGCGGCGCGTGCCCGCGGACCGGCTGGCCGAGGAGGTCGCCGCCGCCCTGGAGCGGCGCGGCGCCTCGACCGTGGCGGTGCCCGAGGGAGTCGACGCGGACTGGTTCGCCCGCACCGGGGCCGAGCGCAGGCCCGACAGCCGTGAGCGGCCGCTGGAGCTGCGGGAGCTGGACGGCGTCGACGGGGTCGTGACCGCGTGCGCGGTCGCGATCGCCGAGACGGGCACGATCGTCCTGGACGGCGGTGCGGACCAGGGGCGGCGGGCCATCACGCTGGTGCCGGACTACCACCTGTGCGTGGTGCGCGCGGACCAGGTCGTGGACGGGGTCCCCCAGGCGGTGCGGCGGCTCGATCCGGCGCGCCCCCTCACCTGGATCAGCGGGCCGTCGGCGACCAGTGACATCGAGCTCAACCGGGTCGAGGGCGTACACGGACCGCGCACCCTGGAGGTCCTCCTGGTGGAGTGACACGCCGGACGGACCCACGGCGGTCGCGTGTGCGGGGGGCCGCGGCGGCATGCGCGCCCGGGGGGGGGAAGCGACGCGTTCGCGCGGCGGCGGCACGGTCAGGCCCGGCCCCGCCAGGTGCTCAGGAGCCGCTCCAGGGTGTCCGGTTCGGGCTCCTCCCGGGCGAAGGGGGCCTGGTAGCGGGCGCCGACGGCGGGCGGGGCCTTCTTCGCGGCGGGCTGGGTCCTGGAGCCGCGCACTGCCGCCGGCCCTTCCTCCGCGGCCCTGGCCAGCGGCGCCTGGTACCGGGCGCCCTGCGACGGGGGCTTGCGCTTGCGGCGGACCCAGCGCGTGCGGGGCGCCTCCTGGGCGGGCTCGGCCGCCTGCTGGGCCTTCTCCCCCGTCGCGGTGAACCACACCGGGAGCTCCTGGAGCCCGTTGACCGCCATCGAGTCGCGTCGGCGCAGGTCCCCGGCCTCCACGGCCAGGACCATGCCGCGCAGGCGGTCGACGGCGATGTCGATGGCGGTGCGGACCAGCTCGCGGGAGAAGGAGGTCGCGGGACAGCGGTGGGCTCCGGCGCCCCACGCCAGGTGGGAGCGGTTGCCGATCAGCGCGCTGGGGTCGTCGCCCCCGCGGACCGCGGACTGGTCGTCGTGCGCGGCCGAGAACCCGAAGAGCATCGGCTCGCCCTGGCGGATCCGGGCTCCGGAGAAGCGGATGTCCATGGTGGAGTAGCGCCCGGCCAGCATCCGGATCGGGGAGTCGGTCCACATGACGTAGTCGACGAAGTCCTCCGGGGTGAGGGTGCCGCCGAGGTAGGCGGTCCACACGGCCGGGTCCTCCAGGAGTCTGAGCAGGGAGTTGCCGATGAGGTGGGTGCTGGGTTCGTGCCCGGTCTCCCACAGCAGCGACAGCGCCTCGACCGCCTCGTCGTCGGTGAGGGTGTGGGGGTGCGCCAGGAGCCGGCTGGTGATGTCCTGGCCCGGTTCGGTCCGCTTGCGGGCGACCAGACCCGTGAAGTAGTCGCGGATGGCCAGGGCGGCGGGCTCGGCCCGCTCGGGGTCGGCGCTCCACAGCCGGTCGGTGAGGTCGGCCAGCAGGCGGCCGTAGGAGTCGGGCAGACCGAAGAGCTCGTTGAGCACGAGGGCGGGCAGCGGGGCCGCGAACTGGCCGATGAGGTCGGCCCGGCCCTCGGCGGAGACCGCGCCGACCAGGCGCACGGCCGCGCGTTCGACCACCGGGACCAGTTGGGCGGTGCCCACCTGGGCCAGGGCGTCGACGATGGGCACCCGCAGCCGCTGGTGCTCGTCGCCGTCGCGGGTCACGGCGCCGCTGCGCGCCGGGGCCCGCCCGGCGGGGCTCCAGGGGCGCGGATCGGCGGAGAAGTAGGTCTGGTCGCGCAGGACCTGGAGGTTCTCCTTGTAGCCGAGAACGAGCCAGCCGGACACGCCCGGGCTGATCTCGACCGGGGCGAGGCCGCCGTAGGTGTCGCGCAGCCGCGTCCAGGGAACGTCGGCTCCGGTGCCCTCGTGCAGCGGCAGGGGTCCGCCGTGGCGGACCGGGCACCGTGCCGGCGCGGCTCCCCGCGGGTCGTCGTCGCCGTCCTGGCCGGTGGCGTCGGTTCCCTGGTGCATAGAGACTCCTCAGTGGCTGCGGGATGCCTGCCGACGCTATGCCGTCGATGTTTCCGGAATGCTTCCGGGACGATAGCGGCACCTTTCTGCGTGGGGCAGGGAGTTCCACCTCGGGCCAACACGGGAAAACGACGCACAGCGTCCACGAGTGCGCGGGCCGCCGCTGGGCCGCGCAGGTCGGGTGATCGAGGGGCGGTGCGTCCGGCACGGGTTCGCGGGAGGGCCACGCCGCTTTCGGCCCACGTCATTCGCGCCGCTTCCGCCTTTTACCCCGGCATTTCCGTTCCCTCACGGCGCCGACTCCGTGCGCACCGGTCGGTACCATGGCCTGTTGGCTTTCACGACCGAATCCTGGAGGGGCGCCGTGGGCAGCAAGAAGCGGACCGGTCGGCGCCGCGCCGTGCCGGAGGTGGAGCCCTGGGCCGGGCCGGCGCCGGCCGCCGCCCCCGCCGAGATCGTCTCCGGCGCCGTCGACGCCCTGGTCCTGGGCCGCGCGGGCGACGGCCTCGATCTGGCCGCGGCGCGGCTGGCCGACGGCGAGTCCGCCGCGTGGGCCGCGGCCTGTTCCGGCGCGCTCGTGGACGCCCTGCTCCAGTCGGTGGCGGCCGCCTGGTCACGGGGCTGGCAGCCCGCGGAGGCGGTCCGCCAGGTCCGCCGGGCCCGGGGGCCGGTGGCGGCGTCGATGTGCGCCGACGTGGTCGCCGCGGACCTGGCCCGGCACGCGCCCGCCACCGTCGACCCGCGCTGGAGCGAGCAGGTACGCGAACTGGGGACGCGCGGCCCGGCCGGTGCGCCGCAGGAGTACCTCGGGTGGGCGGGTACCGAGCACGGGCTGCTGCGGTTCGAGGTGGTCGAGGTCGCCCTGCGCGTGCTCGCCGACCTGCGCGTGCTGCCGCCGCTGCGCCCTCTGGGCCCGGTGCCGGGGGCCTACCGGCCCGGGCGCGCGGCGGCCGCGCACCGGGCCGCCGGCGTCGACCAGGGCAAGCTGGCACGGGTGCGGGCCCTGCTGGCCAAGGCCGAGTCGACGGAGTTCCCCAGCGAGGCCGAGGCGCTGAGCGCGCGGGCCCAGGAGCTCATGGCGCGGCACAGCATCGACCGGGCGCTGTTGGACGCCGAACCGGGCGCGTCGCCCGCCGCGGCGGCCCGGCGGCTGCCGGTGGAGGCGCCCTACGACGAGTACAAGGCGGTCCTGCTGCACGAGGTCGCCGAGGCCAACCACTGCCGGGCGGTCTGGGACGGCGGGCTGGGGCTGTGCACGGTCATGGGCTTCGAGGGCGACCTCGCGGCGGTCGAGGTCATGTTCACGTCGCTGCTGGTGCAGCTGGAGTCGGCGATGCGCGCCCAGGGGTCGGTCCGCGACCGCTCCGGCCGTGCTGCGGGGCGCGCCTACCGCGAGTCGTTCGTGTCGGCCTTCGCCGCGCGGGTGGGCGAGCGCCTGGTGTCCTCGGCGCGAGCGGCCGAGGCGTCGGCCGCCGCCGAGACCGGTACGGACCTGGTGCCGGTGTTCGCCGAGCGTGAGCGCCGCGTGGAGGAGGCCGTGGCCGAGGCGTTCGGGGAGCTGACCTACTCGCGGGTGCGCGGCCCCTCCGACGCCGACGGCTGGGACGAGGGGCGCGCCGCGGCCGACGCCGCGTCGCTGGACGCGCGGCGGCCCGTCCGGGACCGCTAGGGAGTGCGTGGCGGATACTCGCCCCGTGGGCCGGAAAACCGGTGGCCGCGCGACCGCGCGGGTGTGTACAACCATGGGCATGCTCCGCAAGTACCCGCGTACCCGCCACATCCGGGGGTCACGCCTGCAACCGGGCGACGGCGACCTGGCCGCCGCACCCTTCGACGCGCTGTCGGGGCGCCACCTGGTGGTCGAGGAGAAGCTCGACGGCGCCAACACCGGGATCAGCTTCGGGCCGGGAGGAGAGCTGCGGTTGCAGAGCCGCGGGCACTACCTGGCGGGCGGACCGCGCGAGCGCCAGTTCGCGCCGTTCAAGGCGTGGGCGGCGGCGGTCGCCCCCTCGCTGTGGCCGCGCCTGGGCGAGCGCTACGTCCTGTACGGGGAATGGCTCTACGCCAAGCACACCGTCTTCTACGACGCGCTGCCGCACTACTTCTGCGAGTTCGACGTACTGGACACCCGCGAGGACGTGTTCCTGTCCACGCCCCGGCGGCGTGAACTGTTGGAGGGCACCCCGGTGGTGCCGGTCCCGGTCCTGCGCTCGGGCCCGGTGGGATCGCTGGCGGACCTGAGCGCCCTGGTGGGGCCCTCCACCGCCCGTACCCCCGGCTGGCGCGACGCGCTGGCCGCGGCGGCGCGCGCCGCCGGGGCCGATCCGGGCCGCACCCTGGCCGAGAGCGACGGCTCCGACCTGATGGAGGGCCTCTACGTCAAGGTCGAGGACGGCGACCGCACCGTGGACCGGTACAAGTGGGTGCGCCGGGAGTTCACCACGGCGGTCCTGGACTCGGGCACGCACTGGCTGGACCGGCCGGTGGTCGCCAACGCGCTGGCCGACCCGGAGGTGCTCTGTGCGGGCGTTCGCTGAGCTGTGCCCGGCACCGCCGGCCTGGGACGTGGACTGGCCCCGGGTCCGGGAGGCCTTCCCCTGGGTGCGGGACCTGTCCGGGGTGGAGCAGGACCCGGTGCACCACGCCGAGGGCGACGTGGAGACGCACACCCGGATGGCCTGCGAGGCACTGGCCGGGCTGTCCGCGTGGCGTGCCCGGCCCGAGCCCGAGCGCGTGCGGCTGTTCGCGGCCGTGCTCCTGCACGACTGCGCCAAGCCCGAGAGCACCCGCCGCGACGGGGACGGGCGCGTGACCGCGCACGGGCACTCCCGGCGCGGCGACCTGCTGGCCCGGCGGCTGCTGTGGCGGGCGGGCGCCCCGGTGGAGTGGCGTGAGCACGTGGCGGCCCTGGTCCGCCACCACCAGGTGCCGTTCTGGGCGCTGGAGCGCCCGGACCTGCGCCGGATCGCGTTCCGGGTGAGCCTGGTGGCGCGCAACGACGGCCTGGTGCTGCTGGCCACCGCCGACATCGTGGGCCGCCGCTGCGGCGACACGGCCGAGGTACTGGAGAACGTCGCGCTCTACGAGGAGTACTGCGCGGAGCAGCGCTGTCTGGAGGGGCCGCGCGACTTCCCCTCCGACCACGCCCGCTTCCAGTGGTTCCGCAGACCCGAGCGCGACCCCGACTACGCCGCGCACGACGACACGCGCGGCACGGTGACGGTCATGTCGGGGCTGCCGGGCACGGGCAAGGACACCTGGATCGGCCGCCACCGCGAGGGGGCGCCGGTGGTCGGCCTGGACGCGCTGCGCGCGGAGCTGGGCGTGCGGCCGACCGCCGACCAGCGGCCGGTCGCGGCGGCCGCGTTCGCCCGGGCCCGGGAGCACCTGCGGGCGGGGCGGTCGTTCGTGTGGAACGCCACGAACATCTCGCGCTCGCTGCGCGCGCAGTGCGTGGACCTGGCCGCCGCGTACCGCGCCCGGGTGGAGATCGTCGCCCTGGAGGCCCCGCCCGACGTGCTGCGCGCACGGCTGGACCGGCGCGAGCGCTCCGTGCCGGCGGCCGCGGTCGAGCGGATGGTCCGGCGGTGGGAGTGCGCCGATCCGACCGAGGCCCACTCCCTCATCCGCAGCACGACGAAGGGCTCATAGGGCGACACGGGGGGACAGACCGCCTCGAAGTCCGTACCTTTTGCTGGCCTATGCCCTGAACTCGCCCGGAATTCGGGCGTACGGCCGCCGCTCCACAACCGATAGCATGGGTGTGCCCGCTCACACCAGGCGCGACCCGCCCGGTGGAGGAGCCGACGCGACGGCGACCACCGCACCGGCACTCGCAGGAGCACGGCACCGCATCCAGGCCGCCCTGCGCACCGGGCCCTTCTGTGATCACCCGACGGCCGGAGCGAGAAACCAGAGCCCGTGACGCACCCCGAGGAACACCGCCGTTCCCGCCCTTCCCGTCCGCGGTGGTGAGCGGTACCCCGCAGCGGCCCGCCCGGCCGTGGCGACGGAACTTCGGCCTGTTGTGGGCCGGGAGCGCCGCCTCCGGCCTCGGCTCCATCACCCTGGCGCTGGCGTTCCCCCTGATGGCCCTGCACCAGACCGGCTCACCGGTCATCGCCGGATGGATCGCCGCCATGGGCATGGTGCCGCGCACCCTGCTGCACATCCCGATCGGCGTGCTCGTCGACCGCCGCGACCCCCGCGCCGTCATCATCGCCGGCCACGTGGTGCGCATCGTGTGCGTCGTGGGCCTGGTCGGCCCCGTCCTGCTCCTGGACGCGCCCGTGGCCCTGCTCGGCGCCGCCGCGGCCGTCCACGGCGTGTGCGCCACCTGCCACTCCACCGCCGCCACCACGGCCGTGCCCTACCTGGTCCCTCGCGGCGCGCTCGCCGGCGCGGCGGCCAAGAACGAGGCCCGCACGCATGCCACCCAGTTGGCGGGCCGGCCGCTGGGCGGCGGCCTGTTCTCGGTGGCGAGCGGGCTGCCGGCGCTGTGCGACGCACTGCTGTCGGCGGTGTCCCTGTGGCTGGCCCTGCTCCTGCCCCGGATCCGGCCCGCGCGTTCGGCCCCGACCGGGAGCCGCCTGCTCGGCGACCTGTCCGAGGGCTTCGGCCACCTGCGCCGCGACCGCTTCCTGCTGCTGACCACGATGACGGCCACCGTCACCAACGCGCTCTTCCAGATGATCTGGCTGGTCATCCTCACCCTGGCCACACAGGAGGGGCTGTCGGCCTTCCTGATCGGTGCCGTCCTGGCCGCCAGCGGCGCGGGCGGCCTGCTCGGGTCCGCTCTCGCCCCGATCCTGGTGAGCCGCAACCGGCCCGCCACGATGGTCGTGCTGTGCCTGTGGGCGTGGACCGCCGTCACCGCCCTGCTGGCCTTCGCCGACCACACCGACACGGCCTGGCTGCTCGTGCTCCTGCCGGTGGCGTGGAGCGGGGTCGGCTTCGTGGGCGCCCACCTGAACGTGACCGTACTGACCTACCACAGCACGCACCTGCCGCCCGAACTCCTGGGCCGGGTGACCGGAACGCTGCGCTTCTTCAGCGGAGGAGCCCTGCCCGTCGGGGTCCTGCTCGGCGGCTACCTGCTGGAAGGAGTGGGGATCCGCACGACGACGCTGGCGGTGACCGGGGTCATCGCCCTCCTGGCGGTGGTCTTCACGGCGGCGACGCTCTCTCCGGGGTCCCGCCGTCGACGGCTTCGACGGCCCCGCCCTCCCGTTCCTTCCACGACACCGCCAGAACGGGGAAGAGGGTCTCCTCGATCTGCCGGAGCCGGGAGTCCAGCTCCCGCTGCACCCGCGCCGCCTCCACCGCGGGACCTGTCGCCGTCTGGCCGTGAATGAAGGCGCGGTCGGTGGCCTCGCGCAGCTCCTCCACCAGTTCCCTGTCGTGCGGCCGGACCACGCCGCGCAGGCGCTCGACGGCCACGCCCGCCTCCACCGCGTCCTGGCGGGCCTGGCGCAGCAGGACGGCCAGTTCGGCGTCGGCGCCGCCGTGCGCCCCGGACTCGCGCACGTGCGCCACGACGCGGACGGTCACGCCGAGCTGGAGCACCGACCGGCCCGCCTGCTCGAAGCGGTCGCGCACCTGGCGTGTGAGCTCCTCGTCCTGGGCGAACCGGCGCCGGTCCTCCTCCAGCCGCTGCTCGTGCCGGCCCCGCCACTGGGCGGTCCGGTAGGTCCAGAACCCGGTCAGGAAGCTGGCGCCCAGCGCGCTCACCCCGGTCACCAGAGCGACCAGTACGACCTCCATCAGCGGCCCTCACCCCCTCCCACTCGACGCGATCACCTCGGCGCGCGTGCGTCTGGCCTCGCTGGTGGCGCCCGTGCCGACGAACACCCCGTCCAGCACCTCGCGGGCCAGGGCGCCCTGCCCGGCCCGCCACAGCGCCTGTCCGATCCCGGTGCTGAGGCTGGGGTCGCCGTGCACGCGGTTGGCGGCCGCGGTCAGGCCGCCCAGGGCCCGGGAGCGGTGTCCGGCCACCAGGTGGCTGCGGGCCTGGGCCACCAGGACCCGCGCGACGGCCGCGTCCTCGCCCAGGGCCTCGAAGAGGGTGGCGGCCTCGGCGTAGTGTCCGGCCGCCGCCTCGTGGTCGCCTTCGGCGAAGGCCACATCGCCCAGGAGCGAGGTCAGCAGCGCCCGGGTCCGGGGCGGCCTGCGCGGGCCGGAGCGCAGGGCCCGCAGGGCGTGCTCGCGCGCCAGGCCGTGTTCCCCGCGCGTGTGCGCGGCGCGCGCGAGTCCCAGGAGTTCGTCGAGGGACCACGGCCGCAGTCCCTTTCCGGCGTGGGAGTAGAGCGCCATCAGCGGGCGGGCCAGGCGGGGGTGGCGCAGCACGTAGCCGTCGCCGCCGGCGGCCACCAGGTGCCGGTCCTGGAGGCCGTGGACCAGTCCGCGGGTGAGGACCTGGCCGCGGTGGCCGTGGTCGGGCACGCCGACGCCCTCGCGGCCGGCCGCGACCACGCGCCGGAGCCAGGCGTGCGGGACGTCGGGGGGCACCAGGTGCTCGGCGGCGGCCTCCTCGATCGAGCGCGCCAGGAAGGCGGACAGGTCCGCGTCGGCACCGGGGCGCTCCGAGGGGCCGGGACCGTGCTCGCACAGCAGGCGCCCGAGAACCTGGAACAGGACGGGGTCCACCCGGCCGCCGTCCTCGGCTCCGGCGCTCGCGGCCTCGACCAGCCGGTCGGCGGCGGAGCGGCCGAAGCGCGTCCCGGCGGCCGCCAGGGTGCGGCGGGCGGCCTCCGCACCGGCCTCGGGAGCCAGCGGCCCCAGCCCCACCTCGGTGTGGTCCACCTCGTACTTGTCGATGAGCCGGCGCAGGCCGTCGAGGTGGTCGGTGCGCGTGGTGACCAGCAGACGCAGCCCGGTGACGGTCTCCGCGGCGGCGAGGATCTCCTCGACGAACCGCCGGCGGCCGGGGCGGTCCCCGCGCAGGAGCACCTCGGTCTGGTCCAGAGCCGCGAACAGGGGGCGGGCGCCGCCGTGGCGGTCGGTGTCCGCGCGCGAGCGCAGGAAGTCGGCGATGGAGGTGCCCGGGCTGTGGCTGGGGAAGGCGACCGGGTCCCAGGCGGCGATCAAGGCACGGGTGTAGGGGTTCTGCTCCGGCAGGACGGCGGCGGGGAAGGCCGGGTCGAAGCACAGGGTCCCGACCGGGAGCACGGCCGCTCCGGTGTCGGTCAGCGCGGGGACGGCGGCGGCCCGCAGCAGGGAGCTCTTGCCCACTCCGCACTCGCCGTGCAGGACCGTCAGGCGCGAACCGCGCCAGGCGTCGAGGAGTTCCGCGGTCGCCTCGCCGCGGCCGAAGAACACAGGGCGGTCACGATCGCCGAAGGGACGAGCACCCACGAAGGGGTTGCGGGGGTGGTCCCGCCCGTCGGAGATTCGTAACATGGAACAGCTCCCGGCCAGCGAGAATTGCGGCGGCACCACAGCGGAACAATGGTGCCCATGGTGCCACGAAAACCCGGTGCCCGCGAGCCCTCACCACACTTCTCTAGCCTGCTGGCCAGTGACCTGTCGATTTCCCGGGAAACCGACACGGCGGGAATGAGGGCCCGGGCGGAACGGTGCCCGTCAGCTCCGGCTCTGGAAGTTGGAGAAGACCTCCACGTCCTTGTCGTCCCGGCCGAGGACTTCGCGCAGCGTGCACGCTATAGCGGACTCCCCGAGGGCGTCCAACTCCCGTAGCGACAGGTTCGCCACGTCGACCAGCATGGTGCTGCCGACACCATCTTCGACCTGCATCCGTCCTCCTCTTGCACACGGTGACCTGGTCATCAGTAAAGGGACGGATCGCTCCGTCCTTCGCCTTCGATGAAGTTGTCCTGGAAAGTTCCTACCACTCCTGTGGACAACTAACCGTGATCGCCTACTCTGAATACCCCGTACCGATGAACGCGAACACGAGAAACACGAATACCCAGAGCACCGACCTCACGGAACGGCGAAAGAATATATCTGGTGGGGCAGGTGTGAAACAGGAGGATCAGCGTGGCCAACACCAAGTCGTCCTTGTCCGGCCCTTCCCTGGGGCCGCTTCCCCCGGTGTGGGGCAGGGTGCCGTCACGCAACAAGAACTTCACCGGGCGCACCATGCACCTGGAGCAGCTCAACGCCGCGCTCAACAACACGGTGACCGCCGTCCTGCCGCACGCCCTGCACGGGTACGGCGGGGTCGGCAAGACCCTCATCGCCGTCGAGTACGCGCACCGGTACCGGGGCGACTACGACGTCGTCTGGTGGATCATGGCCGACCAGCCGGGCCTGGTCCGCTCCTCCCTGGCCCAACTGGCGCCGCACCTGAGCCTGCCCGGCCCCAACGAGGTCGGCATCGACGAGGCCGCCGCGAGCGTCCTGAACGCCCTGCGCCGCGGCGAGCCCTACAGGCGGTGGCTGCTGGTCTTCGACAACGCCGACGAACCCGAGGACCTCAGGGACATCATTCCGCAGGGGCCGGGGCACGTGCTGATCACCTCCCGCAACCACCGCTGGCAGGGCGTGGCCGAGGCCGTGTCGCTGGAGGAGTTCTCCGCGCACGAGAGCGAGGAGTTCCTGCGCAAGCGGATCGGCCGCCCGATCACGGCGTCGGAGGCCACCCAACTGGCGGAGGCCCTGGGACACCTCCCCCTGGCGCTGGAGCAGGCGGGCGCGCTCCAGGCCGAGACCGGCATCTCCGCCCAGGAGTACCTGCGGCTGCTGCGGGAGCAGCCGACCTCGCTCATGCAGGAGGGCAAGCCGCCCGAGTACCCGGCGTCCATGGCCGCGGCCTGGCGGCTCTCGGTGGCCAAGCTCCAGGAGAACGTGCCCGAGGCGATGGACCTGCTCCGCAGCTGCGCGTTCTTCAGCCCCGAGCCCATCCCCCGCGACATCTTCTTCCCCGTCGAGGGCGGCCGGGTCCGTCCGGCGATGGCCGAGCTGATGGCCGACCCCATCCGTCTGGGCCGGGCCATCGCCCAGCTGGGCCGCTACGCCCTCATCCGCCTGGACGCCAACCGCACCATCCAGGTGCACCGGCTCATCCAGGCGCTGGTGCGCGACGACATCCCGAGCACGGAGCACGACCTCATCCGGGCCGAGGTGTGGTCGCTGATGAGCGCCGCCGACGAGGAGGAGCGCTACCAGGACCTCATCCCGCACCTGCGCAGCACCCGGATCGCCGAGAGCACCTCGCCCACCGACCGCGCGTTCGTGATCAAGGTCCTGCGGTACCTGCACGCGGCGGGCGACCTGGACAGCGCCGGCTCCCTGGCCGCGGAGTTCATCCGGCAGTGGAGCGAGGCGTCGGGACCCGACGACCCCCACGTCCTGCAGGCCCAGCGCACCGAGGGCAACATCCTGCGCGAACTGGGCCAGTACGCCAAGGTCAGGGAGCTGGACGAGCGGCTGCTGCCGAGGCTGCGCGCGGTCCTGGGGCCCGACCACAGGGAGACGCTGTCGCTGAGCATGGGGATCGGCGCCGACCTGCGGGCCCGGGGCGACTTCCGGCGGGCGCGGGAGAACGACGAGGAGACCCTGCGCCTGCACGAGGAGACGCTCGGCCACCGCGCGCCCACGACTCTGCGCGCCGTACACAACCTGGGCATCAGCTACATGCTCACGAGCGACTTCGCCGCCGCGCGCAGCATGCACGAGCGGTCGTACATGATCGCCCGCCGTACCGGCAGCGGCACCCCGCCGGCCACCCTGCTCGCCTACCAGAACGGCCTGGCGCAGTCCGTGCGGCTCTCCGGCGACTACACCGAGGCCTGCGACCTCGGCGAGGACTGTCTGGCGTTCGGCCTGGACAGGATCCAGCGGGACCACCCCCAGACCCTGCGCGTCCAGCTCACGCTGGCCATCTCCCGCCGGATGGCGGGTGAGACCGACGAGGCCTTCGAGCTCGTCCAGGACGTGCACTCGCGCTACCTCAACCGGTACTCGCTCGACCACCCGGAGACGATCGCCGCGGCCATGTGCCTGGCCAACGTCCTGCGGATGCGCGGTGAGCCGAACGAGGCGATGGCCCTGGCCCGCGACACCTACACCCGATACGAGAAGGTCTACGGGCCCCAGCACCCCTTCAACTTCGGGTGCAGCAGCAACGTGGCCCTCCTGCACCGGCTGCTCGGCGACCCGGCCCGGGCCCGGTCCATCAACGAGTCGGCGCTGGCCTCGCTGGACGAGGGGCTGGGCCGGGACCACCACTACTCCCTCGGCGTGGCCATCAACCTGGCGAGCGACCTGGCCGCCCTGGGCGAGGCCAAGAACGCGGTCCGGTTGGGCCGGGGCAACCTGCGCCGCACCCGCGCCCTCCTGGGCGAGGAACACCCCCTGGCCCTGACCTGCGCGGCCAACCTCGTCCTGGACCTGCGGGAGGAGGGCGGCCCGGACGACACGGCCGAGGCGGACCGGCTCAGGGCCGAGATCCTGCCGATGTTCTCCCGCGTCCTGGGGCGCGAGCACCCGTTCTCGCAGTCCGCGCTCGACGGGCGCCGGCTGGTCTACGACTTCGACCCGCCGGTGCTCTGACCGTCACCCGCGCACCGGCCGGGGTGACCGCTCCGCGGGGCGGTCACCCCGGCGCGTGGTGGTCCCGCCACCGGGCGAGGTGTTCGTCGGCGGCGGCGTCGGCGGCGTCGGCGGCGGCCGCGGACACGTGCTCCTTGCGCCAGGCGAGCAGGGTCGCCTGGGCCGAGGCCACGAACCGCTCCCCCGACCGGGTGAGCGCGCCCGAACCCAGGACGGTGCGGCCCGCGTCCACGGTGCAGCGCCGCCAGTGCGCGAACTCGGTCTCGGCGCGCCGGAAGTCCTCGCCCGTGCTGACCAGCCGCTGGCGGCGCCAGAACCCGGCCACGCCCAGGTGTGCGTACACACCCTGGAGCAGGCCGCTCATCGGCCGCGGGTCCAGGCGCCAGGGCGCGTAGAACAGCCGCCCGTCGTCGGGGACCGTCAGGGGCACCAGGTCGGCCAGGGCGGTCAGCTTGGCGTGCTGGACCTCGTGGGCGAAGGTGAGGGCGAGCCAGAGGGCGTCCGGGGGCCGGGAGACGCCCAGGCCGCCGAAGCAGTGCCGGGCGGTGGCGCTGAGGTCCCTGCCCCCGGCGGCGCGGAGCGGGGTCATGGTGAAGACCGTCTCCGGGACCTCCTCGGCGATGGTCCAGTGGTGGTCGACCAGGACCGCCCACGCCTGGTGGAGCACCGCGCGCCAGTGCGCCACCTGTGCGCCGTCGAGCCGTGCTCGCGCGACCTCGCCCCCCGGGACGCGGTCGGCGTCCTGGTCGTCCAGGAGCAACTCCAGTCGCCTCCCGCGGTGCTCGGCCGACAACCGGCGCAGCGCGTGCCAGTCGTCGGTGTCCTCGTGCGGGTCGTCCGGCACCCGCACGCGCACGGAGCCGAGGGAGAGCTCAGCGCCGTCGGCGCCGGACTCGAACTCCGCCTCCCGGCCGTCGTCGGCGCCCGGCCGCAGCAGGGCGCGCCCGAGGCCCGGCAGGGGCGCGGTCGGCCCGTACAGGGGCACCCGCAGGCGGGCCTCGGTCCCCGAGCGGGCGGCCGCGGCCGCCGCCAGGGCCGACATCTCCGCCACCCGGGGCACCTCGTCGCGGTGTCCGCCCAGGGCCAGGGCGGTCCGGCGGGCCCACACCCCCACGGTCGGGTGGCGCATCAGGCGCGCCACGGCGTCGGGAGCGGCCTCCTCGGCGCGCATGAGCAGCTCGTAGGCCGCACGGGCCCGCTCCGCCAGGGGGTGCCCCTCCCGCTCCGCGTGGTCCACGACCTGGCGTACGAGCAGCAGGTGCTTGCCGTACTCGGCCTCGCGCAGGTAGCGGGTGGCGGTCGCGCCCCCGGCGCCCCGGGCCAGGGCGTCGAACACCGGCCCGGGCACCGGTCGGCGGATCGGCGCGGCTCCTGCGGTCACGGTTCCTCCCGTAGGCGGGCCACGTCGGCGGCGACGGCCCGGTGGATGTGGGTGATGAGGCGGTACAGGTCCTGGCAGTACACCGACGGGTTCCGAAAGCCCGTCTCGGCCCGGTAGCGGTGGGGGTAGAGCCCGGCACCGCACACCTTGTGCACGGGACAGGCCCCGCACTCCGGGGCCAGGGCCCGCGCGCCGATCTGCCGCGCGGCCGTCGAGGGCAGGTACAGGGCGTCGTCGAAGGGGTGGGTGAAGGTGTGCAGACGGGTGCCGGCTGCGCCCTCGTAGGCGGACTTGAGGCTGTCGACCTGTTCGATGCTTCCGTCGGTCTCCACGACCACGAGCGCGGCCGGGGACAGGCCGATGCTCTCGGTGCGCGAGTGGCTGCCGAGGAGCATCCGGATGATGTCGTGGAACATCCGGATGTCGGTCTCGCGCCGGGGCGCGTGGTACCAGCGGTCGAAGAGGGCGATGAGCCAGTCGCCGTAGCCGCGCCCCTCGGGGTCCCAGCCCGGGGGCGGCGCGTCCCAGTTCCCGTGCGGCAGCAGGAAGGCGATGCCGGGCGGGTCGTAGGCGAGCAGGGCCTCGTAGGTGCCGACCGGGTCGGACTCCAGGTCGATGGTGGCCAGGAGGCCGGAGAACAGGTGCCGGTACGCGGGGGCGGTGAGCAGCCGGAGTCCGGCGTCGACCTCGGCGTGGGTCCCGCGCCCGTTGGCGCGGCGGCGGTGGCGGTCGTGGTCGCGCTCGGCGCCGTCGATGCTCACTCCCACCCGGATGCCCAGTTCGTCGAAGAGGTCGAGGTACTGGTCGTCGATGAGGACGCCGTTGGTCTGGATGCTCAGGGCGGCGAGCACGTCGGGCTCGGTGGCCTTGCGCAGGAGCTGGGCGGTGGTGCGCAGGTGGTCGTGTCCGACCAGGAGCGGCTCCCCGCCGTGCAGGACGACCTCCACCCGGGAGCGCCCGTGGCCGCGGGCGTGTTCGGCGATCCGTTCCGCGACGCGTTCGACCGTGGGCGCGGCCATGCGCCGCGGCTGTCTTCGCCAGCCCTGGTCGGCCATTTCGTACATGTAGCAGTAGTCGCAGGCGAGATTGCAGCGGCTGTGGATCTTCAGGACGTACTCGTGAAAGGGTGTGGGCCGCCATCCCTGGGCGAGCAGTTCCCGGACGTCCAGTTCGGTCGGCCAGGGGCCGGGGCTTCGCTCTCGGGCACTCGCTGCCACGCCGGTGACCTCCTGGAGATGGGAGCACGCGCGATCGCGCGGTCGTGCATGACCTGGGGCGTGTGCGGCGGATGCCCCCGCCGCACGTGGCCCCAGCGGCGCTCGCGGCGGGCGGCACCACCGACACGCCCTAGTGTTCTCGTCCCGGTCGCCGACCAATCTCACTCGCGGGTCGGACCTGCGGGCGCGGTGGTACGAGTGACCTGTCCTCGACAGTCGGCACGGCCGGACGAACCACACTGTCCGCTTCCCCGGTGTTTCCGCATTCACGTGGAACAAACACCCGGGGCTTCGGCACCATGGCCGGTTTCGGTCACCCGAACTGTGGTTCGCCTCCGACCGGGAGCGGTAACTCGGGACGATTCCAGGAAACGGATGATCTCGTTCATCCCGGCATTTTCCCCATCGTTATCAGCACTCGCGGAGTGCCCCAGGAGAACACGGTGTCCGTTCTCGCCCGCGGGGACGGGTGGAGCCCTTCCCCTCCGGCCGTGCGCGGTCCGCAGGCGGCTCCTTCCCCGCCCCCGGGACGACCGGCGCCTCCTCCGGCAGGCCCCTGGCCGCGCTGTCGGCGGGGTGGGCGGTCGGGCCGAGGCGGGCCGACCGGACCGGAGGGCTCCGACCGGCCGGAGCCCGCAGAGCGGACCGGAACGATTTCGGCGTTCCGCCACGGCGGAGGACCGGGCGGGGTTAGTCTGAGGCCACATCTGCGACTCACATTCGGTGATGAGACAATGACTGAGCGCATCTTTTCCGTCGTGCACGACTGCCTCGACTGGGCCCGCGCCCTCGATCCGCCGCTCGCCCCGAACCCCGACGCCCTCCTCTTCCTCCTGATCGCCCACCTGGACGCCGGGTCACCCGACCCCGCGGACTGGTCGGTCAGCGACGTCGACGACATCGCCCGGACCGTCCGGGACTGGACCGGTGTGTCCGACGACCTGCGCCCCGCGTGGCTGGCCTGGTGCGACTTCCTCGTCGACTCCGGCCGGCTGGTGTGCGCGGAGAGCCCGCGCCGCCTGCGCGCGGCCATCGAGACCGTCGACCTGGACTCCGGCGGCCCCGCGCCCCGCCCGGCCCCCGTCGAGGAGGGCGCGCTCCCCCTGCTGCACCGGCTCGGCGCCGGCGAGGACAGCGAACCCGACCCGCTGCCCCCCGTCCTGCGCACCCGGCCCGGGGACCTGGACACGGCGGCGCGCTCGTGCGCCGTCCTGGCCGACGCGGCGCGGCTCACGGTGTGGGCCGACCACGGCCGCGACCTGGACCCCGACCGCGACGACGACGCCCTCACCGTCGCCGACACCGCCGAGGCCGCCGCCGCGCTGGGCCTGGAGCCCGCCCGCGTTCGGGAACTGTTCGCCATCGCCCGTGATGCCGGGCTGCTGCGCACGACCTACACCCGGGTGCTTCCCGGCCCCACCGCGCGGGCCTGGGCCGAAGGCGAACCCGGAGCCGTCGCCGACGCCTGGGCGGGCGCGCTGCTGGCCATGACCCGTCTGCGCGGTATGACGGCCTTCCTCGTGCTCACCGACCTGTTCGTCTGCGGCGACCTGCGCACACCGGCCGAGGTCGTGGGCGCCTACGGTCCCGCGGTCGCGCTGGGCGACCGCGACAACGATCCGGCGGAGGCCGTGCGGCGCGTGCTGGAGACCCTGGCCGAGCTGGGAGCCGTCGCCGGCGACGGCCACGGGTACCGGATCACACCGCTGGGCGACCACTTCATGGTCGGCCGGCTGCGCCACTCCGGTGCCCACGTGCCGCTCGCACCGGCGGTCGGGGCGATGAGCGCGGACGAGGCCCTCACCCTGCTGGAGGAAGGGCGCCCGGTGGACACCGCGGCGCTGCTGGAACGCTGGACGGCGACCCGCGACACCGCCACCGCGGCCCGTCAGCTCTGGGAGGCCTGCGCCTCCCCCGACGCCTGGCTCCGCCGCGACCGGGTCGCGGCCCACCTGGCCGGGCTGGAGGCGGACCTGTCCCCGATGCTGAGCCTGTACACCCACCATCCGGTGCTGGGCGGCCGGGCCCGCCGCCTGCTCGGCGCGGAACCCGAGCCGCCCACCTCCCACCAGGCGGCCTGGGCGGTACTGGACGACTACGCGCTCCTGCTCGACGCCGGCCGTCCGCTCCCGGTCACGGACGGGGAGCGGTACGCGCCCCAGGCCCGCGACTTCGCCCGGGCCGTGTGGCTGACCGGGCACCCGGTCGCGGACGCCGTGCTCGCCCGCTGCGCCGAGGGAGCGCTGGGCCCGGACGTGGCCGAGGCCGCCCGGTCAGTCCTTGAGCACCAGCTCGTAGGCCAGCAGGTCGACGCCGGGTAGCGGCGACCAGTCGCGTTCGGGCACGCGGGTGAAGCCGCGCGCCCGGTACACGTACTGGGCGGAGACCATCGCGGGCTGGGTGGACAGGAGCAGCCGGGCGACGCCCTCCTGCCGGGCGCGGTCCACGATCGCGTTCACCAGGGCCCGGCCGACCCCGCGGCCCCGTGCCTGCGGACCCACCGCGAACGCGCGCACCTCCGCCTCGTCGGCCCCGCGCGCGAGCTCGCTCCGCTCCGACCAGGGCGCGAACATGATCGTCCCCAGCAACTGGTCGCCGTCCGCGGCCACCAGGACCTCGCCGTACCCGTCGGCTCCCAGGAGCCGCAGGGCCTCGGCGTAGGTCGGGCTCTGGTCCAGGAGGCGGTCGGCCCGGTAGGCGATCTCTCGCAGATCGCTCACGGCGGTCATCTCGTCTGGCAGCATTCGACGCACGATCATGCACGACATTCAACCTGATCCGACCACCGCGAGCGGGTGTTCGCCGCACATCGGCGGGCCGCCCGCGCGCGGGATCCGGCGGCCCGCCGGGCACGAGGGCCCCGGAGGACTCAGGTGTCCTTGACCGCGCCGCAGCCATCGCGGTCGCGGGTGTCCTCCAGGTCGTAGGCGTCGTCCTGGGTCAGACCGCGGGGCCGTTCGCCGTCGGGCCTCTCGTCGGGGTAGGCGGGAGTGAACATGCGCGCGTCCGGCAGGCAGTGCACGGGGGCCGCCCCGCGGTACCAGTGCGGCCACGCCTCCAGCGTCCCGTCGCCGAGGTCGTAGAAGGCGACCTCCCCGAGGTGGGTGACGACCAGGCGCACCGACACCGGGTCGCCGGGGCGGGCGATGGGGTAGACGACGACGTACTCGGTCCGCACGGCCAGGTAGTCCTGGCCGTTGGGGTCCTGGGACGCCTCCGCCCACATCCGGCCGTCGACGCGGATCTCGTCGCCGATCAGTTCGGCCGTGCCGGGCGTGAGGTTGAAGGGGATGCCGCGGCTGTCGAGCTCGGGGTCCTCGTGCCCGAGGTGGTCCAGGTACCACTCCAGGGACTGACCGGTGAGCAGGCCGGTGAACTCGCTGTTGTCCTCGTCGAAGACCGCGTCGGTGTCGAGGTAGACCGCTTCCAGCAGCAGCCGGGTGCGGTCGTGGGCCCACTCGACCTGCTCGGCCGTGAAGTCGCCCTGGGCCGCGGGCTCGGGGGTGTCGAATCCGACACCGTAGTCGGCGGCGGGGCTCCCGGCGAAGGGGGCGTCGGGGTCGACCTGGTCGAAGGTGACGGGGCCGACGATCTGTTCGGCCTCCTCACGGAGGAAGCGGTCGGTCTGTTCCAGGACCTGCGCGCATCCGGTCAGGGCGAGCATGGTCAGAGCGGCCGCGCCCAGTGCGGCGCGCTTGCGTGGTGACATGGGGGATGCCTGTGTTCTCTCGGAGTGGTTGTGCGAACGTGAATCGCTCGCCTGGTGTTCTATCACCACTCGCGGACTGTCGTGTGCCCGGCCCCGTTCCCCTGGTCGAGGCACCGGGGGACCGCGGTGACCGAGGTCGCCGGGGGCGGGGCCACCCTGCTGATGCCCGCCTTCGGGCCGTCGCGGCACCGGCGGATGGTCGAGGGCGTCTCACAGGCGGAGGTCGAGGCCGCGTTCCCGGAGTGGGAGCTCCTCACGGCCGACGACGCGGACACCTCCGGCCTGGGGTGGCCGAGGAACCGCACCTCACCGAAGTGGTACCGGTTCCGCCGCGCCTCCGGGTGGCGCCGCGCTCAGCGGCCCGTGTTCCAGGAGGTGATCACGGGGCGGTCGTGCTCGCGGCCCAGCGTACTGAGGGTGGCCGTGTCCAGCCGGAACAGCACCCCCTCCGACGAGGGCAGCCCCAGCCAGCGGGCGGTGAGCACCCGCAGCACGTGACCGTGCGCCACCAGCACCACGTCGGGTCCCCCGGCGTCGAGTTCGGCCGTGACCAGGGCCAGGACGCGGTCGGCCCGCTCCCCCACCTGCTCCACGAGCTCGCCCGGGTGGTCGGCGTCGCCGGGCGGGACGCCGTCGCGCCACAGGTTCCAGCCCGGGCGGTCGCGCTGGATCTCCGCGGTGGTGATGCCCTCGTAGCCGCCGTAGTCCCACTCGACCAGGTCCGGGTCGACCGCGGGATCGTCCAGCCCCGCCAGCTCGGCGGTGCGCACGGCTCGGGCCAGGGGGCTGGTGACGACCAGGCCGACCTCGCGCTCGGCGAGCAGCGGGCGCAGCGCCTCGGCCTCTTCCTCGCCCTGCGCGGTCAGCGGCAGGTCGGTGCGGCCGGTGTGCCGCCGCTGCCTGCTCCACTCGGTCTGCCCGTGTCTGATCAGCACCAGTTCACCCATGGCGCCATCCTGCCCCACCCCGTCCGGCCCCATTCGCGCCGGGGGCCCGGGGCCCACGTGATTCTTCGACCCATCCTCGTGAAACCGCCCCACGGGCCCGCACCGGAGCGATAGAAGAAGGGGGACCGCCGTGCCGTCAGAATCCGGGAGGCCCCATGCCCGCGCACGAGCCGCCCGCCCCGGGCCACCGCCAGGTCTCCGCCAGGCCGGTGTCACTGCCGCCCCCGCAGGAGCTCGCCCACGCGGCCCTGCGCACCGCCCTGTTGCGCGATGCCCTGGGCCTGGCCCTGTGGTGCGCGCCCGCCACACCGGTCACACCGCACGGTCTCCCCGCCCTGGCGCACGTGCGCGACGCGGTCCGACGGCTCGGGCTGTGGCCGCACGCCCTCGCCCACTCCCCCGGCGACCGTGCCGCCTGGCTGGCGGGGGTGGCCGCCGGTGGTGACGTGGTGGACTTCGTCGTGCCCTGGGAGACGGCCGTGGGACTGGGCCTGGTGGTGTTCGACGACGGCCACGCGCGCCCCCGCCCGGACCTGCGCGAGCGGGCCCGGGCCCCCGAGCACGTCCTGGACTGGTGGGTCCGCGTCTTCGAGAACACCTTCGAGAACGCCCAGGGCGACCGCGGGGGCGGCCCCGCCCCCGAACCGGGCACCTCCGGCCCCGAACTGCTGCCCCACGTGCTGCGCTTCCTGTACGAGGCGCCCGACGGGTGCCGGGCGCCCCTGGACACGCTGGTGCGCGACGTCCTGCTCGCCCCCGGGGCCGTCAGCGCGCTGCCCGAGCGCCTGCGCCCCCAGGCCGGGGAGCTGCTCCTGCACGCGCTGCGCCAACTGGCGATGACCGGCGCCGTCCTGCTGCCCGCTCCCGCCGACGCCGGCGACGCCCCCGCCGTCGAGCTGACGCCGCTGGGCCGGTACGGGATGCGCCGCATGCTCCAGGAGGTCGGCGTGGCCGCGCCGCTCATCGGCGACCTGGCCGACGCCGGCGCCGCGGAGTTCCTCGACACCCTGGCCACCCTGTCCGCCGAGGGCCAGCTCACCGCGGTCGGGCCCTGGCTGGACCGGCGCACGCCCGCGGGCGCTCTGCGGGAGATCGCGACGGTGGTCTCGGGGCCCGACAGCGCCCGGCGCCGGTGGGCGGGCACCAAGGTGCTGAACGCGACCAGCTCGCAGATCGAGCACGAGCTGCGAGCGCTGCTGCACTCCGCGCGGCCCGCGGTCGTGAGCCTGGCCGCCATCGTGCTGCTCACCTCGCGCATGCTGCCCCAGGACGAGATCGACGAGATCATGTCCGAGTTCGGGCCCTGGGTGGTGATCGACATGTTCGCGGCGTCGATGGCCGGCGGTGAGGCGGGCGTCCGCTTCCTGCTCGACGCCGACGACACCACCGGCATCGAGCGGATCCTGCTGACCGATCCGGTGCGCCTGTGGGAGTCCGAGCACCCCGACACCGCACGGGTCCTGGGCGCACTGGCCCGCCACCATCCGGACCCGGAGACGGCCGCGGCGGTCGTCCGGGTCCTGGACCACGGCCGTGCCGAGGGGTGGACGCCCTGGACGGACTGACGGGGTCGGCGTCCGCGTCGGCGCGGGCAGGGCCCGTCAGTCCCCGGAACGGGCGAGGAAGGCGTCGACCGCCTCGGCGAACAGCTCCGGTGCCGTGTCCATGGCGATGTGCTGCTGTCCGGGCAGGATGCGCACGCGGGCGTCCGGCAGCGTCCGCGCGATCCGTTCGGTCCCCGACCGGAAGGGCGCGGGGCTGTCGCCGCCCAGCAGGAGCAGGACGGGCGCGGTCACGGCGCGCACGCGGTCGGGGTCCAGGCGATAGCCGCCGGAGCTGCGCAGCTCACGTGCGATGGTGTGCGCCGCGGCCATCCGGTCGTGCCAGGTGGGCAGTGCGCGGATCAGTTCCAGTTCCCGCTCGGGCATGCCCACGACCGTGCGGAAGAAGAAGGACACCGCTTCGTCCCGGCGGCCCCGCGCCAGGAGCGCGTCCAGTTCGTCCAGGACCCCGGGGCGCACGAGTGCCCCGGCGTCCACGGGCGGCTCGTAGAGTACGATCCGGCGTGCGCGCGAGGTCAGGGCCGCCGCTCCCAGGACGCACAGTGCGCCGTAGGAGTGCCCCACCACGTCCGCGCGGGTTCCGCCGGCCCCGGCCACGGCGTCCACGACCGCGGCCACGTCCTCGTACTCGCGCTCGAGGCTGTAGTGCGCGCCGTCACCGCTCAGACCGCGCCCGCGCCGGTCGAGGGCATGGACGGCGCGGCCCGACTCCAGCAGGGGCCGCACGGAAGCCCACCGGCGGTGGTCGGCCGAGGTACCGTGCACGACCACCAGCGGCCGTCCGGCGCCGCCGGAGGTGTACGCGATGGACGTGCCGTCGCGTGAGACCGCGCTGTGGGTGGTGGAGGCCTGTGTGGTCGCCATGGTGGTCGCCCCCTCTGTGCGCCGACGCGGACGGTGCCCGCTGTCGGTACCAGCGTGCGCCGGTGACGGCCGGGGCGCATCGGTAGTTCTACCCACGGCCCGGCGCGTACGCCCGACCGCGGCTCGGTCCGGGGCCCGGTTCACGGGATCGGGGCCAGCGCGGGGTGCCGCATGGCGAACATGGCGGCCGCGGCCCGGGTGGAGACACCGATCTTGGTGTAGACGTCCTGCACGTGGTGTTCGGCGGTGCGCGGTGAGACGCCCAGGCGGGCGGCGATCTGCCGGTTGGTGAGCCCTTCGCACACCAGGCGCAGGACCTGGACCTGTCGGTCGGTGAGCCCCGCCGGCCAGGTCGGGTGCGCGCCGCCGCCCCGGCCCACGCACGCCAGCACCGCTCCGGCCGCCTCGGCGTCCAACGCGCCCTCGCGCACGTGCTCCCGCAGGAGGCCGGACGCCTGGTCCAGGTCGAACGCCGGCCGGTGCGGCCGGTCCGAGCGCAGGGCCACGAGCTCGTCGGCCGCGGCCAGGACGCGGGCGGCCGGGGAGATCTGCGCGGCCCTCAGTCCCCGGTGGTAGCCGGTGGCGTCGCAGCGTTCGTGGTGGGCGCCCACGAGTGCGGCCACGTCGGCCAGGGGAGGGCAGCGCCGCAGCAGGCGTTCACCGTAGTAGGCGTGGAGCCTGACCTGTTCGCGCTCCCCCTCGCTCAGCGGCCCGGGCCGGTCCCACACGCCCGAGGCGATACCGATACGGCCGAGGTCGTGGGCCCATCCGGCGGTGCGCAGGCGCCCGTCGGCGGCCTCGGGCAGGCCCAACCGGGTGCCGGCCCGGTGGGCGAGGTCGGCGACCATCGTGGCGTGGCCGTGCAGGTAGGGGGTCTTGAGGTCGACCAGGTCCCCGAAGGCGCGCACCGCCTCGGCCAGTCCGGCCGGGGTGAGCACGCGCACGGGGGTCGGTTCGGCGTCGAGCAGGGCCGGTCCGGGGTCGGCCTCGGCGGCCCACTCCAGCAACGGGGGCCCGTAGTCGTGGAACTCGGCGACCAGGCCGGGATCCAGGATGGTGCCGGACCGGCGCTCGAGTGCGCCCAGGGCCTCCTCGGTGCCGCCGAGCCCGTGGAAGAGCGAGGCCGTGGCCGCCACGTGCGTCACACGCGTGGTGAGGAGGATGTCCTCCCGGGCGAGTCCGAGGGGACCGCCGCGCCCGTTCCACCACTCGAACATCTGTGAGAGGGCCTCGGCGACGCCGGGCCCCAGCCCGAGCCGGTCGGCCATCTGGGCGGCGACCTCGCAGTCGGCGCGGTGGCCGTCCCGGTCGATGACGCGTCCGCCCCTGGCGGTGGCCGCGGCCAGCCGCAGGCGGCGCGCGACCCCCGCGCCACCGGAGATCCCCGGGAGGAAGGTGGTGAGGATGTCGCGGACGTCGGAGAAGTCGGTGCGGGCGCCGGCCGCGTTGACGCGGCGGTCGTCCCCTCCGAGCAGCAGGGCCGTCTCATGGGCGAAGGCCGTGCAGCCCACGTGCCGCAGCAGGGCGGTGTGGTGGACGTCGGCGACCTGCGGCGCGGGCAGGTCCAGCATGCGCGCGAAGGCCGTGGCGACCAGGCCTGCGCGTAGCGACGCGCCCGGGCTCTGAGCCATCCCCAGGTCGATGACGAGCGTGAGCCCGCACAGCAGGTCCGCCAGCCGCACGGCGGAGCCGCCGGCGCCGTGGTCTGCTCGCTCACCGCTCACGTGCCACCTCGCCCTCCACCGCTGGTGTCTGTCGCCCGCCCCAGCCGGACCCGCGCCGGCGGCCCGTCGGGCGCACCCCGGGCGTCGCCTTCCACCCTACGTGTGACCTACCGCATACCAGTGGCCCCGACGATGGACCCCGGACGCAACTTTCCATTGACAAGATCCCCTCGTCAGCATATCTTTCCAGTGGAAAGTTAACGAAGGAGCCACCATGGAACCCCTCATCGCCCTCGTCGGCGCCACCCTGGCCCTGTGGGCCGCCGGAGCCCTCGGCGTCCGCCGGCTGCGGCCGTGGCCGGTCGCCCTGCGCGGCGGCCTGGCGGCGATGTTCACCCTCACCGGTGTGGTCCACTTCGTGGGGATGCGCGAGGAGCTCATCGCGATGGTCCCGCCCGCGCTGCCGGCACCGCAGCTGCTGGTCACGGTCACCGGCGTCCTGGAACTGGCGGGTGCGGCCGCCCTGCTGTGGCCTCGAACGGCCCCCTGGGCCGCGGCCGGGCTCGCCGCGCTGCTCCTGGCGATGTTCCCCGCCAACGTCCACCTGGCCCTGACCGGCACGGACCTGCCGCCGCACCAGGAACTCCTCCCCCGCACCGCGATGCAGCTGGTGTTCCTGGCCGCCGCGATCGCCGTCGTGGTCGCCCACGCGCGCGGACGGGGCGGCGCGGCGGCCCCTCGGCCGACGGAGGCGCCGGTGGTCGAGCGCTGAGCCGTCTCGGGGACGGCCGCCCTGCTCGCACCGCTCGACGCGGTCGACCGGCGATCGACCGGCCGTTGACGAGGGGCCCCGTCGCCGCCGGCCCCTCGGCGGCTAGGATGCCGGGCATGCCATCATCGGACGACTTCGCCGCTTCCACGCAACCGTCTCCCGACCCGGCCCCGGGCGGGGTCGCGCCCGGCCGCGGTGTGCTGGTCACCGGGGCCTCCCGGGGTATCGGACGCGCCGTGGCCACCGCGTTCGCCGAGGCCGGCGACCGGGTCGCCGTCCACTGCGGGACCCGGCGGGAGGAAGCCGAACGCACGCTCGCCGGGTTGCCGGGCGAGGGCCACGTCCTCCTGCAGGCCGACATCAGCGACCCCGACGCCACCGCCGACCTGGTCGAGCGCGCCATCGCCCACCTGGGCGGGTTGGCCGTTCTGGTCAACAACGCCGCGGTCAACATCGCCCACCCCGTCGCCACCACGTCCTTCGAGGACTGGCAACGGGCCTGGCGCTCCACCCTGGACGTCAACGTGCTCGGCGCCGCCAACGCCGGCTATGCGGCCGCCCGGCACATGATCGACGCGGGCACGCCCGGCCACATCGTCAACGTCGGTTCCCGGGGCGCCTTCCGCGGTGAGCCCGACCACCCCGCCTACGGCGCGAGCAAGGCCGCGCTGCACGCGCTGGGACAGTCGCTCGCCGTCGCGCTGGCCCCGCACGGGATCACCGTCGCCTCCGTGGCACCGGGCTTCGTCGAGACCGAGCGCGTGGCCGAGCGGCTCACCCCGCGGGTACGCGCCGACAGCCCCTTCGGGCGCGTCGCCACACCCCAGGAGGTGGCCTCCGCCGTGCGCTACCTCGCCTCCCCCGAGGCCGTGTGGTCCTCCGGTGCGGTCCTGGACGTCAACGGCGCCTCGCACCTGCGCTGACAGCGGCGCCGCGACCTGTCGGCGGCCGGCCGCCGAACACCCGCCCGAGCGTCGCCGACCCTTCGGCGCCGGCCTCTGAGACGATCGGAGTCGCCGCCGGACACGCGCCGTGTCCCGACGGCGGCCCTCGCGCTCGGGAGAAGAAAGGCGGACAGCGGTGACCGACCTCCTCCTGCTCGCCGTGCTCTTCCTGGGGTACGCCCTCGTCTCCGGACGAACGCAGGGCACCTGGCTGACCGCGCCGATGGTGTTCACCACCGGCGGCCTGCTCCTCGGAACCGGTGGCCTCGGACTGCTCACCGGCACCGTGAGCAGCGAAGCCATGCGGGTCCTCGCCGAGGCCACCCTCGTCCTCGTGCTCTTCACCGATGCCGTACGCATCGACCTGGGCGCGCTGCGCCGCGAGTTCCGGCTACCGCTGCGCCTGCTGGGCATCGGGATGCCCATGGGGATCGCGCTCGGCGCCGCCGTCGCCTACGGAGTCCTTCCCGGCCTCGGCCTGGTGGGAGGCGCCCTGCTCGCGGCCGTCCTGGTACCCACGGACGCGGCACTGGGCACGGCCGTGGTCTCCGACCGGCGCCTGCCCGTCCGCGTCCGGCAGTCCCTGAACGTGGAGAGCGGCCTCAACGACGGGATCGCCCTGCCCGCGGTGGTGGTCCTGTCCGCGCTGGCGGTCACCACGGAGGGAGCGGCCGGCTCCGCCCCGGCCTGGATGGGCCTCGCCGCGCTGCAGATCGGTCTGGGCGTGCTGGCGGGCGTCGCCGTGGGCGCGCTCGGCGGCTGGGCGCTCACCCTCGCGGACCGGGCCGGGTGGGTGGGTGCCACGCACCACCGCCTGTTCCCGATCGCCCTGGCCGCACTCGCCTACGCCGGCGCCGAGACGGTGTCGGGCAACGGGTTCCTGGCGGCGTTCGCCGCCGGTCTCGCCTTCGGTGTGACGGGCCGCGAGCACCGGCGGTTCGTGCACCAGTTCGCCGAGCGCGAGGGTGAACTGTTCAGCATGCTCACCTTCGCGCTCTTCGGCGCGATCGTCATCGGCCCCCGGCTCGGCGAGGTCGACGTACGCGTCGTGGCCTACGCGGTGCTCAGCCTGGTCGTGGTGCGTCCGCTCGCCGTGGTCGCGGCCACGCTCGGCGCGCGGCTGCGCCCGGCCACGGTGCTCTTCCTGGCCTGGTTCGGCCCGCGCGGGCTCGCCTCCCTGCTCTTCGCCCTGATGGTGGCCGAGCAGGCCGGGGTCGAGGTGGGCGACCGGGTCCTGCTGGTGGCCGGGACGACCGTGCTGCTCAGCGTCTACGCCCACGGCATCACCGCGGCGCCCTGGGCGGGCGCCTTCGCACGACGGGCCCGCGGGTTCCACCCCTCGGCCCCCGAACACCAGGACATGACCGAGCACCACTACCGCTGGCACGGCCGCCGCGACCGGTCGGCGTGAACCCGAGCCGCCCCCTGGACCGGCGGGTCGGGCCGCTGTGTAGGGTGTCCGCCAGCGGTGTGCCGTCGGGGGCACCGCCTCGGCGAGCGAGGGAGCGGCAGATGAGCCTGGTCGCCATCAGCGACCTCCACGTCCGGCACCTGGAGAACCGCGCCTTCACCGAGGCCCTGCGGCCGGAGTCCGACGACGACTGGCTCCTGGTGGCCGGGGACGTCGCCGAGACCGCCGGCGACATCCTGTGGGCCATGGAACTGCTGAGCGAGCGGTTCTCCACCGTGGTGTGGGTGCCCGGCAACCACGACCTGTGGACGGTGCCCTCCGACCCCGTCCAGCTGCGCGGGGAGGCCCGCTACCAGTACCTGGTGAACGCGCTGCGGGACCTGGGCGTGCACACCCCCGAGGACCCCTACCCCACCTGGCACGGCCCCGACGGCCCCGTCGTCGTCGCGCCGCTCTTCCTCCTGTACGACCACACCTTCCGGCCCGAGGGCACCAGCACCAAGGAGGAGGCGCTGGCGGTGGCCCACGCCTCCGGGGTGGTGTGCACCGACGAGTACCTCCTGCACCCCGATCCCCACCCCGGCCGCGACGCCTGGTGCCGCGACCGCCTGGCGCGGACCCGCGCGCGCCTGGACGCCCTGCCCCAGGACACCCCCACGGTGCTGGTCAACCACTGGCCGCTGGTGCGCGAACCCACGCGGATCCTGCGCTTCCCGGAGTTCGCCCAGTGGTGCGGGACGGAGGAGACCGCCGACTGGCACACCCGCTACCGGGCGCGCGCGGTCGTCTACGGGCACCTGCACATCCCCCGCACCATCGTCGTCGACGACGTGCCGCACATCGAGGTGTCGCTGGGCTACCCCCGCGAGTGGGGCCCGCGCCCGCACCCCCCGCAGGGCCCGCGCCCGGTCCTCGCGGGCTGATCGGCCCGGACATCGGGCGGCAACACGCGCGTAGGGACGATTTCACCGTGCGGGTCTGGCCCGCGCACGCGAAACCGTTCATCGTGTGGGTGTCCGAACGCCCACCTCCCGCACCGGAGGAGTCACGTTGCGCACATCCCCCGTCCCCCCGCAGGCCGCTCTGCTCCGCCTGCTGTCCCTCACCGTCACCGCTGTCCTGGTCGCCGTCCTGGGCTGGGCCGCCCCCGCCTCCGCCCACCACGTCCTCCCGCCGGGCATCCCGTCGACCTCCGCCGCCCAGTCCCAGCTCGACTCCCTCACCGTGCGCCCCAAGAACAGCGGCGCCGGCTACGACCGCAGCCTGTTCCCGCACTGGGTCTCGGTCCAGACCCCGTGCGACGCCCGCGAGTACGTGCTGCGCCGTGACGGCCACACGGTCTCGGTCGACGGCTCCTGCCATGCGACCTCCGGCCGCTGGTCCAGCGAGTACGACGGCGTGTGGACCGGCGACTCCTCCGACTTCGACATCGACCACATGGTGCCGCTCCACGACGCCTGGCGTTCCGGGGCCGACACCTGGACCACCTCCCAGCGCCGCGCCTTCGCCAACGACGTCGACGCCCCGCAGCTGTGGGCGGTCACCGCCTCCAGCAACCGGTCCAAGGGCGACCGCGACCCGGCGTCGTGGATGCCGCCCCGCACCGCGATCCACTGCGACTACGTCAAGTCCTGGGTCAACGTGAAGTACCGCTACGACCTCTCCGTCACCTCAGCGGAGCGGTCCGCCCTCCAGAGCACCATCGACACCCGCTGCTGACCCGGTCGCCGTGCGGGCGGGCGCGCCCGCCCGCACGGCGTCCGCCCGAGCACTCCGGCCGGCGCCGCCGGAGACGCCTGGAGGCCCTCCGGTGACCGGCGAGGGGATCCACCCGCGTCGTTTCGGCGGCCACCGAACCGATCCGGCCGTAGCTTCGCTCCATGAGCTCTCGCACAGTCCTGGTCTCCGGGCACGCCGACGTCCGCGCCGTCCTCGACGATCCCCGGTTCACCGTCCCGCCCGTCCACGACGCGGCACCCGCCTCGCCCTCGTCCCCTCCGGCGCAGTCGGAACGGGGCCTGGCGTGGCTGCGGAGCAGGGCTGTGCGCTTCAGCAACGGGGACGAGCACCTGCGGCGGCGCGCGGCGGCTCTCGACCTGCTGGCGGGACTCGCCCCGCCCGGCCTGCGTGCCGAGGCCGCCGAGCGCGCCCGTGCCCTCCTACCGGTCCGCCCTGGCCCCGCCGAGCGGCCGGAAGCCGTGAGCGACGCGGTGGTGTTCGCACCGGTCGCCGTCCCGCCCGTCCACGACGCGGCGCCGGCCTCTCCGCCCCCGTCGCGGCCGCGGCCCGGCCTGGCGTGGCTGCGGAGCACGGCCGTGCGCTTCAGCAACGGGGACCGGCACCTGCGGCGGCGCTCCGTGGTCCTCGACCTGTTGGCGGGGCTCGCCCCGCTCGAACTGCGCGCCGACGCCGCCGAACGCGCCCGGGCCCTCCTGTCGGCACGTCCTGGCTCCACCGAGCGTCCAGAAGCCGTGAGCGACGCGGTGGTGTTCGCACCGGTCGCGGTCCTCGGCACCCGCCTGGGTATCGCCGCGCACGACCTGCCCACGGCGGTGGACGCGGTCCGGACGATCGCCGATGTCTACCTGGGCGGTGCCGACAACGACCGGCTCCCGCCCGCGGACGCGGCGGTGCGCCTGCTGTCCGGCCTCCTCGGCACCGACAGTGACGAGGAGCGGACGGCTCAGCGCATCGTGCTGCTCGTGCAGTCCTGCGCGGCGACCGCCGCTCTGCTCCGCAGCGCGCTCGCCCTCGTCGAAGCGAACCGGCCCTCCTGGACCCGAACGCCTCCCGTGGCCGACCTCGTGGCCGAGACCCTGCGCTTCGACCCTCCGGCCCGCCGCATCCGGCGGGTGGCCTCGGTGGACGCGACCGTGACGGGCGAATCGATCCCCGCGGGCACCGAGGTCCTGCTCGACCTGGCGGCCGCCAACCGGGACCCCGCCGTCTTCACCGACCCCGACCGCTTCCTCCCCGGCCGCACCGATGCCCACCACCTCGCCTTCGGCCACGGCATCCGCCCCTGCCCGGGCTCCGACCACGCCACCGCCCTAGCCTGTGGCGTCCTCGACACCGCCCTCACCGCATAGGAGGAGCACCAGGAGACACCTGTTTCCAACAGGGGATCGCCTCGTGCCGAGTCCGCCGGAGGCCCTGGCGTGTGCCGGAATCGCCTCCCGCCACCCACGACGACCGGCCTACCGCTGAATCTGGAGCGGTGGTACCCGACCAGTGGGGCGCGGTTGCTGACAGCACAGGAGACGACCTGCTCGTGTCGCCGGCTGACCTCAGAGACCGCGACAGAGCCTGTCAGCACCGGCAGGGGCGACAGGTGGGCCGGAGGCCTGGTCCCGCCCGGGTCCCGCCCTGGGCTGCCGCGCTGGGGGCTCGGCCAGGTCACAGTGAACGCAGGGCCTTGACCTGCGGCCCTGTGGCGCACCCCGCAGAATTCGAATCTGCGAACGTCGAATTGAAAGCATCTGAATTACTCCAACTCAGGAGTATTCTTCGTGCACCCACGGGGCCTGACGGCCACGCTCCCGACGAAACCACGAAACCAAAGCACTCCCATGCTTGGTTCGGACTGAATTAACGGCATGACCTGCACACCCCCTCCTCGAAAGCCCGCCGAAACAACCACCGAGGACAAACACCACCCCCTTGCCATACATGAGCAACAAGAACCACAAAGAATCCATACACCCCTTGCTTAACAAAAGGGAGTATCAGGTTTTATTATCCGCACTCGGGTACAGTTGAGTTCATAAGCTCGTAGTGAACACAAGGGTTTGGAGGCCTGTTGACTGTCGTCATTTCCGGAGTAGGCGGATATCTACCTAGAGAAGAAGTCTCAAATGCCCGGGTCGCCGAACGAGCGGGGGTCTCGACGGAATGGATCGGTGAGCGGACGGGAGTGCGGACCCGCAGGCGCGCGGCCGCGGACGAGGCCACCTCGGACCTGGCGGCGCGTGCGGCCGAGAAGGCGTTGGCCTCCGCTGGACTGCGGACGGAAGAAGTCGGACTCATCGTCAGCGCCACCTCCCTACCGGACGAACTCGGGCCCTCGGTGGCCTGCCGGATCCAGGGACACCTCGGGGCGGCGAACGCGGTCGCGATGGACGTGGGGGCCGCGTGCAGCGGCTTCCTCTACGCGTTGGAGGTCGCACGGTGCTGGCTGCACACCAGGCCGGACGCCCTACCCGCCCTGGTGGTCGGAGCCGAGGTGTACTCGCGCTTCGTCGACCCCGCGGATCGGGCCACGGCCTGTCTCTTCGCGGACGGGGCCGGAGCCGTGGTCCTGACCGCGGGAGGCACGGAAGAGGGCCTCGCACCGATCCGCCTGGGAGCGGACGGACGGGGAGCCGATCTGGTCGGTGTGTTCTCCGGAGGCACCCGGCGCCCGGCATCAATGGAGACCGTCGGTTCCGGGGAACACACCATTCGCATGGACGGCCGGGCCATCAGCGAGTTCACGCTCCGGCAGTTCCCTCGCATGGTCCGGGAGTGCTTGGAGGACAACGGACTCTCCCTGGAGGACATCGCCTTGGTGGTGTCCCACCAGCCGAATCCGTTACTCCTCGTCCAAGCGGGTGAGCAGGCGGGGATCCCGCCGGAGAAGATCCATATCACCGGGGACCGCGTGGGCAACATCGGCGCAGGGTCGGTGCCCTTCGGTCTCGCCCACGCTGAGGCCACCGGACGCCTGCACCGGGGGGACCGTGTTCTGCTCCTGGCCTTCGGAGCCGGGATGACCTGGGGATGCGGCCTGCTGACCTGGACCGGGACGACACAGGGACAGCACAGCGACGATCCAGAGGGAGATCTCTCATGAGTGTCATGGACACATTCCGCCTCGACGGCGCCCGGGCCCTGGTCACAGGCGCCTCGCAGGGCATCGGCCGGGCCACCGCCCTCGCGCTGGCCGAAGCCGGAGCGCGTGTCGGGTTGTGCGCCCGCAATGCTCAAGCACTGGAGGACGTGGCGCGCGAGATCACCGACCTGGGCGGTGAGGCAGTCGCCGTACCCGGAGACCTGCGCGACCCGTCGACGGCCGCGCACGCGGTAGAGGAGACCGTCTCGGCCCTGGGAGGACTGGACCTGCTCGTGCACAACGCGGGCGGGCCCCTCACCGACCAGGAAGGGCGCATGGTCCTGAGCCCCGTCACGGAAACCTCCGACGAGGAGTGGCGACAGGTCATGGACCTCAACCTGTTGGCGGCGGTCCGGCTGTGCCGTGCGGCCCACACCCATCTGCGGCGCTCCGACCGTGCCGGCGTCCTGCTCATGTCGTCCGTGGCGGCGCTCGTGGCCGTGCCGGGCATGGAGTCCTACGGAGCGGTCAAGAGCGGCATACTCTCCTACACGCGCTCCCTGGCCGTGGCCTGGGCGGCGGACGGGATCCGCGTCAACGCGCTGTGCCCGGGGTGGGTACGAACCCAGCTCACCAGCCCGATCCACACGGCCGACGCCGCGGCCACAGCCGCCCTCACCAACGTGCCGATGCGCCGCTGGGGCGGCGTCGACGACGTCACCGGGCCCGCGGTCTTCCTCTGCTCCCCCGCCTCGTCCTTCGTCACCGGCCAGTACCTGGCGCCGGACGGGGGCCTGACGGCCTTTCCCGCCATGCCCCAGCCCGAGGCCCCGCAGGAGGACGCACATGGCTGACCCGACCTGGGTCGTCGGAGACGGCTTTCCCACGCCCCGCCTCCACCCAGAGATACGCACCTACCGAGACACCCTCCACGCGCTTCGCGCCGGCGACCTCCACGAGGGGCACCTGGTCCCCGCCCTCGGCGTCAACTCCCTGGACTGGGAATTCCTGGAACAGGCGGTCGCGGAGGCGGGACGATCCATGACGGTGTTCCTCGACGCTCCCCCGCCCGCGCCGCTTCCGCGCGCGGCGGTACTCAAGACCATCCAGGAGAACGTGGTCATCGCCCGGCCGCGCGTGGACGGGCACACGGTGGAATTCGACCTCGTCGTCGCCGACGGCAACGAGATCATGCACGACCACACCGCGGAGCGGCAGCACCTGCCGGGAATGCTGCTCATCGAAGCAGCCATCCAGGCCACGACGTGGGCGACCCGCGCGCTGTACCCGGCGGGAGAGGAGCGCCCTCTTCCCTATCCGGTGATGCACGCGTGCGCGTTCGACTTCACGAACTTCCTCTTCTGGCTGCCCGTCACACTCCGTGTCACTCTCGCACGCGACGGCGAACCGTCCACTGAGAAGCAGCCACTGCACTCAGAGGTCTCCTACCTGCAGCAGCGGCGAGTCGTCGCCAGAGGACGCTTCTCGTTCCAGGCCTTCGACCCTCCCACCATTCACGGCATCGAGCAGAAACAGGCACGGAAAGTGATCGAAGCCGTCGGTGGCGCAAGCCGGACGGCGCCCGACTAAGGAGGACAGATGCCACGAACGGCCACCGAGACACGCGATCGCCTCCGAGCGCTCCTGTACCACGGGGAACAGGGCAACACGCAGACGGCCCGCCTGTTCGAGCATCCGGTCTTCACTCCGGTCGACACCCCTTCCACCGAGGGATTCCACCAGCTGACCTACCAGCGCCTGCGCGTCCTCAACCAGCGCCTGGGCGGAGGCAGGAAGGCCCTGGACTCACCAGAGCGGCTCCTCGACGTACTCGGACACGCCGCGGTGATCGACCCCTCCCTCTTCCTGCGGGCGATGGTGCACTACGAGGTGTGCCTGAACGCGGCTCTCACGCTCGGCGACGACAACACCGAACTGCGCGGGGCCATCGACCGGCTCGACTCCCTGGCCGCCGTCGGAGGCGTCCTCATCACCGAGGTCGGGCGTGGCAACAGCCACGTCTCCGTGCGGACACGGGCCGAGTACGACCCGGGCCTTCCCGGGTTCAGGATCACGACGCCCACGCCGGACGCCGCCAAGTTCATGGCCATGGTCGGTGCTCGCGGCCATGCCCAGACGGGCCTGGTGTACGCACGGCTGTGCACCGACGACGGAGAACACGGGGTCTTCCCCTTCCTGGTCGACATCCGCGACCAGCACGGACCCCTCCCCGGCGTTCGCACGACACCTCTGCCCCACAGCAGGGTCTCGCCACTGGACCACTGCCTGGTGTCCTTCCAGGACGCACCCGTACCGTTCGGCCGCTGGCTGAGAGACGGCGCCGAGATCTCGCCCCGGGGACGCTTCAGCGAACCGGCCACGCACGCGAGCGACCGGCTCAGGCGTTCGCTCGCGGTCTCCTCCGCGGCCTCCGCGGCCGGAGCCACGGCCCTGGCCGCGGCGACCCGGGCCACCGCGAGCATCCTCTACCGGTACTCACGGCACAGGGTCACGACGAACACCCTGGCCGAGGACGCACCCGTGATCGACTACGGGATCCAGCAGGAGTCCGTGTACGGGGTGCTCGCCGCCGCCTACGCCACCACCTTCATGGTCCGCGCGGCCCGCGCGCACCCGCCTGGGGGCCACCGCGCCGAAAGCGGCCGAGACGATGCCGGAACGGCCTGGTCACCCTGGTCCTCGGTGAGCCGCGAACTGTCCCTGGCCAAGACCGCGGCCACGGCGGAAGCGGAGAGAGCCTGCGCCGAGGCCCGGCGCCGCTGCGGCGCCCAGGGAACGCTGACCGTCAACAGGATCCCCTCCTATGAGGCCCTCACCCACGTCTACAACAGCGCGGGAGGGGAGAACCGGCTCATCCTCTTGGACGTGGGGCGCGAACTGGCCCTGGGCGGGGAAGAGGGCATGCCCTCCCCAGCGCCCCCTCCAGACCGGTCCCCCCGCGACCCGCGGATGTGGTCGTACCTGTTCCGGGAGGACGAACGGCGCCTGCGCGGGCAGGCCCGCTCCGTCCTCGGCGACACCGCCGAGACGGCCGCCTCCCCACAGCGATGGAACGAGAGCCTGTGGCTGCTGCTGGCGCTGGCTCGCGCGCACACGCGGCGGGTGACCTTCGAGACGTTCGACGCGGCCGTCGCCTCACTCGCGAACACGCCCGCGGGCCGGGCCCTCGCACCGCTGTTCGGCCTGTGGTCGCTCGACGCCATCGGTGACCGTGCCGCCGATCACCTGGCCCACGGCAGCCTCACGCCGGAGGAACACCTCGGCATGCTCGATCTGCGCCGGTCCCTGCTGCGTGAGGTGGACGCGGAAGCACTCGTGGACGCGCTCGACCTCCCACCCGAACAGCTCGCGGCCCCGATCATGTTTCCCGATTATGCCCGACGGCTGGCAACGGGCGGCAGCTGAGGGCAAGGCCCCGGACCCGCCCTGAAACGCCTTGCGCTTCTTCAGAGCCAACCCGGGGACCGGTTGCCGAGAATATCGAACGACCCCTGGGCAGCTGTGGCCCATCCGATGACCATGCCCATGAATCGCATGTTCTTCATTGAGCGATAAGACTCCACCCGTCGTTTTCATGTTCCATTTCTCGCTCAAAGGAAATTCTCTGATATGGACATCACCTCGCGAATCTGTGTCTCGCCTCCGTACCGAGCAGTGCACGGCGTCTCCTCCCCGGCGCCCGGGTGCGTCACCGCATCGTTCCTCCCGGAGTTCCCCGCCGAGTCCGAGGAACCGGTCTCGATCATCGAAGCGGCTCGGCACCTGCCCATCATGGGTCTGTGCGCGGCCGCCACGACGGCCGGCCCGGGCCGTCGTTATTACCTGGCGCGCAAAGCCAGGCTGCGTCGCCTGACCCCGCCGGCGCCGGGAGCGCCGTCGCAGGGTCTGCACGTGATGGCTCTCGGCGGGCTCAGCAGACCGGACTCGGCCTCGGCCGCCGCCTTCCTCTACGACTCCGGTCACACGACCCTGTTCGACCTGCACTGCGACTACGTCGTCCTCGACGAGGGGAGCTTCGCCCGAACCTTCGAGCACCTGGCCGACCCCTCCGCCGACCAGAAGGCCTCCTCCCCCTACGGTTCTCCTCTGCGGCTGGACCATGTGTCGGTGTCCGGAACGATGGCACAGGCGGAAGTGAACCTGCGGGCCGATCAGTGTGCGGGTCATTTCGCCGGGTTTCCCGCTGTTCCACTCGCCTACCTGTTGACGGCTCTCGTCGATTTGTCCGAGCGCCTCGTGGAAGACCCGGAGAACACCGGTCCGCCGGTTCGGGTGGAACTCCTCCAGGCCCGGACACTGCTGGCTCCCGGGACGCCGGTCGTGCTGAGGGCCCGCCGGCAGAACGATCACCGCGTGCTGGTGAGCGCGGGACACGGCGAAGACGAGACAGTCGTGGTCTCCATGGCCTTCGGCAGGCCACCGCAAAAGTGAGCCGGTCGCGCCGCGGGTGGCTTACCGGGCCGGTTTCCCGGCCTTTCCGAGGTGGCCGCCCGGCACCGAATCCTTACGGGTGGACGTGAACCGAACGAAGGAGAGTGAGTGGACATGGCCGCAACGGAAGCGAACGCGCCCCATCCCGAGGTAGGCATGCTGACGGGCAGGACCGCGCTGGTGGTCTCGGGCAGTCGGGGCATCGGTCTGTCGGTCGCGCAGACGCTCTCAGCGCGGGGAGCCGACGTGGCCATCACCGGGAGGAACGAGGACTCCCTCCGGCAGGCGTGCGGGCGGATCCGGGAGAGGACGGGCGGCAGAGTGATCGGGTTGCGAGCCCACAGCCGCAAGGAGCAGGAACGGGAGGCGGCGGTGGAAGAGACGCTGGACCGCTTCTCGCGTCTGGACATGCTCGTCTACAACACCGGAATCAATCCGGCCGGCCATACTCCGGCGATCGAGCTGGACCCGGCCGTGGTCAGCCACATGTTCGATACCAACGTCCTCGGTGCCCTGGGCTACCTGAAGTCGGCGTGGCAGCGCTGGATGGGGGAGAACGGCGGATCCGTCGTGTTCGTTTCCACCGCGGCGGCCTCCGGGACCATCCGGCTCCCCGCCTACTCCGCGACCAAGGCCGCGCTCAACCAGCTGACGACGGACCTGGCCGAACAGCTCGCCCCTCGGGTGCGCGTGAACGCGGTGGCACCGGGATTCATCAGGACGGAGTTCGCGGACTCGATCATCCGCGTCCCCATCGAACAGGTGGAGCAGAGCTACCCCATGGGAAGGATGGGAGAGCCTCAAGACGTGGCTGAGGCGGCGGCCTTCCTCCTGTCGCCCCAGGCGTCCTGGATCACCGGGCTCACCATGAACGTGGACGGGGGACTGTCCGTGCGTCCGGTCCAGCACAACGTGGCGCACCCCGGCCCGGGGGAGCACATCCACTGACGCGGTGCCCCGAGAAGGTCCCACGGACGGGGGCTGCCCGGACTGCGCAGGTATGAGGGCGTGGGGCTCCCCGCCCTCACCGCCCCTTGCGAGGGGCAGCTCATGGAATGGCCACAGTAGGGGCACAAGTCGGATGAGTCGGCCTGGAGCGCGGTTCCGATGTTGCCACCAGCTCGTTCCTCCTGGCGGCTCGCCGAATGAAGTAGACCGCCGACGAGTTATCTCCGACTGACCTCGATTCGTCAGCGGGCTGTGGCCGCTGACCGATCCGGCGCTTCGCCCCTTCTGATCCCGGCCGGTGAAGGACAGCCCCTCGCATGACGCCGCGAACGCGTCAGGTTCCACCATCACGGGAACTGGCCGAAGCGAACAAGCCCACCGCGGCCCAGAGCCCCCAACCCGTTTTCCTTTCCGGCTAATTTTGCCCGCCCCATGCCCGCGTCCGGCTCACAGATGCCGTCGGCATGCCCGTTTCCAGGAGGACCATCCATGAGTTTCCCCGCCCGGCACGTCCCGGGTCCGCCGCACGGTACCGGGCGGACACCGGTGCCCGCCCCAGAGCGTCACCACCTGGCCCAGCTGCTCGACCGGCACAGCGCCGAGGACTACCGCGACCTGACCTGCGCGGCGGCCGACCGGGTCGCACGGCGGATCGCGACGGTCGAGCGTCCCTTCACCGGCGCCACCGCCGAGGACCTGCGCGCCAAGGTCGGCAAGGTCGACCTCGCCGAGCCGCTGAGGGACCCGGCCGCGGCCCTGGACGAGCTCGAACGCGTCTACTTCGACGACGCCGTCTACTTCCATCACCCCCGCTACATGGGGCACCTGAACTGCCCGGTGGTCCTGCCCGCGCTGCTCGGCGAGACCGTCCTGTCCGCCGTCAACTCCTCCCTCGACACCTGGGACCAGAGCGCGGGCGCCACCCTGATCGAACAGCGGCTGATCGACTGGACGGCCCAGCGCATCGGCTTCGGCGAGACCACGGACGGCGTCTTCACCAGCGGTGGCAGCCAGTCCAACCTCCAGGCGCTGCTCATGGCGCGCAATGAGGCCCACGAACGGATGCGCGCGAACGGTGGCGTGCGCCTGGCCGAGGTCCTGTCCCGGATGCGCGTCCTGACCTCCGAGGCCGGGCACTTCAGCGTCGCCAAGTCCGCCGCGCTGCTCGGGATGGGCTACGAGTCCGTCATCACGGTGGCCTGCGACGAGCGCAGGCGGATGCACCCGGACGCCCTGGCCGCGGAGCTGCGGCGCTGCCGGGCCGAGGGCACGGTGCCCATCGCGGTGGTGGCCACCGCGGGAACCACCGACTTCGGCAGCATCGACCCGCTGCCCGCGATCGCCGACACGTGCTCCCGCCACAGAGTGTGGATGCACGTGGACGCCGCCTACGGGTGCGGTCTGCTCGTCTCCCGCCACCGGCACTTGCTGAGCGGTGTCGAACGCGCCGACTCAGTGACCGTGGACTTCCACAAGTCTTTCTTCCAGCCGGTCAGCTCCAGCGCCATCGTGGTACGCGACGGCGCCGTACTGCGCCACGCCACCTACCACGCCGACTACCTGAACTCGCGCACAGACGGCAGCACCCCCCGCCTCTCCCCCAACCAGGTCGACAAGAGCTTGCAGACCACGCGCCGCTTCGACGCCCTCAAGCTGTGGCTGACACTGCGCGTCATGGGCTCCGACGGGGTGGGAGCGCTCTTCGACGACGTGCTGGACCTGGCCGCCCAGGGGTGGGTCCTGCTCGACGAGGACCCCCGCTTCACGGTCGTCACCCGCCCCACGCTGAGCACCCTGGTGTTTCGCTGTGCTTTGCCCGGCACCGATCCCGGGCTCGCCGACGCCGCCAATCGCTACGCGCGCGAGGCTCTGATCGCCTCCGGGTGCGCCGTCGTGGCGCGCACCACGGCGGACGGACGCCCCCACCTGAAGCTGACACTGCTCAATCCGCGTGCCACCCGCAACGACATCGCCGAAATCCTAGACCATATCGCCGCACACGCCGACGACTACGCGGCCCGGCACAGCGCCCCCGGCGGGCGGGACGGCGCCGCCAAGAGGACCCGTTGACCACCAACCCCCAGCTACCTACTTGACAGACATAGGTCCGCCACGCGCCCCGGCGCGAGCCCTGTCGACCGCTCGCGGAGCTCGGGTACCGCTCGGGCGAACCCGACGGCATCGCGCGGGAGACCTCCCAGATCCTGCCGAAGGTCTTCGCCCTGCTGCGCCGCAAGGGGCGCACGCCGGCCTCGGTCGCCGCCGAGCTGTCCGTCCCGTTGACGGAACTGAACGCGCTGGTGTTCGGCCTCTCGTTCGTCGCGCAGTCGGGATCGGGCGGTCGGCAGAGCCCGGCCCGCGCCGCCAAGCCCGTTCTGCGCGTGGTCACCGGTGCCGGTTCTGCGGACTGACGACGGCGGACGGACACACGGACGACCGCTGGACGGGAACGGAGACGGGGTCGTCGGCGTCGGCGCCGGCGTCGGGCAGCGGACAGCGGGCGTCTCCGTGACCGACTCCGAGAGCTGGTGAGGGTCCGGCCCCGGCCCCGCATCGTCAGCCGAGGACGACCAGCATGGCCACGCCCGCCGCGTAGAACGCGAACAGCGCGATCCCCTCGAATCCGATCCCGGACTCCTGCCGACGGATCAGACCGGCCGCGACCAGCAGGTTGAGGCCGATGCCCAGGCCGATGAACAGGACCACCTTCGCGTCCATCTCGGCGTAGATCGGCCCCTCCCGGTAGGCCACGTCGGAGGCGGACAGGAACAGCACGTCGAAACCGTTCCCGCCGACGATGTCGCCGAGCGCCAGGTGCAGCGCGCGGATGCGGATCGCGTACAGCACCGTCACCAGTTCGGGCAGGGAGGTGACCACCCCGGTGACGAGCGCACCCACCAGCCCACTCGACATCCCCGTGCGGTCGACCAGCGACAGCCCTGCCTCGCCGACCGCGTAGCCGGTGACGGCGACCACGACGGCGAGGGCGGCGAACTTGGCCCACATCATCGCCAGGGGCTCGTCTTCGTCGAAGGAATCCGGATCCGGTACGTCCTCGCGGGTGCGGCGCGTCTGCTTCACGAGCCACATCGGGGCCGACCGGACCTTGCGCGACAGGCGGAGCCAGTACCAGTAGCAGCCGACGATCAGCAGGGACGCCGGGTGGACGCCCAGGATGCTGATCGGTGGGCCGGATCCGGCGACCAGCGCCACGCTGAGCATGATGCACAACCCCACCGGGGCGAGCAGGTTGGGCAGGGAGGCGGCCGCGTGCTCCAGGTTCGCCCGCCGGTAGGACGGGTCGGCCAGCGCGATGAAGACGGTCTGCGCCGCGATCCCGCCCAGGGCGTTGTTCATGGCGAACTCGGCGTCGCCGTTGGCCGCGCCGACGAGGCTGGTGATCAGGCCGGGCAGCGAGGTCACCGCGCCGATGAGGATGATTCCGGCCAGTGTCTCGCCCATGCCGGTTCGGTCGGCGAGCCGGTCGACCAGGCGGGTGAAGGGCCCTGCGCCGACCACGAGGAGCACAGCCGCGGCCACGATCACCGCCACGTCCCACACCACAGCCGGCCTCCCGTCATGTCCACGAACCGAGGCTTCCCACCCCGACTACCCCTCGGCGACGGGTTCACCACCGCCCACAGGGGCCGTGCGACCCCCAGAACCCAAGCACGCCCCCGAGCTCAGCGAGCGAACGGGGGGCGGGCGTGTCCGGGCCGGGTGCGGGCACTCGTCGAAGTCGGTGGGCAGGCGGCGGCACGGCCTCTGGAGGCCCCTGGGCCTGCCAGGTCGCTGTGACACGGGAGGAGACAGGAGACGGGTGGCGTCAGGGTCGCGGAACCTGGTCCGGGTCCTGGAGGTGCCGGAGGAGGAAGTCGTCCACGGTCGCGAATCCGAAGGTGACCGGCACTCCCCCTGTGTCGGGCTCGTCCGTGCGGCGGCGCACGGCCCGGGCCGTGCCCTCCCTCGCCAGTCGGCCGTCGTCCATCACGTCCGCGGGCTGCCCGTCGAGTCCGCCCTCCTCGTTGAGGAACCCGTGCCCGTAGTCATCGAGGAGGTAGAGCTCGCTCGACGCGCCTGCCGCGGCCAGGGCCTCGTGCAGGAGCTCGCTCTGGGTGTGCGGGACGAGGGCATCGGCGGTCCCGTGGGAGAGCTGGAACGGCGGAGCGCCGGCGTGCACCCAGGTCGGCGGACACGCGTAGCGGGCCGTGTCCGGCAGCTCGGCCGGTGCTCCGCCCAACAGCCGACCCTCGGGGGACGACGCGGCGTCCGCGTCCGGGCGCCCGGCGTGCGCCTCGGCGACCACGGCGGCCAGGTCCACGGGAGGGTAGGACGCGACCACGGCCTGCACCGACGCGTCACCTTCGGTGTCCACCTCGTCGGCCAGCGCGCCGATGTGGCCAGTCAGAGCCGCCAGCGCGGCCAGGTGGCCGCCGGCGGAGCCGCCCCACACTCCGATCGCCCCCGGGTCGAGTCCGCACTCGTTCGCGTGCGCGCGCAGGAACCGGATAGCGGCCCGCACGTCGTGCAACTGGGCGGGGAAGTGCGCCTGCTCGGAAAGCCGGTAGTCGAGGCTCGCGAAGGCGAAACCGGTGGCGCGCACGCGACGGGCGAGGTCCGGTGCCTGGGTGCGGTCACCGGCGTACCAGCCGCCCCCGTGCACCCATAGCACGACCGGCACAGGGCGTTCGGTGGCGGGCGGACGGTAGAGGTCGAGCAGGAGGTCGCCGGTGTCGCGCCGTGCGTAGACGAGGTCGGTGTCGGTGTCGACCGTGATCCGGGACGGCGGCGTCGAGGCGGTGGCGGGGCCCGGTTCGGCGGAGGAGGGAGTGGCGGCATGGCTCATACCGTCCATGGTGCTGTGCGCGAGGACCACCGGCACCACCGGGCCCGGACCGGCCTCCCAGGCGGCCGTGAGCACCCTCGGAACGTGTCTCTTCAGCGACTGGGCCGGACGCGGCGCCTCGTCGAGTGCGCGGCGCCGGCCGTCACGGCACATGCTGCCTACATCCCCCAGACCGGGAGCACCACGCCTGCCATGACGGCCCCGACCACGATCACCGTGACCAGGAACAAGAGCAGGTAGGGGTGCCGCTCCACCCACGACACCAGCCCCGGGTGGCTCTTGGCGAACCGGTTGGCGGTGACGGGTTCGTCCGGGCCGTCGCACGGCACTCCCAGCTCCCGCACGAACAGGTCGAGGTCCTCGGGCGCGTAGAGCTCGCCCCGCATCCGCAGGAGGACGCCGCCGTTCGCGTCGAGCACGAACAGGGTCTCCATGGGCGATCCCCGCATCTGGACGAGGGTCGCACGCACCACGCGCGCCGCCCGGGCCCGGGAACGACGCTTCCGAGAGCAGAGCCCCCTCACGGCGATCTCCCGCTCCGTCAGTTCGATATCGGCCTGGCGCCGGTGTCCGATCACCAGAGCGAACAGGACCAGTCCGAAGGCGCCCGACGCCAGAGCGGCCTGCCACCCCGGGCCGATCGCCACACCCAGAGTGACGACCACGGCCGTCACGAGCACGACGATCCCGTTCTCCCGCGCCTTGCGGCGATCGGGTCGCAACAGCAGGCCCTCCGCGTCGCCCCGGTCACTCCGGCCGCTCCGGTCATCTCGTCCCCGGCTCACGCGCACACCGTCCCTTCTGCGGCCCTCCCGAGATCCTGCCGCATCGACTCCGTGCTCCGGCACGGCCGCGGGCACCCCGGGAAGCACCACCACGGGCGGGCAGACCGGTCAGGAATCAAGAAGCGCTGGTCACCGTCGCGGGCCTAACGTAAAGGACATGGCCAACATCGCATCCGTCACCCTCGAGGTGGACGACACCACAGCCGCCCGTCACTTCTACTCCACCGCCTTCGGCCTGGACTCGCAGGTCCGTCTGCGGACCGCACAGGAACCGACCACCGGGTTCCGCGGGTTCACGCTCTCGCTCCTGGTGTCCCAGCCGGCCGACGCCAAGGGCTTCTTCGACGCCGCGCTCGACGCCGGGGCCACAGCGCTCAAGCCCGCCGAGAAGTCGATGTGGGGCTACGGCGGCGTCGTGCGGGCCCCGGACGGGACCATCTGGCAGATCGCGACCTCGTCGAAGAAGGACACCGGCCCCGCCACGCGCGAGTTCGACGACATCGTGCTCCTGCTCGGCGTCGCCGACGTCGCCGCGACCAAGCGGTTCTACGTCGAGCAGGGCATGGCCGTGGCCAGGAGCTTCGGCCGCGCCTACGCCGAGTTCGAGTCCGGGGACGACGCCGTCAAGCTGTCCCTGTACCGCCGCAAGGCCCTGGCCAAGGTCGCCGGTGTCCCCGCCGAGGGCAGCGGATCGCACCGGATCGTGGTCAACGGCGACCTCGGCCCGTTCACCGACCCCGACGGCTTCGCGTGGGAGTCCGTGTCCTCGTCCGCCCTGACCTGACCCGGTCGACGGACAGGACCGGCCGGACCGTCGTTGACGCCCGTGATTCGACAGTGTGACGATGTGCGGATGCCCGACCTGCACACACGCATGACAGCCCTGAGCACTGACGTCACAGCGGCCGTCATCGCGCGCTGCAGGGCGGAGGTGCCCTTCTACAGGGATCTGCCGCGCCCGGTCCTCGAAGGCGAGGTCGCCCGGTCGGTCGCGGCCGTGCACGCACTGCTGGTGCGCACACTGCGAGACGGGGGCGAGGTGAGGCCGGGCGACCTGACCCGGCTCATCGAATGGTCGGCCCGCCGGGCGGAGGAGCGCGTGCCCCTGGAGGCCGTGACCGCCGCCTACCTCGTCGGTGCCCAGGAGTGGTGGCGGGCCCTGACCGCGGCGGCGGAGCCCGGGGAGCTGGCCGAGGCGGGTGCGAGCCTGCTCGCCTGTCTGCACTCGGCCATGCCCGCCGTCGTGCTCGCACACCAACAGGCGCAGGAGGACCTCCGCAGCGAGGACAAGCGCGTCCGACGCGCGCTGCTCACCGCCCTCCTGGACGGGCGGCCGTATGAGGCACTGGCCGAGGTGGCGCGGATCGCGGTCGCCGGAGAGTACGAGGCCGTGGCGTTCGCCTTCGAGTCGGACCCGCCGACCAGGCTGGTGCAGTCCTCGCTCGACGCGTACACGGGCGTCCCGGTGCTGATGGACCTCGTCGCGGGAATCGCGCTGCTGCCCGGCCGTCCCGACCTGGCGGAGCTGAGCACCACGCTCGCACGCGACGTGGGCGAGTCCCCGCTCGCCGCAGCCGCACCGGCCCCCGGACCGGCGGCCGTCCCCGCGGCGGCGGCGGAGGCGGGCCGCGTGCTGGATCTCGTCCGGCGGCTCGGCCGCCCGCCCGGGGTCTACCGCCTCAACGACGTGCTGCTGGAGTACCAGCTCGCGCGGCCCGGCGACGCGCTGGTCCGCCTGGCCGCCAAACTCGACCCGCTGGAGGAGCACCCCTACCTGCTGGAGACGCTGCGGGTGTTCGTCGACCACGGGCACAACCGCCGCAAGACCGCCCTGGCGCTGTCCATCCACCGCAACACCCTCGACTACCGGCTGCAGCGGGTGTGCGCGCTGACCGGACTGGACCTCGCGGTGCCCGCCGAGGCCCGCCTGCTGCAGGCCGCGCTCACCGCCCGCGACCTGCGCTGAGACCTCGGGCCCGTCCGGATACCCGTGTCAGAGCCACGCGCGCAGCTCCTCGTCCCGTGGAGAGAAGGCCGGCCCCGAGTCCGGGTGGTCGAAGACCATGACCGGCCGCCGCCGCGACCAGTCGGCCCAGCCGGGGTCTCCCGAGGCGGCGAAGGACACCCAGGCCCGGTGCACGGCGTCGGCCAGCGGCTGGGGCGCACCGGTTCCGGTCAGCTCCCGGCTGGAGCGCAGGGTGTCGAAGACGAAGCCGATCTCCAGCGCGTGGCAGGCGCCCAGGTCGAGCACGGGCGAGCGCCAGGCGAACTCGTAGACGAACGTCCGTGGCGCCTGGGGCCGCCCGCCCGAGGAGTGCGAGAGGTCCGAGGGGGCCGAGGGGGCCGAGGGGGCCAGCCGTGTGTCCGCCAGCCGGTTCAGGGGCCCGCGCAGCAGCATGTCCGTGGCCATCTCCCCGAGGATCTCCCCCGGTGTGGCCCCGGGCCGGCCGGAGCGGTACAGCCGCGCCACGCGCCCCGGGATCCGGAACTTCAGCAGCGCCAGACGCAGGGTGAGGCCGCTGATCCGCTCGACCGCCCCGGTCGGCACGAACCACAACCGGTACTCCTCCCGGTTGGCGCCCAGCAGCAGATCGACATCGGCAGGCGCGGGGTCGGCCGGCACCACGTCGTCGTCGACCACGATGTGGAAGCCGGGCCCGCCGCCGATCGGATCGACTCCACCGACCACCGAGTCCTGCACGTCCAGCAGCCGCTCGCGGTCCACCGCGGCGAACGCCTCGGCCGTGGCGGGCGCTCCCAGCCTCTTGGCCATCAGCCGCACCGCCTTCGCACCCTCACCACGCGAGACGGTGTGCGGTGCCCCGCTCTGCATGATGGCCCGACGGAACAGCCCCCGCGCGTGGGGGCTGGTGGTCAGGGCCGCGATGCTGATGGCGCCGGCGGACTCACCGAACACGGTGACACTGTCCGGGTCCCCTCCGAAGGCGGCGATGTTGTCGCGGACCCACCTCAGTGCCGCGATCTGGTCGAGCAGGCCGCGGTTGTCGGGGGCGTCGGGGAAGACCCCGAAGCCCTCCACCCCGAGCCGGTAGTTGACCGACACGAGCACCACACCGTCACGTGCGAAGGCCGACCCGTCGTAGAGCGGCAGGGCCGTCGAGCCGTTGCGCAGCGAGCCCCCGTGGATCCACACCATCACCGGCCGCCCTCGGTCGCCTCCATCGCCGCCGTCGGGCGCCCAGACGTTGAGGTTGAGGCATCCGTCCCCGGGGACGCGCGGCGTGGGGATCAGCCGGTCCAGCGGCGCCCGGTAGGGGCGCTGGGGGGCGGTCGGCCCGAACTCCAGGGCGTCCCGCACCCCCTCCCACGGTTCGACGGGAGCCGGGGCACGGAACCGGCGGGCGCCGAAGGGCGGCGCGGCGTAGGGGATGCCGAGATAGGCCGCGACCCCGTCCCGGACCTGGCCCCGCACCTTGCCCTGCCGGGTGCTCGCGATGGTGTGCATCAGTGTCCTTTCGACGGACGATCAGCGAACCGCTCCCGGCCACCGGGGCCGGGAGCGGGATCGACGGGGGAACGGGGTCAGGTCACGGGGCGGTGAGCGTGAACTCGTCCGCCAGGTCGTTGTGGCGCACGTCCGACCAGGTGTCGGAGTCGGTGCAGATGCCGCAGCCGGGTCCGAAGAACTCCGTGTAGGCCCCCTGGTCGCCCATCAGGTGCAGGCGGAACCAGGCGGTCGTGGGCGCGGCGAACGGCCCGGGGTCACCGACCACCGTGAAGTGGTTGGCGCCGCGGACCTCGCCGTAGATCGCTGGGATGTGGTCGGCGTCCTTGTAGAAGCGCTTGACCAGCCAGGGCCAGACGATGCTGTCGCGCTGTCCGGCCAGCAGCAGCGCCGGGTCGTCCACGTCGTCGATGTCGGCCAGGGGGCCGGGCTGGATCGGCAGAACGGTGTCCACCCGCGGATCGTCCCCGACCACGATCGAGGCCGCACCGCCCTGCGAGTGGCCCGACGCGCCGATGTTGTCCAGGTCGACCCGGCCGTGGAACTCACTGCCGGGGTCGGCGTCCCTGCGCTCGAGCATGTCGATGCCCGCCCGCATGGAGATGCCGAGGTTGGACTGCGGGGTGTTGGCGGCCGCGACGATGAAGCCGTGGCTGGCCCAGTGCAGCAGCAGGTCCCGGTAGACCACCGGGAAGGCGAACGTGCCGTTGCCCCAGACGATCACGGGGTGGCGCCGGTCGCTGTCGGCGATGTCGCGCGGGTAGTACAGGGTGGTCACCGCACCGACCTCCACGTCGGTGGCGTAGGGGCCGGGGGCACCGTAGCCGCCGGAGGCCGGTTCAGTGGCGAGGTCGGCGTCGGCGGGCACGGGGGCGGCAGCCGCGCCCACGGGTCCTGACAGTGCGAGGACGAGCGCGGTCAGCGGAACGAACAGTCGTCTTGCGACCATGGGGGGTGGCTCCTGACGTCGCGGTGGGGCGGTTCCTGCCTCCGTCCCACCTGGTTCGAGCTCACATCCTCGCCAGAAAACCGGCCGTCGTCTCTCCGCAACCGCGGCAATCCTTGACCCCGGAGTTTGTGCAATCTCCCGAACGGTAGCTCCTGGAGATCTTCACACCGGATACGGCCGCCCCCACCCCACGCAGACCCTGATTCTTTGGAGTGCTGGGACCACGCTCACCTGTCGACGTGAATCACAAGCGTCCGTGCAGTCCTGTCGTGCAGGGCACGCTTCCAGGGATCCGCCTGCGCCGCCAGGGACTCGAAGAACGCCAGGAGGTTCCCGAGAAGCGGGATCGTCTGCGGCAAGCCGAAGACAGCGCCCCTCACCGCCGCCTGTCGGTGGGAGAGCGGCCCGCCGCTTCTCGTGTCGACGACCCTGATCCGCAGAAGCATCTTCCCCAGCGTGGCTCCGGCGAATCTCAGGAACAACCAGTCGTAGAGGAACAGGAGCACACCCCAGCCCAGGAAGAAAAAACCCGCCATGACGTTGGCCATCACGTCGTCTGAGCCGTCGCCACCGGAGACGGCCGCCCAGAACATCGCCACGGTGAAGACCAGCACGCACGCGAATACGAACACGAGCACATAGTCGATGGTCCGTGCGGCCAATCTCTCGGCGAAGCCCACGAGTGGAGGACGAGAGGCTGGTGTCACCGGAGATCCTGGCACGGATGGGGGCAGCTGCGACTCGGGGTGTCCCACACGTGTGGCTGCCGAAGCCCGTCGTGAGGGCGGCACGGGAGCGAACCGTGGGGCCGTTGTCGGCCCCACGGCCACCGGTCCGCGGGCCACACGGCCCTGGGTCGTCCGCGGCGGCGGCAACGGTACCTGGCCCACCGACCTGGGAACCGAAGCGGGCACCACCTCCACACGCACGGGCACAGAGGCCTGTCCGGCCTTCCCCTCGAGCGTGAGTGAGCCCTCCAGTCTGCCCGGCCGAGCCGTGTCGACCGACACGTCCAACGTGTCGTCGATCGCCTCCGCATGAATCCATTCATCGCGAGGGTGTGGGATACAGGCGTGGGCCAGCGCAGGACCCAGGAGCTCGAGCCGCTGGTGCGGTGCCGGCTGGAACTGGCCGACCCGACCGAAGTCCAACAGCCCGGGCAAGGGACGGACCGACACCTCCTCCAGCGCACGAGCGGCCTCCCCGGCCACGGACTTGACGTCATTGCGGACCAGACCGCGCAGGGCACGGCACGCCGCCTCCGCCAGCTCCAGGTCCGGGCTCTCCAGGCAACGCCGGAGTTCGGAGACTGCTCCCAGTCGGCTTACCGCGGCAGCGCTGGAGACCGCTTCTCTGAGGGCCTCCGGCAGCCCCTCGCCCCCGGTTCTGCGGCGCTTGCTGCAAGCGATGTAGAGGTCTCCCTGGAGGTGGATGCTGCGACTGGGCGTCTGGTGCGGGTTCTCCCGACGAACCTCGTCGTAAACGTAGTCGTAGAGTTCGTTGATCGACACCAGTCCGTCCGCGTCCAGGTCCGCCTCACCCGACGTCAACCCGGCCGCGAGTGCTCGGGTGAAGACAGACGGCCGTACCTGGTGATCCTCGGCCAGCTCCGTTCCCTCGAAGGCGTACTCCATGGCGTTGGAGGCGGTGATCACCGCCCACCCGCGTCCGCTGTCGAATCCCCGGGCGGAGAAGGAGTCGAACACGTGGGCGTCTCCGCTCGCGCGCGTGCGCATACCTTGCATGAAGGCACCGCCATAGCAGCAGTCGAGGAACAGAACGGTGTTGCGTGCTTCCCTCGTTCATGCACCTGCGTACGAAGTCGGCCGGCACCGCGGTGGAGGAGAGCCGCCCAGGAAGGGTGTCGGTGGCGGCGAAGAAGAGCTCCCCGGAGGCGTTCTTCAGGCCGTGGCAGGAGAAGTGCAGCAGCAGGGAGTGCTCCCTGGTGCGATCGGCGAAGAAGTCCTCCACTCGCCGAAGGATGGCGTGCGCGGGCTCGTTGCGCACGACCTCGACGTCGAATCCGCCGATCTCGGGATCCTCGAGTACACCGGCCAGAACCAGGGCGTCCTGCCCGGGCGCGCGCAAGTGGTCGAGACCTTCGTTCGTGTACGTGTCCGTGGCGACGATCAAGGCGTGCCTGTCGATGTCGCTCATGACCGGTCACCAGTGGTGACGTGGCGGTCTGCGAAGAGTTCGAACGCGCGTGCCGACTGTTCCGGAGAGGTATCAGAGATCTCCAGGACGTCACCGTCGATCTCCAGTCGAATCGTCGGCCGGGCCCGGCAGCGGTCGCGCCAGCGCCTGATGGCACCGACGACCGTGCCCAGTGCGGTGACCGACTGGTTCAGGATCACCAGAAGCGCCCCGACCTGGGCCATGTCCCAGCCACGTGCACCTGGAGGAGCGCCCTCTGACCGCACCGGCGTGACGTCGTCCACGTCGAGCTGGAGGAGCTCGCGTCTGAGCTGTCCAGCCAGTGCCTCGAGCTCCTCGGCAGGCGCCTCCTCCTCGGTGAGGAGAATCTGCAACGAGGTCTCCATCAGGTCGCCCCCTACAGAAGAGTGCGACGCGGTCCCCTCTCGCCACACGTCTTATATCCCATATTGCCCCATTTTGCTCCTAATGTGAGTCAATGGCACGACAAGGACTGCGTCCAGAGCCCGCCCTCTGTCGGCCGCCTCGACAACATCGCCCAGGGGAACACCGCCTTCACCATCGGGCACGGCAGATCAGTTCACCGACCACACCCTCCGCCCTCGCTCACCCGGCGTTCGCGTGGCCGATACGGAAGGACCCGCCCTGGCCACCGTTCACCTCTCCCCATGGATGAAGGGCTCACCCATGGTGTCGGCGTGCAGCTGGAGACGAAACTCTGACCAGGTCGACAGGGAGGCGCAGAAGTCGTCCGTGCGCCGACGCACCCAGGTGCCGTTCGAGCCCGGAGACCCTTTCGAAGATCGATGCTGGCAACCGATTCCGACTTCTCCGGTCCCGACATTCCAGTGGCCACTTCCGGACACGCATGTGGATCACGTGGCTGGCCGGCACCACTGTGCTCGCCCAACCAGTCAGACTCGCGACAGAAAAGCCCCATAATGTCGACCATGAAGGCATATGTCGGGGTCACTGACAAGGCATGGGCTGATTTCCTCTCCAGCCGCCCCCACCTGGACGAGATCAACTTCTGGCGTCCCTCTTCCGGCAGTCTGTTCAAGCGCATCGGCTTGGGTGACCTGTTCCTGTTCAAGACCCACTTTCCGCAGAATCAGATCGTGGGCGGCGCCGTCTTCAGCGGGTTCGCCCGTGTGCCCCTCTCCGAGGCCTGGGCCACCTTCGAGCAGGGCAACGGAAGGAGCAGCGCCGCCGAGGTGCGCGAGGCGATCAACAGCTACCGCGCGAAGAACAGGATGGCCCCCATCCAGTCCGGGGAGGATCCGCTCGTCGGCTGCATCATGCTGCGCGACCCGGTGTTCTTCCCCGAGAACGAGAGCTTCGCTCCCCCTCCGGACTTCGCCAAGAGCCTCGTCCAGGGGAAGGGGTACGACGACATCGAGAACGACCCCCACGCGAACTACTTCGCACCGATCGCCGCACGGATCCTGGGACGACCGACGGAGAAGGCACTCGAGGAGGACGGGCCGGGTGAGACCGACACCTGGCGACGGAGCGGCCCGATGTTCGGCGAAGCCCGCCCCGCCCGTCGTCGGCTCGGGCAGGGAGCATTCAAACTCGCCCTCTTGGAGGCCTACCAGGAGAGCTGCGCCGTCACCGGTCAGCGCGTGCGCCCCGTCTTGGAGGCCGCCCATATCCATCCGGTCACCAGAGGCGGACTGCACCGGCTCGACAACGGGCTGCTACTGCGATCGGACGTGCACCGGCTTTTCGACCTCGGGTATCTGACCGTGTCCCCGAATCTGACCGTTCGGGTCAGTCCCAGGTTGCACGAGGACTTCCCGGACGCGCGGGAGTACACGGGCCTGGATGGAGTCCGTATCCGCCTCCCCGCGAAGAAGGCGGACCGCCCCAGCCTCGAAGCGCTGACCTGGCACCAGAGCGAAGTCTTTCGAACGGACTGACCGGTCCGAGGCGTCCAGTGAAGCGCGACCGCCCGCCGGGCACCGCCTTTGCGGTGCCCGGCGGGCGCGGTGCCGTCGCGGGTTACTCCTCCGGGGTGATGCGCAGGAAGGTGACCGAGTGCGCCGGGAAGGTATGGGTGAAGGTGCTGTCCACACCGTCGATGGTGGAGGTCTCCGGGCTGACGGGCCGGTCGGTCGCCGTGTTCTCGGCGGCCGAATCGGCCTGCAGGACGGTCAGCTCGGCGGTGGGCTCCACCCGCGCGGAGCCCGGCCCCGCACGGGCCCCGGGTCGTCCGGTCCGCCCCTCCCGGGCGAGGCCCGTGGCCGGGGAGGACACGGCCCTGGTCCGCTCCGCTGTGAGTCCGTTCATGGGCCCATGCCGAGAGTGCGTTTCGATCCGCGCGGCCCGGCCGGGACGGTGGTATTCGTGCACCGAACGGGTAGCAAGAAGGTGGAGTACCGGGGGAAACCGCCTCGAGCGGGGAATGGCACAGGGGAAAGCGTGAGCCTGCCCGCCGACGCGGGTCCGCACGGGTCGTCCGTGTTCGGGCACCGTGTCGCGAGGACGGCACCGGAGCACCGTTTCGGCGCTGTCCGCCTCACGGGCATGAAGCGCGGGAGCAGAGGGGGAGACATGCTCATCAGCAACATCTACCGTCCGACGGTCCTCGGCTGCCAGGCGGACGAACCGCTGGCCGATGTGGCACAACGGATGGCGGAGGAGGACGTGGGCGCCCTGGCCGTGTTCGGCGTCGACCGGATCGTCGGGATCATCACGGAGCGGGACCTGGTGAGGGCGCTGGCCGAAGCACACGCCCCGGCCGCGGAGAGCGCCATCGAGTACGCGTCGACGGCGATCGAGACCGCCGGCCTCGAGGAGGACTCGCGGGAGGTGGCCCGCCGGATGATGGAGGCGGGTATCCGCCATCTTCCGGTGGTGGAGAACGGAAGCATGGTCGGCATGGTGTCGATGCGAAACCTGCTCGCTCTGGAGGCGTGGGCGTCCTAAGGCGTGGGCGTCCGGGTGCGGTGAGGGAAGAGGTTCACCGGTGCTGCGCCTTCGCCGTGATCTTGCTACTGGGAGCGATTTCGGCGCCCATACCGCCTCTGGGTTCCACCTCCGGTGAAGATCCCGGCCCGCAGCACTAGTGGTGGGTGTGCCGCCGAGGGTCCAGCAGGTGGATCAGGATCCGCGCGGGGCTGACGGCCGTGACCGCGTGGGGGACGGATCCCGCCACGTGGATCATCGCTCCGGGGCCGAGGTCGTGATTCTGGTCCCCGATGTCGAACCGGATGTGCCCTTCGAGGACCTGGACGAGGATCGGTGAGGGGGCGGTGTGCTCCTTGAGTTCGGCGCCCCCGTCCAGCGCCAGGTGCATGACCCGCACGTCCTCGTCGGAGAACAGTCGCGAGGACGCGGTCTGCCCCTCCTTGAAGGGTGTCTGCTCCCTGAGCTGGTCGAGCCCCGTCGAGATCAGCTTCCAGCGGGCGTCGTCGGCCATGCGTTCCTCCTCTCCGTGCGCTTTCCGGAAGGGCTGTGCACCCCGACCGTCCCGACTCCGCCCCGGACCGCCGAAGCGCACGTCACCCCCATGCAATCTGTTCGAGGGCCCGGCGGCAAGCGGCACACGGCCCGGATGTGCCCGGAGGCGCCCTTCCATGCCCCCGGGGCCCTGTACCAGGTGCCGTGTGCGACCGCACGCTACCCACGCGCTGACCAAGGAGGTTCCTTCGGTACGCACCACACGACTACCGACGGGGCGGGCGTTCTCCCTGGCCCTGGTGCCCCTTCTCTCATAGCACCAGGTGATGCGCCCGGGAGAGATAGGGACCGTGGAGACCATCCACCGGCATGCAGTGGCGAAGGGCCACCTGGTCCACCACATCGACCTCTCCGGTCAGTTCCGCTGTGGTGGCAGCGCCCTGTACGAACAGTGGGTTCTTGGTCTGCTCGGGCCGGCCCCCGGTGGGTCGCTCCGATGGGATGGGGACGAGAACTTCTCCCTGGGTACGGCTTCCTCGTCGGCCGGGATGGAGGCCGAACTGGTGAGTGGGGCCCGCATCGCGGATGGCTCCGTCTACGCGACCGCCCGCCGGGCACCGCCTTCGCGGTGCCCGGCGGGCGCGGTACCGTCGCGGGTTACTCCTCCGGTGTGATGCGCAGGAAGGTGACCGAGTGCGCCGGGAAGGTGTGGGTGAAGGTGCTGTCCACACCGTCGATGGTGGAGGTCTCCGGGCTGACGGGCCGGTCGGTCGCCGTGTTCTCGGCGGCCGGATCGGCCGCCAGGACGGTCAGCTCAGCAGTGGGCTCCACCTGGGCCGATCCCAGGTCGATCGACGTGCGGGCCGCCTCGTCCTGGGCGTTGACGACCTTGACGATGAGCTCGCCGGTCTGCTCGTCGCGGGTGACGACCTGGCGGAACGGTTCGGGCTCGGGGGCGGTGAACCTGCCCCATTCCTCGTCGTCGAGGTAGAGGGTGACGTCGCGGTCGCGCACCTCGACTCGGATGTCGTAGGCGCGGCCGGACTCCACGGTGGTGCCGTCGGCGATGAGGGAGCTCTTCGCGCCGCCGGAGGCCTGCTCCACCGCGGACTGGGTGTTGTTCCACCCGCCCAGGTTCCACCAGTAGTAGTCGTCGGTGCCCTGGACGCCGAACCCGACGAGGAAGCCCTCGGCGCCCTCGCGCTTGGTGGCGGTCACCTCCAGGTCGTAGTCGGTCCACTCGGGGTCGCCGGCGGTGACCATGGTGTTCTCACCGGAGAGGTCGGTCTGGACGTAGGCGCCGTCCTCGACGGTCCAGTCGCCGACATCGGTGGTGTGGGTCCACTGGTCGGCGCCGGCGGAGAAGTCGTCGTGGAGCAGCGTCTCGCCGTCGGCGGAGGTCACCCGGACGTCGTCGTACTCGGCGCTGGTGTTCCAGGTGGACAGTCCGATGGCGCCGGTGATCGGCCCACCGACACCGGGGGTCCCGGAAGCGGTGCTGGGCACGACCTGGTCGCCGGTGTTGGCGGAGAAGAGCCGCTGCACCTCGTAGTTGGCCGAGCCCCAGCTGGTGCTGTTGTCGAACCAGATCATGTCGGGGGTCCACTGGGTGGACCAGTCGGCGGCCAGCAGCGGGGCGTAGGAGGCCATCCGCACCACGTCGGCGTTGCGCTCCAGCCCCGTCATGAAGGCGGCCTCGGCCAGGGCGTTGGAGAACCGGTTGCCCTGTGAGGCGAACTCGCCCAGGTAGACGTCGGGGCCCTCGCGGTCGTAGGAGTCGTAGCGCTCGTTGTTGGCCAGGAACCAGGCGGGCGAGTTGTAGTAGTGCTCGTCGACCATGTCGACGCCGTGCTCGCGGTTGAGCTCCCACGCGCGCTCGAAGACCGCGCCGCCGGAGGCCGGCCCGGAGTTGCTGACCACGGTGATGTCGGGGTACTCGGCCTCGATGGCGTCTCGGAAGCGCAGGAACCGCTCGAAGAAGGCGTCGGGCAGGTTCTCCTCGTTGCCGACCTGGACGTGGGTCAGGCCGAACGGCTCGGGGTGGCCCATCTCGGCGCGCACGCCGCCCCACTCGGAGTCGGCCGGGCCGTTGGCGAACTCGATGAGGTCAAGGGTGTCCTGGACGTGTCGCTCCAGCAGCTCGGGGTCGTCGGTGGCCTGGTTCTCGCCGCAGCCGGTGACCAGGGCGGGCACGACCGGCAGCGGCATGGCGCCGAGGTCCTCGGCGAACTGGAAGTACTCGTGGTAGCCCAGTCCGTAGGACTGGTTGTAGCCCCAGAAGTTGTGGTTGGTCGCGCGCTCCTCGACGGGCCCGACGGTGTCCTTCCACTGGAAGGAGCGTTCGCGCGGCCAGTCGGGGGCCTCGTAGGCCTCGTGGCTGCCGGTGTTGACCAGGCAGCCGCCGGGGAAGCGGACGAAGCCGGGGTCCAGTGCGGCGATCTTCTCGGCGATGTCCGCGCGCAGGCCGTTCTCGTGGCCGTTGAAGGTCTCGCGGGGGAAGAGGGAGACCATGTCCAGGTCCAGCACGCCGCCACCGCTTCCGGTGACCGCCAGCCGTCCGGTGGTGCTGGAGGCGGTCGCGGTCAGCGTGCCGGTGTACTGCGCCCAGTCGCCCCGGACCTCCAGGGACAGCGGCTCGGCCAGCGGCTCGCCCTGGGCGTCGTGCAGCCGCACGGTCAGCGGGTCCGGGCGGCCCGGGGCCTTCACCCAGACCGAGAAGTCGTACTCCTCCCCCTCCGTGACGGTGATCCCGGTGGAATATCCGCTGTTCACGACCCCGTATTCGCTACCGTCGGAAGGCAGGACGATCCTAAGGTAGTTGCGGTTGCGCTCGTTGAGCCGACCGGCGTTGTTCACCACCCTCGCCTCGCTGTTGGTGTTTCCGGCACCGACCTCCTCCCATGCGGTCATGGGGGTGTAGTTCCCGTTGTCCGCGGTGCTGTATTCGAAGGAGCGGTTCTGCACCAGTTCGGCGTACAGTCCGCCGTCGGCCGCGTGGTTGATGTCCTCCATGAAAATGCCGTACATGTGGTCGCTGATCTGCGGCCCGGCGGCGGAGAGGTCGATGTCGATGCTGTAGTCGGTCGCCGCCGACGCGGGGGACGCCGTGGACACGACGCACAGCAGTCCGGTGAGCAGCGCGCACATGGTGCGCGCCGATCTCCTTGGGTTCGCTCGCAAGTTTCCTCCGGGGGGTGTGCCGCCAACGGGGTGCGGTCGGCGGTTGCGGGGTTCGTGGAGTCGCAGTGGCAAGGGGTCATCGGCGAATTCGGGCGTCATTCATCGCGGGCTCGGCGCATGCCTTGCGCGACCCTTTGATGGCATTCCTCATTCTTGTGTTAGCGCTAACATACTGATTCGACGGAGATAGGGTTCGGTCTAATGCGGCATTTTTCTAGATATAGCTTCGAAACGACGCGAGTGTCAAGGGGGGTTCGGTGGGTGAAATCCGTACACACACCGCGTGGCGGTAAACCGATGCGCGACGGCGCTCACTGAGCCCCGCACACTCCTTCGACCACCCGGTCCGCCCGGACAGCCTTGCCCGGCCGAACCGGTCCTGGCCTTCACCACCGCCACGTCGCTGATCGTCACCGATCGAGGTCGAGCCGCAGGAGGCCGCCCGTGCCGGCCGACCGCCGACCGCCGACCGGTCTGAGCCTTTCACCGGGGCGGACACACCATTTCCGAGGGCACGGTCAGCGGTTGGACGGCGCTCCGCAGCACTTCTTGTACTTGCGGGCCGAGCCGCACCAGCAGGTCTCGTTGCGCTGGGGCGGCCACGGCACGAGCCGGGGGTCGTCCCCGGTGATCTCGGCTTCGCTCCAGCTCAGCGCGGTGGCACGGTCCGCCGGGTCCGCCCCCGTCTGTTCCGCGAAGGCCTCGATCTCCGCCACGCCGTGAAGTGCGACGCTCCACCGTGTCTCGGGGGCCTGGCGAACTTGTTCCCGCAGGTGGCGGTCGGCGGCGCGGTAGTAGGCGTCCGCACCGTGCTCGGCGGCCTCGGCGGTGAGCAGGCCCCGGACACGAGCCTCGTCGAAGGCCTCCCGGGAAAAGAGCGCCTCCACCGCCCGGTCCGACTCAGAGCCCTCCGTCCGAGTCTCGCCCACGTCGCCGTACGTCTCCGCGAGAAGCCGACGTGCCGACGCCACGGCCACTTCGTCGTGTGCGTCGAGTTCCATGCCCAGTTGCGCGCGCACGCGCGATCGTCGGATGAGCGCGGTGAGGTACCGGGCTTCGACGCCTTCCAGCTCCTCCGGCGGTTCGGCGAGCAGGTCGCGGGAGGCGAGGTTGAGACACCGCAGTGCTTCGGCCAGCTCACCCCTTGCCTCCAGGTCCTCGGCGAGCATCTCCGCCGGGCCTGAACTCAATCCTCCTGGGCTGAGCAGTTCGGCGGTGATCCGTTCGGCTTCGGCGACCGCCTGTTCCCCACCGCTCCGCTGGAGCAGGTGGGCGAGTTCGATCGAGGCGTACTGACGGTCCTCGGAGGTGGGCGGGTACGCCCGTAGGACCTCCAAGACGCGCCGAGCCTGATCGGTGCGTCCCGCCCTTGTGACATCGCCGACGAAGTCCAGGAGGACCTCACCCGCGTGATCCGGCGCCTGGGCCAGCAGGTCCTGCAGCAGCCGGGCGGGCAGCTCCAGCTCCCGCAGCGCGGACAACAGGGCCGCGTCGTCTTGGGCCGGGGCGAGGTCGGTGTCGCGGTCGTTCATGGCCCCAGGTTAAGTGTCGCCCACCGTCCTGGTAGCCGTTCACCGAATCCGCCACCGAGAAACGGATCTCCGGCGGTGCACCAGAGGCGACCCCGGTCCGAGAAGCACGGACGGGCTCCCCTCCCGGCACGGGCGGAGAGCCCGGGTCACCCCGATGGCACTGCCTGCGCCGGCTCAGGCGACCGCCACGGCGACGGCCAGTTGGGCGACCGCGGCCACCCCCGAGATGATCGTGGCCCCGGCGACGAATGCGGGCAGGGCCCTCTTCCAACTGGCCAGAGTCTTCGCACGCAACTCCCCCCATCCGCCGGAGGCCAGCATCAGTTTCGCCGTCTGCCACCGGTGCTGTTCGATCCGGCATCCGGGCAGGAGACCGGAGGCGTTGTTGCGGCAACGGGTCCGGTCACGGTTCCATGCACCGCAAGGCAACGGCACCTGGAAACAGACGTAGAGGACGGAGACCGCCGAGGCGACCGCGATCCACATCGGCCCCACCTCGGGCAGGAACCATCCGAACAGGGCAAACAGAATGACGGCCACACCCCAGTAGCGCGCAAGGCCTTTGGTGTTCTTCTTGGAAGCCATATCCACCATCATCGACCGCACGTTTTCCGCCCGACAAGGGACATCGTTCCCGGGTCATTGACCGGACCAGGACAGGCCGCTCAGGTGTGAAGACAAGCCCGTCCGGGAAACTTGAAGCCCCTCCCGGGCGACCTGCGGTTTTTCTGAAGCCAAAGGCACTGCACACCCAGTGGGCAGGACTCGAATCAGTTGACACCCCGACCATATTTGATCACCGCAAAACAATCCACAAATCCAATAATGACCCCAGTCATGACCAATCGTCTTTGGATACGCATTTTTCTCATACTGCTTTATTCTCAACATCGACGTCGATGTCAGGCCGACCGGGGCCTCGCGAGTACATCGGTGTGGGCACATGTTCGGTCCGGTTCTGAGTTGTCCACAGGCTCTCAGCGGGATCGGCGGGATGGGCGGACTATGGAAGTGGAAGTCGTCACGCGACCGCTGTGAGGCGCCTGTGATCATCACGTCCTTTCCCTTCGATCCCAACCGTGGCCGACTGGAGCGTTCGGCGCGGGAGCACGCCCGGGCGCTGGCACTGGAGAGAGGCGCGTTCGACGACCGGCCGGTCCCCGTGGACCGGCTGGTCGAGCACCACCCGCGCCACGCGTGCGCCGACGACGAACGGGATCGGAGCGCGGTGCGGCATCGTGCGGCGTGCGAGGACGTCGCCCGCGCGTTCCCGTGGCCGGCACAGGAGCGCGGTCGGCAGATCGCCCGACGGGCACGGGCGGACGTGGATCTGGTCAGGTCCACGTGCGCGTCTTTCGAGGGTCGAAAGGCACTGCGAGGGTCTGGCCAGGGAGGAGCGGCGTGCGGTACCTGGCCCGCCTCCGATCGCCCCGGGAGCGGATTGCGCGGACTCCGGACAGGTGGGGGCGGCCGTCGCTATCCTCCAAGACATGACGCAACACTCCGTAGCCGACGGTGTGACCGCCCCTCGGTCCCCGTCGCTCCCCCCTCTGCAGTTCCACAAGCCCGGCGAGGACCTGGCCGCGGCCATGGCGTGCACGCGCTGCAAGGAGCAGGGCATCTCCATCCCTCCCGGGTGGGGACAGAAGAAGGCCGATCGCGGGCCACGGGAGGAGGCCGGCCAGGACACCGCCCCGAAGAAGCGTCGCACGCCTCCGTTCACGTTCCTGCAGTGGCGGCTGCTGCACCAGGTCTGGGACAAGGTGGCGGCCGACGGGGCCGGAGACGACCCCGACAGCCGGTTGCTCGCGCTGACGTGCGCGCTGCGCGGCGCGATCCGCGGGTATGCGAACCTCACCGCCCAGGACTTCCGCATCCTGCGTCTGGAGGATCCGCACGACTCCGTTCGGAGGCTGGTCGAGCCGGGATGGTTGCTCACCACACCGGAGGAGGCGGTCGAGGCCCAGGCCATGGCACCGGCCCAGTGCGGCCTGCCCACCATCCAGGGCAACCCGTGGGGCGTGGGGCAGGGCATCCGCTCGGGTGCCTCGGGCTGGGTGAGCCGCACGCTGTCCCACAAGAAGATGCGCAAGAAGCCGAACGGCATGCGGATGACCGCCGTCTACGTCGCCGCGCATGCCACGCCCGAGGGCGACATCAGCGTGCCCGCGGACCAGGTCGTCTCGGCGGTCCGTATCGCGGGGGCGGACGAGCTCGTGTCCCTTCTGGTGCGCTGGGAGGAGCTGGGCTGGATCGAGGGCTTCCGGATGACGGACGGGAACGTCGTCGCGCGTCTGACCGAGGCCACCCGCCCCTTGGCGCACGTGCCCGTACCGCCGCCCACGCCCCCGATGACCGCCCCGGCCACCACCCCGCAGGACGTGCCGGTCCCCGAGCGCGCGCGTGGGCTGGTGGAGGGCCGGGAGTCCGAGGTCGCCGACTGGGTGGGCGCCTTCCGTGACGAGCACGGCCACGGGCCGAGCTGGGGGATGCTGTCGGAGCACTTCGGTTGGCCGCCGCGGGCGGCCCCCGACCACGAGGTCACGCAGGAGGCGCTGCGGATGTTGGAGGAGGGCGGCTGGCTGACGGGCTTCGGCGTCCCGTTCGGGATGCGCCGGGGGGACAGGGCCTGAGGCACAGGGTTCAGGCCCGCGAGGTCTCTCCGGGCGGAGCCGCGTCCTCCCGTAGGGCCGCGTACAGGAGGCCCAGGGCGGCGACGACCGGCCGTGGTCCGGCGTCCCAGTGCGGCAGCGGATCGTAGGCGGCCGAGGACGGGACCGGGGGTGGCGCCGCCCCGGTCCAGAAGTCGGCGGCGCACTCCACCAGCGGTTCCAGTTCCACCGACAGCGGTCCCGGCTCCCCTGGCTCCGCGTCGGCGGGTTCCCCGGAATCGACCGCCAGGGCCGCGAGCACGTGGTCGTCGGCACCCCGCCAGTTCAGCAGGGCGAGCGGATCGCGGTCGAAGGTGTCGGCCAGGGTGAACAGGACCGCGGCGACGTGCTTGCACGGGTCGCCGTGGTCCGGGCAGGTGCACCGGGCCTGGAGGTCGTGCAGGTGCTCGGGGAAGAGGACGGCGCCATGGCCGTCGAGGATGTCCTCCACCTCGGGCTCGGGTTCGCCCGCCAGGAGGGTGTCGCGCAGGTACGGGTCGGCCCCGATGGCGCGCATGGCCCGGACGAGGACGTCGAGGGGCACCGCGGGCTGGCGGACGGTCACCGTGTACGGGCGCGATCCGCCCACGACGGCGCGCACCGCGCCCGGGGTGATCGTCACCGCCGTGACCCGCCCCTGCCCGGCGTAGACCCGCCCGCGCGCGAAGCGCGGCCCGTCGCCGGTCTCGCGGAGCGGGTCCAGGAAGCGCCCGCCCCATCGGCGGTCGTCGGTCCAGTCGTAGGCGCTCATCCGGTCACCGCCTCGGGGGCGAGCCGGATGACCTCGCGCAGCTCCTCCACCCCGAGTTCGCCGAGCCACTGCTCCCCGCTGCCGACGACGCTGTCACTGAGCTGCTTCTTGCGTTCGATCATCGCGTCGACGCGCTCCTCCAGGGTGCCCATGCAGATCATCTTGCGGACCTGGACGGTGCGCCGCTGTCCGATGCGGTGGGCGCGGTCGGTGGCCTGGTCCTCCACGGCCGGGTTCCACCAGCGGTCGACGTGGACGACCTGGTTCGCGGCGGTGAGGTTGAGGCCGGTTCCGGCGGCCTTGAGGGAGAGCAGGAACACCGCGGGTTCGTCGGAGTTCTGGAAGCGCTCGACGAGTTCCTCGCGTCGGCGCCGGGACACGCCTCCGTGCAGCCACAGCACGTCGGTGTCCAGCCTCTCGCGCAGGTAGGGGGCGAGTCTCTCCCCGAACTCGGTGTACTGGGTGAAGCACAGGGCCTTGTCGCCCTCGCCGACCATCTCGCCGAGCAGGTGTTCGAGCTGGGTGAGCTTGCCGGAGCGGCCGCGCAGGCGGGAGCCGTCGCCGAGCAGGTGGGCGGGGTGGTTGCACACCTGTTTGAGCCGGGTCATGGTCTTGAGGACCAGGCCCTTGCGCTGGATGCCGGTCGCCTCGCGGATACTGCGGGTCATCTCCTCCACGACCGCGCGGTACAGGGCGGCCTGCTCGGTGGTGAGTGTGCACCACACCTTCATCTCCTGCTTGTCGGGCAGGTCGGTGATGACGGCGGGGTCGGTCTTGAGCCTGCGCAGCAGGAAGGGCGCGGTGACCCGGCGCAGGCGCGCGGTGGCGGCGCGTCCCTGCTCGCTGTCGGGGCGCGACTGGATGTGCGCGGCGATCCCGCTGGTGAACGCCTCGCGTGGGCCGAGCAGGCCGGGGTTGGCGAACTCCATGACCGACCACAGTTCGCCGAGGTGGTTCTCCACGGGGGTGCCGGTCAGGGCGACGCGTCCGGTGGCGGGGATGGCGCGGACGGCCCTGGACTGGTCGGTGCGGGCGTTCTTGATCGCCTGGGCCTCGTCGCACACCACCCGTCGCCAGGTCTGGGCGGCGAGGTCGTCGCGATCGCGCCGGACCACCCCGTAGGTGGTGACGACCAGGTCGGTGGTCTCCAGGAGGGCGCGCAGGGCTTCGCCGCGGGGCCGGGTGGGGCCGTGGTGGACGTGTACGCGGAGTTTGGGGGTGAAGCGCTCGGCCTCCTTGTGCCAGTTGCCGACCAGGGTGGTGGGACAGACGAGGAGGGTCGGGGCGGGCCGCTGCCCGTCGGCGCGTTCGTCGGCGAGCAGGGCCAGGAGCTGCACGGTCTTGCCCAGGCCCATGTCGTCGGCCAGGACCGCGCCGAGCCCGAGCCGGTCGAGGTAGCGCAGCCAGGCCGCGCCGCGGCGCTGGTAGGGGCGCAGGCGGGCGGCCAGTCCGGGGGGTTCGGCCATCGGGGTGAAGGCTTCCTCGGCCCGGCCCTGGAGGAGGGCGCCGAGGTCGCCGTCGGCGTGGACCGCGGCCGTCGCGCCGAGGTGGTCGCCCGGGGTCTCGGCGGTACCGGCCGGCTCGGCTCCCATGTGCAGGAGCATGCGCATGGCCTCCTCCACCGGTACCGTGCCGGTGCCGCGGTCGGCCGCCCACGCGGCGGCGCGGCGCAGCCGTGCGGGGTCCACGTGCACCCATTCGCCCCGCATCCGCACCAGTGGGGACTTCAGCCGGACGAGGGCGTCGAGCTCCTCGCGGGTCAGTTCGGTGCCGCCGATGGCGACCCGGTGGTCGAAGTCGACCAGTGATCGCGTGAGGCCTCCGTCGGCGGCCGGATCCGGATGCGGGTGGTCGTCGGTGCGTTCGCTCAGCCGGACCGCCGTACCGATCTCGGCCCTGCCCAGCCAGGAGGGGAGCAGGACACGGAACCCCGCGCCTTCGAGGGCGTGCGCGCCACGGGTGAGGAACCCGGGCACGTCCTCGAACGGGATGTTGAGGCGCGCGGACGGGGGTGCGGCGCGCAGACCGCTGAGGGCGGGGTGGATCCGGGCGGCCCGGTCGAGTTCGCTGGTGATGACGGAGGCCGCGTCGTACGGCAGCCAGGGGATCCCGGCGTCCGCGAGGGCCTCGTCCAGGGGCAGCATCAGGGAGGGGTCGCCGGTGGAGCGCACCCACACCTGGAGGCACCAGTCCGGCTCGGGTTCGGGGTCCCCTTCGAAGCCGGGATCGGGCTCGGTCCCGGTCCGGTAGCCCGGGTCGGTGGCGTGCTCCGCCAGGGTCGGCAGATCCCGCGCGGCCTCGTCGGCCGCGGCCTCCCCCGCGCGATCAGCTATGTCGACGGCCGGGCCGCCGAACGGGTCCGGTGGCGGCTCCACCAGCCGGAAGGCCAGGTGCAGTCCGCCGACGTGTTCCTCCACCCGGGTGAACCAGGCGCGGAGCGAGCGGTCGAGGCGGTTCAGGCCCGCGGTGCCGGTCGAAGCGCACAGGCAGCCTTCGGCGGAGGTCAGCTCCTCCAGCCACAGGTGGTGGGTCCCGTGCCCGTCGGGGACGTCCGCGTGCCTGTCCGACAGGCGTTCCCGGCACAGCGCGTCGACCAGCAGGCGCAGTCCGCCGAGGGTGTCGGTGACGGCGGCCTCCCCCGTCCGCCGCGCGCTGGTCTGGGGTGCGTGGTGGGCGCGTGCCGACGGGGGCAGGCTCCGGATGTACGACCGCAGCCAGGAGGCCCCGTCGGGCGACAGCACCGGCCGCCACCGGGCGTGGACGGCGGCCCGGTCACGTGGGGCGGACGGGCACTCGGCCTCCTCCACCACCTGAGGGACCACCCGCCCCGCGCCCGCGTACTGCTCGGCCGCGCGCAGCAGGACCACCAGGGCCCTGAGTGCCGGTCCCGCCCATGGTGCGTCCTGGGCCCGGCGCAGGACCGCCAGGGCTTGGGCGCCGTGCAGCCGCACGGCGGGAACGATCCAGGAACTCAGGACGGCGCCGTCCGGCCGAGCGCCGGGTTCGGACGCGCCGGCCCGCTCCCGCGGCTCGTCCGACGCGCCCGTGGGGGCTCGCGGGTCCGGCGGCGGGTCCGGACGATCGGCGGTGCCCGGCAGCCGCAGGACGGCCTGCGCCACGTCCGTTCCGGTCCCTGGCACACCGGCGAGCGCCAGGACGTCGTCGGCCGTCATCGCGAAGGGGTGGGATCGGGCCTCCGGGTCGGAGTGTCCGGGCGGTGCGTCGCAAGCGGGGGCGGCCGGGGGCGGAGCGGTGTCCGTGCCCCACAGGAGGAGCCGGTCGCCGGACCAGAACCCCTCGACGAGGCGTCGTTGAGTCACGCCCTCCAGTGTGCCGACTCCGCGGTACCGGCGCAGCCGATCCCGGCGCTTTCCGCCCGCGCTCCCCCGCCCCGCTCCTCCGCCGTCCGCTCCGTGGACCACCCACCCCGTCGGAGCGCGATGACGTTGTCGGTGACGGTCGCGGTCCGCCCGTCGGGACCGGTCGCGGTGCGCTGGGGTGCCTCGCCTCTCTCGACGTGCCAGTCGTTGGTCAGTCGCAGCGAGGCGATGACCTCGTCGGGCGTGGGGAAGCGGACGTCCTGGCCGGTCTGCCACGACCAGGGGGCCGCGGAGGCGTGTTCGATCACGGCCAGCAGCCCGCCGGGCGCCACGGCCCGGGCCGCCCGGCGGAGGACGTCTTCGCGCGCGATGGTGACCGGGGTGTGGAAGTAGGTGGCCGCGACCAGCGCGTAGGTGCCGTCGGGGAAGGTCGCGGCGAGGTCGTGTCGCTCGGCGCGGACCCGGTCGGCGACGCCCGTGGCCGCGGCACCCGCGACCACCCGGTCCAGGGCGGTCCGCGACACGTCGACGGCGGTGACGTCCCAGCCGCGGACCGCGAGCCAGAGTGCGTCGCCGCCGTGTCCGCAGCCCAGGTCCAGGGCTGTTGCCGGGGTGGGGGCCAGGTCTGCGACCAGGTCGGCCAGGACGACGTTGGGCGTCGTGCCCCACTGTGCGTCCATGCCGGCGTAGTGGTTCTCCCAGAAGGACGCGGAGTCGTTGGCGCTGTTCATGCGGGGCCTTTCGGGTGCGGGTGGTCGGGCCACGGCTGCGGGGCCGGTGACCGGGCCGGTGCCCGGCCGTTGGTACGAGACTGCGCCACCGGCTGCTGGAGTTGCAAAGCCTCATGCCGTTTCAGCATGCTGGCGGGTATGGGCACCGAGAAGCAGGACAGACTGGCCGCGGTCGGGCCGCGTCTGCGGCGGCTGCGCCACCGCCACGGCCTGACGCTGGCCGACCTCACCGAGCGCACCGGCATCAACGAGAGCACGCTCTCCCGCCTCGAAGGGGGCACACGCAGGCCGACCCTGGAGATACTGCTGCCGCTCGCCGAGATCTACGCCGTGCCCCTGGACGAGCTGGTCGGCGCGCCCCGCACCGGGGACCCGCGCATCCACCTCAAGCCGGTCACGCGCGACGGCATGACCTTCGTACCGCTCAGCCGTCCCGGTGGCGTCCAGGCCCACAAGCTCCTCATCCCGCCCCGGCCCGAGACCGAACCCCGGCTCAGGACCCACGAGGGCTTCGAGTGGGTCTACGTCCTCGCCGGTCGGCTCCGCCTGCTGTTGGGCGAGCGGACCGTGATCCTCAAGCCCGGCGAGGCCGCCGAGTTCGACACCCACGTGCCGCACTGGCTCGGCCCCGACGACGAGCGGACCGTGGAGCTCCTCGTCCTGTTCGGCCGCCAGGGGGAGCGGGCCCACCTCCGGGCCCGCGCCACGTGACGTCCCCCGCCGTGCGGTTCGTTGCGCACGCGCCGAATCCGGGGCCGGACCGGGACGACGCGGCCGGACCCGCATCCGGGTCCGGCCGCCCCGCTCAGGTCCCCAGCAGGGCGTGGATCTCCATGGCCAGGGCCCGCTCCCTGCACTCGGCGGGCCCCTGCATGACCGCGCCGCCCTCCTCCTCGGGCCGCGGTTCCCCGACACCGTCGCGGCCGAGCAGCGCCGCCCAGGCCGCGTCCGCCACCTGCTCCTCCCCTCCGCCCCGGCACCACGCCGACAGGGCGCGCCCGAGCATCGTGGGCGTCCCGTAGGCGACGAGTCCGAGCCGTTCCGCCTCGTGCAGCGCGCGCAGGACGCGGTCGGTGGCGTCGGTGTCCGCCCCGACGAAGGGCTGGTGCCACTGCACGGTGTCCACGAGCCACCGCTGCGCCCCGTGCGGCTCCCAGCCCAGGACCCGCCTGTACTGCGGGTTCTCCGACACCGCGCCCAGGCTCATGCCCTCGGGGGCGTCCCCCAGGGCCAGGGCGAGGGCCCGCCTGACGCCCGCCGCGCGCTTCTTCGGCAGCGGCTCCTCGGGCGAGGGCCACCAGAGCGCCGTGTCGGGTATCTGCGTCCAGGCCCCCAGCAGCGCCGCGATCCGTGACTCGGGCGGCAGTCCCGCCCAGGTGGAGGCCTGCGCGGACAGTCCGACCTCCCCGCCGCGCGCGCTGAGCAGCCCGGTGATGCCGCCCGCCTCGACCCAGACGCGGATGACGTCCGGGTGGGTGCCGGCGGCCGTCAGCTCCTCGCGCAGCGCCGGGTGGTCCTGGACGCCGTCGGTACCCAGGACCAGCGGCCACACGCTGAGGGCGGCCACCAGGTGGTCGTCGGCGTCCAGCAGCGCGACCAGTGCCTCCTGGGACCGGGCCGCCACCGCCCGCTCACCGGCCGCCGCGCCGCGTTCGGGTCCCCGGTCGGACTCCCGGTCGGACACCGGCCCCACCAGGACCGGCGGTTCCGGTGAGAAGGGGGCCGGGTAGCGCGCCCTGAGCACGAGGGCGACCTCGCGCGGAACCATCACCCCGTGGTCGCCGACGGGGACCATCAGACCGCGTTCGGTCAGCCAGTCCACATGCCGGTGCCCCGGCGCGGGAGCGCGCACGACCATGCTGTGCAGGGCGTGGAAGTGCGCGAAGCGCGCCGTCCCGGCGGGCGCTTCTTCGAGCAGGAGCCCCACCCGCGTCTCGTCGGTGAGCAGGGCCGCGATGTCGGCGGTCAGGACGTGCCGGTCCGCGGGGTCGTCCAGGCCCAGGGCCTTGGCCATGCGGTGCAGGTCGGCCGCGTCGAGCCCCTCCGCGACGGTGCGCAGGTCCGGCGGGGTGCGCTCGGACCCGAACTGGGCGGCGAAGTCGTCGGCCAGGTGGAAGCCCTCACGGCCGTCCGGCCACAGGATCGCCAGGTCGACCAACCGGTCGAGTTCGGCTTCGGCCCGCTGCCGCGCCCGCCCCGGAGACCGCGCCCCGACCCGTTCCAGGACCGCGTCCAGCGAGACCGGCCCCAGCTCGGCCGTCCCCGCACCCGAGTCCAGGGTCGGCGGCGGCCGTCTGAGCCCGTTCTGGTCCTCGGCGACGGTGGCGATCGCGTAGAGCAGCTGCTGCTGTGCCAGGTTGAGCTGCTCGACCACGGTCGGCCGGTAGGCCAGGATGGCGATCCGCTCCAGGACGGCGCTCCAGCAGTGCAGGTCGATGGCGGAGTCGGGCAGGGTGGCGACGAGACGCGCGACCCGCTCCGTCGACATGCTCCGCAGGTGGGCGTCCAGCGCTTCCACACGGTCCATGGCACCACCCTAGGGCCGTCACCCCGCGTGCACAGCCGATCGCCCGATCCTCCGCCCCGTCATCGGGGTGGCCGGTCGTCCCGTCACGGCGCGTCACGGGTCAGCGGAACCCGCGCGGCGGGCTGCCCGGGCGGCGCGGACGGCCCCCGCCAGGGCCCCGGGGACAGGGCCAGGCCCACCAGGGTGACCAGCACGGACGCCACGACGTACCAGGCCACGGCCTGGGCGCTGCCGAACCACTGGAACAGCATGACCGCCACGATGGGCGCCAGCGCGCCGCTGGGGACCCCCGCCACCTGGTAGCCCAGCCCGGTGCCGCTGTAGCGGACCCGGGGGGCGAACAGCTCGGCGATGAACGCGGCCTGCGGTCCGTACATGGCGGCCTCGAAGACGATCCCGCCCACCACGGCCGCGGTGATGATCCAGAACACGCCGGTGTCCAGCAGCGGGAAGAAGGCGAACACCCACACGCCGGAGCCGATGGCACCGAACGCGTACACCCGGCGTCTGCCCCACCGGTCGGAGATCCGGCCGTAGAGCACCAGCAGCGGCAGCTGCACCGCCGAGGCGATCACGACCACCGTCAGGCCCACGCTCCGTTCCATGCCGAGCTGCGACTCCAGGTACGTGAGCAGGTAGAAGGTGAAGACGTAGAACACCACGTCGCTGCCGATGCGGGCCAGGAAGGCCGATCCGAGCGCCCGGGGGTGGGTGCGCAGGACCTCCAGCAGGGGCGTGCGGGACGGCTCGCCCATCGCTTCGAACTCCGGTGACTCGGTCAGCCCGCGCCGGATCCACAGGCCCATCAGGGCCAGCCCGCCCGAGAGCAGGAACGGAACCCGCCAGCCCCACTCCAGGAAGGCCTCGTTGGGCAGCAGGACGGCGGCCAGCGCCAGCAGGCCGGTGGAGAGGATGTTGCCGACGGGGACGCCGACCTGCACCCAGCTGGAGGTGACCCCCCGGCGCTCCCGCGTGCCGTGTTCCATCGCCATGAGGACGGCGCCGCCCCACTGTCCGCCCAGGCTCAGCCCTTGGATCACGCGCAGCAGGACCAGGAGGACGGGTGCGACCACGCCGATGCTCGCGTACCCCGGCAGCAGTCCCACGAGGAAGGTGGAGGTACCCATGACCAGGAAGGTCGCGGCCAGGACGTCCCTGCGGCCGATCCGGTCGCCGAAGTGTCCGAACAGCATGGCGCCGACCGGCCGGGAGGCGAAGCCGACGCCGAAGGTGGCCAGCGACAGCAGCAGCCCGGTGGCCGGGTCGGCGTCGGGGAAGAACAGCTGGCGGAAGACGAGCACGGCGGCGGTGCCGTAGAGGAAGTAGTCGTACCACTCCAGGGAGGTGCCGATCGAGCTGACGATGATCGCGCGGCGGGGACCGCTGAACCATCGGCCCAGCCGGCCGGCCCGGAGGGTTCCGGTGTCGGTGCTCATGAGTGTCCTCCGGTTCAGCGGTACTCGGCCAGGCGGGGGGCGGTGCCGACGACGGCCACGACGGCGATGGACAGCATCGAGACGGGGATGAGGAATCCCAGGCCCCCGAGGGCGGCGTCGCCGGCGGCGACCGACGCGGTGAACACGGCCGCGGCCTCCTCGGACTCGGCCGGGTCGTCCCGGTACGGCTCGAGCGAGCCGACGGCCACGCTCGTGCCCGTGCGGGCGTCCGTGCTGTCGGCGGTCTCGACGGTGTCCTCGGTGCGGATGGTGGCCTGCGTCGCCACCGGGATCAGGCCGTCGAACGTCATCCGCTCCAGGACGTCGGTCTGTGTGGCCATGACGGTGACCCCGGTGTAGGTGTAGATGGCGGTGACCGCGGTGGCCACGAGCAGTGCGGGGCTGAAGGTGCGGCGGAAGCGGCGGGCCAGGAACACCTGGAGCACGATCAGTGCGGCCAGGGCCGCGGCGCTGCCGACGGCGACGGCGGCGCGCGCGGTGACGACGGTGTCCCGGGCGTCCTTGGTGCGGTGGAAGGCGGTGCGGGTGGCGTCGAGGCTGACGTCCTCGGCCAGCGGCAGGACCTCCTCGCGCAGGTGGCGCGCGGCCTCGGCGCGGGCCGCGACCACCTGGCCGGGGACCTCGCCCGCCGGGTAGGTGGCGTCCTCGGACAGGGCCAGGGCCCGACCGGCCAGTTCGCGGTAGCGGCCGTAGGCCTGTGCGAGGTCGATCGCCCGCGCGGTGGCTCCGTGCGCGTCCTCCGGCGTGGGCGCGGGCGTGGGCGCGTCCGCCGGGTCCTCGGCCGCCGCTTCGCCCTCGATCGCCGCCGCGGCCGGGTCGGTGGCCGCGGCCGTGGGTTGCGTCCGGCCCTCGACGTCGAGGGCGAGGTCGTGGGCGACCAGTACGAGGTCGGCGGCGGCTCGGCCGCTGTCCTGGTAGGCCTCCAGCTCGGCGGAGCGCTCGTCGGCGTGCTCCGGGTCGTCGCCCAGGAGCACCAGCGCCGCCAGGTGTGCGTCGGTCTCGGCGAGTGTGCGGGGCAGGTCGGCGGTCGCGATGATCCGGGGGCCGGTGTCCTGGCCGGTGTCGTCGATCGCGGTCTGGGCGGCCCGGGTGCCCGCGGCGAGCGCGCCGAAGGCCAGGACGAGCGCCGCGACGGTCACCGAGACCAGCAGCCGCAAGCGGGCGACCGTGGAGGGCCCGCGGTGGCGGGGGCGGCGTCCGGGGGTGAGGAGCAGGGTCGGTGCGGGCTGCTCGAGCAGGTCGTCCGGAGGGGTCCCGGCCGCGCCGCTCGCTGCGGCGGGTCCGGTCGGGCCGGCCTCGGCCGCGGCGGGCCCGCCCGTGCTCGCCGACCCTGCCGGAGCGGTGTGCGCCGTCTCTGCGCCGGACGGGGCCGCGCTTCCCGCGCGGGTCTCCCCTGACGCCGGGACGCGCTCGGCCCCGGACCGGCCGGAGCGGGGGACGGCCGTCCCGGGAGCGGCACGGGCGCGCCCGTCGGCGCCGGGGGCGGCGCCGGGCGGCGCACCGGGGCGCGCACCACCGGTGTGCGCGGAGGTGGGCGTGTCCCCGATGGGTGCGGCCTCCCCGGATCCCGGAACGGATCCACCGCCCGGGCCCATGGGGGGCGTGGAGCGGTGGGCCGCCGGGGCCCGGACGCCGGGGACGCGCAGGCCGCATTCCTCGCAGTACTCGGTGTCCTCGGTGGGGTGCCCGTCGGGGCAGATCGCCGCCATGGGGCCTACTCCCCTCTCCTGGGCGTCATCTCCCGCGTCGTTCGGTCCGTGCCGACGTCGAGGTTGAGCGTGTCGGCGCGGCTCATCCGCGAGCGCAGCCGGACCGTTCCCGTCACCGGGTCCTGGTCGACGACGCGCTCCAGGGCGGTGACCAGGTCGTCGCGTCCGGACTCCACGGCGAGTTCGCGTGCGCGGCCCAGCTTGGCCGTGGCCTCCCGGGTCTGTCCCGTCTCCAGGGCGGCCAGGCCCTCGCGGATGAGCCCGTTCTGCTCCAGTTGGCCGGTGTAGTGCGCGACCTTGGGGTCCACCGCCGTGGCCAGTGCCAGGTCGTCGGTCCACTGGGCGAGGACCCGGCCGCGGGCCAGCTCCTGCCGCTCACCCGAGGCGAGCATGACCTGCGCCACGCGGATCTCCGCTCCGGGTCGGCGGGGCGGGACCCGGAACCACAGCTGGTAGTCCCTGCTCTCCGAGCCCCACGACCCGAGCGGGTACTCGTGGACGGGCCCGCCGCCGTCCCGCGCGGTCAGCTCGCGCTCGGTCGGGTAGACCTGCACGACCTTGCGGACACTGACCTGGCCGGGTGCCTTGACCAGCAGGGACAGGTCGGCCATGCCCCGGTCCTGGGTCTGTTCGGCCTGCTGGCGAAAGAAGCCGGGCAGGTCGTCGAGGTCCTCCACGAAGTGGCGGGTGCCCGAGAGCGCGGTGGTGATCCGGCGTAGCTGCTCCGGGCTCCAGTCCTCGCCGATGCCCACGCAGTCGCAGGTGAACATCCCGGCGCACCTGCGCAGGACGGCGTCGGTGAGGTTGCCCTGTCCGTCGGTGAGGATCGTGGTGTGCCGCACGTCGCCGGGCCCGACGGTCCGGAGCAGGGCGGCGGCCAGTTCCAGCCAGGGCACCAGGTTGGTGCCGCCGTCGGCCCCCAGGGCCAGGATCGCCCCGCGTGCGGCGTCCCGGCTGGTCGGGGTGGCCTCGGCCAGGGTCCCGGGTGTGAGCGGATAGATCTGCTCGGCGCGGCCGTTGCCCGCGATCACGGCGAACCGGCTGCCGTCGCGCAGGGCGTCGACGGCGGCCACGGCGGCCTCGCGGGCGCGCGCGATCTTGTCGCCGCTCATGGAGTAGGAGCGGTCGATGACGATGACCTGCGCCGGGGAGGAGGCGGCGGGTGCCGGTGCGTCGACGGTGATGGTGGCGATGGCGTGCACGTCCTGGGCGCCTTCGGGGAGACAGGGGTTCTGGTGGACCTCCAGACGGCTGACGGGTGTGGGCGGCGGGGTGGGCATACGTCTCCTCGGGGGTGGTCAGACGGGGGAGGCCCTCAGGTCAGGCTGCGCGGGCGGACCGTGTTGGCCCGGTCGACGAGCAGCCGGCGCCCGGGACCGCGCGGTTGGGCGCGGGCCAGGTCCCGGTAGCGGCGGTCCAGGTCGGTGCGCAGCGCGTGCGGGGTGGCGGGTGTGCCGAGCAGGTCGGCCTCCGGTAGGGAGCCGCCTTCCGCGAGGCAGGTGAGGGCCGCTTCCAGCAGGTCGGCGGCGAGGGCACGGCCGACGGGTCCGCCCTGGTCGGGCAGGGCGCCGAGGCGGTGGGCGGCGGCCGTGACGGCCGCCCCGGCCGGTGCGGCGCCGGAGCGGGGTCCACGGCCCTCTCGCCCGGTGTCGGGGGTGCCGGTGCCGCGCAGCGCGTGGGCGACCAGGGCGAGCTGGGCGGCGGTGTGGAAGGCGGAGGAGGCCGGTACCTGGTCCAGGACCTCGACCCTGTCGCGGCGTGTGCGCGCGTAGCCGAAGGCGGCGCCGGTCCAGGCGTGGTCGGTGCTCCAGACGGTGCGGTACCACCGGGCGGCCTCCTCGGTCCGGCCCGCGCACTCCAGGGCGACGGCCAGGGCGAGCTTGGGCGCGGCCTCGCCCGGCAGGTGCGAGACCAGGTCGTCGAAGAGCGCGGCCGCCCGGTCGGCGTCGCCGCGTGCCAGGCGGCCCGCGGCGGAGTACCAGTCCACGCGCCAGTCGCCCGGCAGGCGGACGCCGGCCTCGGCCAGGGCGGTGGCGGCGTCGGGGTGGGCGGACTGGGCGAGGATCCGGCAGCGCGCGAGGAGTCCTTCGGGCGAGGGCGGGAGCGCGTCCAGCAGGGCGAGCATCTGCTCGGAGGTGGGCATGACCAGGCCGGTCAGGGCCGCGGCCGCCGGGTCGGTCGGGTCGGCGGCGGGCAGGGGCAGGCACGCCGCGGCGAGTCCGGGGTCGAGGGGGTCGAACAGGCGGGTGGCGGAGGCGGCGAGTTCGGACCCGACGACGGTGCGCTCGGGGCCGAAGAGCGTGGAGGGCGCGGGGTAGGGGATGCCGTCCTGGAACGCGCGGATCTCGCGGAGTACGCCGGTGAGCTGGTCGGCCATCTCCGCAGCACTGGCGAAGCGCTTGGCCGGGTCGGTGGCGGTGGCGCGGAGGAGGAGTCGGTGGAGGGCCTCGTACTCGGGGGCGTCGGTTCCGGGCAGGGGGTTGTCGACCAGTGCGCCGTTCTCGCGGCGGGTGAGCGGGAAGGGGAAGCACAGGACCGCCAGGGTGCGTCCGACGGTGTACAGGTCGGTGCGGACGGTCGCGGTCTCGGCGAACTCCGGCGCGGAGTAGCCGCGGGTGCCGTACTTGGGGCTGGCGCTGTCGTTCATGAGCCGGACGCCGCCGAGGTCGATGAGTTTGAGCCGGTGCTCGACCTGGACCACGTTGGCGGGCTTGAGGTCGCAGAACAGCATGCCCTGGGAGTGCAGGTGGTCCAGGGCGCGCAGGATCTCCAGGGTGTAGGGGATGGCCTGGCGCGGGGGCAGTCCCTCCCCCGTGCTCTCCAGGTGCTCGCGGAGCATCTTCTGGAGCGAGCCGCCGCCGATGTACTCCATCACCAGGTACCGGTGCATGGCCCCGGTGGTGGTGTCCATGTGCTGGACGAAGTTGATGATCTTGACGATGTTGGGGTGGTCGACCGAGATGAGGAAGCGGCGCTCGGCCTCGGCGGCCTCCTGGGCGTACTCGTCGGAGGAGTCCAGCAGGCCCTTGAGGACCACCCACTGGCCGTCGAGGTTCTGGTCGGCCGCCAGGTAGATCCAGCCCATGCCGCCGTAGGCGATGGCGCCCTCGATCCGGTACTGCCCGGCGACGAGATCGCCCGGACGCAGGGTCGGCACGAACGAGTAGGGGTTGCCGTCGTCGGGGCAGAAACCGCTCTGGCGCCCCGGCCGCCCGTTCTTGGAGCGGCCGACCGGCGCGTGGCAGGTGCCGCAGAAGCGTCGCTCCTCGGGCACCTCGGGGTGGCGCATGACGACGTCGGCGGGGTCCTGGTACGGGATGGGCGGGAGTTCGCTCAGGCCCTCGCCCAGGACGCCGACGGAGGAGCGGCCCCGGCCCCCGGTCGACCCGGTGCCGGTGGAGGCGGGGCCCGAGCCGTGGGCGGAGCTGGGCCGGGACACGGGGTCGCCCGGGAGGGCCGACGCGGGGCCGGGGGCGGCCGTCGGGCCCGCCCGCGGCGGCACGGGCGTCGCGGGTGGTGCGGAGGCGGAGCCGGGAGGGGCGGGGGTGCCCCCGCGCCGGAGTCCGCACTCCTCGCAGAAGCCCTCGCCGTCGACCCTTCCGGCGCACGTGGGATCCGCGCAGGCGGCCCCTGGTCCGCTCTCGTCCATCGTTCACCCGTGCTCGTGGTCGGTGTCCTGGTGGTCGGGAGGACCGCGGCGAGCGCGGCGACCCGAGCCGCTCTTCCGTGCTACGGAACCGCTTCCCCCCTCGTTTTCGGATACTCCTCACGGATGTGGCCGTATCCGGCCACACATGTCCCATGTGTCACAGGCACGCCTCCAAGCACACGGGACCAAGGGCGTTCGGCGATCCGGAGCGCTCCACCGACCCCTCAGGCGGCCATGGGCGCCGCCGACGTCATCTCGTCCGGAGCGGTCCCGGGGGCGGGCCGGGGCTCAGACGCCCTCGGAGGCGAACGGGCCGTCGGCCCCGAAGGCCAACGCGGCGAAGCGCTCACCGACGAGCCGGTGCGTGGCGGCGTCCGGGTGGAGCCGGTCGGGCAGCGGCAACTCGTCGTGGTCGGCCTCCCCGTAGAGGTGGCGACCGTCGAGGTAGTGCAGGTGCGCGTCCTGTCCCGCCCGCTGCCGCACGAGGCGGGCGAGCTCCTCCCGGATGACGGTGAGGGTCAGCTTCCCGGCCGCCCGTTCCGCGGGGTCGCCCGTGGCCTGGAACCGCACTCCTCCACCGCGCAGTGCCTCGGTGTCGAAGGCGCACGGCCCCGGGGTGTCCTCATGGATGGGGCACAGCAGCGGTGAGACCACCAGGAGCGGCGTGTCGGGATGGCCCTCCCGGATGGTGTCGAGAAAGCCGTGGACCGCCGGGGTGAAGGCGCGCAGCCGCATCAGGTCGGCGTTGACGATGTTGATGCCGATCTTGACGCTGATCAGGTCCGCGGCGGTGTCACGCATCGTCCGGGCGGTGAACGGGTCGAGCAGGGCGCTGCCGCCCAGGCCGAGGTTGACCAGTTCCGTGCCCGCCCGGGAGGCGGCCAGCGCGGGCCAGGTGCTCGTGGGGCTCGCGGCGTCGGATCCGTGGCTGATCGAGCTGCCGTGGTGCAGCCACGTCCTGCGGCCCCGGTCCGGAGCGGGTTCGACGGGTGCGTCGGCGCGCAGGGCGACCAGTTCGGTGGTCTCGTTGTGCGGCAGCCAGATCTCGACGTCCTTGACGCCCTCGGGCAGGCCGGCGAAACGGGCGGTGCCGACGGGCCCGGGCCGCAGCTCCGCGGCTCCGGTGGCCATGTCGATCACCAGGGTGTTGCCGCCGACCACCCGGGTCTGATCCGCCAGGCGGCCGTCGACGACCAGGTCGTAGACACCGTCCGGGCGGGGCGGGGCGCCCGCGTAGACGCGCTTGGTCGGCAGCGTGTCCAGTTCGAGGGCGGTGGCCCGCGTGCGCAGGGCCAGCCGTACCCCCGAGGGCTGGGACTCGGCCATGGCCAGTTGCCCGTCGGTGCTCTGGGCGCGGGCCCAGGCGGGCAGGCGGTGCGGGAGCACGCCGTGTTCGGTGCGCTCCAGGTCCAGGGCGCCCCGCAGGAGGTCTTCGGTGATGGGCGTGGTGGTCCAGTGCTGTGCCGTGTTCATGGTTTCCGACTGTGGGTGTGCTGTACGTTCGGCGGGCCGGGGGCGGCTCTCACGGCGCGGGGCCACGAGGGGCCCGTTCAGGGAGCGGGCCAGTTCCGGAGCAGGGTGTCGAGCGCGTCCATCGCCCGCGACCAGCTCTCCTGCGAGTCGGGGGCACTGTGGCTGAAAGCGCCCCGCATCTCCAGGCTGGCGTAGCCGTGGAAGACGCTGCCCAGCAGCCGGACGGCGTGGGTCTGTTCCTCTTCGGCGAGGTCGTAGCCGCGCAGGATCGACCGTGTCATCCGGGTGTGCCTGGGCCCGGCGCTCGCGGCCGCCGTCTGCGGGTCGAGTCGGAGCTGGGACGCGGCGAAGCGGCCGGGGTGCTCGTGGGCGTAGTCGCGGTAGACGTCGGCCAGCGCGGTGAGGGCGTCCTTGCCGGAGCGCCCGGCGACGGCGTCGGCACCTCGGTCGGCGAGTTCCTCCAGGGCGAGCAGGGCGATCCTGGTCCTGAGGTCCTGGGAGTTCTTCACGTGCGAGTACAAGCTCGCGACCTTGACATCGAACCGTCTGGCCAGCGCGGAGACGGTCACCTGGTCGAATCCGACCTCGTCGGCGAGCTCCGCTCCCGCCCGGGCCAGGCGTTCCGCGCTCAGTCCGGCGCGTGCCATGGTCCAGCCCTCCTTCTCCCTCGACCCCGCAGGGAAATACCTAATACCTTTAGGCACATTACCGCACAATATAGGGAGTTGCGGTCAAGACGAAGGCACGGTGGTGAGAGGGGGGCACACGGAGCGAGTGCGGGGGCGGACGCGAGGCGGGCGCCGAGCGCGACCGGCACCCCGACGAACGGGGCCGATCGCGTCGGCGGGGTGGGCCGGACCTAGCCGAACAGCTCGAAGAGCAGGATCATCAGGCCGATCCCGATCAACGCGACGAGGATGACGTAGCAGCCGACCGCACCCGTGCCCCCCGGATCGCGCGTGGGACCGCGGTGGATGTCGTTCGCGCCCTTGCCCCGCTCCGGGCGGCGGCGCGGCTTCTTCTTGGGCATCCCCACTCCCTTCTCCCTGCGCGGAGCCTAACCCCGCGCCCGCCGCACGGCCAGGGCCGCCCACGGCCGTGTCCGACAGCGGTGGTCGAAGCGCGGAGCGGTCGGCGCGAGGTCAGGAGTCGCGGCCCGAGCCCCAGGGGGTGGTGGGCTGGAGCACCGCCTCGGACAGGGCGGCGGTGCGCAGGTGGGTGATCTTCTGGTACTCGGGATCGGCGATCATGCGGCCGAACACCTCGCGGCTGGGGTAGCGCACGACCAGGACCGCGTCCCAGTCCTGGCCGTCCTCGGCGACCAGGGGCGCCAGGCCGTCGCCGGCGTAGAGCAGTTCCGCCCCGTACTTCTTCAGGAAGCGGCCCGCCTTGCGCGAGTACTCCTCGTAGGACGGACGCCCGCCCGGGGCGAAGCGCAGCAGGTTGAGCATGACGACGGGTCCTTCGGGCCCGTCGGCCAGCAGGTCCTTCAGGGCGCTTCCTGAGGGGTCGACAGCCATCGGTGGCTCCTTGTGTCGTGGTCGGCCGGTGCGGGGCGTCGGGCGCACGCGGGATCGCGGTGCGCGCCCGCGCCGCGGAGGGCCAGGATTTCATACCGGCCAGTCGGTATCTACCCTCCGGCTCCCCCGGCCCGACGACCTCCCTCTCCCCGGTCCCCGCCGACTCCGTGTGGTGTACTGGCTCGCGACCGGGCGTGAACGAGGGACGGGAACAGAACATGCTGCTGGGTGCCGGCGCGGAACCCGGACTCGCGGTGCGGGTCGGCGACGAGGAACTCGACCGCGAGGCCCTGTGGTCGGCGGCCGCCGCCGTGGCCGGGCGGATCGCGGGGGCCGACGCCGTGGCCGTGCACGGTGAGGCCTCGCTGCGCACGGTCGTCGCGGTCGTCGGCGGCCTGCTGGCCGGAGTGCCCGTGGTGCCGGTCCCGGCCGACTCCGGGTGCGCCGAGCGCCGCCACATCGTGCGCGACTCGGGCGCCGCCCTCTGGCTGGGGCGGCCCCAGGAGGGCGTCGACCTGCCCGTACTCCCCGTCGACCCCTCCGAGCGCTCCTGCCGCTCCCTCCCCGAACCCGCACCCGAGACCACCGCGCTCATCATGTACACCTCCGGGACCACGGGACCGCCCAAGGGGGTCGTCCTGTCCCGGCGGGCCGTGGCCGCCGACCTGGACGCGCTCGCCGACGCCTGGTCCTGGACCGGCGACGACGTCCTGGTCCACGGCCTGCCGCTGTTCCACGTGCACGGCCTGGTCCTGGGCCTGCTCGGCGCCCTGCGCGTGGGCAGTCCGCTGCTGCACACGGTCCGGCCCGCCCCGGCCGCCTACGCCGCCGCCGCACGCGCGATCGAGGGCCTCGACCGCCGCGGACGGCACCGCTCGGGACTGTTCTTCGGCGTGCCGACCGTGTGGTCGCGGATCGTCCGCGACGGTTCCGCCGCCCGCGACCTGGCCGGCGCACGGCTCCTGGTCTCGGGCAGCGCCGCGCTCCCCGATCCCGTGGCCGAGGGCCTGCGGGCCGCCACCGGGCACGCTCCGGTCGAGCGCTACGGCATGACGGAGTCACTGATCACCCTCGCCGCGCGCGCCGACGCGCCACGCCGCACGGGCTGGGTGGGCACGGCGCTGGCGGGGGTGGAGTCGCGGCTGCGCGGCGAGCACGGGGAGCCGGTGGCCTCGGACGGCGAGAGCATCGGCGAGCTCCAGGTGCGCGGCGCGACCCTCTTCGACGGGTACCTGGGCCTTCCGCAGGCCACGGCGGCGGCCTGGACCGGTGACGGCTGGTTCCGCACCGGCGACGCGGCGGTGCGGGACGAGCGGGGCTGGCACCGCGTCGTGGGGCGCATGTCGGTCGACATGATCAAGTCCGGCGGCTACCGGATCGGCGCGGGCGAGGTCGAGGCGGTACTGCTCGGCCACCCCGCCGTGCACGAGGCGGCCGTGGTGGGCGAGCCCGACGACGACCTGGGCCAGCGCATCGTCGCCTACCTGGTCGGCGACGGCATCGACCCGGCCGCGGTGGTCGACTTCGTGGCCGCCCGGCTGTCGGTGCACAAGCGCCCGCGGGAGGTCCGGCTGGTCGGCTCCCTGCCGCGCAACGCCATGGGCAAGGTCCAGAAGAAGCTCCTGGACGGCACCCGCCGCTGACCGAGGGACAGCGGTACCACTCCATCCCCGGACACCGACCCACGTCGTCACCACGGGGCCGACCGGACGGTCGGCCCCGCCTTCGTGCGGGGTCCGCGGCCGGGCCCGCTCAGTGGGCGGCGGCGCCGAACCACGTGGACAGCGGGCCGAGCAGCTCCCGCTGGTCCGCGCCGACCCACGCCACGTGGCCGTCCGGCCGCAGGAGTACCGCGGGCACGTCCAGCTCATCGCCGGCGTCGACCGCGTCGACGACGTGGTCGACCCGGTCGGCCCAGCCCGCCACCGAGAGCCCACCGGTCCGGTCGAGCAGGAGCCCGCGACCGCCGCGCATCAGCTCGTACAGGCGCCCCCGCTCGAGCCGCACGTCCCGCAACCGCCGACCGAGCAGGTCGTGCCCCTCACCCACGTCGTAGCGGACGTCGACCGCGGTGACCATCCCGGTCACGTACCGGTTCACCTCGTCGAAGTCCATCAGCCTCCCCAACAGCTCGCGCAGCGCGACCGCACCCGGCTCGTCCCCCAGCAGCGCCATCTGCGCGCGTGTGTTGTCCAGTACGCGGGCGCCCACCGGGTGCCGTTCGTCGTGATAGCTGTCCAGCAGCCTCTCCGGCGCCCAGCCCTGGACCGCGGCGGCCAGCTTCCACCCGAGGTTGAACGCGTCCTGCACGCCAAGGTTGAGTCCCTGCCCGCCGGTCGGCGGATGGACGTGCGCCGCGTCGCCCGCCAGCAGCACCCGGCCGACCCGGTAGCGCTCGGCCTGCCGGGTGGCGTCGCCGAACCGGGACAGCCAGCGCGGCGAGTGCGCACCGAAGTCGGTGCCCCCGAGCGCCCGTAACCGCTGCTGGAAATCGGCCAGGGCCGGTTCGGCCGTACGGTCCTCCGATACTCCGTCGGCGGCCACGATGACGCGGTACAGCCCGTCCCCCAGGGGCGTGGCACCGAACCGCGGCTGGGTTCTGCCGACCCGCGCGGTGACGGCGTCGATCTCCTCCTGGTCCGCGGTCAGCCTCATCTCGCCCAGCAGTGTCTCGGCCCTGGCGGGCTCCCCGGGGAAACCGACGCCGAGCTGCTTCCGCACCGTGCTGCGGGCGCCGTCGCACCCGACGAGGTAGCGCGCACGCAGCCGTGTGCCGTCGGCCAGATCGACGCTCACCCCGGTCCCGTCCTGTCCGACCCCGACCACGTCGTGGCCGCGCCGGATCTCCACACCCGCCTCGACGGCGTGCTCGTCGAGCAGCCGCTCGGTGACCGGCTGCGGAACCGCGAGGCCGTACGGGTGCGCCGTGTCCAACAGGTCCGGCCACGGCTTGGTGATACCGCCGAAGAAGCCGCCGACCTGGAACTCCTCACCGACCGCGCGGAAGCGGTCCAGCAGTCCGCGCTGGTCCATGATCTCGACGCTGCGCACGTGCAGGCCCTGCCCGCGGGACTGCCGGGTCGGCTCGGACAACCGCTCCAGCACGACCACGCTCACATCGTGCAGCCGCAGTTCGGCGGCCAGCATCAGCCCCGTCGGCCCGCCTCCGACCACGATCACATCAGGCATGACCCCCCCGTTCACCGGTACTACTCCTGTTCAGGCGCTCATTCTGCGGGACGACGGGGGTCTTGCCGCAAGCCCCGGGGTGCGCTATAGATTGAGAGTGGCAAGGAGATCCTGGACTCCTTGCCTTCGCTTTTTCCGGACGTCGTGGCATGGCGGTGCCACCGCGTTCGTCGACCCGGACAGCACAGTGCGGCCGGGGCCCGGCCCGGTTCAGGGGCGTCCGGTGGTGGGCTACTGCCCCATCAGGGAGCTCAGCAGCGGACCGAACTCCTCATCCGAGGTGTGCAGCGTGACCGCCCCCTTCTCGTGGTCGATCTCCGCGCCGACGGGGCGCAGGTCCGCGGGCACGCTCTGCTCCCGTGTGCGGGAGGAGGGGTGCCACCAGTAGAGCTGGGTGCTGATGGGCTTCTCCGCGTCGGCGGCGAAGCGCTGGGCGACCTCGCGCAGGTTCTCCATGGCCGCGATGGGGTGCGACTGGCCCAACGGGTGGGCGATGAGCACCTCGGGGACGGGCAGGACCACGAGGGCGCCGTGCGGCGCCTCCCCCAGGTGCCGGTCCAGGTCGTGCACGTTGGCCGCCGCGTAGGGGTGCTGACCGCCGATGTGCACGAGCCGCGTGCCGTTGATGTCGTGCTCGCTCACCTCGACGGGATCGGCGAGGGACGAGGCCACGGCCGCGGCGAAGACCTCGGCGTCGGACCGGCCCGAGTCCTCGTGCGCCTTGCGGGACAGGGGTTGGAGGCTCTCCGGGCTGTCGACGACGACGGTCTGCCACAGGCCGGGCGCGATCTCGCGGCTGACGAGCTGCTCCAGCACGCCCTCCGGGAAGGCCGAGACGGGGTAGAGGCGGACCCTGAGTTCCCCGGAGGACTCGCTGCCCTGCCGCGTGGCCCGGTCCAACTGGTCGACGACGTTGCGCGCGAACCCGGCCGCGTGCTCGGCGACCTTCTCGGGGGCCTCGTTGTCCATGGCGGTGCGGAAGCTCCCGATGTCGGCGGAGGCGGTGCCGCCGTTCGGCATCGGCACGAGCATGGTGGACGGGTCCTGGAAGGAGATCTCCGTGCCCAGGTCGCGGAAGGCCGCCACCAGGGCGGTGGCCACGCCGTCCGACGGGTCCACCGGGACGGTCTGTCCGCTCGGGGCGGGCGGGGCGGAGCCGGAGGAGGCGGCCGGTCCCGCATCGCGTTCCCGGGCGGCCTGGGCGACGTACCCGGCGAAGTGGGCGGCCAGGCCCTCCCACTGGTCCTCGGGCATGATGAGCGCCTGGTCGAACGTCGTGCGCATGTCGGTGTCCAGCAGGACCGAGCCGTCGGGCAGGGCCACGCGCAGGCCGGTCGGCGGGCGGTGCTCGGCGAGGAGGCCCTCACGGGAGCACGCGGCGACCAGGGCGGCGCCGATGGCCGTCGTCATCGCGCCGGTGTCGAGGGTGCGCGCCTGGTCGAGCTTGCCCCGGAGCCAGTCCGGGAGCACCTCGTCGGCACGCGGGTAGCGCTCCAGCTCCTGGGCGTAGGCGAGCGGGCTCGGCTCACGGGTCAGCTCGGGCTCGGTGTCGTAGTTGTACTCGATGTTGATCTTCCCGGTGTGGTGGACCGAGACGATCATCGACAACCAGGTGCCCTTGCCCTCCTGGTAGCAGCGCTGCTTGAGCGTCTCGGCCGCGGAGCGGGCCTCGTCGGGTACCGGCACCTGGCCCACCTGGCCGTCCGCGCCCTGGACGGCGAGCATGTCGTCGTTGAGGGCACCGATCACCCTGGCCAGGTAGGTGAGCTGCTGCCAGCCCTCGGGGGTCGCCGACACCAGGGCCTGCCCGATCTCCTGGATGAGTTCGCCCTGATCCAGGGAGCCGGGGGTCTGCGGGTCCATGTACTGCTCCGTGTCCGTGTGTGGGAATGGGGCGGATGCGCCTCCCTTCCTACCTCACGGCGGAGACGCTCCGCGTCCGTCCCCGTACCCACGGAGAGTGCCGACGGCAGGGCGGTCCCCCGTGCGGGCCGGGCGGAGTCATCGGGCGGGGGCGGAACCGGCGGCCGGTTCGGGCGGGGCGGCGGAATTCCCACCGACTCTTCGAACACCGTACGAACCCGTGTTCACTCCGCTACGTTGGGTCCCGAAAGCAGACGAACCCGGTCGGTGTAAGCGCACCGAACCGGGTTCTGACCACTCGTCCTGTCCAAACCACAGGAAGGCGGCTGCCATGCAGCCTACCGCCCCCTGCCCGGTTCCCGCTGCCGGAACCGGCCATTCCACCGCCCCTGCCCCGCCGCGGCCCGGCCCGCGCAAGCGGCCGAAGGGGATCATGAAGGACACCGGGTTCAACCCGGTCATCTGGGTCGTCCAGGCCATCCGCAGGAAGCTGATCCCGGGCTCCAGCGCGGCGCTGGTCGCCATCGGCATCGCCGGGGCCGTCGACGCGGACGGGCGGTGGTGCTTCCTGCGCCGCGCCAGCCTGGTCCAGCGCTGCGGCGAGACGCTGAGCCCGTCCACCGTCGGCCGGGCCCTGGACGAGCTGGTCCGGGTCGGCCTGGTCCGCAAGCTCCCCCGGTCCCAGGTCCGGGACTTCTTCGCCGACGACCTCGCCGCCGAGCACCGGTCACCGGACCGGCTCCCCAACGTCCTGGAGCTGCTGGTGCCCGCCGAGGACTACCCGGCCCGGGCCCTGGAGCGGATCAACCGCGTGCGCGCCGAACTGGGCGAGGAGCCGATCACCCCGGCCACCCGCCCCTCCCCCGCCCCGGGAGCGGCGTGTCATCCTGCACAGCCGACCCGTCACCATGACACCGGCGACCCCTCACCGTGCACCACAGACCTTTCCCTCGACTCCTCCCTCGGCGACGCTTCTCCGTCCGTCCGGAGGCAGGCGCCTCCGGAACCGGCCGCCGCGCCCCTGCTCGCCCACGTCCCGGACGACGCCCTCAACGATCCCGACGCCGACCGCACCGCCCTGGAACGGGCGGCGCGCCGCGTCCTCGACGAAGGGCTGGAGCCCGGCGAACTGACCGCGGTCCTCGGCAACGCCACCGCCCTGCGCCGCCCGTTCCCCGCGCTCATGCGCCGGCTGCGCAGCGCGGGCGACGCGCGGGCCTTCCTGGACGGACGGTTGGGCCGCGGCGTGGACCGCGCCGGGAGCCGGGGCGCGGGCCGGGGTGAGAGCGCAGAGGGCCCGGCCGGGGGGCTGGACGGGGGCCCGGGTGGCAAGCCGGGTGGGGACCGCCCGTGCAGGACGCCCGTACCCGCGCCGACGCCGCCGTTCGGCGGAATCCCGCTGCCCAGGGCCGCCCTGGACGACGATCCCTTCGCCCGGCCGCCGGAGTTCACCGTCGACTCGGCCGGGACCGCTCCGCGCACCTGCCCGCACCACCTCGGCGTGCGCAACGTCCCCGGCGGCCGGTGCCGGGTGTGCGGCGGCCCCTGCCGATCGGTCCCGGGCGAACTGCTGCACCCGGGCTCTTCGGAGTCATCGCCGCCAGAAGCAGAGCGCCCCGGAACAGTGCCGGATCCCGTCCCGCCGTTCCTGGAACGCCTGTTCACCCCGCCCGCCCGGCGGGAACGACCGGAACCGGAGACACCACCGCGTTCCCGCGACGAGACCGCGGACCGGCGACGGACCGTGGCCGCGCTGCGCCGCCGTCTGGCGGAGAACAGCGCGAACCGGCCCGAGCCGCGCACCGCCGCGCGCCGGTCGCGACGCTTGCCCGCCCCGCCGGGGGCAGGCAGGGCCGGAACACACCTCTGACCGCGTCGCGGCCACGACCGGCCGGGCTCCACGGTCGGAGCGGCAGGTGTGTCCAGCCGCGACGTCCATCCCCCTAGCCGACGGTGAACAGGGCGAGCCCGAAGACCCCGGCCACCCATGTCCACAGGAGGCAGAACGCCACGTGGGCGAGCGTGCGCAGTGGATCCCCCCGCCACAGGGAAGGAGAGAAGTAGACGAACTGGAACAGCCAGCGCAGAGACCAGAACACGGTCTCCGCGGCCAGCACAGCACGGCCCAGACGCCCGGCGGCCAACAGGTCAGGGGCCAGCAACAGCGGAAGGGCCCCCAGCAGAACACAGGTCGTGCCGATGAAGAAGAAGTGCGCGCCCGCCACCTGCCTGGCCAGGTCGGCCATCCGGGAGACCTGGGACGGCCAGTCGATCAGGCGCGGCAGCACCAAGTGGAACAGGCCGAGTACGACCAGGACCGCCCCCACCGCACGGAGCTGGCCCTGGAGGGAGAACAACCCGTCGGTCACCGCTGCGGCCCCGCGAAGACGAACACCGTGACCCATCCGCCCAGACGCCGTTCCGACACCAGGGACAGACCAGCGCCGCGGGCGCTGCGCAGCCACCAGGACCGCGGCATGAAGTGTGCGGCCCCGGGCCCGAAGGCCGCGATGTTGGCGGCGTCCCGGCAGTGTTCGACCAGGACGAACGCGCCGCCCGGGTTCAGGGTCCGTGCCACCTCGCCGAAGACCGCGTCCCGGTCTGCGGCGTCACGCAGCTCGTGCAGGGCGAAGGGAGCGATGACGGTGTCCATGGAAGCGTCCCCGGCGGGCAGTGCGTGGGCCGTACAGGCCACCGACCCCGGCCTGGGCGCCACCCTGCGGCGGGCCCGCCGCAACGACGACTCGACGACCGGCAGCGCGTCGTAGAGGTCGGCGACGATCTGCTCGCACTGGGGATACAGCACACTGATCACGTCGCTGGCCTCGTCCAGGCCAGAGGAGACTTCCCAATGAAGTTGTCAAGCCGCCAAGGTCACCGGGGGTGAACCTTGGTAGGGCGATCCGTCACGGAGCATGGCCCACAGGACGTTGACCCGGCGGCGCGAGAGCGCCAACAGAGCTTGCTTGTGCCCCTTGCCCTCGGCTCGCTTGCGGTCGTAGTAGGCCTTCGAGGCCGGGCACGCCCTCAGGCTCGCCAGGGAGGACAGGTAGAAGGCCCGCAAGAGCCCACGATGGTAGCGGCGGGGTCTTCGCAGGTTGCCGCTGACGCGACCCGAGTCGCGGGGTGCCGGGGCCAGACCCGCGAAGCCAGCCAGGCGGTCACCGGTGCCGAACACGGCCATGTCGCCGCCGGTGGCGGCGATGAACTCCGCTCCCAGGAGGGAGCCCATGCCGGGCAGGGTGGTGATCACCCCGGCGTGCGGATGCTCGCGAAACCGGGCCTCGATGAGGGCGTCGGTCTGGGAGATCTCGGTGTTGAGGGCCATCACCCCCTCGGCCAGGCGGGCCACCATCGCCGCAGCCGTCTTCTCCCCGGCAAGCGCGGTGCGTTGGGCCTGGGCGGCTTCGACCGCGGTCCGGGCCAGAGCGGTCGCGCCCTTGACCCCGCGTGCCCGCAGCCAGGTCTCCAACCGTTTGGCACCCAGGCGGCGGATGGCGGCCGGGGTCTGGTAGCCGGCCAGCAGCACAGCCGGGCCCTTGTTGGCCGGGTCCAGGGCTCGTTCCAGGGCGGGGAAGATCTCCAGCAGTTGGGCGCGCAACCGGTTGATCTGTCGTGTTCGGTCGGCCACCAGGTCGGTGCGGCGGCCGGTCAGGATGCGCAGGTCCACGGCGATCTCGTCGCCGGGCCGCAGCAGGCCCGTGTCGCGGCGGACGCGGGCCTGGTCGGCGATGACGAACGCGTCCTTGGCGTCGGTCTTGCCCTCGCCCCGGTAGGTGGCCGAGGCGCGGTGCACGGCCAGGCCGGTCAAGTAGGCCACGGGTTGGCCGTGGGCCAGGAGCAAGCTGATGAGCAGGGCCGCTCCGCCGTGGTTGAGGTCCACGGCCCACAGGGGGTCGGAGTCCAGGGCCAGGACGTCGCCGATCAGGTCGATCAGGTCGGCTTCGTCGTTGGCCACGCGGCGCGAGAGCAGCCGCTCGCCCTGGTCGTTGATGACCACGCAGTGGTGGTGTTGTTTGCCGATGTCCACTCCGGCCCAGATGTGGGGCACGGTCACCTCCGCCAGTTCGTCGCGGTGTCGGGTTCCCTGCAGACGACCGCGCCGGCGTTGTCCTACACAGCGATCTGGTCGCATCTCCCAATGGGCGGTCGGGTCGTCGCGGGGCTCTGGGCGGCCAAGTCTCCTGAGCCATCGAGCGGCTACGCCATGACAGCCATACCCAGAGCCCCTGGGCTAACCGATCTTACGAATGACCAGTTCAGACCCGAGAAAGAAGGTAGGACCACCATGTGCCGTCCCGGGTCGCGGGGGCGCCCCGCCCGCGCCAGCGTCGGTCCCAGCCACGTCCAGTCGTGCAGGGGTGAGCGGTCGTAGACGGCGAAGGAGGCCACGAGCGAGGCAGCGGTCCACCACGCGCCGGCGCCCGCCGCCGCCGACACCGCCGCGCGTGCGGCTCCTCGCAGCCGCCGCCCCGCCAGCGCGCCGCCGACGGCCACGGCGGTGCCCGCCAGGTACAGGGGCCAGTTGTAGGCGATGACGTGGCGCGCCCCGGACGGGCTCGGCCGGTGACTCATCCCCGCCTCCCGGCCGGTGTCACGAGGCGGCCGGGATGCCATCCGTAGTCGACACCCGCGACGTGGAAGGCGTTGGCCAGGACGGGTCGGGTCCCCCGGAAGGGGCCGTGCCGGAAGAAGGTCAGCCGCCGCACGTCCACGGCCACGGGGCGCGGCTCCCAGCTCGTCCTCAGAGCCTTGACCACCAGCACGTCACCGCTGCTCCGGTCGTGCTCGAAGGTGTGGGGCAGCGGTCCGGCGAAGCGGCGCGCGTCCCGTGCGGTGGCGAAGGGCGAGCCCTCCGGGAGGGGCACGCCGGGTCCGTCCAGCGCCGCACGGACCCGCAGGTCGGCCCGGCCGTCCTCCGATCGCACCGCGACGTCCAGCCGGTCCCCGACGCGGCGTGTGCCCAGCACCGCGCGCTCGTACCCGTAGCGGGTCAACAGCGTGCCCGCGGCGGCCAGGAGCGGACTCGACGTCTGGCTCCGCAGTACGCGCAGCCCCCTCAGCGTCCGCGTCCCGCCCGCGGTCCCGACACGGTCCACCGACAACCGCGCGAAGACCCGGTACCCCGTCATCACCTGGGCCGTGCCCAGCCACGGGGGAAGGAAGGCCGGACGCAGCCCTCGCATCGCCACCACGGCGACGGCGGCGAACCCGTACTCGGTCCCGTCCGGGGCGCGATAGGTGTCCAGTTCCAGGCCCGGCGTGAGGAGGGAGCGCAGGACGTGCGGCGGGAAGGCGTAGGTGAGCACGAGCGAGTCGGTGAAGTGCGCGCGCATCGGCAGTGGGTGCTGTTGGATCCTCATCCTCGGCCTCCGATGGTCGTGACGTACAGGCTCCCCCACAGGGGGCACCGTTCTTCGGCCGCGCGTGCGGCCGCAGCCGATCCGTCCGCTCCTCCCACACTGCGCAGCACGACGGTCCCGCCCGGCCGGACCGCTCGTTCGACGGCGGCACGCAGCCGCCTGCGGTAGGCGGGTCCTGGCCCGTCCAGGACGTTGGACAGGGTCACCGCGTCGTAGCTTCGGGCCGGCACCGACTCCAAGTGTTCGGCGACGTCGCCGAGCACCCACCGCACCGCGCCCGCGGGCCGCGCTCCCGACGGGCGGGGATCCGGCGATCGTCCGGCCAGCAGTGCCCGGAGGAGGGGGTTGTCGTTGTTCGGATGGCGGGCGACGACGCGGGCCACCCGGGCGCGCAGTGCGACGTCGAAGCGAACCGGCACGACGTGGCGAAAACCCGGCGCCAGGGCGGCCGCGAGCACCCCGACGGGCCTGAACGCCGTTCCCATGAGCAACCGCAGTCCGGGACCGTCCAGGCGGGCACGCCACCACACCGACTGGACGCGGAGATCGTCCAGGTCGAGGAACTCGGCCACGGGGGCCGACCGCCACTGGGGCAGGGCGAGGGCGGCGGCGCGCCGACCCGCCGCGAGTACCAGCTCGGCACTGCCGACGGCGGCGGGAGCCTCGCCGTCGAGGCGGGCCCGGGCGTAGGCGAGCTGTACGGGGTTGACGTCGATCGCGGTGACGTCGTGTCCGGCCCCGGCCAGAGCCGCGGCGGTGTCCCCGGCCGAGGCGATGCACAGGACGCGCGCGGGAGCCGCGGGGAAGGCCCGCGACTCCACGCGCGGGTCCTCGTACATGCGGCCGAAGAGCAGTCGTGGTCCGCGTCCCGGCACGGCCAGGATGCGTCCCGCGGACCACGGGTTGCGGGTCATCGGCGCGCCTCGGCGTGCCGTCCGGCCACGACCCACGCCAGCGCGACGATCGCCAGGTTGGCGGTGAGCATCCGGCCGGGCTCGTCGATGTTGCCGGGCGAGGCCAGCAGTCCGCCGAGATTGAACACCCCGATGAGCACCGTCTGCACAGCCGCCGCCGCGTACGGCCTCCCGCCCCACAGCACCCACAGGCCGATCGCAGCCTCCATCCCTCCGATGGCCACCAGGGCCGGGGTGACCAGGGAGTCGGGCAACAGCGGCAGGTCGGCGACGATCGCCCTGTGGTCGGCGCGCCCCGGCCAGACCTTGCACCACAGGCCTTCGTAGAACCAGACCAGTGACAGGACGGCCGCCAGGGCGAGGGTCCGAGCGGCCCTTGGGGGAAGGGTCATGGGCTCATGGAACCACCCGCCCGGCGCACGGCGCCCCCGGGGTCCGCCCTTCGCGGTTTCCGCACCGCGCCACCGGCGGGAGGCGCACCGCGAAGCCGAACGCGGCCGCGCCGGATCGAACCATCCGGCGCGGCCGCGCGTTCTACGGCGATCGGCGGGTGCGCGCGATCAGTTGGCGCTGCAGGAGACCGTCGGCCAGGTCCAGTTGCCGTTGTGGTCGATGGTCACGCCCCAGTCGTTGCCGTTGCCGTTGGAGCTGGCGGTCAGCACCTGGGAGCTGGGCCAGGTGGCGTCGACGTTCCACGTGGCGCTGATCTTCGCCGGGGAGGGCACGTTCATCGTCACGGTCCAGTCGTCGGCCCCGGACACCGAGACGTTGAGGTTGTAGCGGTCGCTCCACTGCTGTCCCGCCGAGAGCGACGCGGTGCAGCCGCCGTCGCCCGGGTCACCGGGGTCGCCCGGGTCGCCGGGGTCGCCCGGGTCGCCGCCGGAGGAGCCCAGCGTGATGTTGGAGTTCCCGCTGCTCTGGTAGCCCTCGGTCGCCATGATCATGTAGTCGTGGCTGCCCAGGTTCATCCCGTGGCTCGCCCACACGTCGAAGTGGTTGCCGGTCGTGATGGTTCCGCTCGTGCGCGGCGACTGGCGCACGCTCCAGTACTGCGGGAAGGTCTGGGTCCCGTCGATGGAGGGCGCGTCGTAGCGCATCGTCCGGTAGATGTCGTACGTTCCACCGTCGCTGGTCACGGTGCCCTGGTAGTCGCCCGTGGGCCGGTAGGTGCCCCAGTCGTCGACGATGTAGTACTCCACGAGCGGGCTGCGCGTCCATCCGTAGAGCGTCAGGTACGCGTTGCCGGACGGGTTGAAGCTGCCGGAGTACTCGACGCTTCTGCGTCCGCCGGTGCTCCAGCCCTTGCCCGCGACGAAGTTGCCGGTGTTGCTCCATGAGGTGCTGTAGTTGCCGCCGGACCCCAGCTCCATCGAGACCGAGCCGGGCGCGTCGGTCCAGAAGGAGTAGAAGTAGCCGTCGTGGTGGCCGGTCTCGTTCGAGGTGATGGCCGCGTTGGCGATGCCCGGCTGCAGGGTCGCGGTCAGGGCCAGGGCCGACGCGACGGCGCACGCACGGCCGATCAGCCGCCTGGCGCGGCCGGACCGGGAGGTCCCCGGGTGGCTGCGGCTCCGGGGGCGGACGGGGGTGTCGTAGGTGGACATGCTTCCTCCTGGGGGGATGGGAGGGACCGGGCCATGGCGGGACGGCCCGGCGAGGCCGCCGGCGTCCGGGGCGTCGCCGCCGCGTCGCGCGATGCCGTGCCACGCGGCGACCTTGTCCGGTCGCCGTCAGTGACGAGTATTCGTCCGCCCCTCTGGGGTGTCAATAGTTTCGGAAAAGGTTTCGATATTTTCCGCACCTCATTGAGAGCATTGCCCCTGGCCATCGCATCCATACCCACACAAAGACACCGAAGACAGAAATGGTACAGGCGGAGACACCTAGGAGATTCCCAACCCTTTCGAAAGCTTTCGAGTTCCTTTCGACTCTTCTGTCTCCGGTTGGCCTCGCATCGGCGGGGGTCGGTGGGCGGCACCTCGGCCACCACCGGAGGCGACTCCCCCCGCTGTACCGGCGCACCACTCCCCGTCCCCCTCCGACACACGGCCCGCTACCGTCGAGGGCATGCCCATCCCCAGTGACGAAGAGATCCGTGCCCTGCACGAGAAGTACGCGCCCACACCCGAGGCCCTCGCGCTCGTGTACACGCACTGCGAGATCGTGTGCGAGATCGCCGAGCGGCTGATCGACCGCTCAGGGCTCGCGCTCGACCGGGCCCTGGTCCGCGCGGGGTGCCTGCTGCACGACATCGGGGTCTACCGCCTGTTCGACGCCTCCGGCCGGCTCGACCACGCGCGCTACGTGAGCCACGGCGTGCTCGGCCACGAGATCCTCGCCGAGGAGGACCTGCCAGAGCCGCTGTGCCGGTTCTGCTCCCACCACACCGGTGTGGGACTCACACGCGTGGACATCCGCGAGCAGGGGCTGCCCGTCCCGGAGCAGGACTACGTGGCCGAGTCCGTCGAGGAGGAGCTGGTGATGTACGCCGACAAGTTCCACAGCAAGCGGAACCCGCCGGTGTTCCTCACCGCCGACTCCTACGCCGCGTCCGTCGCCCGCTTCGGCGAGGAGAAGGTCATCCGCTTCAAGGAGATGCGTACGCGCTTCGGCACCCCCGATCTGGCCCCGCTGGCGGCCGCGTACGGCCACACACTGGTCGGCGCCGGCGACGAGTCGGCGCCCCGGGCTGACGGGACCACCTGACCGGCGGACCGCCCCGAGCCGGGTGGGACGGCCCATGGTCGTCGCGACTCCCCGGGGTAGGAATCCACACCATGAGGGAGCACCAGGCAGCACGGGGAACCGCCCGACCGGAGGAAGAACCGGCCGGGTGTGCCGCACCGGTGGCCGAGCGACGAGACCTATCTCGGCTGGATCGAGCTGGCGGTGCGCGACGGGGAGGTGTTCGGCGACCTGTTGGCGGGCGCGGCGATCGACGCACTCGCCGACCAGGTCCGGGCGATCCACACCTATCCGATCCGCGAGGTCTACACGATCGTCTCCGCGGGACGGCCGACCGATGTCGGCCTGCGCGGCTATCCGGCGGTGAGCACGATCATCGCCGCGGGCGTGGACCGCCAACGCGAGGAACACGTCCTGGAACTCCTCTTCGGCGAGTCCGTGCACGGACTGGAGCAACTCCGGCGGCGGATCTGAACGCCGGAGTCCGCGCAAGCCCCCGCCTCGGGGCCGGACGGACCGGCCCTTCGGTCCCACAGGCCCGTACGGCGTCGGCTCAGGCCTCGACCAGGGACGCCGGGGACGGTGAAGCGGCGAGCAGCTCCTCGGGCGCCGTCAGGTACCAGGCCTCCAGCGTGAGCTCACTGAGCTCCTCCAGGTCGATGGCGTCGAGGTGGACGACCACCCAGCCGAAGCCGCCGGCCGTGAACTGGACCTCGAACACCTCGGGCCGCTCGGCCACCAGCGCCGCCTGTTCCAACAGCGTCTGCTTCAACCCGACCGTGGCGGTACGCGGCCACAGGTAGCCGAACGGCCTGCCGTGCACACGGAACGTCGTGTACTGCTCCGAGTCCCTGTGCTCACAATCCGGCAGTGCCTTCACCAACCGCAGAAACCGCTCGATCTCAACACCCATGACACGAGACAACCACACACCACCGACACGCCGTGCGGGCTCCACCCGCCACCTCGAGGGCCCCGGGCCCGGACGGGTCCGGGGGTGGCGCCGCCGGACCGGACGGTCAATCGACGTACGTCGCTCTCCGCCGAGCACAAGGGCCCCGCCACCAGGACGTCCGCCTCTGGAGCGCGCGCCCGTCCACTCATAGCGTGGCAGAGGAGTCCCACCGTCGAGGGAGACCATGATGGTCCACAACACGGATGCCCCGGTCGCGGTGGCGGTCAACGGCACGCTGGCGAGCGAGAGGGCCCTGGACTGGGCGGCGCACGACGCACGGCTGCGGGACCGCGGACTGCGCGTCGTGTACGCCTTCGACTGGCCCATGTACCACGCGCGGCCGCGCGGCCTACCGGAATTCGACGTGGACGCGTTCGCGCGCCGCGTCGTGGAGGGGGCTCGCCGACGCGCACTGCGCCAGGTGCCGGACCTGCTCGTCGAGGCGGTGCACATCACCGCGGACCGCGGGGCGACCCTCCTGCGCGAGAGCCAGAAGGCGCACAGCCTGGTCCTCGGTGCCCACCGGATGACGGCCATGGACGCCGTCCTGCCCGAGTCCACGGCTCTGGAGGTGATCGTGTCCGCCTCCTGCCCCGTCGTCGTCGTGCCCGACCGGGAACCCGGGCCCTCCACCGGCCGTGTCCTGGTCGGCGTCGACGGATCCGCGACCTCCCAGGCCGCCGTGGCGTGGGCCTTCGCAACAGCCGACGTCCGCGGAGCGGTGCTGCGTGCGATGACGGTGCGCAAAGGGCTCCTGCGAGAGCGCTTCGGCAGGCCGGAGAAGCCGTCCAGGGCCGGCGCCAGGGCCGGGGAGGCGGAGGAGGCGAAGGAGGCCGCCGCCGTGGAGGAGGCCCGGCGGAGACTGTCGGGGTGGATCGCGGACGAGCGCGCGCGGCGGCCGGACGTGCGGGTCGAAGAGGTCGTCGAGACCGGACACCCGGTCGAGGCCCTGTGCAACGCGGCCGAAGCCTGCGACCTGATGGTCGTGGGATCGCACGGGCGGGGCGGATTCGCCGGGATGCTGCTGGGCTCGGTGAGCCGCAACGTGATCTCGCACAGCCCGTGCCCGGTCACGGTGGTACGCGCTCCGCGGCCCTGACACGAACGCGACCGAGGAGGGACGCTCACAGCGGAGCGACACCCGGGGCCCCGGGGCCGTCGGCTCGCGGGGCCGTCGGCACGGGACCGACCGCGTGGAGGAGACCGTCCCACCACCGTCGGCGGGCACGGCGAGCGCCGTGGAGGAGGACTCGTTCCCGCGTCCGGTATCCACGGCGTGGCGAAGCGGGCCTACTCCGTGGACGGTCGGGAGATCGGCACCTTCTTGCTCTGCGCCTTCTGCTCGGCCAGACCGATACTCACCTCCAGGACGCCCTTGTCGTAGGTGGCGGTCACGTCCTGCTCATCGGCGTCCGCGGGCAGACCGATCGTGCGGCGGAAGGACCCGTAGCGGAACTCCGAGTGCTGCGGGGTCTGCGTGCTCTCGTTGCGCTCGGCCTCGATGGTGAGAGTCCCGTGCTCGACGGTCACGGTGAGCTCGTCGTCGGGATCCACTCCGGGGACCTCGACACGGACCACGTAGTGGTCGTCGCGCACGGCTGTCTCGACACGCAGGCTCGAGGTCCGCGTCGTGAGGAACGGGGCCTCGAACAGCTCGGACAGATCGGGGAAACGGGGAAGCCCTTCGCGGCGGGTGATGGCGTTCATGTCCTTGCTCCCTGTGCGTGGTGGGTCAAACCCTTCTCCCCCCACCTCACTCCCACTTCGGAGCCGGCGGCAGGGGCCGAACGGTTCCACCTGCAGGGTCCTCCGTCCCCTCGGCCGTCCACCGGCCGCGGGCCGGTCGGGACGTGCGCGTCCTCCCCGGGGCGCGGTGCGGACACGCGGCCGCCGACCACGCGATCCCCACCGGGGCCGGGCCCGGCCAGCACCGGCGCGCCGCGCGCCTCCGACTGCACAGAACGGGCAAAATCGGGCCATGCGAAGTGAGCTCTTCCAACAAGCCCGAGAGAACAGCCGACCGGGCATGACCCTCCAGAACCACAAGATGCTGCGCGTGGGCCTCGACGGCGAGGTGCTGGCCCGCCAGGGATCGATGGTCGCCTACCAGGGCGAGATCGACTTCTCCTACGAGGGCTCGGGCAGCATCGGCAAGTTCCTCAAGAAGTCCTTCAGCGGCGAGGGCCTGCCGCTGATGCGCGTCACCGGCCGGGGCGACGTGTTCCTGGCCAAGGACGCCTGGGACGTCCACCTCATCGACCTCGAGGACGACTCCCTCACCGTCAACGGCGCCAACGTGCTCGCCTTCGAATCCGGCCTGACCTGGGACATCCGGCGCGTCGAAGGGGCCGGGATGATGGCGGGAGGGCTGTTCAACACGGTCTTCACCGGCCGGGGGCGCGTGGCCGTCGCCTGCCACGGCTCCCCCGTGCTCATCGACGTCGACCAGCCCACCTTCGTCGACACCGACGCCGCGGTCGCCTGGTCCAGCTCACTGCGATCCGGCGTGCGCCGGACCATGAAGGCCGGGTCCCTCATCGGGCGGGGCAGCGGCGAAGCGGTCCAGTTGTCGTTCGAGGGGCAGGGCTTCGTCCTCGTCCAGGCCTCCGAAGGAGCCCCCGTCGCAGCCCAGCCGGGCTGAGCCGCCCCCGGGCCACCGCGCTCCGAGGTGCGGTGGCCGGTCCACCGGAGCGAGGCCAGAGCGCCCTGACGCGGCACGCCCGGGGCCCGTCCAAGAGCGGGAGTTGTGGAGATCCGGCGCTTGGACTTGTGGAGATCCGGCGCTTGGACCGGGGCGGCCTCCGACCGGCCGCCCCCGACCGGCCGCCCTCCCGGACCAGCGGAGCGCGTCCGATGACGCCCCGCGACGACGGACCCCTGGTGGTCGGAAGCAGCCCCCTTCGCCGTCCCCGCGACGACGCACCTCGGATACCGGATCGGGTTGAGCGGCCGCCGTGGCGCGCGCTGGACGCGTTGCGCGCCCGAGCGGTGACGGAGCCGCACGCGTGGGCCGAGAGCCCCTCCTGCGCTCGCCGGGCCAGCACGCTGCGTTCCGTGACATCGCGGCACTGCCGGAGAATTCACCGTTGTTCGTGCGCCCCTGACCCATCCGGACAATTCCCGGCAATATTCGTCAATGGTTCCGACCACGGCAGGACGGCAGGCGACTTCATAAGCCGATTCTCCTCGGCCGATGGTGGGTTGACCACGTACCACCAGGAAATGTCGACAACGTTTGGTGGCCTGGTGACACGGGCAGAAGGGTTCTCGCCCGGTTTATGGGTTTATGTCCTATTAAGTGACGGAGCCGGAGACCTGTGTGCACTTTGTTCACGGCATCGAGCCCGTCACGCACACAAGGGGGATTCCCAATGAAGTTGTCAAGCCCGAGCGGTGACAGATCGTGAGATCCTCAGGCCGCCGCAGCCAACCTCACAGGAGGAACCGCCACGTAGGACCTCCCGTCGCGGAGCATCGCCCAGAGCACGTTGACCCGGCGCCGGGCCAACGCGATCACCGCCTGGGTATGGCGCTTGCCCTCGGCCCGCTTGCGCTCGTAGAACGCCTTCGAGGCCGGACAGCAGCGGATGCTGACCTGGGCGGACATGTAGAACACCCGCATCAGCCGGCGGCTGTAGCGCCGGGGCCGGTGCAGGTTGCCGCTGATACGCCCCGAGTCCCTTGGCACGGGGGCCAGCCCCGAGACCCCGGCCAGCCGGTCCGCGCTGGCGAACGCGGCCATGTCGCCGCCGGTGGCGGCGATGAACTCCGCCCCCAGCAGGGTGCCGATGCCGGGCAGGCTGGTGATCACTTCGGCGTGTTCGTGCTCGCGAAACCGGCCCTCGATGGCCGCGTCGGTCTCGGCGAGTTCGGCATCGAGGGCGATCACCTCCTTGGCCAGGCGTTCGACCACCGCGGCAGCGGTCTTCTCGCCTCTGACGATGGTGCGCTGGGCCTGAGCGGCCTCGATGGCGGTCTGGGCCACGCGGGCGGCGTTGCGAACCTTGCGGGCCCGCAGCCACGTCTCCAGCCGGGCCCGGCCCAAGCGGCGCAGCGCGGTGGGGGTCTGGTAGCCGGTCAGCAGCACCAGGGCGGCTTTGGAGGTGCTGTAGTCGAAGGCGCGCTCCAGGGCGGGGAAGTAGGCCAGCACCTGGTCGCGCAGCCGATTGATGGCGCGGGTGCGGTCGGCTCCCAGGTCGGTGCGGCGGGCGGTGAGGATGCGCAGGTCCGCGGCGATCTCGTCGAAGGCGGCCAGGGGTTGCAGGTCGCGGCGCATGCGGGCCTGGTCGGCGATGACGAAGGCGTCCTTGGCGTCGGTCTTGCCGTCGCCCCGGTAGGAGCCCGAGGCGTGGTGGACGGTGCGGCCGGGGATGTAGACGAGCTCTTGGCCGTGGTCGAGCAGCAGGGTGATGAGCAGGGCTCCGCCGCCGCTGTTGAGGTCGGTGGCCCACAGCACGCCCTCGTCCAGGGCGTTGACGTCGGCGAGCAGGTCGAGCAGCTCGGCCTCGTCGTTGGCCACTTTCCTCGACAGCACCTTGGTGCCGTCGCTGTCGATCACGGTGCAGTGGTGGTGGGCTTTGCCCGCGTCCACACCGGCCCAGAACTGGGGCATCGGCTCCTCCGTCGTCGCAGTTGTGGGGGTCCCAGCAGACGACCGCGCCGTCGTGTCCTTACACAGCGATCCATTCGCGCATCCCAATCAGCGGCCGGGTCGTCGCGGAGCGTCAGGCGGCCAATCCCCCTCGGCCATACCTGCGGCAGACACATGACAGCCATACCTGGCGCTCCTGGGGTCCTCCCGACCCTACAGACGGTCAGGAACGAACTCCCAGAAGAAAGGTAAGGACACATGGACATGACGCGTATCGCGACGACCGCTGCCACCACGCTGGCCCTCGGCACCGCACTCGCTCTGGGTGCCGCCGCGCCGGCCCTGGCCGAGGACCCCGTTCCGCCACCGCCGCCGGACGTGGACTGCACGGACATCTCCGAGCGCAACTTCGAGGTCAGCGAGGGGGACCCGCACAACTTCGACGCCGACGGTGACGGCGTGGGCTGCGAAGAGGATGACGACATGGGCAACAACACCATGGAGGAGGAGACGCCCGACGACGACACCACGGACAACGGCACCTCCGACGACGACAGCGCGGACAACGGCGCTTCGGAGGACGACACCACTGACGACGGCACCTCCGACGACGAGACGCCGGTCGGCGGAGTGGACACCGGAGCCGGGGGCACCGCCGACAGCGCCACGAACCTCTGGCTGGTCGGCACCGGTGGCGTCCTCGTCGCGGTGGCCGCGAGCGGACTCGTCCTGAACCGCAAGCCGGGGCGCGACGGCTGATGGGCCGTCACACGCGTGCCCGCCGCCGCGGCAGCTCCATCGCCGCGGCGGTCACGGCCGTGTGCGCGGGAACCGGCGTCGCGTTCCTGACTCTGGGACTGGGGCAGGCCTACGCCCCTGCCACGCCGACCTTCGAACACCGTGCGCCAAGCGCTGCGCGCCCTGCCGAGCCGACCGCGCCGGACTCCGCCGCAGAACCCGTCGCTCTGGAGCGTTCGGCTCCCGTGGGCCTGAGCATTCCGGACATCGACGTGCACACTTCGCGCCTGGTCGAACTCGGGCTGACCCATGACCGCCGCCTCGAAGCCCCCCGGGAGTGGGAGGCCGTCGGGTGGTACTCCCTGGGTGCCGCCCCGGGCCAGGAGGGGCCCGCTGTCCTGGCGGGCCACCTGGACTCCGCGACCGGACCGGCCGTCTTCCACCGGCTGGGCGAACTACGGGACCGGGACACCGTCTCGGTCGAGCGCGCCGACGGCGTCGAAGTGAACTTCACCGTCTACGCGGTGGAGCGCTACGCCAAGGGCGACTTCCCGACGGAGCAGGTCTACGGCGACACCGGCCGCCCGGAACTGCGGCTCATCACCTGCGGTGGCGACTTCGACGCCGCCACCGGCCACTACACGGACAACGTCGTCGTCTTCGCCGCTCTCGCGGAAACCCCCGAGGCGCCCGATCCTCCATAGTCCCCGCATCGACCGCGCGACCGGACCCCGGTTGCGTCGGTGTCGGCGGACTCGTCTCAGACGAACCGACGCGTGGATGGGACCGGGGCACATGTCCGGTCTGCGTGCACGGCGAGGCGGCGGGCCGCGTGGGGTGGCCCGCCGCCGTGGCATCCCCCGAACGGTCACCCGTGGAGCAGGGGGCTCCGGTCTAGACGGTATGTAGGGAGGGTTCGCGAAGAGGCCGGGACCCCGCTCACACGTTGCCGTGGGTTGCCGACCAGGCAGAACCTGGACGGTAGTGCCTACATGTGTGGGAGGTCCCGGTGTCTTTCGAGCCTACGACCGTCGGGCTGGACGTGCACGCCCGCTCCACCACCGCGTGCGCGATCTGCGGCCCCACCGGCGAAATCAGCACCATCCGCCTGAGCAGCGACCACACCCAGATCCTCGGCTGGCTCACCGGCCTCGCGACCCCGGTCCGTGTCGTCTATGAGGCCGGGCCCACCGGCTTCGCCCTGGCCCGCACCCTGACCGGGGCCGGCCTCGACTGCGTGGTGGCCGCCCCCTCCAAACTCCAGCGCCCCAGCGGCGACCGGATCAAGACCGACGCCCGCGACGCGCTGCACCTGGCCCGCCTGCTCCGCCTCGGCGAGGTCACCCCGGTCCGGGTCCCCACCCCGGCCCAGGAAGCCGCCCGTGATCTGTCCCGGGCCCGCGAGGACGCCCGCGCCGACCTGATGCGCGCCCGCCACCGCCTGTCCAAGCTCCTGCTGCGCCAGGGTCTGCTCTGGGAGGGCAAGAACACCTGGTCCTGGGCCCACCACGACTGGATCGCCCGCCAATCCTTCACCGACCCGGCCCTGCAGGCGGCCTTCGAAGCCGCCCACGAACAGGTCCTGATGGTGCGGGACCGCCGCGACCGGTTGGATGAGGCCATCACCCAGCAGGCCGCCGACCCCGGGTGGGCGCCGGTGGTGGAGCGGCTGCGGTGCCTGCGCGGGATCTCCACTGTCACCGCGTTCGGGCTGGCCACCGAGATCGGTGACTGGCACCGCTTCACCGGGTCCAGCATCGGCGCGTATGTGGGACTGGTGCCCAGCGAGCACTCCTCGGGGTCCCGCCGTGTGCTGGGTCCGATCACCAAGACCGGCAACACCCACGTGCGCCGGCTGCTGGTGGAGGCCGCCTGGCACCACCGCCGCCCCTACCGTCAGCCCACCCGCGAGATGCGCGCCCGGTGGGAGAGGGCCCCGGCAGCGGCCAGGTCCCGGGGGCATGCGGGCAACCACCGCCTGCACCGCCGTTGGGCCCGTTTCGATGAGCGCGGCAAGAAGCCGTCGGTGGCCGTGGTCGCGATCGCCCGGGAGCTGGCCGGGTGGTGCTGGGCACTGGCAGTGGTGCAGGAGTGAGCCCTTGCGATAAGCCGACCGGTGGGAGGGCGCTGCGTGCCGCCGCGTGAGGAACGATCCGCGATACAGCTATGAGCAGCCCGGGGCTGACCCCCTGGGCCACGCTCGTTCTCTAGAGCCGCGGCCTCGTTCCCGCCGAACAGCCCGTCCTGCGGTAGCCAACCCGCGCATATCAGTCTGACCACGCGTCGTGCATGACACGCGGGCTGCAGGCTGCCTTCCCACCGGTCCCCATAACGAACCTGTGGCGCCTTCTCCGCCAGCTTCAGGATCCTCACGCCCTCGCTGGTGGTCAAGGTCGTTCGTCCCTCGCTGCGCTCGGGGCGCTCCACCTTGACTTCCAGCTCAGCGCGAGGGATCGGCATCTGTCGAAGAAGACCAGGGACCACCCCAGCAGGGAGACCAGCGGTGGCAGATCACCACCTATCACCGCTGGTCAGCGCTGCGCTCTTGACAAAAAACCCTACATATCAGATGTAGGGGCAGGAGTCGCGGTAGTCGGAGTACGGCGAGAACCAACCCGCGCTGGGAGCGGGGCAGAGGAACTGCTCGTAGCGGTCGTCCTCGTCCACGAACACCTTGAGCCAGGCGATGCTGTTGCGCGCGATCTCGGTGTTGGAGCTGGTGGGCACCATGTGGCCCTCGTTGTTCAGCTCGACGTAGGCGCGCTCGGTGTTCCAGCTCAGGCTGTTGTAGAAGGGGATGGAGTGCGAGTACACCGGGGCGATGGTGTCGTTCTCCGCGCCGATGATCATGGTGGGCACCGAGACGCCGCCCCAGGACTTCTTGGTGTGCCAGGGCGTGAGGGGGATGATCGCCCGCAGTTCGGGCCGGGCGTTGGCCAGGGCCAGGGATCCGCCGCCGCCCATGGAGTGGCCCATGGCGGCCAGGCGGTCGGCGTCGACTCGGGAGCGCTCGGAGCTGCTGGAGACCAGGTAGTCCAGAGCGGCGCCCATCTGGTAGGCGCGGTTGTCGGGCTGGTCGTAGCGGGTGTTGGTATTGATGGTGAAGGTGACGAACCCGTGGGAGGCCAGGCGCCTGCCGAGCCAAGCGGTCGCGCTCTCGCTCTCAAGGTAGCCCGGGGCGATGACGACGCCGCCGAAGGTGCCCTGGCTGGTGTCGTGGGGGTAGTAGATGGTGCCGCCGCCGAAGCCGCTCGCGTTCCAGGAGGCTACCGAGGTGCTGCCCACGCTGAACGGGCCGCTGTAGGCCTCGATGCTGCTCGTGGTGGGGTCGGGGCCGCGTTCGTAGGGGCTGTCGGCTGAGGCGGGGACCGCGGCGCCCACGGTCAGGCCGGCGGCCACGACCGCGGCCATCGCGGTCCTGGCCACGATCCGGGACAGCCGCGCCAGGGGCCTGTCTGCCTTCGTGGAGGGGGATGCTGGCGAGGGATGGGGGTTGCGCACGTCTTCTTCCTTCGCTGTGAAGGGTCACAAGGATGTGAGAGCCGGCTCCGCGGCCGTTTGTCGATGGGGGATTGTCCTTGTATGCCGGACCGCGTCCGGCCCGAGAGCAGCGGAGAAAAGGGATATCCTCCCCAAAGGGGGGATGATATGAGGTATCTCTCATCCGCTTCGAGGTTCACTATGGTGTCCTCCGCGTCAACGCACATCAGGGAAATCACCAGTGGCCGCTTTCCGTCCTGATTCGCGGAGGTGGGGCGGCCGCACAGCTCGGGCGATCCCTCCGTCCCGGCGCGGGCGGCACCGCGGCCTACGCAGGACGTCCCAGATCCCGAGCCGGGCGATGCCCCGCTCACCGGGTGAGCGGAACCTGACGTGCTCGGAGCCGACGCCCATCTTCTGAGGCCCGCACCAGCCCTCGAACGGGCAGAACACGACACTCGGGAGCCCTACGCAGCCCGACCAAACAAATCCCCCAAGCGAGGAGACGTTCGGCGATCATCCGTACTCGGACGGTCTCGCCGTCCACTGACCGAATACACACATGCAATGGGCTCCCGACAAGGGTTGAATCGAGCTATCGCTTCCGGGCTCGCCCGCGGGACGCCCAGGCCCGCGCGGACTCCGTCAGCGCAACCCTTGTCTCCCCGCCCTATGGCGACTCCGGTGGGCAGGCGGCGCGCGTAGTCGAGCGGCGGAGCCTCAGTCCCACCAGAAACTCCAGACGGGGCGATCGACGAGGCGTTCGGCGTAGCCCCGCAGCGTGTGAGGGCTGCCTCCCTGCCAGACGAGGTCCGGACAGAACGCGAAGTGCTCAGCGGCCGCACCCTCCGCCAGGGAAACAGCGGGAACCGTTCCGGGCCAGACCCTCCCGAAGGGCGCGGTCTCCGGGTGAGGAGTCGCCTCCTCCGCGTCGGGCTCGGAGGAACCGGCGTACTGCCCCCACCAGGCGGCGAGAAGCCCGGCCGGGTCGTGGTCCGCGAGTGCGGTGAATCCGTCGATCGTCGGGGCCTCCAGGAACCGGTCCGGGTCGCGGTCGAAGTCCTCCACCAGCAGCGGCCACCAGCCCGAGGCTGGTCCGGGCCACACCCACCTGGTGGGAGAGGCTGCGTTTGATGGACGGCACCCCGCTGCGCTGCGGCGCTTCCCGCGTCACCGTGAACCGCTCGGGCCTGGGCGAGATCGCGGGCTACGGGCGTGATGCCTCCCATCACGCCTTCTACTGGGGCGCCAAGCTGATGCTCGTCACGACTGCGGACGGGGCCGTGGCCGCGTTCAGCCTGGCCCACCCCAAGGAGCTGGACGAGCGCAAGCAGGCCCTGCACCTGGCCCACGTCCAGACCCTGGCGCCCAGGCCCGTGCCCGATCGTGTGCGACAAGGGGTTCGCCGGGGCCGGGGTCGAGACCGCGATGGCCGCTCTGGGACACGTGCTCATCCGGCCCCGGCGCGATGACGAGCCCAAACCCGCAGTGAAGGTGTTCCCGGGCTGGTTGCGCCAGCGCATCGAGGCGGTGATCTGGACATTGAAGAACCAGCTCGGGCTGGAGCGGCACTCCGCACGCAGCACCGAAGGCCTGTGGGCCAGGGTGTGTCAGCGCATCTGCGCGCTCAACGCCGCGATCTGGCACAACTGGCTGATCGGCGCCCCGGTCAAGCGGTCCCTGATCGCTTACGACCACTGACCAGGACACCAAACCCCCATCAACGATCTAGTGTTCTGATTGGTTAGTTCACTTGCTGATGCGTTGGCAGTATGAGGCGATGCTGTCGAGGATCTCCTCTGCGGTCTTGGTCCACACATAGGGTCGGGGATTCTCGTTCCAGGACGCGGCCCAGGTGCGGATGTCCTTCTCCAGGGCCTGGACGCTGCGGTGGGTGCCGCGGCGGATCAGCCGGTTGGTGATCTCGGCGAACCACCGCTCGACCAGGTTCAACCAGGAGGAACTGGTCGGGATGAAGTGCAGGTGGAACCGGGGGTGGCGCAGTAGCCACCTTTGGATCTCGGGGGTCTTGTGCGTGGCGTAGTTGTCCAGGACCAGGTGCACCTGCAGGTCCGCGGGGACCTCGCGGTCGATCTTGGCCAGGAACTTCTTGAACTCGATGGCGCGGTGGCGGCGGTGGATCGAAGTGATCACCTGCCCTGTGGCGGTGTCCAGCGCGGCGAACAGGCTGGTCACCCCGGCACGCACGTAGTCATGGGTGGCCCGCTCGGGGGTGCCGGGCATCATCGGCAGCACCGGCTGGGTGCGGTTGAGCGCCTGGATCTGGGACTTCTCGTCCACGCACAGCGCCACCGCCCGTTCGGGCGGGTCGAGGTAGAGGCCGACGACGTCGCGGACCTTGTCGATGAAGAACGGGTCGGTGGAGATCTTGAACTGTTCCCGCCGGTGGGGCTGCAGGCCGAAGGCGTTCCAGATGCGCCACACCGCGTTCTGGGTCATGCCGGTGTGCTGGGCCATGGAGCGCGTGGACCAGTGGGTGTCAGGGGCGGGTGTGCTCTCCAGGGTGGCGGCCACCACCGCCTCGACCTGGGCGTCGGTGATCGTGCGCGGCCGTCCGGGCCGGGGTTCGTCGGTCAGGCCGTCCAAGCGGTGCGCGATGAAGCGCTGGCGCCACTTGGTCACCGTGGGCGCCGATACTCCTACCTCGCGGCGGACCTGGGCGTTGGACAGGCCTTCGGCGCAGGCGAGCACGATCCGGGCCCGCAGGGCCAGGTCCTGTGCGGTCTTGCGTCGTCTGACCCACCGCTGGAGCTCGGCGCGTTCTTGGTCGCTCAGCTCCAGCGGGGGCAGCTTCGGTCCAGGAGCACTCATCCTGCAACCATAAACGAAATAACCAATCAGAACACTAGGTGGCCATCGACCGCCCGTGTCAACAGAGGTCCGAGACGGGGACTCCCTGCGCGATGGCCGGTGGGCGGCCACCAGGCCGAACTGGTGGTGTGCGATCCGCCCCCGGCCAGCACCGACTGGGGCCGCGAGGAACTGCTCATGGACCCCCGCTGGGAACTGGCTCTGCCGCCCAAGGCCGAAGGGGAGTTGGCCTGGCTCCAGCACGCCTACGGACACACCGCGCCCGGCGGACAGGCCGCAGTGGTGCTGTACACCTCCTGCGCCTACCGCAGAACCGGGCGGCGCATCCGCGCGGAACTGGTGCGGCGGGGCCTGTTGACGGACGTGATCGCCCTGCCCGCCGGGTTGGCTGCCGCCCACGCGCAACCGGTGCACCTGTGGCTGCTGCGCCGCCCGTTGGATCGGGAGGACACGGCCACCACCGTGCGGATGTGGGACCTGACCGACACCGACCCGGACGGACCATGGCAACTGACGGAGAAGCCCGAGGCCGAGGTCGAACTGATCGGCCTGCTCGACGACGACGTGGACCTGACCCCGGCCCGGCACATGGAGCCGGACCTGGAGGACCTGCCCCGCGCGCTGGCCGAGGCCCGGGCGGAGCTCGCCCGCACCGCCCGTGGACTGGACGAGCTGCTGCCCGCCCTGTCCCAGGGGCCGGGACCATGGCCCGGTCAGGTGCGGATCGGAGACCTGGTGGACACCGGGCTGGTCCGCCTGGACGGTGAGAGACCCCGGGCCGTGGACGGGCGATTGGACACCGACTTCCTTACCGGCTTTCTCACCGTGGCCGCGAACACCCCCCGTTCCACCAGCGCCAGCGGCACCTACCGCTCCGACGCCCGTTCCGCCCGGGCCCCGAAACTGGAGCCCGAGGAGCAGCGCCGGTACGGTTCGGCCTTCCGAGCCCTGGCCGAGTTCGAGAAGCAGGCCCGGGAGCTCTCGGCCCTGGCGGCGCAGCTCGCCAAGGAGGGACTGACATCGGGAGCCCTGGCTCCCGATGGCGACACCGAACCCGCACCGACGAACTGACCTCGACGCTGCTCCGAGAGGACACGGACCGGCGGCCGGCCAGAGGTCGGATCCACCGTCGAGTACACCTTCGGCCCCGCGGTCGCCCTGATCATGTCCGAGATCTTCCACTCCGGCCGCCGAACCGGGATTCGCCTGTGCAGGGCGCGTCCCGGCCTGCGCTGATCACCGCCTTGACAGGGTCCCCAAGGCGGCCATCGCACCGGCGACGTCCACCGCGCGAGCGGCGTGTGCCCGGGACAGCAGGGCGGGCGGCAGATAGTGGTCGTACTTGTCGGCCTCCCTACCCGTTGCCTCTTCCGCGATAGCGAGGGGATCGGGGTCCGGGTCCGCCGCCAACCGCCGGGCGACCTCCTGGAGTCGTTCCGACGTGCAGTCGCGGATGAGCATCGTGGCACCGCAAATCTCTGCCCTCAACCTGTACCGGTCCAGAAGAGATCTGAGTGTGGCCAGCGAGGAGTCTCCCTTCCACGGGAACAGGAAAAGGTCCGTCCCCCGTGGGAGCACCGATGTGTCCGCTAACCCGTTCGCGTTGAAGGTCGCCCGTGCCTCCTCCAGAAGAATGGCGGAGGCCTCGTCGAGGTAGGCGGGCAGGGTCGTACCCGTGTAGATCTCCAGCATCCGCTCGCGCACGCCGTCGCCGACTCCCGCCGCAGAACCGCTGAACCCGGGCGGTGCACCCGTCCCCGGCGCGGCTTCCACTAGCAGTCTGCCCCCATCACGATCCACGTCGGCCACACGCCACGTCCTGCCTCCGAAGGTCAGCAGGGTTCCCGCGGCCAACGTCGGGTCCACCGGCATGGTGCCGATCTTCTGCCCCGCAGCCACTACCTGGAATTCCTCCGTGGTGACGAACGACGCGTAGAAGCCGTAGTGCCCAAGCAGCCGCTCTCCTTTCCTACCTGGTAAAAGGAGCCCGGAACCGCTCTCTTGGGTGAGGAGCCCGTGTTCGCCCAGACCGCGCAGCAGGGAGGCGAACTCCTCCGGGGAGACGTCGGGGAAGACACCGGAGGCGCACAGCGCAGAGTACAAGTGGTCGGCCGCGGCGCCGTGTTCCTGAGCGAGGATGGACAAAATCTGCTGCACGAGGGTGGAGAAATTCGGGCTCCGCAGTGCCGGGGGCTCGTACCAGCGTTCCAGCAGCAGATCCACGGTCGCCACCGTCTGCACCAGTCCGAAGCGCAGGGCTTCGACGACGTCTTGAGGGCCGCTCTGCTCAATCGTGTACACCAGGAGCCGGGCGTCGCTCTCCCCACGGCCGGAGCGGCCCAGGCGCTGGCGCAGCCCGGCCACGGAAGTCGGCACACCTACCTGGACCACGGTGTCCACCCAGCCCACATCGATGCCGAGTTCGAGCGTGGAGGTGCACACGACGGTGGTCGGGGAGGAACGCTGCCTGAGGCGTTCCTCCGCGTGCGTCCGCAGTTCCGCAGACAGGGAACCGTGGTGAGGCAGGAAGGGGTTCGGCAGACGGTCATCCTCTGCTCGACCCGAGAGGAGGGCGGTGTAGGTCTCCACCTCCGCCCGGGAATTGGCGAAGACCATGTTGTGGCCGTTGCGGCAGGAGAGGTACAGATGCTCGGCAGCGGCCCCGCACACCGCCAGCGCCCGCTCGGATCCCCGCAGCTCGTCGACGTAGCCCCGAACCTGGATCTGCACCTGCTTACCCGCGCCGGGGTCCTGGATGATCACCGCGCGTTCGCCCTCACCGGGACGCAGGTACTCGGCGGTGTGTGTGAGGTCGGCCAGGGTCGCGGAGAGCCCGATCCGGGCGGCACGACGTCCGGACGCCCGTTCGATACGGTGCATGAGCGAGCGCAGCTGACTCCCTCTGGCAGTCCCCAGGAAGGCGTGCAGTTCGTCCACGATGATGTAGGAAAGCCCGTGGAAGATGCGCGCCGCGTCGGACCCGTTGAGGACGAGCATGGCCTCAAGGGACTCCGGGGTGATCATCAAGATCCCCTCGGGGATTTCACGGACCCTCGTCTTGAGAGTGGCGGGCACGTCTCCGTGCCACGGGACGACCGGCAGGTCTAGCCGAGCGCACAGATCGCTGATCCTGCGGTACTGGTCGTTGATCAGCGCCTTGAGCGGGCTGACGTAGACCGCTCGTATGCCTGGGCCGGGTTCCTTCTCGCGTTGTCGCACCAGGGCCGAGCACACCGGTAGGAAGGCGGCCTCCGTCTTACCCCCCGCAGTGGCTGCGGTGATGACGACGTCGGTGTCGCCTCTCAGGATCGGGGCGATGGCGCGTTCCTGGGCCGGGCGCAGGGCACGCCAGTCCTGCTCCCATACCCAACGTTGGACACCCCGGTCCAGAAGGGCGAACCCGCCGGACTCAGAGCCGGAAGGAGGCGAGGGGGGTGTCATCGACGTCGTCCTTCTCCTGCAAGGGCTGGAGGTCGGGGTTGGCCTCTGCAACGATGTCCACGTTGTCCAGCCGGGCCCGCCAATCGACTCCCGGGTTCTGGGCCAGGATGTCCAGCAGGCCGATGAACTCTTTGAGCGTGGTGCGGGGCGTGCGGAAGTAGGCGTCGCCCACCCGCCCCTCGCAGTGCCGCATGAAGGCCTCGATGATCCCAGCGTCCACACCCCGCAGGTCGTTGCCACAGCTGGTGTAGAGCGTGAGCACCTTGTCCAACAGGACGAAGAAGTGCTCTTTTGTGAACCCGCCCAGGCGCATCACCGGGCCGTAGTAGTCGACCAGCCCCTCCTTGGCGAAGGGATTCTCGCGCAGCCGGGACCGCAGGGCCTCGTAGGAGTACAGTCCGCGGTGCTCGTCAGTGAGGAAGTCGGGGGTGCCGCCGAAGAGGAAGCCCAGGTGGGGCGCCTGACCCTGCTGGGTCTCGTTGATGATGTTGAGGATCTGCTCGTAGTTGGAGACCCGGGCTCCCTTGTGGGAGAGCTTGTAGAGGTTGACCAACTCGTCCAGGCACACCAGGAGGCCCTTGTAGCCCGCCATCGTCGTGAACGCGGCCATGAGCTTGAGGTGGTCGAAGATCGTCCGGTCGTCGATGATCTCCCGGACTCCGAGATCCCTGGACGCCTCGGTCTTGTTCGCGTACTCGGCCTGCAGCCAGCGCAGTGCCGCCTCCCGCCTGGCCTCTTCGCCCTGTTCGTACGCCTGCCAGTAGGCCTCGACGACCTTGGCGAACGTGGGCCCGCCCGGATGGGCCGCCAGGGCCTGAAGACGCTCGCGCAGCAGGTGCAGGACCGGTCGGCCGCCGGTCTCAGCATTGGCGCGGACCTGCGTGATGAACCCCTCCACCACGGCGGAGAGCGCCTGGGTGGGCTTACCCTTGACACCCATTCCGCTGACGAGTGCCGAGTACAGCTTGCGGGCCCGCCCCTGAGTGCCCTGCAGACGCCGGTCGGGGGTGAGGTCGGCCCTCATGGTGACCAGCTTCTGCTGCTGGGCCACCTGGCAGATGAGGTTGAGGAAGAAGGTCTTGCCCGAGCCGTAGTCACCGATGACGAAGCGTGAGATACCGTCCCCCGCGATCACCTGCTTGATCCCGGTCGCGAGGGCGTCGATCTCTTTCTCCCTGCCCACCTGGATCAGGCGCGCTTCCCGAGCCGGGACGATGCCGGAGCGCAGGGCGTTCAGGACCATGTCCCTGTTGCGGTTGGTGATCCTCGGACCACCCGCGGCTGCCTGGCTCACTTGGTCATCTCCTTCACTTGTTCGACGCGCACGGTCACCACGTCACCCTGCCGTACCAACACGTCTGTTCTGATGAGCTTCGAGGCGGCCTCGCTGAGGGCATCCAGAGCCGCGTGAGCCGCCATCCCATACCAGGCGGCCAGGCGCTCCACATCCCGCAGTGACCATGTGCGGACCTGAGCTAGGTCGGACAGTAGACGGGCCTGGACCTGGGAAAGCCCGGCGACCCGGGCAGGTGCGGCCGTCCTGTGACGAGTGGATTTCCGAGGCTTCCAGGTGGCACCCATCGCCCCGTTGCCAGCGGGGTCCGGGGCCAGGCCTCGGTAGCTGAGCCGCAGACGGAATACGGCTTCCAGGCCCAGTCCCTGGTGAACCGCCAGCAGGAACGACAGTTGCTCCGGGGTAGTGGACGCGGTGAGGTCCAACAGATCCAGTAGGAGGTCCCCGGCGCGTTCGCGCCGAGGCAGAGGGGTGTTGACGAGAGCGCGCACCTGGGTCTCCGGCTCTCCGCTCTGGTCCTCCAAGCGGTGGAGCTGCCAATTCCGTACCCGTGCGAGGGGAGCATCCCCTAATTCCAGGACACCCCGCATGACGGCGACGCGGTGGTGAACGGTCAACTCTCCACTGTGACGGGACATCTCTACCGCTAACCCCGCCCAGGCCGACATCAACAGGCGCGTCTCCTGCCACCCCCGACCTTCCTTTGCGGCGGCAGTAGGGGCACAGGGCTCTTCGGGTACAAGGGACGCCTGCTTGATGGGCGTGTCGGTCTGGACCGGCGGGTTCGAAACAGGTGAAGGCTGCGTCGGAAGGATGCGATCCACGAGCTTCTGTGGCGGTTCGACCCCCGTCAGGTCTGGCACCCCTTCCAGGACCACGTCCTGCTCACCCAGATCCGGACACCGGGGCCGGTAGGTGAAGACGAGATCGGGCAGCCCTCGCGGCACTTCGCGGCCGATTCGCCATGCCACTGAGACGCCGGCCAGAGCGCGCTTGGCACCGGCTCGGAAGTGCTCGAGGTTTTCGGGGCGTACATGGAGAGCGACCCACTCCACTGCCCAGTCCGCGCGGAGGGGCCTTCCCTCCGCGGCCGCCGCCCCGACCCCGTGCAGTAGGGAGAACGGCGTTCCTAGCGCACCGGAATCGAAGCGCGGAGGGTCCTGGGGAGCCTGGTCCTGCACGACCCGGGCCAGTTCGAGCAGACCATCGACGTAGGAGACGGTCCCGCGGTGATGCGCGAATCCGGATCGGAGGCGTTTGAGCTCGGCCAGCACCGGGTTGGAGGTCTGAATGCGTGGATTATGCTTTCCGACCAGGTCGACGAGTCGCCGCTCCAACCCTTGCAGGTAGAGGCGTACGAAGACCGGAGGGATCCCCTGGCACCGGTGACGGTTCTGCAACCACCGGAGGTAGTGCCAACGCTGTTGCGAAGAGAGGGCCGCGTATGAGCGGACTGTGTCGGAGACCGCGCCGATCGTTTCGACGTCTGGACGCTGGACAGCGCAGTTGATGTCGAGTGAGGACGCGCTCTGCAGGTCGGGAGCGCCCATGTCCTTCCCGGGCCCGTATCCGGTGTATAGCATTCCGTCGGGAATGTGCATTCCCCCGATGCTGACTTCGGTTCCCGGTGACTTCCAGGTGGACCAGCGCCGGGTTACGGAGTTCGCCTTCCGCGGTACGGACGGTACAGCGGGCGGTTCGGGCTGCTGTTCCGGTGCGGGCAGGGGCCTGGTCTGTTTCACCGGCGCTATCGTCCGGTCCGCTTCCTTGGCCTTCTTCTGGTTGGGAGCGGGCAGGGCGGCTCCCGGCTTGGCGCAGTCATCGAGCGCCTTGCTCGAGATCATTCCGAGGGTTTGCAGGGTGGGGAAGTGATCCCATACCATCTTCGCCTTGCCCGTAGGTACGGGGAAGACTCCCAAAGAAGGATGTGCTGGCCGGTAGGACCACTGGAGATCCGGAAGTTCCTTCGACAGACGCAGCCCGTTGGGGAGAGTTTGAACAAAGCGCTTCCTGAAGGCCCGGTGGAATTCTCTCGTCCGCTGGACTTCCGGATTCTTGGCTGTGAAAGGGTGCATCCGAACCCAGAACACGACCAGTTCCAGAGGCAGAGGACGCCCCGTGCAGGCGTACATGCCGAGCTTGAACTGCAGCACCTGCTGAGTCATCTTCGAACTGGGTCCGGTATTCTGCGAGGAGAAGATGTCCCTCTCATCCATGGCCAGTCGTTCCAGGACGGCCGCGAAGGAACCAGCGGACCTAACGAACCCTTCATGAGAGGAGTAGTCGGAGATCAGGAAGTGCAGGTAGGAGAGAAGCTCCGTCAGGTTGTCCCGGCTCTGCCTGTGGGGTTTGAGGTCGACTAGGGCCCGGTGTTCCAAGCCATGGAGCAGAAGGACGAGGAAACTCTCTCGGGCCGATGAAACGGGCCGACCGGCCTTGAGCCAGTCGAGGAACTCCCCTCTGGCCCCGGGTGAGAGATCGGCGTAGGCAGCGACTTCGTCCCGCGTGGGCCTCCCCCCAGACCCGGTATCCGCAGGGAGGGTAGCATCTACCACCTCAAGGCGTGCCTTCCGGTCAACAGGGACTCCGTAGTAGAACATCCCGTCGCTGATGGACCGCCCCTGCACTCGAACGGTCTCAATGCTGCTGATCCAGCGCGGCGGACCGACGGGCGCGGTATCGGCCCCCGGAGCGGGTTCTGGAGTGGGGGGGAGCTCGGAATCGGTAGCCGTTGCGGGCTCACCCGTAGGAGCGGATGGCGGAAGCGGGGGGCTCGTCATAGGTGCCTGCGCTTCCAGTTCTGGCAGTTCGAGGTCCTCGAAGACCTGGGCGTCCACGACGACGAGCTCCTCGTCCTCGTAGACCACCTCCGCGTCGCACCGCTCCTCGGCGAACTCGTTGATCTCCGTCAGGGCGGCATTGAGCATCAGTCCCAGCTCCCGGGCACGGTCAGCGGCTTCGCTGCGACTGCACTCGCCCTTGTCCGCGAGACCCGCCAGCAGAAGACGGAGGGGGCCCGACAGCGGATCCCGCTCCTCCCCCTCCTGTGGGGCGGTCGGCGGAATGGTGACCGATTCGAGTGGGTCCGGCTCTCCGGACTCCTCGTCCTCCTCGAAGAGGGTGTCCAGCAGCCTGTCCGAGGCGGCGTTGTCCTGCTGGATCGTGGCTAGGAGCTCACGGTCGATGAAACCGTCCCCGGCCGTCGGCTTCTCCTCGGTCCGCACTTCAGCAGCTGTCCCAGGACTGGTCACGGAAGGCCCGTCGGTCTCAGGGACCGAAGGAGCCACGGCAACCTGGGAAAGGGCTGGCGAGGCCTCCGGCGCTCCGTAGTGGACGTGGGCACTGGCGCGGTGGAGGGCGTCGTACGTCCGCTGCCCGGGCAGCGGAGCACCGGTGAACCTCCACGATTCACGCGCCCCCGCAGGGACCACTTCGAGCACCCGAAGAAGCTCCTCCGAGCGGCGCACGAGGACCCCATGGATGGCGTACCTCGCGGAGAGCCTACGGATCTCGGAGGCGATGGAGACAAGCTCCTCGGTGCCCTCCCCACGCTGCATCAGGTGAAAGGCCCGTCGTTCAAGTCCACAGAAGTAGTTGAGCACGAAGCCGGACTCGACGCCCCGGGCGTCCCGGCCGTCGACGAGCCACTGGAGGTAGTGGGCCCGGGCGTCCTCGTGGAGCTCCCGATAGGGAACGGGACGGTTGGGCGGCGATCCCGAGTTGAAGGCGGGGCGCCGCGAAGACCCCACAGGGAGCTCGGATTCGATCATCCCGGTGGAGCCCTCAACCGAGGAATCGGAGTCCTTGAGGTAGAGCAGCCCTCCTTGGACTGTGGTTCCCCGCACATTCATCGCGGCTCCCACCGGGTACCACACAAGCCCGTGCGTGCCCTCACGCACCGAAGTGGGGGTATTCCGTTTCGAAGCTGCCTTCTCAAAGAAGGAGAAACGCACCCGACCTCCAGGTTCGGACCAGGTGGAGCAGGGAAGAGGGACCGAATCGAGCACGCCGTGTGAAGGCCCTGTGCGGGGGGACCGCACGGGAGCCGAACATTCCGCATGGGCTCGGGGGTTTCGGACAGCGGGGACTCAATACCGTACTACACACGGTCACAGCACACATAGCCGCGAAGCCACATTTACCCGATGCATGCCGGTTGACGTAGTTTTCATTCTTCCGTGTCCGCTGGACGGACCACACCCTCCTCCTCGACCAGCACGCCCTTGCCCAACAGCACCTCCAGATCGTGGTCGAAGGCCTGGCTGATGTCCTTGCCGCTGCGCCCCCACTCGAAGGTCTCGCGCATCGAACGCAGCAGGTCCTTGCGGGCGATGCGCGCGGAGTCACGGACGATCAGGCGCAGCGCCTCCTGCCGTTCGGCGGAGGGAACCTCACTGATCTTGCGGATGGCCGAGCCGAAGGGCCTGCGAACCGCGACCCCGCCACCGGGCCACCAGATCGTGCTGTCGTCACGCACGAGCCTGCCTTCACGCAGCAGGTGCTTCAGGGTGACGTCGAAGTTGGCTCTGACCGTGGAGCCGAGGCGCTCGCCCCCCAGGGCGTCGAGCGTCTTGCGGTACAGCCAGCCGAGCTCGACCGGGCTCTCGTTCTCAACGATCAGCAAGAACAGTCCCGCGATGTAGGGACGGGCTTCCGCGCTCCTGGGCTCGTACCAGTACCCCTCTTCGTGGGGCCGGTAGTCGTGGGTCACGTAGTCGACCAGCCAGTCAGGGCGTTGCCGGCCAGCCTGCTCAGCGGCCCTGGCTCGTTCTTTCTCGTCGGGGACCCTCACCAGATCGGGTGTTCGCTCCTCCGCGGGCTCGTCCTCGCTAACCGGCACCTCAGCGGAGGAAGACCGGCGGCCTCCTGCGGCCCGGGCGTCGCGCACGGCACCCTCCACCGCCTCGCGCAACCGCTCCTGTGCGCGGGCGCGGTCCCGGTACCAGTCGGTGCCCCAGATCCGGTGCAGCCGCCACCCCAAACCCTCGAGAACCCCATCCCGCAGGCGATCCCGGTCTCGGGCGACCTTGGAGGAGTGGTACATGGCCCCATCGCACTCGACACCGATGACGTACCGCCCGGGCAGGTCCGGGTCGATGACCCCGAGGTCGACGCGGTAGCCGGCCACACCGACCTGGGGCTGGACCTCGTACCCCCAGTCCTGGAGCACAGCGAGTACGGAGTCCTCGAACGGGCTCTCCGTCTCCGCTTCCGGCTGACCCCCGACGGGCTGGGCCTCCAGGGCCGCCGGGCCGTGTTCGGCGTAACGGAGGTACTCACACAGTCGGCGCAGGCCCTCGGCGTCGTCCGGACCCACACGCAGGTCGTCCGCGGAGAAGGAGCTGACCACCTCGACTCGGCGCTTGGCCCGGGTGATGGCGACGTTGAGCCGACGGTGACCGTCACCGCGGTTGATCGGCCCGAAGTTCTTGTGGATGCGTCCGTCGGCCGTGGGCCCGTAGCCCACAGAGAGGATGATGACGTCGCGCTCGTCGCCCTGGACCGTCTCCAGGTTCTTGACGAAGAATCCTCCGAGACGGTCCCCCTCCACCTTGGGGCGGAGCTCGGGGAACCGTTCCAGCACCTTGTCGACCGCGTCCTCGATGGCGTTGGCCTGTTCCCTGGACAGGGCGACGACTCCGAGGGTCCGGTCGGGGCGTGTCCTGAAGTGGTGGACGACCCGTTCGGCGACCTTGCACGCCTCGATCCGGTTGTTGCGGGCGCCGCCGCGGTCGTAGAGGCCGCCCTCGACCCTGACGAAGGCGACCCCGGTGTCCTCGTTCCGCAGATGGGCCCCGGGGAAGGTGATGAGCTCGCTGCTGTAGAACTTGCGGTTGCTGAAGGCGATCAGGTCTTCGTGGCGGCTGCGGTAGTGCCAGCGCAACGGAATGTCCCGCATCCGACCACTGGCCTTGCACATGTCCAGCAGTGACTCGTAGGTCTCCTGTTGTTCCTCGTCCCACTCGTCGTCGGTGGTCGCCCGATCAAAGAAGCCGGTGGGAGGCAACTGCTTCTGGTCACCGGCCACGATCAGTGATCGGCCCCGGTAGACACAGTTGATCGCGTCTGCCGGCTTCACCTGGGACGCTTCGTCGAAAACGACCACGTCGAACCGCATATCCGAGGGCAGGAACATGCTCACAGTGAGCGGGCTCATCATGAGGCAGGGAGTGAGCAGTTGCGCCTCCCACGTCACTTCCTCCATGAGCTTGCGCACCGGCATGTGGCGCCGTTTCTTCTCCGCCTCCCGACGGATCACTCCCAGCCCCGGGGAGTAGGAGGCCATCGGAGGCCGGTGGTCAGACCACTGGTGAAGCACCTCCTGCCTGGCCCAGGTGTGGAGTCGGCGATCCCTCTTGCGGAACTCCTGCACCTCGTTGTCACGGACTGGTCCGGGTTCCCTGCGCACACGTTCGTCCTCGCGCAGGCGACGATCGGTCCAGGCCCTCAGGACGGCGCGTTCCACCGTGTCCGGCCACCGCTCGGGCCCTCTACCCGAACCGGCGTAGCGCTCCAGGAGCGGGCCCAGCCCGTGGGACCGCATGGCCTCCAGACCGGCCAGGGCCGTGCTCCAGCGCTCCAAGGACGAGACGTCCTCGCGCAGCGCGAACAGGAACTGTTCGGCCGCGGCCAACTCACCGGAGAGCCGCCCCGTGATGGTCGGCCGAACCAGGTCGTCGAAGAGGGAGGCGAAGGCACCGGCCTCCCGTTCCCACTCGTCCACCGCATGGGCGAGGTCGTCCGGTGCACCCTTGACGCGTAGCGAGGGGACCGCCCCTTCGGGCCACTGCTGCGCGGAGGCCCCCACGGCATCGCCGACCAGGCGTCGGGCGCGCCGCGTCCAGGAGAGGGCGTCCTGGAGTGCCTCATCCAGTTTCTCGTCGACCCGGTAGAGGGAGCCCAGGACCTCCCGGTCGGCATGCTCGTGGAGTTCCAGCTCGGTCTCGGCCGCGTCCCGGCGGCGAGCCAGTGTGATCTCCCGGTCCGCTTCGACAGCCTTGACGTCCCGCCCCGTGGCATCGCGGAACCGGCGCAGCAGGTCTCGGAGGTGCTCCATCCGGACGCGGACCTGCTTCAGCCAGGACAATGCGCTCCCGGGTGCGAGGGTGTGCGCCTGAGCGGACCCGCCAGGCAGCGAGGCGAGTGTCCGGGGCCAGGCCGACCAGGTCTGGCGTGCCTGGTCGAGGTCCTCAGCAAGGTCGGTGAGGTCGCCGTGTTCCAGGAAGCGGGCGAGTTCGGCGCGTTCCTCCTCTTGCAGCTCCGCGCGGCACAGGTCTGCCCGGTCCAGAGCTGCCGTGACCAGGGCGGTGTCGGTCTCCTCCCCTCGCCAGTACCGACCGAATGCCTGGCCCAGTACGTCGGCCTGCCCCCAAAGGCCCTGATGGTCCTCGTACCAGCGTTGGGCGTCACTGATCCGGTCGTTCAGCCCGTCATCCCAGCCACCGCTGTGACTGAGTGACGCGGCCAGGGCGCGGTCCTGGTGGCAGGCGCGACCGAGGGCCCCGCCGACCATCCCCTCGTCGGTGTTCGCGGTGTGGGTCTGGGCTCGCAGGGACTCGATACCGGCGATGTCCAGGCGGTCCGGCCCGAGGACGGGTTCGACCGCGGCACGCAGCTCCTGGGAGACCCGTTCGGCCCAGTCCAGGTCATCGACCAGTTCCTGCCGCGTCCGTGCGTCCAGGAGTTCGCGGTAGGTCGCGAGAACACTCTGATCTGCCACCTCGTGGCGGCGCAGGTCCCGGTCCGCGTGCCGGGCGCGCAGTACGCAGTCCCGGATGGCACGCGCGGTGCCTGTTGACACAGGGCCGACGACGGGAGTCAGTGTGTCGGCCAGGGCCGCGTCAGCGGTCAGTCTGTCCGCCCCCGCTACCAGCCAGGCGGCGGCCTGTCCCAGGGACAGCTCGAACAACGACGCGGTCGAGGGAAGCAGCTGTCGGGCCGCCTCCTCCCAGGGGGCCAGCTCGTCCAGCGCGGCACGTGCCCCGGCGACGGTCGTCGGGTCCAAGGGCTGGCCCTGGTAGAGGAAGCGCCGCAGCCCGCTGAGTCCGTCCACAGGGAGCAGTTGACGGAGCTGGACGGCGATGCGCAGGCAGGCGCGTACCGCGGTGAAGTCTGTTTCCTCCCCTCGCCAGTGGTGGCCGAGCCGGGCCTGGTAGGCAGCGGAGTTCTGAGCCAGGTGGCGATGCGCGTGCTGCCAGCGGATCACGTCGGTGAGGCGTTCTGGCACACGCTTGTCCCAGGAGCCATCGAGTGTCATGGTCGCGGCCCGGCGCTTGTCCTCTCGGAAGGCGGAGCCGAGCATGCGGTCGAAACGGCCGTAGCCGGACAGACGCTCGTTGAGCTCTTCCAGTCCCTCCTCCTCGACGGCCCCAGGGCTGAACAGCTCGGAGGCGACCGCACGGGCTTCGCGGAGTCCGGCAACCGCCTGTTCGGCATCGTCCAGAGCCATCCGAGCCGCCTCGGCCTCCTCTTCTCCCAGCCAGGCGGGCAGGGGCAGGGCGTCCGTGCCCAGGCCGACAGCGGCTTCGAGGAAGGCCTGTGTGCGCCGGGGGTGGTCGGGTCGAGGGCAGGCGAGCGCCTGGGCGATCGCGTCCGCCACCGCACTCACCTCGGCCAACCGCGTGGCCCAACCACCGAAGAAGCGGGCATCGGTGCGAGCCCGTTCCGCGGTGGACTCCGTGTCCAACCCGACCACCTCCGCAGTGGGGTCGTCGGTGTCGAAGTCGGGCAGTTCGTTCCAAGGCACGTCAGTGAGCTGCCCCAGATCCTCCACAGCGAATCGATGGGACTTCCAGCGGTCCCGGGCGGCGAGCACCGGTTCGCGGACCAAAGGGCCGAAATCACCGAAGGCGAGCCAGCGGGCGGGAACCCCGCGGCGCTCGGTGATCAGCTCTCCCGCCTGCTGCCAGAGCCGTAGCCGGTCGACCAGGGCGCCGATGTCGTGCCGTTCGAGGACACCGCTGTGGAACAGGTCCTGGGCGCGGGAGCGACTCTCCGTCAGCCGGTCCCGATGTTGGGCGAAGGAGGTGAGCAGGGAGCGCACATACTCAGGTGAGACCTCGGTCAACCAGTGTGGGAGTGGGTGGGGTCCCGAGGAGACCTCCGCCAGAACGGAGATGATCCGAAGAACCCCGGCCCGGTCCGTCGGCACGGGGAGCCCTGTGCGCCGCACGGCCTCGTCCAGTATCTGGGAGGGACCGGCCAGGCGCCGGATCCAGTCAGTACACCGCTGAATCGCGTTGTCGGCCTGCTCTCCGGTGAGCAGCTCGAGGGAGGCCACACTCCGGCCCTGGACCGGCGCGGTGTCGGCGTCCAGTTCGGCCAGGGTGGGCAGGTCCTTGACCGAACGCCAGTCGAATTCGGTGCGCTCACGCAGCCAGGCCAGCCCGGTGAGGCGGTCCACGGCGTCTGCCGCCTGGGGCACGACCTCCGTGTCGAAGTCCGAGCAGACGACCCAGCGCTCGGGAACGTCGTCACGTTCGGCCAGGACTTTCAGAAGTGGGACCCAGCGGCGGGCGGCCTTCGGGGAGTCGGGCTGTCGACCACCGGTGATCCGACGCAGGGTGTTGTGGTGCCCGGCGAGTTCGTTGAGTGTGGCGAGCGCCCTGACCAGCGCCTCGTGTGCGTCCTGCGCCTGTTGGATCCCGTACCAGCGGGAATTCTCGGGCACGGTGAACAGGTCCCACACGTGTGTCATCGAGTGGGCCGTGTCGAGGATCCACTCCCGGCTCTGCCGCTCGAAGAGACCGGGGTCAGGGTCGACCATGCCCAGTTCGGTGTCGGCGGGCAGGGATCGGGAGAGCACGGCGATCCGCCCCATGGCCTGGTTGAGTGACAGCCCGATCCGTGGGTCGGTCTCGTTGACGGCCTCCGCGTGGTCGGTGAGTCGTGCGCGCAGGGCACGTGCCTTGTCCCGTTCATCCACCAGGTTCGCCGGGAGGGGGTGCACATCGGCGTGGAGGGCGGCATGGAGGGACTTGGCCACGGCCCCTCCCTTGGTCTTCCCGTCATGGAGGGCGAGGGCCGCGATATCGATACCGATGTCGACCAGGCGTGAGTGGACCACCTCCAGGGCGGCGGCCTTCTCACTGACGAACAGGACGGTGCGACCCGCTCCGATGAGAGCGGCGACGAGGTTGGCGATGGTCTGGCTCTTGCCGGTGCCCGGCGGACCGTCAAGGACGAAACTACGGCCGTCGAGCGCCGCGGCGACGGCACGCCGCTGATAGGCATCGGCGTCGAGGACGAGCGGAGCGGTCTCCGGTTCCTGCTGGTGGTCGAGCCGGTCCAGGGGCTGGAGCTCGTACTCCAGGGTCGAGTCGGCGATGTGGTTGCCTGGGGACGCGGCGACGGCCTGGACGATCGGGTGGTCCAGGACGGCATCCTCGTTGTCCTTCAGATCCCGGTACATCGTCTCCTTGTGAAAGGTGAAGGGGGCCAGGACCACCTTCTCCTCGACCGACCAGGAACGCTGTTCGCTGACACACTTGCGTACAGCCGTGATGAGCTGCTCCGGTTCGTCCAGCGGCACCTTCTCCACAGCGCTCCAGTCGATCCCGAACTCCTGGAGTTTGATGCCGAGCGCGGGGTTGAGCAGCGTCTCGGCGGCGTTGGAGGCGGCCAGCCGGTACCGTCCCCGGTCCGTGAGGTTCAACTCGACCGGGACCAGAAGGAGCGGAGCCTCGGAGTGGTCCTGTTCGCTCTGGCCCTTCCAACGCAGGAAGCCCACACCGAGGTAGAGAATCCAGATACCGGTCTCGGTCTCAGTGGTGCGGCTCTGCTTGCGCAGCCGGGTCAGCGCCTTGTCGAGCTGTTCCTGGAAGGGGCGTTGGGTGAGGATGCCGGCGCGCGGCCCACGGGGAGCCGGTGTCGGAACAGGAGTCCCGTCCTCCTCGGCCTCCTCCTCGCTTTTCTGCGCGGGGAGAGGAGCGAAGTCGATGCCACGGGCCAGCCTGCCGAGCAGGTTCGCATAGCCGGGTTCGCGGACCTCCAGGGTCGAGGCCTTGGTATGCCGGAAGTTCAGCAGTCTGTTGCGCCTGCTGAGGTCGAGGAGCTCCTCACGCCACGCCTCCAGGCGTTCCTGGAGTTCAGCCCTGATCTCCCGGGGTTCGCTGTCCATCCGCACCGTTTCTCGTTGTCGCCGTCCGCACCCAGAAGCCACAGGTGTCACAGGTGTGACGCGGAGGATCTGGACACAGTTGCCTGCATGAGAGGAACAAACAGGTCACGAAACAGGAGCAATCATCGCAGGAGCGCCCCACCGCAGACCCAGCTTGGCCGTGTAGGAGAGATCATGCTCTTCTACAGGACCACGCAGTCCACTGGAAATTCCACGATAATGCCATTCGTAAATGTTTCAATAATTCCCACTTAATGCCCCCCAGAAAAATACGACACCAGTACGTCACCTCCGAAAATTGATCTCCCTGCTTTGAATTATGAACCCCCTCCAGTACTCATGTCAGCATAATTTGCCCCAATTTTACGGATTCCCGCAAGGGCAACCACCAGACCAGGCCCCAGCCGGGCGCCCCGAGCGGCTGTGAGTCCGGGTGAGGGTTGGAGCGAGCCCACGGCGAGGTGATGGATCAGCGCCGAGGCGGCGGCCGCGTGACTGATCCTTCGCCCGCCATCAGTTTGATGCTCTCCAATCACGACCCCGACGAGCGACTCGGCCCGACAGAGGATGGCGAAGAGGCCCTCGCTGAAATCATCGAGGAGCAGTTCGTCCGGGGCCTGGTCGGCAGGGACGTCACGGGGCTCTGTGAGCCGGAACCCGGAGGGTGTGACCAACTGTGGTCCTTAACCCTGGCCGGAAAACACGGCCGACGGTCGACCGGTCAGGTGGAAAGCGGAACGCCAGGCAGGTCGGTCATCGACCACGACGGCGGCCTCCTCAGTGTGCGCGGAAACTGCCGCGTGCCCGGTGATTCGGATCGCAAGCGCTCACAGGCCTGGCAGTGTCGGTATCAGAGGTTCAGTGCCGGGCCTGATTGATCCGGCCGTGCTCCGTCAACGCAAGTGAGCACCACCCTCGAAGGCACTGAGGACCAGGTTCCTAGTGCGGTAGGTGCCGTGACGGGCGATCTCGTTGTGCTTCAGCCCTCCGTGCTCCGTCTGGAAGCTTTCCAGAACGTTTTCCACGTCCTCCCGCCCCAATCCATAGAGGTGGAAGCAGAAGGCGTCCAACTCGCCGCGCAAGTTCGCTCGGCGCTCGTCGCCCCAAACAAATGGAGGACCTTCGTAACCGAGGTCCCGCGCGAACGGGGCCATGTCGTGGGCGGTGTAGACGAGTTCGAGCACGCGGGGTACCACGAACGAAAGGTGAGGCTCCAATTCCTCCGGAGAGGGGACAGGCAGCTGCTTCCATGTCATCAGCGGCATGTGGGCACCGCTGACCTTCTGGCGAGCAGCGTAGTCGAAGACGAGCGAACTCTGCACCGCGTACAGTGCTGCGACGAGAGCGGCAGGCAGGTCCGGCAACATGAGCGGGAAGGTGTGGCCGACCGCCGCACGCGGCACGAGCATAGGGATGGCGGTGCGCTCGTCGGTGGCCCGGCACACGTCGCGCCATCCGTACATCCACCCCCGGTTCCACCCGATCGACTCCAGCCGGCTCCCGACCCCCTTGGCCACGGCGGGCCTTCCGCGCCGTGTGACGCCGCCGACGGCCACGTCGTGCTCAGGAACCCAGTACCGCGGCATCGCCAGCGCATGAGGATCCGACTTCTCCTCGCCTACCAAGTGCCGGATATCGCCCGAGCCCGTGCCAGTGAAGCTGTTCCAACGGTGATCGAAGTGGTGCGCCGTCTTTCCCTCCCACAGGGGAAGCATTCTCTGCTCACCAAGAACGAAGATGTTCCCCTTGAGCCGCCAACCCGCTTCCTCAAGCTCCTCCCGTGTACGGAAGAGAGCGGAGTCGTCAGTCATGTGGAACAGCGTGGGCACGAACCGGACGGCCCAAGGGTTCCCACGAGGCTGGGACTCGTTCACGAAAACCGGCATCCGCCGATGGATCCCGAGCGTCAGATCCGCGTCCTTACGAGTGCGGAACATCGGTAGCGTACCGGTGTTGGGGTTGATCAGCCCGATCTCCTCAGCCTCCAGCCGGAACGTGCGGTCCCGGTCGCCGAGGTCAGTCGAGTCGTGCAGATAGAAGGCGAAGTCCGCGGCTGCCTCACGCCTCTCTTCCCCAGCGAGTGAGAGGAGGCAGAACTTGTAGCTGGAGTGGACTCCGCGGAAGAGCCGCTTGAGGTTCTCGAAGTCGTATAGCGACGCGACCGCTCCCCGCTCGGTCAGGCTCCGGAAAAGCCTCTGCGCGCCCGCCCCCGTGGCGATGGCACTGGGGACGATCACGCCCAGCCGTCCCCGCCGGTGGGTGATGGCCGTGCACCGCTCCACGAACAACTGGTCGAGCTGCAGTGAGGTGACTCCTTTGAGTGATAGTCCCTGGGCGCACAGAGGATAGGAACCCGACCTGGCGGCGAAGTGAAATCCGGACTTCACCATGCGCCGCGCCCGCCGGTACCTCTCCCCTTCCTCCGGGTTCTCCTCGATCCACTGCATGATGCGCTCGCGCCGCGCCATACCCGCAAGGCGCCCCACGGACGAATCGGCCAAGCTGAAGTACTTCTTGTCCTCGAAATCCAGCTTGTCCCACGGCGGATTGGTCACGACACAGTCGAACCCGCCATCCCATCCTGTTGCCCGGTCCACGCCCGTACCGTCCCTGGGGACCCTGAACACGTCGGGGAACTCCAGGTGCCAGTGGAAGAAGCAGTGGCGGTCGCGTAACCGGACGATCTCCGCATGGGTGTCTTCCGGAACCGCTGTGCTCCGCACGCCTCGCAGGGCGGTGTACACCCCGTGTGTGATGGGCAGCGGCGCTGTCGCAGTCTTCTCCCACATGAACGCCGCGCACCAGGCGTCGGCCGCGTGGACGGCCCGCCGACGACGCTCTGAAGAGCGCCAATGGAGGTAGACGTCTTCCTGCCGGCGCACGTCGCGCAGCTCCCCCGCGCGGATCGCGAGGATCTCGTTGAGCTCCATCGCGAACTCGGTGTTGGCCAGACTTGCAGTGCCGCCCTCGACGTCGAGCAGTTCCCCCTGCCCAGCGAGCTCGTTGGCATTGCGCCTGGCCATGGCTGCCGCGACGGCCCGGTCGTCCCCTTCGATCGGGGAAAAGGCCGTGTCCGGGATTCCGAGTTCGAGCTGCGCCGGGGCCGCGCCGACAAGTGCGTTCCCGTGCTTGATGTGGGGATCCAGGAGATCCAACGGCCTTCCGGGGGCCATGCCCTCCATCCACAGCGACAGCTTCGCCAGGGCCACCGCCATGGGGTTGAGGTCGACTCCGTAAATGCAACGAGCCACGACCTCGTGCATCGCCTCCCTGACGGCCTCCTCAGTTGGTTCGGGGTCGCGTTCACGGACGGAGGCGACCCGCTTGGCGATGCGCTGCGCCGCTGCCACCAGGAAATGGCCGGACCCACAGGCTGGATCGCACACGGTGACAGACAGCAGCCTGTCGGCGACCGTCTCGTGAGGGTCGGCCAGCCCCCACTCGGTCGCGTCGGTCTCGCCCTGTTTGACGGCGTCGTCCAGGACCGGTTCCAGAGCCGAGTCCAGGAGCCGTTCGACGAGGGAGGACGGCGTGTAGAAGGAGCCGGTCCGCTTACGCGCGTTCCCAGCCCTGGGTACAAGGCGGAGTGTGTGGCGGTCTCGGTCGTACTCGGGAACGGCCTCCAGCAGCGCCTCGTAGACGCTCCCGAGTTCACGGGCGCCGAGGTGCTTGAAGTCGACCGCCCTCCAGCGCCCGGTGTCGACGTCGCGCACCCTTGTCAGATGGCGTACGGCCGTGAGGAGGGCCTCGTTGGAGAGCTGCAGCCCTTCCAACGGCCGGTCCTCCTCTCCCCGGGTGAACAGCCCGCCCAGACCGATGAGCCCCAGCTCGGGGCGACCGTGATCCGCACCGAGGGCGTCGAGCACGATCGACAGCGCCTGGTACAGGTCACTGTGGACGCCCTGTCTCCCCCGCATCGCCGATGCGCGGAGCCGGGTGGTGGAGAAGTAGTCGTCATAGCGTCGGCGCGCCAGTTCACCGGCCGCGGGATCGTGGAGCAGCCCGCGGTCTTCGATGACGAACACGAACACCATCTTGAACACCAGCCGCAGCAGGGCGTTGTGTAGATCCCCGGATGAGGTGTCGGCGATTAGGCGGGCGTTGGCCGGGTGGTGCAGGAATCCTGTTCCCAGGGCCGTGACGGCCAGTTCGACTTTGTCCCGCAGCACGTCGAGGGCCTGGACCGCGGAGTCGACGGCCTCGATGTGCCACTGCTCGAGTCGGCAGGAACCAGGGGAGCGGTCAGTGCCGACTTCGAAGCTGGAGGCGTGGAGGACCGCGAAAAGGAGGGCGAAATCGTTGAAGAGTTCACCATCGAATATCGCCGCGATGTCGAATTCGACATAGGAAGCGGAGGACAGGGAACTGGTGTCGCGCAGCAGCCGCAGGTGCCGCCCGTTGGTGGTGATACCCCATAGATGGTCGGGACAGCGGTTGAGCGCTTCCTGTAAGAGCGACTGTGCCGCAGGGGAGCCTGGGAGCCCCCTGCCCAGATCGGTGTCCCAAGGAACGATGTGGATCAGAGCGCGTTGCCACCGGTGGGTGATGGGGAGAGTAGATCTCGGCTCGTCAGGAATGGTAACACCCGGGATGCGCAGTGCGGTCAGGCGCCCGTACCCCAGTTCCGCGAAGAGCGGCACCAGCCACCTGGCGACCGCCTCACCGGTCGAGTCCGACGGCGGCTTCCCCCCGTTCTCCGAGGGCAGGCGTACCCGTAGCGCCTTCCACGCGCCGAGGAGGTAGTCCCAGTGCCTCGCGGCCTCGTCCGCGACCGACCTGGCCCCTACCGCCCCGTAGTCGGAGGGTGAGGCCGACGCGCCACCTCTTCCCTCGGAGATGCGCATCAGCATGTCCCGGGGAAGGACGGAACCCGCGGCGCGGACGGCCGTCAGGGATGGGGCGTGACCAGTGGCCGGCATCGGCGGTTCCTCCGGCTGGGGGCGGCGGAATGCGCGGATGAAGATGCACGCGCACTCTCAGCGTCAGCCGGATCGGCCACGAACACAAGGCCCGATAGCACGTTTACTCAGACGACACAGAAACGCAGAATTCCCTCCACCCGCGATCACTCATGCTCAGCCACAAAAAACGCACCCATACTCTCAGTGAACACAACGCATCATCCGTCACAGGTCCAACGGGAGCCCCAGTCCGGCGAACCTCTCCTTCAATTTCTGCTCGGCCCGCTCGCTGTCCGCCTTGAGCTCGGCGAGCGAGACCCCGTAGCGCTCTCCCCAGCCGAGGTACGTGTCCACGAGTCTCCGCTGGCGTGCGCGTGCCACTTCCTCGACTCGGAGAAAAAAGTCCAGTCGACGCTCCAGCTTGCTCGTGTTCACGCCCTCAATGTGCACATCCCACCAGCCCGCGAACACCCCGCGCAGCTCGTATTCGTCGAGCACTCGGAAATCGACCATTTCTTCCAGGAAGATATCCAGGAGCCGATCGCGATCGGATCGAGGGCCGCCGCTGGAGACCTCGTCCTCGATCTTTCCCCAAGCACGCAGGGCGCCCTCATGGAGTCCTCCGATGGATTTCTCGCACATACCGCGGATCGTCCGGACCACGCACTCAGGCCCTTCCTCAGGGAAGGCACAGACGGAGTCACCGCCTCGGGCGAACAGCGCGAACACGTCGATTCCCCAGGCCGCGAACGCGTCCTTGGCCGATTCGACCTCGCGTCTGGGGACTCCGCCGGTGAGAGCCGCCCGGAGGTCAGGAGGCCTCACCCTCCCGTTCTCGTCGTCGATGTAGTCGCGGATGTTGAGGTTGTAGTCACGCTCGACGATTTCCTCGACGGGCACGAGCCGCGAGAAGCCCGGGATCTCGTCCCGTTTGGCGAAGACTCGCGTGATCTTCTCGATGTGCCGCGGTTCGAGCCTGTTCTGGTTCCGGCCGCTGACCGCCTCGTGCTCGGCGTTGATGAACAGGATCCGATCCCCCGGTAGGACGATCTGCCCCTGGGTTCCACTGAAGACGACCAGGCAGGCGGGGACGGCGGAACCGTAGAAGAGGTTGGGGCCGATACCGATGACCGCCTCGATCCTGCCATGCTCCAACAGCGCCCTGCGGATCCCTTCCTCTTTTCCCGAACGGTAGAGCGGGCCGTGCGACATCGCCACGACGGCTCTCCCATCCGGGCCGAGAGAGGCCAGTACCTGCTGCACCGCCATCAGGTCCGCCCTATTCTCGGACGCCGTCCCGTACGTCGTGGAAGGCGCGGCGTACTCCTTCTCGCGGTAGGAGATCGCGAAGGGAGGATTGGTGACGATCCGGTCGTAGTAGTGACCGTCGGGATCGGTCGGGGTCCAGGACACCAGAGTGTCGTTCTCCTGGACCCTCCCGGGGTCGACGCCGTGCAGGTACAGGTTGACTCTGGCCAGGAACAGGGCGCCTTGGTCCACCTCCACACCACTCATCCGGATGTCCCCGGGGGCCTCACCCAGCCGGCTCAGGTGCTCGACGACCCGCGTCAGGGTGCCGCCCGACCCCGCGTAGGGGTCGCCGACGACCATGCCGGGTTCCGGTTCGGCGAGGCGCACCATGAGCTCGTTCACCGACCGGGGCGTGAAGTGCTCACCTCCGGCTTTGCCCAACCGTTCCCCCACCCGCCCCAGGTAGCGGTCGTAGGCGAAGCCGATCACGACCAACCCCCAGGGGTCCACCGGAAGGTCGCCGAAGACTGCGCGAACCCTTGTGACCGTTTCGGCCAGACCCGCCTGACCGTAGCCGTGGAAGGGGTCGGCCTCCGGGAACAGGACGTCCCGCCCCTCCTGCGTTCGCCAGGCCTCCCACGCCCGGCCCAGACCGCCTGCGTCCAGGCCCGACCATTCGAGGACCACCAGGGCCGACACCGCACGACAGGCCCTCAGTAGCCCGGTCTTACCCGCGAGCTTCTCCGTAGCCTGGAACAGGAGGTCGGCGACCTCCTCGACACCGCCACCTCTCGTCACAGCGTCCCCTCCTCTTCCAGCAGCGCGGCGAAGACCGACGGTTTGAGCGATTCCAGCCGCTCGGTGACCGCTCGCCTGGTCGCGATCACGGCGTCCATCTCCGCCAGTGTGTCCACGATGGTCCGCTGCCTGTCGATCACGGGGACCTCCACGGCGAGCCGCCGGACGGCCTCCGCGTTGAAGGACGGCACCGTCCCCGACAGCGCCGGGCCCTGGAGCCGCTCCAGGACTTCGGGGCGGGCCAGATAAACCGCCAGATAGCCGGGAAGGACCTTGGATGCCTCGGCCCGGATACGGACGCACGAGGACCCGTAGATCCACCCGGTGTGCTCCGACCCCGTGATCGCCAACCGGCCCAATGCCCCTTGGCGGACCATGACGATGTCGCCCGCGCGCAGTTCGAACGCGGTCGCCCGCTTCTTGAGCGCGTCCGTCTCCGGGATCCGGCGTACGTGCCGTCCGTCGATCCTCCTGTCACCCGTGAAGTCGGATGGCGTGATGACGGGAATCCCGTCCTGCCGGTCCCCCAACTCCTTCAGTAGGGCCCCCGAGGGTCCCGGTTTGACCTCTGCGACCTCTTCGAGGGGGACGCCGGTGACGCGGCCCAGTCCCATCTCCTCCATACCCTTCCCGTTCTCGGTCCGGCCGGTGGGCCCGGGTGGGACGCGCCCTCGGCGCGCCCCACCCGGCCCTCAGCCTTCGCAGGTACGACAGCCCCGCACCGTGCGCGCGAGACCCGTGACGTACCCCTGAACCGTTTCCTTCAGTGCGTCGAGCACGGCCGCGACCACGGCGTCCTTGGCCAGTGACAGCGTCGGCTTGACGAGGGCCACGACCGCCAGGGGCAGCGCGGTCGGCTCGTAGTACATCACGACGATGACGATGACGACCACCAGCGCGATCGGCATCTTTGCCACGCCCTTCCGCTCGGGGCCACCATGGGGGTCGGGGGTGTGCAACAAGCGCCTGCCTCCTTCTGTCCCGTGGTCATCACGGGTCCGCCGCGCCACCCCGCTGGGGCCGAATCCGCAGGGGTGGCGCGGTGTGGGCGGTGGATTCGCAATCACGGCAAGGGCAGAGCCGCGACCACTCGAAACAGCCGATAGGGCACTTCCTCGAGTGTTCCTATGGAGTACAGTAGCATATGAAGACAGCAAAGCCAGCTTTGCTGTCTCCTTCTCCGCCCTGAATGCACGCCAGCCTCCAGCAAGGCACGCTGTTTTTAACCCCTCGCGCCATATCCACTACACAAAGTGCACAACGCTGCTGTCGACCTCCCCAGCCCATCCCCTTCCACAGCCACGGCACCAGCCCTCCGAAGTTCAGCGAATCGGAGTCCCGCAGGGCACCCACGCAGTCGACATCCCCGCCCCTGGCGCATCCGTTCCCCCGGACGAGGCGGCCGGCGCTCAGCGCGAGAGGTTCCGGAACCCTCGACCCGATGCCGAGATCGCTGCGGGCGATCTCGCACGACCACTCCCAGCTCATCTCCTTTCCGTGTAACATTCCAAGAAGAGAGAGTTCAGCCGAGATCGTGCGGAGGAGAAGATGAGCAAGCGCACCGGCACCACGAAGATCGTCCGGACCATCATCGAGACGACGACCGTGACCTATGACCAGACGCCTCGAACCGGCCCTCCTTCCCTGAACGGACGTGGTGCGGCCGAGATCATACGGCTCATCGACTCGGGCGAGCTCAAGCCGGGAGAGCGGCTGTTCTGGAAGCGGCCGAGGAAGGGCGATACCCACTACGTCACAGTCAATGCGGACGGGGCCGTGACTCCGGAGGGCACGGACCAACGGGTCTCCCTCGCCGAGGCGACGGGGATCGTCTCCGGAATCTCCCAGAACGCCTGGACCGCGTGGCGCCGGGAACGAGACGGTGTCCGGTTGGACGAGCTGCGCGCCGGATTCGACCAGGGCTGACCACTGACGCGAACAGGAAAGACGCATGTCCCACGTGATCAGGATCGACGACGAGGTCTACGCCGAGCTCCAGAGGCGCGCGCAGCCTTTCGTGGACACACCCAACGACGTACTCCGTCGCATCCTCGAGCTGAACGCGCCCGCCGCGGAACCTTCCACCGTGGACACAGTGGACGTCGCGCGAGCGGACACCCCCGTGGTATCGGACAGCGAGCACGATCGCGGTGCGCTGTTCGACATGGTCCGAGCGGGGAGGCTCTCCCCCGGCGAAAGGCTGGTCTGGAGCCGCCCCCGCCGGAGGGAGAAGCACACCGCGACGGTGACCGCCGGTGGCCGCCTGCGTGTCGAGGGCAGCGACGCACCGCCGTTCAGGACCCCGTCGAGCGCCGCCCGCTCGATCTGCGGCCACGAGATCAACGGGTGGCGGCAGTGGCGCCGCGAACGCGACGGGGCCCTCCTCGACGACCTGCGCTAACCACCGGTCACGCGCTTGAGGTAGTCCTCCAGGTGGTAGGCGAACCGTTGGGCGACCTCCGGATCCTTCACTGCCGCGAGCGCTTCCTCCATGCGCGTTCGCAGGACCGTCAGCCCGTCCGGCTCGGCGGTGGTCCGGTCCTCCCGCACGACCGCCGCCAGCTCCCGGTAGGAGTCGATCAACCGCCGCGTCCACTCCTCGGGGTCCGTCCCCGTACCCGGGGCTTCGTGCCGGTCGAGCCACCAGAGCAGACCCAGCCCCTGGGTGAGCACCGTCTCCCGGAGCACCTCCAGGCGTGCGACGTGTTCGGCCTGTTCCAGGCGGACGCGTTCGCGCGCCGAGGCGCGGGCGCGGGCCCGCGCCTCGGTCTCCGTCGAGACAGCGACGTGCGCGCTCCCCGCGACCCTGATGCGGCCGTCGCCGTCGAGCTCTGCGGACAGTGCCCTGTTGGCGGCCCAACCGGCCTCCTGGACGTGCAGCACCGGGTGGACGGCCGTCACGGGGCCGAGGGCCCCGACGAGGAGGCTGCGGGCCACCTCGTCGGGGTGCAGGATCTGCCGATCACCGTCGGTGATCCGCCACTGGTAGGTGAGGCTCACATCGAAGTACAGGCCGGGATCAGCGCTCGGCGCACGCACGAAGCACCTACCCTTGGGTTCCGACCGTTCTTCCGGGGCGCGCTTCCTCCTATACGGAAACACCCTCGGGCTCTCCGTTCCGATGGTCGTCGTCGGGCCTTGCCCAGAAGTCCTGGCGCAGCCGGGCACTGACCGGGTCATCGCCCTGCACCAATCGGTCCAGATCCGGGTCGAGGCTGCGGGCGTTGCAGACGGCGATGACCACCTTGTAGGTGGCGTCGACGGGCAGGATTCCGTCGGAAGTGGCCTCCTGCCACCGGTTGAGGGCGAGACTGGCCTCCTCCCGCAGTCGCCCGTTCTTCCACACGGCCCACCAGGCGTCGCGGAGCAGGTCCTGGGCGGCGTCGCCCTCCGCCCCCTCCAGGTGGAGCAGTCCCCGAGCCGGGTCGGTGGCGCCTTCTTCGCCCACCTCGCCGCGCCCGTCGAACAGGGACAGGAAGAGCCTGCCCGCGACGTCCGCGGTCCGCCCGTCCTCCACCCAGTCGACCAGGACCTTGAGCACGACCAGGCGGCTGCTCTCCCGGGCGAGGAGCTGCGCGGCCGCGGCGACGGCAGCGTTCCAGAGGCCGGGGTCCTGGGTCTTCTCCAGGACGTACCGGAGTCGGGTGAGGGCCTGCTTGGGATAGGTCTCCCCGAACTCGCGCTTGCCGACCTCGATCACGGCCCTCTGCCGGTCGGGTGTCGTGGTCCCCTTGGCCCAGTTGCTCAACTCCGCTCGTACGGGCGAGCCCAGGACCGGGTGGACGGCGAGGTGGTCGAGGACCTTGACCGCGAATCCGGTCCTGCGCTGACTGCCTTGCTGCAACCAGGCATGGACGAGCGGGAGGACCGCGTCCTTTCCCTGAACGACGGCGACCTCGGTGAGGATGTCGGACAACCGTTCCAGGCTTGCCTCCGCGTGGCCGTCGGGGGCACTGATGTCGGCCAGCCAGTCGGTGAGCTTCGTGGCGAGGGACCCGCGCTTGGCCCACAGGTAGTGGATGAGGGCGAGGTCGAGCCCCTTGCGGCTGTCCGTGACGTAGACACGGCCGTCGCGAAGGGTCACACCGGCGTCATCGCAGCGGGTCTGGTCGTCGGGGCCGGCCAGAGCACCGCCCAGTTCCTCGAAACGCTCACGGGTCTGCTGCGGAACGAGCAGGTCGGCCGAGTTGAGGACGACCTGTGCCGGAGCACCGTCCAGGAAGGCCGCCGCGATGCGCAGGGTCCGCTTCTCGACCGCCTTCCCGTTCTCCTGGCGCACGTCACCCGCGAACCACTCACGGATCTGGGTCCGCCACCCCAGGAAGCGGTCCTTGGCCGTCTCGTCCCACGCCCCTTCGGCGTCCAGCACGATCCGGGCCAGATCGACTCCGCGCTCGGGCGGCGCGTCCGGGACGAGCAGGTCGTGGAAGGAGCTGTCCTCCTGGTCGATCCATGCCGCCCGGTCGGGGTGCTGGGAGTGCTGGAGCCGGAGCCGGGCGACCTCGACGGCGTCGGGGCGCCGGTGGTCCCGGGCCGCGATGCGGTGGTGGCCCCAGGGCACCTTCCGGGTTCCCCAGGCATGCTCGTCACCGAGGATGACGAGCAGGCTGCCGTCTTCCCTGGCTCGGGTCGCGTAACCGGCCAGGTCGCCGCGGAGCTGCTCGGGCACCGTCTCCAGGGTTCCGGTGAGGTCGAGCAGGTAGCCGGTGCGGGGCTCCAGCGGGATGCGCTCCACATCCGGTTCTTCCCAGTCGGGGCGGAGCTCGCGCAGCTCGACGTGTTCGGGCAGGGCGGTGAGGAGCCGGAGGGCGGCCGCCCGGCGTCCGGTGCCGGGGGTACCGGCCAGGACGTAGACCCCGCTGTCGGCGCGGGGGAGGTCACCGATGGGAGCGAACAGGTGATCGGGGACGATCTCGGTGCCGTCGATGGCCCGTGACGGCAGCTTGGCCAGGGCCCGGATGTACTGGCGGACGATCTTGGTGACGTTTCCACCGGCGACGAGCACGTCGCCGTCTCCGTTGCTGGTGATTCCCGAGGCGGACACCCGGTTTCCAGGCTCTTCTCCCCCGCCGGTGTCCGGCGGAGTCTCCTCGTCGCCCTGCTCCGGGGCGGGCTCGGCGCCGGGGTCGAGAGGCGGGGCCGATGCCGGTTCCGTCGGGGCCTGCCGGAGGAACACCTTCAATGCCTCGTCGTCATACCGCGGATGGGTGGGGGCAGGGGTGGATTCCTGGTCGTGCTGGGGGGTGTTGTTCGACTCGGTCACCGGTCCCTCCCCACGTGCGCGTCTCCGCCACTGATGATGACGTCGCCCCCTTGGTTGCGCACGTTCTTCACCCGAACATCGTTGGCGGAGACGGCTGGCTCAGGAGCGGCGGCCCGCGCCGCCTGCGCCAGGGCACGCAGCTGGTCGGCGGCTTCCGGGGAACGGCGCAGGATCTCGGCCAGGTCCTGGGCGATGGCCTCCGTGCAGACGCCTCGCAGCGCTTCACGCCCCCGCTGATCGGACACGTTCATGCTCTGTTCGTGGGTGTCCAGGCGGGTGAGGGCCGCGGTCTGGTCCGCTCCGTCGAGGTAGCGCTGGAACAGCGTCGCGCACTTCTCACGGATCTGCGTCCACGCGGCCGTGGCCATGGTTCCGACGACTGCGGTCGCCGCCGTGGTGGCGATGTCCAAGGGGGTTGTCACGAGGGTCTCCCATTCCGGGCTCGGCTGTCGGCTGTCAGGCATCCACCGGGCTCACTACGCCCGCAAACGCCAACATGAACAGTGAAGTTGTGTATGAAATGGATGTCAACAGCAAACTTTTGATGGAGCCGTGAGTACTCGCGTCAACAGAACTTTGTGATCACATGTCGCCGCAGGTCACAGTCCGTGACGACGGCGACCCGGGAGCCTTGGTGTGAGGCCCGACACATCAGCGCCGCCACCAGGTTCCGTCACGGACGACCCATAGCCGGGCCCACACCCGAGCCGAGTCGTTGACGTCCTCGTCGTCAGGCGGCAGGCCAAATCGAAAGGACCCACGGCCGCGCCGACCCACCGGTGGCCGGCGCGCCCTGGCGTGGGCGGGGGTGAGCCGGGTCGAGCCCCCCGGGTCCGCCCCGCCCGTGTGTGGTGGTCAGGGTGTCCGGCTGGTCAGGTCGAGGGTGTGCACCGACCGCGCGCCGTCGGCGGAGGTCACCGCCACCTCGGTCAGGCATCCGAGGCCGACGTCGAGACGCAGGCCCAAGGACCGCCCGTCGGGCACCGAGAATCCGCTGTAGGGAGAGGGTTCGTTGCCCATGGGCCTGGCCGCCACGCGCACGAACCCGTGTTCACCCCCGCCCTCCTCTTCCACCGAGTCGACCAGGACCCTGGCGAGGAGGTCCACCGGGCGCACCATCTCCACCAGCCACGTGTCCACGACCGCGAGCCACGAGCAGAAGTACCAGGGCTCGTCCGGGTCGGCCCCGCCCGGGACCGGGTTGCGAAACGTCCTCCCTTCGGTGACGTGCCGGAGTTCGCCACCGTCACACGACCACCGCGCCTCGCGGCCTGCAGTTGAGACCGTGTACTCCCAGTGCAGGGGATCGTCCGCACCCAGCCGGTGCTCGGATTCGACCCCACCGCGCACGAACGTCGCGCGGGCGTCGAAGGAACCGCTCCGGCTCACCAGGGTGAGCCATGACGCCGCATCAACACGCATCCCGACCTCCTTCTCACATGTCCGGGCGCACCAGCCACGAGGCGGACACGACGTCCGCGCCCGCACCGGTCTCCTCCGTCGGCCACGCCGCGTGCACGACCAGGTAGCCCGCGGAGCTCGGGGGGTCGATCACGACACGGGCGCTCTCGGAGCCGTCGCCGTGGTACCGGCACACGTCGGCGCCGTCCCCTTCGAACGAACACATCGTCTCCGTCCCCGACTCCTCGTCGGGGACCCCGCTCTCGCCGACCTCGGCATAGGAGTAGACCACCACACGCGTGGGGATCTGCTCCGTGCCGAACTCCAGCGCGACGTCCGGACCCGTCGTCCTCCGCTCGGCGCCGGACCAGTCGACCTCGTGTCCGGGCTCCTCGAAGGGCCCGCCGAGAACGGACCAGTCCACGGCGACCATCGGCAGGGCGGCGCCTGCTCCCCCTTCGAGGAAGAGTTCGGGCGGCTCTCCGGGGGCCTGCACCATCCGGTGTGCCATGTAGGGCACACCGGCCGCGGCAGTATCCGTCGGTTCCGTGTCGACTGGTTCCGTGCCACCCGGTCCGCCCTGCGCCGAACAGGCGGTGAACGAAGCCAGGACCGCCCCGAGGACGACGGCGCCGCCCACGGGGACACGAGCACCCCGAGAGCCGCGCCGGGCCGGCCTCAGTTGTTCGCGCCGCACGTGATCTCTGAGTCGTTCTGCTCGTAGGCACTCGCGCTCACCGGCTGCCCGTTGAGCACTCCGCTCCCGTATCCTTCCGTCCGCCACCGGTGGCGCGATCCCCGGTCACAGTTCACGTCGACGGTCACCCTGACCCGCCAGGCCGTACGGGGCCCGTTGGACTTGGTCCTCATGTGCTGCCATCCGTACCAGCGGGACCGGTAGGACTTTCCGGTGATCTTGTTGTCCACGATGGTGTTGCCCTGGCAGAACGACTCCACCCGGGTGTGGATCTGGTCGTTGGTCGTACGCGAGGGATGGGGCATGTCGACGCGGACCCCGCAGTTCCCGGAGGCCGGCCGCGGACCGACCCCGGCCGCGGAGAAGTCGTACTCCGACATCGAACGCGCGTCCAGGTTCGCGGATTCGTCGGCTTCGTTGGCAAGGGCGACCCCCGGAGCCGAGATGAGCATGAGACAGGCGGACACGGACACAAGGGAGGATGTCAAGCGCAACAGGAATCCCAACTCCAGTAACCATAATCGACCAACAGCGACTTTCCCCCACTACTGAAAATAAAACAATAGAGCGATTGCCGAAAATGCCAGCTTTTCAGCACAAATAATGACAGGTCGGACTGTTGGAATGTCAGGTGGCCCCGGAAAGCAGCGGCCCCGGACGACGGCGACCGACGGCGGTGCCGGACCCTGCACAGCAGGCCCTGTTGGTCCCGCCCCACCTGCACAAGGGCACAGCGTTGTGCCAGGTCGCTGCCTCGGGCAGGCTCTCGGTCCCCTCCATCGCCACGCCCGAGAGTTCAACTCTTCCTTCTCACTCAGAAGCCGCCCCGGGGACGAGGACCCTCTCAACCGCTGGCGTCGAACAGGAGTGCCACGGCGCGGATCATGCGCTGGAAGGAGCGGCTGCGCTCAGCGGCCAGGCTAAGATCCACGATCGCGGAGAATCTGGTCTGGTGGAGTGTCTCCTTGTGCGACGGCCATGATGCCGGGCAACTGCTTCTTCGCGTCTCTCTTGCCTTCCGGGTCATCGGGCGGCTGGGCGTCATCCCAGGAAATCTCCGGTGTCGGGTGTCCGGGGCGCCCTCATCGCGTCCGGGTTGATGCTGAAGACATTGATACCCGCCAGCCCTTCGTGGACCGGCTCGAAGATGTCGAGGCCCGCAGCGGCGACGAGGAAGAGACGGGCCTTGTTCGCGGGAAGCACCACAGCCTTTCAGTCCGATGGGGTCGACGCGCCACGCAGACCCGCAGAGGCCGCGCCGGCTCCTGGTGGCCGGCGCGGCCGTGCTGGAGGCGGGCCTCAGAACAGGCCCGTGGTGAGGTGGCGGGCGAGGGCTCCGGCTGCGGCAGCGAGGGTGTAGGCGACCAGGGGCCAGGCGGGACGGCGGGGTCTGCGGTGGCGGCGCGGCCGGGGTCGGGGACGCCGGGGCAGGGGTGGGCGTTCCGAAGGCGGTGGCGGGCCGTCGTCGGGGGCCGGGCGCGGAGCCGGGACCGGGAGGCGGCGCCGCCTGGCGGCGCGTTCGCGTTCGCGGCGGCGCTGCTCGGCGACCAGCATCCACGGCGGCAGTTCCCCCTGGCGCATACGGCGCTCAACGCGGGGGTTGCCGCGCATCTGGGCGAGGAGACGCTGTTCGCGGCTGGGCTGCGGCCCCCGCCGGGAGGGCTGGGGTGTGTGGGTGAAGCGGCGGCCCCGGGGAGCGGACAGCACCGCCCGCACCCCGGGAGACACCCGCTCGTCGGCGATCACGAAACCGCCTTCACGGTGGCGTCGGTGTGGGCGAACTCCGCCCACAGGAAGGTGCCGAGTCCCTCGCAGAACGGGAAACCCACCACCGCCCGGCTGCCCCAGGCCGCGGCCAGGTGGTCGATGAGCAGCAGGCCGCGCCCGCGCTCGGCCCACTCACCGTCCAGGGGTGCGGTACGGGGGATCTCGGGGAGCATGGGCGGATGGGGGCTGTTGGTGCGGTGCCCGTCGTCGATGACCCCGACCCGCAGCCGGTCGGCGGTGGGCATGGTCAGCGTGCGGATGACGTGCCCGTCGGGCTCGCCGGAGCGGGAGTGGTCGACGGCGTTGGCGTAGAGCTCGCTGGCGCACAGCACCAGGTCATCGGCGGTGTCGATGACCAGACCGGCCAGCTCGGACAGGTCCCGGCGCAGGTCGGCGCGGAACCGGGAGGTGTGGGACAGGTCGCCCGGGTAGAGGCGGCAGGGCCACCGGCGCCCCTCGAACGCGGGAGCCGCCGTGTGGGCGGGCGGCCTGGGCTGAGGCACAATGAACATGCCGAACTCACTTTCTACTTAGCGATGGGTGGATGGGGGGTCGGCTGGCCCTGGTGGGTGTTGACGGCACCCACCAGGGCGTTTTCATGCCCGGGGCGCGAGCGACAGCACGGCAAGGCCAAACAAGATCCCATGAGACCCGCATATGCAATCCGCATCTACAGATTTCCTCACCCCGTTTGTGCCTGCAGGCCCACCGAGGCAACATGGACCGCATGACAATGAGCCCAACTGTCGCGCAATGGCAGCTTGCGAACGATCTGCGCAAATTGCGTAGAGATCGGAAGCTTGCTGAGGTGGCCAGAGCCATCAGGGTGAACGCCTCGACGGTGTCTCGTTGGGAGACACCCGGAGTCGAAGGGGTGATCCCAGGGCCAGGAAGCCTGGAACGTCTGCTGGAGTACTACGGCCTCGAACCCGAGGTGATCCAGCGCTTCCTCCACATGCGTAAGGAAGCCAGGTCGTCCGGCTGGTGGCAGTCCAGCGGCATCGCGGAGGACTACGGGACGTACATCGGCCTGGAGAGCGCGGCACGGCGCATCCGAACCTACGAGCCTGTCCTGGTTCCCGGCCTCATGCAGACTGAGGGCTACGTACGCGCCCTGTTCAAAGGCACAATGCCGAGCGCTTCCCCGGAAGTGGTCAATGCCGGAGTCGAGGTTCGCATGAACCGGCAGAAGGCACGGCAGGCCAACAGGTCGCACTTGTGGGCAATCGTCAGCGAAGCCGCGATCCGAACGACAGTCGGAGGCCCTAAGCTGATGGCCGAGCAGATTCGGCATCTCATCCAGGTCTCGGAACAGCCGAACGTGACCCTCCAGGTACTCCCCTTCGAGGCTGGCGCCCATGCCGCCCTGGAGATCGGCAAGTTCACGCTTCTCACCCTGGACGAGTTGACGGTGCTCGTGACCATCACCGACAACACGAGTCTCTTCTGGGACGATCAGGCAGCTTTGGACCGGCACACGGAGGTCTTCGAGCGATTGCTAGCCGACGCCTGGCGCCCAACGCAGACGATCGACTTCCTTGACCGTACAGCCAAGGCTCTGGAGAAGGAGTAAGCGATGCAGCCGCGCACCCCGCACTGGTTCAAATCCAGCTACAGCGGGACATCGTCTGACTGCGTAGAGGCCGCCCATATCCCCACGGAACCGTGGCACACCGCCAGCTACAGCGCCGAGCGCGGCGCATGCGTGGAGGTCGCCGAGGGGCCGATCACTGGAGTCCGGGACACCAAACATCGCGACCTGGGCGCACTCTTCTTCCATGGGAACGAGTGGCAGGCGTTCCTGAACGTCGCCAAGGGTGACCTGCACTAAAGCAGCAAGTACAGAGTTCGGCCCCGTCCGCTGAATATCAACGAACGGGGCCGAGTGATTCCAATTTCAAGTGGGGACGTGGCGAGGACCGTGGCCGGGCGGCGGGGTGAGCGTGGACGTGAAGTTCTCGCCGTCAATCGGCGGGGTGTCTGACGAGACACCTGCCTCCGCCATCCGGTCGTAGATCTCCAGGATGAGGTCCTTGGTGCGGTAGGCGCCGAACTTGGCCTCGTCCTTCCGCTTCACGATCGGGAACGTCTCCATGATGTAGTCCACGTCATCACGGTTGATCCCGTACAGGTGGAAGAACAACGCATCCAACTCGGCTCGCATGACCGCCCGACGCTCCCCATCCCATCGGAAGGGCGCACCTTCATCTTCCAAATCCTGCGCGAACGGCCTCAAATCGTATGCGGTGTACACCAACTCAAGAACCCGGCCAGCAACCCAGTCCCGCAAGCCCACAGCAAAAACCCCAGGCCGAGGAACTGGAAGCTGATAAATATAGCCGTAAGTAAGATGAGTGCCAGCCATCTTTTGGCGAACGACATAGTCAAAAACAAGGGAGGAAAAACAAGCCTGCAAATATACACCTCGGCCAGATGACGCTGGAAGAAGAATCGGACTGGTATGACCTGAAGCATATCGCGGAAAGAAAGACCCAATCATAGTTCGCTCATCTGTTGACCTGGCGATATCCCTCCATCCCAGCAGCCAGCCGCGATCCCACTCTTTCTCTGCCAGCCTGGACTGGACTCCCGGATAGTAGGTCGGGTTCCCCTTGGAATCCTTCTTTCCGGTCGGGACATCGAACTCGGGAACCCAGTATCTGGGCATCGCGACGTAGGAAGGGTCGTCGTGCTGCTCAGGAGTCACCCGGGGGAGGGTGCCCATGTTGGCCTGCTGCTCGGTCTGGCCCTCGTAGGTCCCCAGACGGTGATCGTAGTGGTGCAGCATCTTCGCTTCCTGCAACGGCAGCATGCGCTTACCCTCGCGGAGGAAGACGTTTCCTTTCAATTCCCACCCCTCCGCTTTCAACTCTTCCGCTGACTTGAAGAGATGGGAGTCGTTGGCCATGTCGAACATCCGCATAAAGGAAAGCCCCCACGGGTTCCCCTCGGGGTCTCCCTCTCTGATGAGCACCGGAACCCTCCGGTAGACACTCAGTGTGATCTCGGCGTCCCTTCGGGAACGGAACACCGGCAGGGTCCCGGTGTTCGGGTTGACCAGCATGATCTCCTCGGGCGGCATCGCGAAGCGCCGCGCGGGAAGATCCTCCATGTAGCGGGTACTGAAAGCGAACTCGGCCGCGTCCACCCGCGTTCCCGGCCCCGTGGCGACCAAGAGGCAGAAGCGAACGCTGTGGTGAACGGCCCGGCTGAGCAGGAAGGCCTCGTTCTCGAAATCCAGAAACGAAGCGAGCCGACCCGACCGCACCAAGGACGAGAAGAAGGGCGCTGTAGTGGCGTCGGTGGCGATCCCGGTGGGCAGAACCAGCCCGAAGAATCCCTGTCGTTCGTTGAGCAGCGTCGCCGTCTCGGCGAAGAGGGCGTACGTATTGATGTCCCCTCTACCAGCCAACGGGAACTTTCCGCTGACGCGCAGGAAGTGGCTCTCTCCCTCGGCCAACCGCTTGGCCGCCGCAAACTGCCAGTACAGCGCGGCCTTTTCCTCGTCGTCCCTCAGTTCCTCGATGAGCTTCTTTCGGACCGAGGCGTTCTTGGCCTTGGCGATCTCCTCGTCACGTTGGGCGAAGTACTCCTGTTCCTGAAGCTTGATCCGCTCCCACGGCGGATTCCCCAGCACACAGGAGAAACCACCGGACCAACCGTTGGCAACCTCCGTGTCCCCCTTACCCGAAGCGGCGAACACGTCCGGGAACTCCAGGTGCCAGTGGAAGAACCGGTGCTGATCGCGCAACCTCTCGATCTCCTCGACCGTGGTGTAGGGAGCACCGTTTCCCTGCTCGGCGTTGGACAGATTCCGGAAGACCTCCTGGGTCACCGCACGTGGCGCGTCATGTGTCTTCCTCCACACGAATGCCGCGCACCAGGCGTCCGCCACTCGCTTGTCCCGCACGTAATCCTCGGAAGAGGCCCATTCTCGGTAGGCGTCCTCCTGATGACGAACCTGCTCCAGCGAGTCCGCTCTGACACCGGTGATCTGGCGCAGCTTTCGGCCGAAGGCGGTGTTGTCGACCTTCACCGCGTCATCGGCGATGTCGAACAACCCGATCTGGCCGCCGCGCTCCTCCTTGTTGGTCCTGGCCAGGAAACGCGCGTACTTCTTGTCGTCGCCCTCGATCGGCTTGAACGCCTCGTCCGGAATACCACCCTTGAGCAGCTTCGGCGTCGCGCCGATGAGCGCGTTGCCGTGCTTGACGTGCGCGTCCAGGAAGTTGAGCGGCTTACCCGGTTCCAACGCCTCCAGCCACAACGACACCTTGGCCAGCTCCACCGCCATCGGGTTGAGGTCCACCCCGTAGATGCAGTGCGCCACAACCTCGTGCAGGGCATGGCGAACCGCGTCCACGGTCGGCTCGGGGTTTCCCTCGCGCACTGCCGCGACCTTCTTGGCGATGCGACGTGCGGCCGCCACCAGGAAGTGCCCGGACCCGCAGGCCGGGTCGCAGACGGTGAGCTTGAGCAACTCCGCGACGATCTTCTCGGACTCGTCCGCCTGCCCTGCGGCACCGGCCTCAATCGATCCCCGCTTGATGGCGTCGTCGATGACCGGGTCAAGTGAGGAGTCCAGCAACGTCTCGATCAGTGAGGAAGGCGTGTAGTACGAGCCCGTCGTCTTGCGGTCGTTGCCCGCGATCTCCACCAGTTCGAAGGTGCGCTCGGCTGCACTGTGCCGGGGCACCAACTCCAGCAGCGACTCGTAGACCGAACCGAGCTCCTCTGCGTCCAGGTTCCGGTAGTCCACCGAACGCCAGCGCTTGGACGCCGGGTCCCGCACCTGAGCCAGGTGCCGGACCGCGCTCAGCAGTGCCTCGTTGGACAGCTCCAGGTCCCGCAGCGGAGCGTCGACCTCGGTGTCGGTGAACAGACCGCCGAGACCCGGCAGAGCGAGTTCGGGGCGACCCTTCACATCTCCCAGCGCGTCCAGCACGATCTTCAGCGCCCGGTACTGGTCCCCGTGTGCGGTACCCCGCCTACGGCGAGCGTGGCGACGCAGCCGCTCCGAGGAGAAGTACTTCGCATAGCGCTCCTTGGCCTGCTCCGAAGCCTGCGGCGGGTGCAGGGCCTCGCGGTCCTCCGCGACGAACAGGAACAGCAGCCGGTAGACCATGCGCAGCAGAGCCGCGTGGAGATCCTTGGTATCCAGGTTCTCCCGCAAGCGACTGTTGGCCGGGTGCTTGAGGAAGCCCGTCCCCAGAATGGTGATGGCCTCCTGCACCCCCTTGCGTAGCTGGTCCAGAGCACGGGTCCCGGAGGTGATGGCTTCGGTGCGCCACTTCTCCAGCCAGCACGCGGCAGGCGGCTCATCCTCTTTGACCTCGAAGCGGGAGGCGTTCAGAAGCCGGTACAGCAGCACGAACTCGCTGAACAGCTCTCCGTCGAAGATCGCTTCCAGGTCGAATTCGATATACGACGCCGTCGCCAGCGCACTGGAGTCCCGCAACAGCCTCAACTGCCGCCCGTTGGTGACCACGGCCCACAGGTGCGCGGACGTGCGGTTGAGTGCCTCCTGCACCAGCGACTGGGGCGGAACCGTGCCCGCTCCCCCAGGGCGCTTGTCCAGCTCGGTCCCCCACGACGGAACGTGGATCGGCACGTGGTGCCAGCGGTGGCTGAGCGGGAAGACCTTCTCCGGGTCGTCGTCGGCGACGATCCGCCCCGAACCGACCTCGCCCAGCCGCCCGAAGCCGAGTTCGTCGAAGAGCGGCATGACCCACTGGCTCAGGGCCAGGCCGGTTGGGTCTCCGGCAGGGGTGCCGTCCTTCTCCGCGGGAAGCTGCTTGCGCAGGTCCTTCCAGACCGACTTGAGGAACTCCCAGTGCCGTTCGGCGTCGTCGCTCACCGAACGCGAGCCCACGACCCCGTAGTCGGCGGGCTTGGAGCCGGGCACGTCCTTGCCCTCGGCGATACGCACCAGCATGTCGGCGGGCAGCAGACCACCCACCGTGTGCACGGCGGTGAACACCTGGTTCTTGGCGATGGCGGACATCAGGCGTGACCTCCGGCGGGGGCGGCGGGGTTGGCGACGGGCAGGTAGACGTAGGCGCCGAGGATGTCGGCGTTCGGCTGGGCTTCGACCTTCAGGCCTCGGACGATCTCGCGGGACCGGCTGGTGTCGGCCTGGCGTACGCGGCGGTGCGACCGGTCGAGCTCCTCGGCGAGCCGGTTGCCGTAGGCGACCAGGTGTTCGTCGAGGTGGGGCAGGCCGTCGACGAGCTTGGCGATGCGGCGCTCGGCCGGCTGCACATCGACGTTGGCGTCCGGCTCGGCGTCGAGCAGTGCGACGGCCTCGGCGGGATCGAGCCATTCGGCGCGCTCGGGTGCGCCCCGGAAGGCGAGCATGCGGGCGTCCTCGGCGACGAGCTGCCGGGTTCCGTGCCGGGAGGGCAGCGTGAGGTGGAAGCGGTAGCGCACCAATAGCAGCGTGGTGGCCTTGCCCACGGCCGTGGTGCGCACCACCCCGCAGCGGCGGGCCGGGCGCGGGCCGTGGGTGTCCGGGTCCAAGGCGGCGTCGAGGACGTGGGAGGCCAGGGCGCCCACCACCGGATCGGTACGGACCAGGGCGGCCTCTCCCCGGGCGACGGCCGCGGTGTCCCTGAACGGGACCCGGACGCCGTCGTCGATCGCGGCGGGGCCGAGGACGGGGGCGAGCGCGTCGCGCAGCCCCGCCGGGGTCCCGGACACGTCGGCGGTGAAGCCGCCGTCGGCCGGGCGCAGGATCGCCTCCAGTTCGCGCAGGGAGCTCTCCGCGAAGGAGCGGATCTCCCCGGCGGCGCCCAGGGCCTCGCGGACGGCGGTGACCTCGCGGGCCACGTCCTGGGGGTGGATGGCGCGCTGGGCGTACTTGGAGCGGGAGAGCTTCTCGCGTTCGGCCGCCGACTTCCACTCGGCGTCCAGTTCGTCGGCCCTGACACTGACCTCGTCGGTGCCGAACAGGGCCTCCTGTTCGCCGGTGCGCGAGCGCATGAGCACCCAGTCCACGATGGCGTCGGTGACGCCCGCGGAGGACTCGTCGGGCACCGACACGGCGATGCCGAGGTCCTTGCGGATCTGGCGGTACTTGCGGATCAGCACCTCCAGCACCTTGCCGTCGATGCCGTTGTCCCCGCCGTAGAGGGTGACGACCTTGACCTCGTCGCGCCGCTGCCCGTAGCGGTCGACGCGGCCCTCGCGCTGGTCGTGGCGGGTGGGGTTCCACGCCAGGTCGTAGTGGACGACGGCGTCGAAGGAGTGCTGGAGGTTGACGCCCTCCGACAGGCAGTCGGTGGCGACCAGCACACGCCGGGTGGGCGGGACGGCGTCCTCACCATCCTTGGCGCGCCGGGCGGCCTCGGCCGCCGCCTCCTCGGCGAACTCCTCGATGCGCTGCACGCGCTGCTGCGGGGACAGGGTGCCGGTGACCGCCTTGACCGTGGTCTTCCAGCCGTCCTTACCGCCCTTGTTGAGGAGGTTGCGGGCCTTGCGCCCGTCGGGGAACTCCCCCGACAGGTACTCGGCCACGTACTCGGCGGTGTCGATGTAGTGGCAGAAGACGATGGGGTTGTAGCCCTCGGCGAGCAGCGCCTTGAGGTGCTTGACCAGTGCCTTGAGCTTGGTGTCCTGGTCCGGGCCTTCCAGTGCGCGGGCCCGCTCGGCCAGGAGTGTCAGCGGGTGCTCCTCGCGCTCCTCGTCGGCCTTGGCCCCGGGGACGGTGTCCAGGCCTTCGAGCCGGTCGGTGTCGACGGCGTCGCGGGCCAGCGGAGCACCCAGCTCGTCGGCCTCCCTCGCCGATCTGGCCAGGGCGGCGGCCGAACGGGTGGTGAGGGTCTTGGCCGCGGCGCGCGGGGAGGAGACCAGGGTGCGCAGCATGGCGATCGCCGACCACCAGGCGATGCGGTACTCGCGCCCTCCCGACGCGCCGGCCTGCTCGACGCGCTCGCCCGCGTAGGCGATGGCGTCGTCGAGCAGCTTCTTGTACTCGGGGGCGAGCGTGTACTTCTCGTCCTTGAACTGGCGGTCCGAGGGGAAGGCGGTCTTCTCCGCGAGGGAATCGTCCGCCAGGCCGTCCTGCTCACTCGTCAGGTACTGGCGAACGTCGGCGCGTTTGCGCTGCACGAAGTGGCGGGCGAGCAGTTCGCGGCCGGAGGCGGTGTCGAAGTCGGCGGTGGCCAGCGCGGGCTCGACCAGGCCGAGCAGGTTGCGGAAGGCCGACTCCTTGCCGCTGTGCGGGGTGGCGGTGACCAGCAGCAGGTGACGTCGGGGGTCCTTGACCACCTTCTGCAGCAGCTCGTAGCGCAACTGGCTCTGCTTGGAGGAGGCGGTCTCGTCGGCGGCCACACAGGTGTGCGCCTCATCGACGACCACCAGGTCCGGGCAGTGGCGGACGAAGTCGTCGCGGTGCCGGGTGGACTTGATGAAGTCGGTGGAGATGATGACGTGGCAGTGCTTGTCGAACAGGGACTGGCCCAGGTCCAGGCCGCGCTCCAGGCGGGAGACGGTGGAGGAGAGCACGAGTTCGGCGTCGATGTTGAACTTGGTGCGCAACTCCTCCTGCCACTGCTCGGCCAGGGCCGGGGAGCACAGGACCGCCAAGCCCTTGGCCTCGCCCTGGGCGAGGAGTTCGGAGGCGATGAGTCCGGCCTCGACGGTCTTGCCGATACCGACGTCGTCGCTGATGAGCATGCGCACGGTCTGCTGGCGCAGCGCCATGAGCAGGGGGACGAGCTGGTAGGCGCGCGGCTGGACGGCGATCCCGGCCAGGGAGCGGAAGGGGCCCGCGCCGGAGCGGAAGCCGATGCGCAGAGCCGAGCGCAGCAGCCCGGCGGCCTCGGCGTTGCCCAGGTCGGAAGGGTCGGGTGGGTCGAAGGTGGCCGCGGACACCTGCTCGAAGGCGGGGAAGAGGGCGGCCACGTCGTCGTCGCTGCCTCCCAGGGGGCGCAGCACGAGCATGTCGGCGGCGCTTTCGGGGAGCACCACCCATTCGCGGCCCCGGGCGGAGACCAGGGAACCGGGGGCGTACATGGTGGTCAAAGCGTCTCCAAGTTCATTGCGGGGGGCGGGTCAGCGGCGGCTTCCGGAGCCGAAGACGTACTCGTGGCGCTGCGTGATGAGGCGCCAGTCGGCGTCGTGGGGCACGCGGACGACCTCCCAGCCGTAGTCCTCCAGGCGTTCGGCGGCCTCGCCGTCGCGCTGGGCCACATACGGGTCCTGGTGTACGGGGCCGTCGACGAACACCGCCACCTGCGCTCCAGCGAGACGGTAGACGAAGTCGGGTCGTGCGGAGGCCTCCTCGACGAACACCTGTCCGGCGTCCGGCATGCGGTAGCCGTTCTCCTTGAGGAACTCGATGAACGCGCGTTCGAGGTCGGTGTCGGACTCGTCCTTCAGGACGCTCATCTGCTCGGTGCGGGAGACCCCCTGCCCGGTGGGGAGGGTCTCGGAGTCGGCCAGCCGCAGGAGCAGGTCGCGGATCATCCGGCGGTCGATGAGCTGGTGGTGCCGCTGGTTGCCGTAGGTGAGCAGGCAGTCGTAGCAGCCTCGGGCGCAGGCCTTGTCGACGTCGACGCCGTCCTCGTCCATGTGGCAGATGGCCAGGGCGGTCCGGGCCGCTTCGGCCAGGTAGCCGGGGTTGGCCTGGATCTGGCGGAGGACGCCGGCACCGCCCTCCGCTGCCTCGGTGAACAGCATCCGATCCCGGGGCCCCTCGTTCGGCGGCAGCAGCTCGCTGGTCAGCTCGGCGTCCTCCAGCTCGAAGGCGGTCTCGATGCCGCGCTCCAAGGCGTACATGAGCGTCAGCGCCTGCTCCTGGGGCAGCCCCGCGCCCAGATGCAGCGTGACGATGTTGCGGCGGTCCTCGACGTAGGGGATGACCAGCTTCTTGCGGCCGCGCTCCTCCCCGCCGTCCTCGATGAGGGGCAGGTCCGCCGAGTCGCCCACCGCTTTCTTGGCGTCCTGCTCGTTGAGCCACTTGCCGGTGGCCGGGTCGAGCCAGAAACCGTCGGGGGCGCTCTTGTCCTTGACGCGCAGCCGACCCAGGTTGGTGACGCGCACGGTCGCGGAGTCGCCGTAGTGGAGGGTGGCCAGCCGTCCGCGGGCGTCGGAGACCTCGGCGTCCTGTCGGCCTACGCGCTCGCCGTGGTCGGCGAACCGGTAGGAGGTCACCAGGCGGAACCCGGCACGGCGGCGCTCCTCCTCGTCCGAGGAGATCCGCTCGCGCTTGGTGGTGTAGACGGTGTGCATCTGCAGGAGGCCGTAGGAGGCGTGCAGCTTCTCACCGCACAGGTCGCACTTGTCCTTCTTCAACTCCTCGGCGTGGTGGTAACCGCAGTGATCGCACCGGAAGGCCTTGGAGGTCGTCAGCTCCCCGCTGGATTCCGGGGGAAGCTGGATACGCGTCACCTGGTACCGGGACCCCTCGTGGTAGATGAGGGCACCGGGGCCGAACTCGCGGACGGCCACGAAGCGCGGCCGCTGCAGGAAGTCGCCGTCCTCGGCGAAGCGGCGGCCGGTGACGGGAATGTAGGCGGCCAGTGGCAGGCGCGGGAACGAGTAGCCGGGCAGGAAGCCCTCACTGGCCAGGTAACGGTAGGGGTTGAAGTCGCTGAGCAGGGACTTGCTGTCCTGGCTGTTGTTCTCCAGCAGGTTGAGCTGGGTCTCGGCTTCGCGGCGGCGGCGCTGGGCCTGGGCCTTGTCGCGTTCGGTGAGGCTGGTGTCGCGGATGCGGCGGTGCTGCTCTTCGCGGTCGATCAGCGCGGCCGTGAACAGGTCCCGCCAGCGGTCGAAGGCGTTGTCGAACCGTTCGGGGGCGGTGCGGACCTTGCGCTCCAGCCAGGAGTCGTCCCACCACACCAGTCGCTTGAGGTCGGGGAAGACGTCCTTGAAGACCTCGCGGGCGGCGATGACCGTGCGCCGCTGGGCTTCGGTCTCGTGGATGGCGCGGCGGACCGTGTCGCGCAGGCGCAGCTCCGGTGCGGGGACGCGTTGGGCGGTGTCGTAGGAGGGGTCGATGACGTCGGGGATGGCACCGCCGAGCTTCAGAGCGGTCTCCGCGAGCCAGATCGCCTGCAGGTGGGCCAGGAAGAGGTCCTCGTTGGCCAGATCCAGGCGGGGCGCCTGCACCACACCGGAGACCATCTTGGCGGAGCGGCGGAAGTAGTACTGGTCGTGGCTGTTGCCCGTCGCGCAGTAGGTGGTGACCAGGGCCGGCTGACCGCTTCGGCCCGCGCGGCCGCTGCGCTGTGCGTAGTTGGCCGGAGTGGGCGGGACGTTGCGCATCATGACCGCGTTGAGGTCCTTGATGTCCACCCCCAGCTCCATGGTGGGCGAGCAGTACAGCAGCTTCAGCTCGGCGTCGCTGAACTGCTGTTCCCTCCGCTCGCGCTCGTCCGGCGTGACCTGGGCGGTGTGCTCTCGGGCGACCATTCCGGTGAACGCGCGGGCCGCGTCTCGGTACAGGTCCCGGAAGAACTCGTTGACGCGCGGCCCCTCTCCCGAGGCGTAGGTGCGGGTGAGCGGGTCGTGCACGCCGACCCTCCCGTCGCCCTTGCGCCACACCAGGCAGGCCGCCGAGACCCGGTAGCCGGTGACGGCGTCGTCGCGGCGCTGGAAGCGGGGGCCACGACGCGGGGGCGCGTCGACGACCTCGGTGAGCTGGCCGCCTTTGACCAGGACCTTGAACAGGTCGGCGATGATCTTCTGCAGGATCTGGGGCGTCTTCTCCTCCTTGTCCAGGTGGTCGAAGTAGCGGCGGCGCAGGAACCGGCCGAATTTGCCGCGTCCGGACAGGAACAGGGAGGAGCGACTCAGGCCGGGGCGGGAGGGGCCGGGGTAGGCGGTGCCGACCTTGGGCTTGTCGTTGTCCGACAGCACCCACGGGCCGTCCAGCCGTTCTTCGCTGGAACGGCGGAAGGAGTCGAAGTCGTCGCGGAAGTACTGGACGTCGATGGCCAGGCCCCGGCGCAGTTCGTCCAGGAGGACCCGCATGGCCTCGCGGCGCTGGGCGACGTCGAGGGTCCGCAGGAGGGGATCGGCTTTCTCCCACCGCTCCTCCCGCTCGGCGAGCCAGTCCAGGCCGGCGTAGTCGACGCCGAGCAGGCCGGTCTGTTCCAGGTTGGGCATGGTCACGCGCCAGCCGCGTTCCAGGTCCCGGTACAGGCGGAAGGCGATGACGTCGCGCAGTGCGCCCGCGGCCTGTTGGAGGAGGAAGGGCGCCTGGTCGGGGTTCTTGGCGTAGTCCTCCGGTCCCAGACCCATGACCTCGGTGACGCGCGCCGCCAGGTGCTCGTGGGTGAGGCCGTCGTCGGCGGCCTGCTCCAGCGCACGGTACAGGGCACTGCGCAACTGGGTGACCTGGACGAAGTCGTTGAAGTGGCCGGCCTGGAGGGAGGCGTCCTGGCGGTTGTCGACGAAGGTCAGCAGCTTGCGTGCCCGCTTGGGCAGCGCTTCGGCCGGGACCGAGGTCAGCGAGCGCACGATGGAGCCGGAGATCAGCGAGGTCGCCGAGGAGCGCCCTTCCTGGTCGAGGGTGGCGAGCTTGGCGAAGTCGCTTCCACGGGTCTGCTCATAGCTGACCCCGCAGTGCAGGCAGAACAGGAACGGGGCGGGGATGAACGCGGCCGCCAGGTTCCCCATGCCCTCCCGACCGCGCACGTCGACGGTGACCGAACGCGGTACGCGGCCCTGGAAGGAGGTCCGGATCCGGTCCTGGTCGTGTTCGTCGCCCTCCAGCCAGGAGTCGGGCAGCAGGCGCTGGTCGATCACCTCGTCGGTCGTTCCGGGCCAGGGGCGGTCCGGGGAGACGAACAGGTAGCCCTCGGTGGCGTCGTCGACGGTTTCGAGGGTGCCCCGCCTGGACTGGTAGACGACGGCCTGGTCGCTCTGCTTGCGCCACACCGACATGTACTCCTGGCCGCACTCACGGCAGAAGGCCAGCGGAAGGAGGATCTTCCCGTCCGATCCGGGTTCCTCGAGCTGGTAGTCGCGGGTCAGGTGGCGCGCCTCGGGGTGCTCCAGGGTGGCGTAGACCGTGTCGCCCTTGGAGAGGAACTGGTGGAGGCGGAAGGCGAACAGGGGGCGGCGGTTGATCGGGTTGACCGCCTGGGCACCGGCTTCCAGGGTGCGGCGGATCGCGGCGACGCACTGGTCGGCCGGGACGCCGGTGGACTTCGACAGTTCCTGGGCCGCGGCCTCCACGGTGGTGGGCCTGCGGCGCACGAGGCGACCGGACTCGTCGGTGTCCAGGCCGAACGTGCTCTCGATCCACCGGGCCAGGGGGTCACTGTAGAGCTCGTTGTAGGTGGCCGGAGCCTCCCGGCGGGAGAGCAGCTCGGGCGGCACCCGGTCGGGGGCCTCCTCGGTGGCGCGGATCAGTGTCTCGGTGATGACGTTGTCGGGACTGACCTCGTCGCCGAAGACCTTGGTGGCGACGTCGGCCACCACGCGCTTCTGGTCGTCGGCGGTGCCCTCGGAGGACATGGTGGCGGAGGTGCCCACGCACTGGGCATCCGGAGACTCACAGGCCTGGCGTACGCGGCGGATGAGCAGGGCGACGTCGGCGCCCTGGCGGCCGCGGTAGGTGTGCAGTTCGTCGAAGACGAGGAACTCCAGGCCGCGCGCCATCTTGACGAGGGTGTCGCGCTCGCCGGGGCGGGTGAGCATGAGCTCGAGCATGACGTAGTTGGTGAGCAGGATGTCCGGCGGGTCGTCCCGGATCTCCTTGCGCCGGTTCTCGCCCTCCTGGCCGGTGTAGCGGGCGAAGGTGACGGGCTCGCGCCCCTTTCCGTAGCCGTGGGTGAGGAACTTCTCCAGTTCCTTGACCTGGCTGTTGGCGAGGGCGTTCATCGGGTAGACGACGATGGCGCGTACCCGCTTGGCCGGTGAGCGGCCCTGCTGCTTCTCCTGCTCGCGTTCGCGCAGGACGCGGTCGACGATGGGGACGATGTAGCCCAGGGACTTTCCGGATCCGGTCCCGGTGGTCAGAACGTAGGACTTTCCGCTCTGGGCGGCTTCGACGGCCTCTCGCTGGTGGCGGTGCAGAGAGAGCGGACGGCCGTCGCAGACCGTGCTGTTCTCCCTCTTCTTGTCCTGGAAGATGCTCGCGCACTCTGCGTGCAGCAGCCCTGCGCCGACCAGTTCGGGGACAGTGCCGCCGGAGGCGAAGAACGGGTTGAGGGACAGCCACGGGTCCGGCCACTGGGACTTGGCGTCCATGTCGTTGCGCAGGAGTTCGACGACGCGTTCGTCGCGCAGGACCGTACCGCCCTCGGTGAAGGCGCGGTAGTCGCTGATGAGGGTGTCGTGGACGTGGAAGACGTCCATGACGTTGGAGGGTGCGGTCGGTTCGGCGGGGGCGGACATGCCGCCCGGCCGTGGACGGGGGGACATCGTCCCGGAGGCGGGGAGGGACATGGTGGGGTCGTAGTCGTCCCAGCCCTCGACGGAGACGTGCGCGCGGGCCAGGGGCAGGAGGGCGTCCCTCACCTCGGCGGCGTTCACGGGGCGGTGAGCAGGGTCCTTCTCCAGCAACTGCTCGATGAGGCGTACCAGGCCGGTGGGGAGGTCACGGCGCATGAGCGTGATCAGGGGGACGGGGTCGTTCAGGTGCTTGGGTCCGAGTTCGAGGTGGCCCGCGCCGCTGAAGGGAGGCGTGCCGGTGAGGAGCTCGTACAGGACGCAGCCCAGGGCGTACAGGTCCGCGGCGGCGGACACCTGGGAGCCCCGGAACTGTTCGGGGGCCATGTAGCGCGCCGTACCCACGGTGGAGTCGGTGGTCGTGAGCTGGGTGAGGTCGGGGTCGTCGATGATCCGGCCGATGCCGAAGTCCAGGACGCTGACACGGCCGCCGCGCGCGATCTTCACGTTGGCCGGCTTCAGGTCGCGGTGGACGATGGAGCTGGTGTGCGCCGCGTACAGGGCGTCGGCGATCTGGGCGCCGATGGCGGCCACCCACGCGACGGGCAGGTGGTGTTCCTCCGAGCTCAGGTCGCCCAGATCGACGCCGTCGACGAGCTCCATCGCCAGGTAGGGCAGGTAACCGCCATCGGAGGAGTCGACATTGCCGTCCACCAGCCGCGGGATGCCGGGGTGGTCGAGTCTGCGCATGATGTCGACCTCGCGCAGGAAGCGTCGGGTGTTCTTCTCCTTCGGGTCGACGTAGGCCCCCGACCGGGAACGCCGGATGAGCTTGACCGCGACCTCCCGGTCGAACGCGCCGTCCGGAGCCTGGCGGTCCTCAGCGCGGAAGACCTCGCCGAACCCGCCCGTGCCGATGGCCTCCAGGAGCCGGAACCGGCCCGCCAGCTCTTGCCGTTCCATGTCCGCCTTCTTCCCTCGCGCCCGGCTGCTACCGACGGTAGTCGTCCGGCCGACCATCATGGTCCCAGCTTCGAACACCCTGCGACCCATGTTCACACATGCTTGACCAGCAGCCACCATCAACTGTTAACGCCGCCAACATACACGGCTGGCAAGTCACGGGCAAGCGGAACCTCGATCCCCAACTTCTCAGACGCGCGCTTTGTCGATCCAGGGACCTTCGACCTCCCCTCACCCTGGGAGGCATCAGCCCACGTCACAACCCCGCCTGCGAATGCGCCACCCCCACTAGAATCACTGTTGACATCGCCAACGCGCGAGGATTGTCCCCATCGCCTCCTCCGTGTACGGTTCAGGCATGGACGTCCCCGCACAGCTCACCGATGACCAGCAGGTCAGCGCCGCCGACATCGCCCGCATCGCCGGGGTGACCCGTGCGGCCGTGTCGAACTGGCGGCGCCGCCATGCCGACTTCCCAGACCCCGTCGACCAGGGGGCGGCCAGCCCCCGCTTCTCCCTCGCCGAGGTCCAGACCTGGCTGGACCGCCAGGACAAGGGCGGACAGCAGAGCCCCGAGGTACGGCTCTGGCATGAGCTGCGCGGCGCCTACCCTGACTCGATACTGCGCGGTGTGGCCGACGCCGCCGAGCACCTGGCCGGGGCCTCACCAGAGCAACCACCGGGCGAGGTCGTCGAAGCGCTGCGAACCCTCTCCGAGACGGAATCCCCTCAAAGCATCGTCGCCGCTCTCGTCGAGCGGCTCTCAGGATCGCCGCAGCGCACCGACACCGATGTGACCACCACCCCCAGGATGGTGCGTGCGATCCAGTGCTTCTGCGATCCCAGTGCGGACTCGGTGTTCGACCCGGCCACCGGAACGGGCACGCTCCTGTTGGCGGTGGGCGCCCTCGATGCCCGCCGGACCGGACAGGACGTCCTGCCCGACGCGGCTCGGCTCGTGCGCGCGCGGGCCCGCCTCGCAAGTCGGGGGGAAACCGAGGTACGCGTGGGCGATTCGCTGCTCGATGACCAGTGGGAGGGGCACACCGCCGCACTGGTGATCTGCACGCCGCCCGCGGCCACCACGGAGTGGGGCCGCGAGCGCCTGCTCATGGACGGGCGCTGGGTGCTGGCGCTGCCGCCCAAGGCCGAGAGCGACCTGGCCTGGCTGCAGCACGCCTTCGCCCACACCGCCCCGGGAGGGCAGACCGTGGTGACGATGCCCACCGCCGCCGCGCACCGCAGAACCGGGCGCCGGATCAGAGCCGAGCTCGTGCGCCGCGGACTGTTGGAGGAGGTGGTCGCCCTACCGGCCGGAATGGCCGCCACACACGCTCTGCCCGTCCACCTGTGGATCCTACGGCGGCCGAACGGCAACAGTTCCGCGACCCATGTGCGGATGACCGACATGACCTCGGCCGACCCCGACGAACCCTTCTCCCCGGAGAAGTATCCGCGGGTGGAGGTTCCCCTGATCGACCTGCTCGACGACATGGTCGACCTCAGCCCCACACGCCACGCGGCCCCGGATCCCGACGACGTCATGGCCGTCTTCGAGGAGGCCGGCGACCGGCTGACCCGGACCCTGGCCGAACTCGGCGACGCACTTCCCGCCCTGTCCCCGGCGACCGGGCCCCTGCCCTCCACCCATGTGCGCGTGGCCGACCTCATCGACGGCGGACTGGCCAGCCTCTCCGGAGGCAGGATCGAGGCGGCCGACGACGGCCTCGACAGCGACTTCCTCAACGGCTTCCTGCGCAGTCCGGCCAACACGCGCCGATCCACCAGCTCGAGCGGAACGTTCCGGGTCGACGCCAGGGCCGCGACCGTGCCGAGGTTGGACCGGTCCACCCAGCGCGCCTACGGACGAGCGTTCAAATCCGTTGAGCAGGTGGAACGCCTGGCCGCCGAACTGTCGCGCGCGGCGGAGCAGATGTGCTCGGCGGCCCGTGAAGGACTGACCAGCGGGCACCTCGCACCGTCGGCCGACGGCGAGTCCGGTTTCGGAGACGGCGCCTGACTTCGTGCTGTGAAGGCCACAGGGCGGTGCACCCGACCACGCCCTCTGGTCCACACCGCATACACAGAGGGCCCTCCGCCCGGATTTTCGCGTGATATCCAACCTGGAAGAGTGTTGACGCCGCTTTCAGCATTCCTTACAGTGGGATCCACGTTACACGCTGTCCTCCCCCGTGGTTGGAGAGCGCCCCGCCCCCTGAGCACAGAAACCGGTACCGTGCCGCAACTCGCCCTCGACAAGGACTTCCTCACGGAGTTCGCCACCCTGGAAAAGCCGGTCCAAAAGCGCGTGAGCGAGGCCTTCAGCAAGTTCGAGCAGGCCACACACACCGGACTCCACCTGGAGAAGATCACCGGAGCCCGCGATGGCAGGTTCCGCACGATCCGCATCGACCAATTCTGGCGCGGAGTGGTCCTGGCTCCCGAAGGGGGAACGACCTTCACGCTCCTCAAAGTCCTGCCGCACGACAAGGCCTACGAGTGGGCCAAGACCCGCAAGGCCTCCGTGAACGCGGCCACCGGCGCCATCGAGTTGCGCAACGTCGCCGCACTCGACGCGAGCATGGCGCATCTGCGGATCATCGCCGACCGCACCCCCACCCGACTGTTCGAGCGTGTCGGCGATGCCGAACTGACCCGCCTGGGCGTCGACGAGCAGACGCTGTCCTTCGCCCGAACCCTGACCGAGCTGTTCCAGCTGGAGGCCGCCCAGGTGCTCCTGCCTCCGGTCCAGTGGAACGTGCTGTACGGCCTGGCCGCGGGGATGAGCCCGGACGAGGTCTGGCAGGAGCTCGGTGCGGACATCCTCAGGGAGGATGTCGACCCCGACGACCTCGACGCCGCGGTACGCCGCAGCACCGACCGGGTCCTGCTGGTCGAAGGTCCCGACGAACTGATGGCCGCCCTGGAGCACCCCTTCGACCTGTGGCGGATCTACCTGCACCCCGCCCAGCGGGCTGTTGTGGACGCCTCCTATCGGGGGCCCGCCAGGGTCAGTGGCGGCCCGGGGACCGGCAAGACCGTGGTGGCGATCCACCGGGCCTACCGGCTGGCCAGGGCAGGCGGCCGGGTCCTGCTGACCACATTCACGTCCACGCTCGCCAAGGCGCTGGAGGCACAGCTGCGGCTCCTCGCCGAAACCGATGACTCCGCGCATGCGCGCGACATCCTGCGCCGTGTGCGCGTGGAGCATGTCGACCGCTTCGCCCACCGGGTGTTCCGCGAGACTCACGGAACGCCTGACCTGCTGACGCCCAAGCGCGAGCGCCACGTGTGGGAGGAGGCCACCGCGGGTCTGGAGGCCGAACTGCCCCCCGGATTCCTGTCCCAGGAGTGGCGACAGGTCGTCCTCGCCCGCGGGGTCGACTCCGCCGACGCCTATCTGGCGGCGAAGCGCACCGGACGGGGCAGGGGTATGCGGCCGGGCCGCAAGGCGGTGGTGTGGCAGGCTCTCGATGCCTTCCGCACCTCGTTGCGCGAGCGTTCCCTGTGGACACATGAGACGATCGCCGACGAGGCGGCCCGCCTGCTGGCCGAACGCGGAGAACGCCCCTTCGACCACGTGGTGGTCGACGAAGCGCAGGACCTGCACCCCGGGCAGTGGCGCCTACTGCGCGCGGCCGCCACCGAGGGAACCGACGACCTGTTCATCGCGGGCGACACCCACCAGCGCATATACGGACCGCGGATGAGCCTGGCCGAGGTGGGCGTCAACGTCCGCGGACGCTCGTCGAAACTGCGTGTCAACTACCGCACCACTGCGCAGATCCTCGGGTGGAGCCTGGGGCTCATGCACGGCCAGAACGTCGACGACATGGACGGCGGACTGGATTCGGTGGCCGGCTGCCGCTCCGAGATGCAGGGCGACACCCCGCAACTGCTCGGGTTCTCCACCGCCGACGACGAGCTGGCCCACCTCGCCAACACCGTGCGGGAGTGGATCGAAACGGATGTGCTGCCCTCGGAGATCGGTGTGGCGGCCAGGTCCAATCGCATCGCGGACCAGGCTGTCTCCGCGCTCACCAGGGCGGGCATCCAGGCGCGGTCCCTCGCTGACCACCGTGAGGACGACGCGGTGGCGGTCGGCACGATGCACCGGATGAAGGGACTGGAGTTCCGGTGCATCGCCGTGGTGGGGGTCAGCGGTGATCGGCTCCCCGCGCCCGGCGCACTCACCCCTGAGGAAGAAGACCCCGCCGCCTACGCCGTCGACCTGCTGCGCGAGCGCAGCCTCTTGTTCGTCGCCTGTACCCGGGCGCGAGAGCGGCTCAGTGTGTCCTGGCATCAGGCACCCAGTCCGTTCATCGAAGGCCTTCTCCCCTCCTGACCTCACGTCCCGCATCTCCCGCAAGCTGCTCAGCCCCCGGCGGTCTCGGACGGGTTCGCTCACCTGTGGGAGCGCGGGCGGCTCGACCTGACGGTTGAGGCGTTGGTGCTGCGACCGGAGTTCGCGCCGCTGTTCGCGGACGAGGAGTTGGCCCGGGCACGCACCCGCCTGGAGCAGTTCGGGTACCGCTCCATGGGGGGTGACGGCCGGACGCGGCGGGGCGGGCCCCACAGCGGACCCGGCGCAGGCCGGACCACGGGCCGTCGGCCCTCAGCCGAAGACGGCGGGTTTGGTGGCCGCGACCTCCTCCGGCAGCCTGGCGTGGAAGGTGTGCTCGCCCGGTCCGACCACCAGCGGCTCATCGGCGCCGGGCAGGTGGACCTCGGCCTCCGTCCCCGGCGGGACGGTCACGGTGACGGTGACGTCCTCGCCCTGGCGCGTCCACCCCGCCTCGGCCGGGCCGTAGGGCGTGTGGTGGCTCGCGCGCGCCCACTCCAGTTCCCGGGTGGGCAGCGGCGCCACGCGCAGCCGCCGGTACCCGGGTGCGGCGGGCGCCAGACCGGCCACCCGGCGGTGCAGGAAGTCGGCGATCGCACCGAACGCGTAGTGGTTGAAGGAGGTCATCTCGCCCGGGTTGACGCTGCCGTCGGGCAGCATCGAGTTCCACCGCTCCCAGACGGTGGTCGCGCCCATCGCCACGGCGTAGAGCCAGGAGGGGCACTCGCACTGCAGGAGCAGCTTCCACGCTGTGGCGGCGTGACCCGTGTCCGCGAGCGCGTCGCAGACCAGCGGTGTACCGAGGAACCCCGTGCCGATGCGGAAGTCGTCGGCGGCCACCTGCTGCGCCAGCAGGTCGCCCGCGTGCCGGCGCTGCTCCGGCAGGAGAAGGTCGAAGACGATCGCCATGGCGTAGGCGGTCTGGGCGGGGAAGGCGGCGCGGCCGGTCGCGGTCACGTACTCGTCCCGGAACCGCTCGGTGGCCCGCTCGGCGAGTGCGCGGTAGTGCTCGGCCTGCTCGGCGAAGCGCGGACCGCGGTCGGACAGCACGTCGCCGGCCTTCGCCAGGATCCGCGCGGAGCGGGCCAGGTAGCCGGTGGCCACGAGCTGCCACGGCACGCGCGCGGCCCACGGCTGGTCGTCGGGAGCGGCCGAGTCCAGCCAGTCGCCGAAGGAGAACCCGCCGGAGGCGAAGTCCAGGTCGGCACCGGCGCGCGCGGCGAACGCGTCGACCCAGCCGGTCATCGAGTCCCACTGGGTGCGCAGGAGGTCGGCGTCCCCGTAGCGCTCGTACAGGGTCCACGGCACGATGGTGGCCGCGTCGCCCCATCCGGCCTCCGCGTCGAGCGGCGGCAGCATGTCGTCCAGCTCGGCGAAGGGGATGAACGGCGGCACCACACCGGACGCGGACTGGTCCTGGGCCAGGTCCGCGAGCCAGCCCTCCAGCAGCCCGGCCGTGTCGTACAGGAAGGCCGCGGTGGGCGCGAAGATCTGCAGGTCGCCGGTCCAGCCGAGCCGTTCGTCGCGCTGGGGGCAGTCGGTGGGCAGGTCCACGAAGTTGCCGCGCATTCCCCACACCACGTTCTCGTGCAGGCGGGTCAGGAGCGGGTCGGAGCACGCGAAGTCGCCGAGGCGGCGCATGTCCGTGTGGAGTACGACGGCCTCCAGGTCCTCGGGCCGCAGGTCGCCCGGCCACCCGTCGACTTCGACGTAGCGGAACCCGTGGAAGGTGAACTCGGGTTCCCAGACCTGCGGGTCGGCCTCGGAGGCCGACAGGACGAGTTCGTCGGCCTGGGTGGCCGCGCGCAGCGGCCGGGTGCCCAGCTCACCGTGTTCGAGCACCTCGGCGTGGCGGAAGGACAGGCGGGTCCCGGCCTCGGCCCGCGGTACGCGCACGCGCAGGCGGCCCACCAGGTTCTGGCCGAAGTCCACGAGTGTGGCGCCGGACGGCGCGGTGGTGATGTCGCGGGCCGCGACGGTCCGCGTCTCCCGTACGGCGGGGCCGGTGGGGGCCACGAGTGTGGCGGGGTCGAACTCCTGCTCCTGGACGGGCAGCCAGTCGAGCGCGTCGAGCGGCGCGATCCGGCGGGCGTCGAGGGTCTGCCCCTTCTGGATGTCGGCGCGGGTGACGGGGCCGGCCGCGCTGGTCCAGGAGTCGTCGGTTCCGGCGACGTACAGGGTCCCGTCGTCGTACTCCACCTCCAGCTGCACGAGCGCTCCGGTGTGCGCGCCGTAGATCTCACGGCGTCCGCCGAAGCCCACGAACCCGCGGTACCAGCCGTCGGCGAGGTGGACGAGCAGGGTGTTGGCGCCGCCGCGGACGGTGTCGGTGACGTCCCAGGTGCGGTAGCGCAGCCGGTGGTGGTAGGTGGTCCAGCCCGGGTGCAGTGCCTCGTCGCCGACGGGAGCGCCGTTGAGGTCGAGGGTCATCAGGCCGCGGGCGGTGGCGCGCAGCCGGGCCGAGCGGACGCGGCGGCCGGTGTCCAGTTCGACGACGCCGCGCAGGTAGGCCGCGGGCGCTCCGGCTGAGGGGTCCTCGACGCGGGTGAGCCGCGGTGCCGGGCCGACCATGCGGGCCGTCCACTCGGCGCGGGGGTCGCCGATCAGGCCCGTCTCCAGGGCGGTGGGCTCGCTCCAGTCGCCGACGCGGTCGTGCTCGTCCCAGACGCGGACCCGCACGGTGCGGCGGGCGCGGCTGGTCAGCGGGGGCGCGGGCCAGGGAACCAGGACGCAGTCGGCGGAGTCGACTCGGCCGGTCGTGAAGGTGGTGTCGCCGTCGTCCACGCGCAGCTCGTAGGCCTTCTGCGTGACGGGGGGTGTCCAGGACAGGCGCGGGCGGGCCTGTCCGATACCGAGGGGGGCGCGGTGGTGCTCGACGCGGACCGGGGGGACCACGGGGTCAGTGGGCGCTGGCATGGGAGGGGTCCTTCTCGTCGGGTTCGGCGGGACTCTCACCGGGGGCCCCGGCGAGGTCGCCGGACGCGCTGGGGGTGGTGCCGTCGGAGGTGTCGGCGGGAGCGTCCACGGGGGCGGGGAGCGCGTCGAGCCCGGTGGTCAGGAGCATGTTCAGGTGGCGGCGGACGCCTTCGGCCACGTCGATGTCGAAGCCGTTGATCCACAGCAGTTCGAGGCCCTCGACCATGGCGATGCAGCCCAGCGCCGCCTGTTCGGGGTCCACGCCGTCGCGCAGTTCGCCCTCGTCGCGCAGCGTCGTCAGTGTCTCGGTGAGCTTGCCGCTGATGAGGCGGAAGCGATCCCGGAAGTAGCGGTGGGCGGGGTGCTCGGGATCCGTGGCCTCGGCGGAGAGGATGCGGTAGAGCTGCACGATGCCGCGCTGTGCGGCCTGTTGGCGGGAGATCTCCAGCAGCCCGTACAGGAACCGGCGTCCCTCGCGCCCGGCGAGGATGCCCTGGGCGATCTCGTCCCGGCGTTCCATGACCGCGCTCAGCAGCGCCACCTTGCCCCCGGGGAAGTGGTGGAGGATCCCCGTCTGCGTCATGCCGACCACGCGCGCGATCTCGTTGACCGAGCCGGCCGTGTAGCCGGACCTGGCGAAGACCGTGACGGCGGCCTCGAGGATCTGCTCGCGCCGCGCGGCCGTCTTCTTGTAGTTGCCTCGTTGCCTTGCCATGGCGGAAGCGTAGCAAGAAAACCTCGAAAACATTGAAGGCTTTAAGTTTTCGTGTTAGCTTCCATGCAGTTCGAGATGCGACCCAGGTCACGCCCGGTCCGCGGGGGACGGCCCCGGCGAACCGAGTCCCCTCGAGCACCGCACCGCCACACCACCAGACTGTCCGCGCGCTGCCGGCGACTCCCGAGGCGACCGCGACAGCGGTACGAAAAGAGACACACCATGAAGTCCCGACCCCTGCACGCCCTGGCCGTGGCACTGGCCGCCGTCCTGCCCCTCACCGCCTGCTCGGGCGGATCCGACTCCGGAACGGAGCAGTCGGACGAGCTGGTCACCGGCATGCCCGTCGACCTGACCACCTGGGTCGCCGCCGACGCCGCCTGGGGCAACGAGGCGCTCTACCACCAGGCCGTGTACGACACGCTCCTGCGCACCGACGCCGAGGGCGGGGTCGAACCGGGACTGGCCACCGAGTGGACCTACGACGAGTCGATGACCCACCTGACACTCGAACTGCGCGACGGCGTCACCTTCAGCGACGGCACCGCGTTCGACGCCGAGGTCGCGGCGCAGAACATCCTGCGCTTCCGCGACGGTGCGAGCGAGAACGCCGCCAACCTGTCCGCGGTCACCGAGGCCGAGGCCGTCGACGAGGACACGCTCGAGCTGACCCTGGACGCCCCGGACCCCGCCCTGCTCACCTACCTGAGCCAGAACGCCGGCCTGCAGGCGTCACCGGAGACCTTCGAGGCCGAGGACGCCCAGGTCAAGCCGGTCGGCTCCGGCCCCTACGTCCTGGACGAGGAGGCCAGCGTCGTCGGCTCCCGCTACGTCTTCACCGCCCGTGAGGACTACTGGGACCCCGAGGCGCAGCTGTACGGGACGATCACCATGAACCACTACCCGGACGCCACCGCGCTGCTCAACGCGGTCAAGGGCGGCCAGGTGGACTTCGCCAACCTCAACAGCACCTCCCAGATCGCCGACGCCGAGCGGGCCAGGTACACCACCCACCTGGCCCCGGTGAACTGGAAGGGCATGATCCTGGCGGACCGCGAGGGCGAGGTGGAGGAACCCGTCGCCGACGTGCGCGTGCGCCAGGCCGTCAACCACGCGCTGGACCGCCAGGCACTGCTCGACGCCCTGGACAGCGGATACGGGGAGCCGAGCGCGCAGATCTTCGGCCCCGCATCGGACGCCTACGTCGAGGCCCTCGACGACGCCTACCCCTACGACCCCGAGCGGGCCAGGGAACTGCTCGACGAGGCCGGCTACCCGGACGGCGTCACCCTCGTCCAGCCGCAGACCTCCTACCGGCCCGCCTCGGAGTTCGAACTGGTCGCGGGCATGCTCGCCGAGTCCGGCATCACCATCGAGTCCGAGCAGGTCGGCTCCACGTTCATCGGCGACCTGCTCGGCGGCGAGTGGGCCACGTTCCAGTTCGCCCTGAACCAGGAGCCGCTGCCGTGGATGACCTACCAGCTGGCCATCGCCCCGGACTCGGCGTGGAACGTCCACGACGTCGAGGACTCCACGGTCCAGGAGCTCGCCGAGCGCATGCGCCTGGGCGGCGAGGACGGGGCGGCCGCCTCGCGTGAGCTGAACGAGTACCTCGTGGAGCAGGCGTGGTTCGCGCCGTTCTACCGCCTGCAGGGCGTGCTGGTCACCGACGACTCGACGGACGCCACGCACAAGACCGGCCACGCGACGCCGAACCTCTGGGACATCGTCCCGGCCTCCTGACCGACGCGCATGAGTGGGAACCGACCATGATCTCGTACTCCGTCAAACGGCTGCTGTCCGGTGTGGCGCTGCTCGCCGTGCTCAGCGTCATCACGTTCTTCGCCCTGCGGCTGGGAACACAGGGCGTCGCGCAGCAGATCGCCGGGCAGTCCGCGGGCCCCGAGGCCGTCGCGCTGATCGAGGACAGGCTCGGCCTCGACCGCCCGCTGGCGGAGCAGTTCCTCGCCTGGGCGACGGCGGCGCTCACCGGGGACCTGGGGCGCTCGTGGTTCACCGGCCAACTGGTGACCGAGGCCGTCCTCTCCCGTCTGGCGGTGACCGTGAGCCTGACCGTGGGCTCGGTGGCGCTGACCGGCGTGCTGGGGGTGTTCCTCGGAGCCCTGGCCGCCACCCGGCGCGGCTGGCCCGACCGGCTGGTGCAGATCCTGTCCGTGTTGGGCCAGGCCGTTCCGGGGTTCGTCCTCGCCGTGGGCCTGGTCCTGCTCTTCGCGGTCCGGCTCGGCTGGTTCCCGGCCACCGGGTACACCGACCCCTCCGCGTCCGTCGGCGGCTGGCTCCGGTCCATCACCCTGCCGGTGATCGCTCTGGCGCTCGGCTCCGTCGGCAGTGTGGCCCAACAGGTGCGCGGCTCCATGCTGGACGTGCTGCGGCGCGACCACGTCCGGACCCTGCGCAGCCGCGGCCTGCCGCGCAACCGCGTGGTGTACCGGTACGTGCTGCGCAACGCCTCCGGGCCCGCGCTGAGCATGCTCGGCCTGCAGTTCGTCATCATCCTCGGCGCCGCCGTCGTCGTGGAGCAGGTCTTCTCCATCCCCGGCCTGGGGCCGATCGCGCTGACCAGCACCTCGCAGGGCGACGTACCGCTCGTCATGGGGATCGTCATCGTCACGGGAGCGATCGTCGTGCTGGTGAACCTACTGGTCGACCTGACACAAGCCTTCCTCAACCCGAAAGTCCGCCTGTCATGAGCACGCCCACCTCCTCGCCCGGCCTGGTGGCCAGGCTGCTGCGGCATCCGCTGGGCTCCCCGTCCCTGGTGTTCGTGGGGCTGATGCTGATCGTGGCCCTCATCAGCCGCTGGCTCATGCCCCACGACCCCACCGCGACCTCGGCCGCCCTGGTCATGGCCCCCTCCTCGGCCGAGCACTGGCTCGGCGGCGACGCGGCCGGCCGCGACGTGCTGTCCCGGCTGGTCCTCGCCACCACCTACAGCCTCGCCGGCGGCCTGGTGGTCGCCGCGCTGGCGGCCCTGTTCGGCGTCACCGGCGGTCTGGCGGCCGGATACTTCGGCGGCTGGATCGACACGGCCGGCGCCTGGCTGACCGCCCTGGTGATGTCCGCGCCCGCCATGGTGATCCTGCTGGCCGCGCGGACGGCGTTCGGGCCGTCGCTGTGGCTGAGCATGGCGGTGTTCGGCGCCCTGCTCTCACCGATCTACTACCGGGTCGTCTACAACGCGGTCCGCTCCGTGTGCGGGGAGCTGTACGTGGACGCGGCCCGCACGAGCGGCCTGTCGACACCGCGGATCATCGTCCGCCACGTCCTGTTCGCGGTCCGCGCACCGGTCATCCTGCTCTCCTCGGGCGTCGTCGCCGCCGGTATCGGCATGATGGCGGCCCTGGACTTCCTGGGCCTGGGATCGCCGAGCACACCCACGTGGGGCCAGATGCTCTCCGAGGGCTTCTACACCATGGCGCGCAACCCCGTCCTGGTGCTGTGGCCGTCGCTGGCCCTGGGCCTGACCATGGTGGCGCTCGTCCTGCTGGGCAACGCGCTGCGCGACGAACTGGAGGGCACCTCCGCGCCGAGGGGCCACCGCGCTCCCGAGCCGTGGCGGCCGCCGTCGCGGGACAGACCCGACGTGATCGAGCACGACGGCGACGACGAGCGCCCCGTCCTGCTCGCCGTGCGCGACCTGGCCGTGGCCTACCCGGGTGGCGACGGCTGGACGACCGTGGTGCGCCACTCCGACCTGACGGTGCGCCGCGGCCAGGTCCACGGACTGGTCGGCGAGTCCGGTTCCGGAAAGTCGCAGACCGCCTTCGCGGTGCTCGGGCTGCTGGGCGAGGGCGGACGCACCGTCGCCGGGTCGATCGTGTTCGACGGCCAGGAGCTGACCGGCCTGGACGAGGCGCGGATGAACGGGCTGCGCGGCCGGCGCATCGCCTACGTCCCGCAGGAACCCATGTCCAACCTGGACCCGGCCTTCACGGTCGGTGCCCAGTTCACCGACCCGCTGCGCGTCGTCCTCGGCAAGTCCGCGCCGGAGGCGCGGCGCATCGCCCTCGACCTCCTGGCCCGGGTGGGCATCCCCGACCCGGAACGCGCCTACCGCTCCTACCCGCACCAGCTCTCCGGCGGCATGGCCCAGCGCGTACTGATCGCCGCGGCCATCGCCGCCGGACCGGACCTGTTGATCGCCGACGAGCCGACCACAGCCCTGGACGTCACCGTCCAGGCCGAGGTGCTCGACCTGCTGCGCGAACTGCGCGACGACCTGGACATGTCGATCCTGATGGTGACGCACAGCTTCGGCGTGGTCGCCGACCTCTGCGACCACGTGTCCGTGATGTCGGACGGCGCGGTGGTCGAGTCCGGACCGGTGCGCTCGGTCCTGGCCGCCCCCCGGCACCCGTACACGCGACAACTGCTCGCCGCGATCCCCCAGGGGAAGCCGCGGCCGCCACTGGAAGGGGCCCCTTCGTGAACGCGCAACAGCAGCATCCGCTCCTGGCCGTCGAGGACCTGGTGGTCGAGTACCCGACCCGCGGGTGGCGCAGCCGGCCCTTCCGCGCCGTCAAGGGCGTCGGCTTCGACATCCGCCCCGCCGAGACGGTCGGGCTCATCGGCGAGTCGGGTTCGGGAAAGTCGACGATCGGCCGGGCCCTGCTCGGTCTGGCCCCGGTCGCGGGCGGACGGATCCTCTTCGACGGCGAGGACATCAGCCGCCCCACGCACCGGCGGCGCCGCGAGCTGACCGGTCAGATCCAGGTGGTCTACCAGGACCCGTACTCGTCGCTGAACCCGGCGATGACGATCGGGGACATCCTCACCGAACCCATGACGGTGCGGCGCACCCCGCGCCGACAGGCGATGGAGCGCGTGCGGGAGCTGCTGGCGACCGTCGGCCTGCCCTCGGACGCGGTGGGCCGCCTGCCGCGCGAGTTCTCCGGCGGCCAGCGCCAGCGCGTCGCCATCGCCCGCGCCCTGGTGCTCGAACCACGGCTGATCGTGTGCGACGAGCCGGTGTCCGCGCTGGACCTGTCCACGCAGCAGCGGGTGCTGGACCTGCTCATCGACGTCCAGGAACGCACCGGTGTCGCCTACCTCTTCGTCTCCCACGACCTGACCGTGGTGCGCGAACTGGCCCACCGGGTCGCGGTGATGTACCGCGGGGAGATCGTCGAGCAGGGCGACGGCGAGACCGTCACGTCCCGGCCGAGCCACCCGTACACGCAGAGGCTGCTGCTCTCCTCCCCCGTCTGCGACCCCGCGGCCCAGGAACGGCGGCGTGCGGAGCGCCGACGGCTGACCGCTCCTTCCTAGACCCCTCAGCGGCTCGGCCGCACACCCCGCCACCACTACGTCGAGGAGACGCATGTCCAACCCCACCACCGCCAGGCTGCCCGAGGGTTTCCTCTGGGGCGTCGCCATGGCCGGGCACCAGAACGAGGGTGACAGCACCGCGAGCGACATCTGGTTCCTGGAGCACACCGAGCCGACCATCTTCCGTGAGCCGTCGGGCCCGGCGTGCCGGACCTGGGAGCTCTGGGAGCGGGACCTGGACCTCGCGGCCGGGCTGGGGTTGACCGCGTTCCGCTTCTCCGTGGAGTGGGCCCGCGTCGAACCGGCACCGGGCGAGTTCAGCGCCGAGGCGCTCGACCACTACGAGGCGGTGGTGGACGGGTGTCTGGAGCGCGGCATGGCGCCGATCGTCACGTTCAGCCACTTCGCGGCCCCGCACTGGTTCGCCGTCCACGGCTCCTGGGCGTCCGAGGACGCGCCCGAGCTGTTCGCCCGCTACTGCGGGGTGGTCGCCGAGCGGTTCGCGGACCGGATCGCCCTGGCCGTCACGCTGAACGAGCCCAACCTGGTGCAGATGCTGATCTCGGGCAACGTCCTGCCGCCGGAGGCGGAGGAGGCGAAGCGGGCCATGCTGGACGCGGCGTCCCGGGCGACGGGCGCCGAGCGGTACCGCTGCGCGAACGTCTTCCTGGAGGAGGAGCTGCCCGAGTTCCAGGCCGCCCTGACCGAGGTGCACCGCGCGGCGCGCGCAGCGATCAAGGCGCACCGGGCCGACCTTCCCGTCGGCCTCTCCATCGCGGTGACCGACGAGTACGCGCTGCCCGGTGGCGAGGCCGGCCGCGACCGCAAGCGCGCGGAGGTCTACGACCACTGGCTGCGCCTGGCGCGGGAGGACGACTTCGTCGGCGTGCAGAACTACGAGCGGATCGCGCACGGCCCCGACGGACCGGTCCCGCCGGAGCCCGGCGCCGCGGTCAACGGTATGGGCACGGCGGTCGAGCCGGACTCGCTCGCCGGGGCGGTGGCCTACGCCCACCGTGTCGCGGGTGTGCCGGTCCTGGTCTCCGAGCACGGGATGTCCACCGAGGACGACGACCTGCGCGCCGACTTCATCGAGCCCTCGCTCGCCGGCCTCGCCGGGGAGGTCGAACGGGGGGTGCCGGTGCTGGGGTACTGCCACTGGACGCTTCTGGACAACTACGAGTGGGTGGCCGGGTACCACTCCAAGCTCGGACTGCACAGCGTGGACCGGCAGACGTTCGAGCGGCGGCCCAAGCGCAGCGCGGGCGTCTACCGCGACGCGGTTCTGCGCTACCGGGAGGCGTCGGCGGACGCCGCACCGCGGCAGCAGGAGGCTGAGCGGACAGTGCCCGTGGTGCGGTAGGCGCGGTCCGTGCGGCGGCCCCGCCCAGCAGGGCCGCCGAGGGCCCGCCCGACAGGAGTGGGCGGGCCCACCCACGGCCGCGTCTCGTCCCGGGGCCTGCTCTGGGGAGGGATACAGGAAGAGTTCCCCGACCTGCTCCAGCAGTTGGCACTCACAGCGCTCAACAACTCCCGAGGCGGCGGGCACCGCGAACACGGTGTCCGCGGGCACCGGGGAGGGCGAACGCGGCGACGACCGGGCCCAGGAGAACGGCCGAGGTGCGGCGAAGCGAGTGGGACGAGCGTATGTGTCCACTCCTTGCAGGGGAACGGGGAATACTCGGATCCGGCATTGCCGTGCGCCCCCATGGCACCGAATATCCGTTCTTCCCGTTCCCCTGTCGACGAGAGGAGGACCAGGCGCTTCATTTCACTGACGGGCCGGATTCCGCCTTGTACCGGCGCCGGAGAAAGGGAATCCGCTGACCGGACGCTTCGTCGCGCGCCGCTGCCACTCCCCTCCCCCGAGAGGCCGATTCCGCTCAGAGGCGTTCGACGACGGTGGCGTTGGACAGCCCGCCCGCCTCGCACATGGCCTGGAGGCCGTAGCGGCCGCCGTGTTCGTGGAGCCCGTGGACGAGGGTGGTCATCAGTCGGGCGCCGCTGGCCCCGAGCGGGTGGCCGAGGGCGATCGCCCCGCCGTTGACGTTGACGCGGTCCAGGTCGGCTCCGGTCTCGGCGGCCCAGGCCAGCACGACGGAGGCGAAGGCCTCGTTGATCTCGAACAGGTCGATGTCGTCCACGGTCAGCCCGGCCCGGTCCAGCACCTTGCGGGTGGAGGGGATGACCGCGGTGAGCATGTACAGCGGGTCGTCGGCGGCGACGGCGAAGCTGTGCAGCCGGGCGAGCGGGCGCAGGCCGAGTTCGGCGGCGCGCTCCGCGCTCATGATGAGGACGGCCGCGCTGCCGTCGCTGAGCGGGCTGGCGTTGCCCGCGGTGACGTCCCAGGTGATCTGCGGGAAGCGGGCGGCGGTGTCCTCGTCGCGGTAGGCGGGACGCAGGGCGGCGAGGGTGTCGAGGGTGCCGCCCTCGCGGATGCCCTCGTCGGCGGCCAGGCCGCCGATCGGGGCGAGCTGGCCCTCGAAGGCGCCGCGCCGGGTGGCCTCGGCGGCCCGGGCGTGGCTGGCGAGGGCGAACTCGTCCATGCGCTGTCGGGAGAGGCCCCAGCGCGCGGCGATCAGTTCGGCGGCCACGCCCTGGCCCACGTGCCCCTCGGGGTAGCGCTTGGCGAACCCCGAGCCGAGCGGGTCGGCCGAGCCGACCAGGTTCGTGCCCATGGGTACGCGCCCCATCGACTCCACCCCGGCGGCGACGACGATGTCGTAGGCGCCCGCGATCACCCCCTGGGCGGCGAAGTGGACGGCCTGCTGGCTGCTGCCGCACTGGCGGTCGACGGTGGTGGCGGGCACGGACTCGGGGTATCCGGCGGCGAGCAGGGCCCGCCGGGTCATGTTGGCCCCCTGTTCGCCGTGCTGGGTGACGATGCCGCCGATGACGTCGTCCACCAGGGCCGGGTCCAGGCCGGTGCGCTCCACGAGGGCTTCGAGGCTGTGGGCGAGCAGATCGACGGCGTTGACGTCGTGCAGGGCGCCGCTCGGCTTGCCCTTGCCGATGGGTGTGCGTACGGCGTCGACGATGACTGCTTCGGGCATGTCCTTGTCCTTCGTTCTGAGGAGGGGCGGCCGCGACGGTGTCGGGGCTCAGACGGGCAGGACCCGGCGGAGTTGGCGGCCCTGGGCGGCCAGTTCACCGCTCCTGGTGTGCAGGGTGGTCTCGTCCACGCACAGGTCGGCGGACGCCCAGACCGTGCGGTGGCGGACCAGGTGCCACGGGGAGTCGTCGTGGCAGGGCGCGAAGTGCACCGACAGTTCCAGGGTCGGCACGGGGGCGGGCCGGTCCCAGACGGCGAAGAGGCCGGGCGGCATCGCGTCGATGAGGATCAGACGTCGGGAAGCCGTGTCCAGGTGGTCGACGCCGGGGGCCTGCGGCACGAGCCGGATCCAGGCCTCGTAGGCGGGGTCGGTTCCGGCGGCGAGCGGGCGGGAGGCGCCGAGCGGCCGGATGTCCACGTGGTCGCCGAAGGCCACCAGCCCGCTCGACAGCGTGAAGCGTTCCAGGGAGAGGGGATCGGGGCGCGGCTCGGGGGGCGATCCGTCTCCGGACCGGACCGTGGGAGCCGATCCGGGGCTGTGGGAGAACCTGACCAGAGCGCTCGCCCGGCCGTCGATGGCGGCGAGGGCGGACGCGGACCGGCCGCCACGCAGCTCACGGACGCTGATCTCCGTGGGGCCGGGCGGCACGGCTTCGAGGAAGTGGGCGGACAGTGACCCGGGCGTACCGCCCAGGAGGTCGGTGACGGCCTGTTGGAGGCCGGCGGCCACCAGGCCGCCGTGTGTGCCGCCGAAACCGGCCCAGTGCTGCGCGAAGACGGTCGTCCGCGTGTCTTCACGGAGCGTCTGACTATGGCTTTCCATAGTCAGGAAGCTAGAATGCTGGCTATGGATCTGTCAAGTCAGAACGACGCGGCTAGGCTGCTGGACATGGACATCAAGCTCGACCGCTCCATCGCCGATCTGCGCTCCTGGCACCCGGACGAGTGCGGCCTGGCCATGGCGCTGGACGTGATCGGCCCCCGCTCGTCGATGCTGATCCTGCGCGAGGCCCTGCTGTACGGGACCCGACGGTTCGAGCTGTTCGTCGAACGCGTCGGCGTCACCGAGGCGGTCGCCTCGACCCGCCTCAAGCAGCTCACCGAGGCCGGTCTGCTGGCCCGCCGGCCCTACAAGGAGCCCGGCAGCCGGACCCGGTACGAGTACGTCCCCACGGACAAGGGCCGCGACCTCACCCCCGTGGTGCTGGCACTGATGCAGTGGGGCTCCAAGCACCTGCAGCCGGAGGGCGCGCCCCTCGCCGTGGTCGACGACACCTCCGAGCAGCCCGTCAGAGTGGGCTTCGTCGCCCAGGACGGCACCGAGCGCACGCGTCACGACCTGCGCATCCGCCCCACGGAGCACGCCCGTCGGGCCGCCAGGGCGGCGAGGGCTGCCAGGGCGACCAGGGCATCGGCCGACGGCACCACAGAGGTGGCCGACGGCGGGGAGGGGTGACCCGTCAACGGAGCCGCAACCCGTGCAGGGCCGATGCGCCCGTGGACGCCCTGAGCGCCGCTGCCCTGGGCATCGCCGGACCACACGTCAGCCGGCAGTCCCCCGCTCCCCAGCCCCGTTGAGGGACCGCGGACGGCGCCCGTGAGCGGTCGGCCTCATGGTCCGGGCCTGGTCGGGTTGATGAGCGCGAGGAACTCTCGGCGCAGTTCCGCGTCCTTGCCCAGCGAACCGAGCATCGCCGAGGTGGTCGTGGCCGATCCCGACGCCTGGACGCCGCGCATGCTCATGCACAGGTGCTCGGCTTCGACCACCACACCGACGGCGTCGGCGTCGAGTTCCTCGGTGAGGCAGGACGCGATCTGCTGGGTGAGCCTCTCCTGGACCTGCGGGCGACGGGAGAAGTGTTCGACGACCCGTGCGAGCTTGGAGAGGCCGACGATGCGCGAACCGGGCAGATAGCCCACGTGGGCCACCCCGGTGAAGGGGAGGAAGTGGTGCTCGCAGACCGAGTGCACGGGGATGTCGCGGGCGATGACGAAGCCCTCGTACCCGTGGTCGTTGGGAAACGTGGTGAGGCTGAACGGCCGGGGGGCCAGGAGCTCGGCGTAGGCCCGGGCCATCCGTCCCGGCGTCTGCTCCGCGGCCTCCGCGTCCAGTGCCACACCCAGGTGTCGCAGGAAGTCGCGTGCGGCCCTCTCGGCGGCGTCCAGGTCCACGGGACCGGGGTCTCTGGGCGGCAGGAGGCCGTGGGCCGTCGCCGTGTCCCGCATCGGTTCGGGGGACTGTTCCTTCATCACTGTCACTGGTGCACCTCTGGTCAAATGTCCGGGTCGGTGTCCTGCGGCGTCGGCGGAGCCTGTGGTGGAGGGGGTCCTGTCCGCCACGGACTCCGCCGGGCGCCGCCGCACGCGACACCGCTGCTGCGGTGGTCAGCCCGCCGCGCGGTCGGCGGCCTGCACGGTGTGGGCGAGCAGGAGCGCTGTGGTGACCGGTCCGACACCGCCGGGCACCGGGGTGAGGGCACCGGCGACGCCGTCCACCGCGCCCGCGTCGACATCGCCGACCAGGCCGTCGTCCGTGGCGTTGGTGCCCACGTCGATGACCACCGCACCCGCTCCGACGTGGTCGGCGCCGACCAGGCGCGGGACGCCCGCCGCGACGATCACGATGTCGGCGGCACGGGTGTGGCCCGCGAGGTCGGCCGTCCGTGAATGGCAGACCGTCACGGTCGCGTGCCGTTCCAGCAGCAGCAGCGCCACCGGGGTTCCGACGACGACCGACCGGCCGACCATGGTGATGTCCCTGCCCGCGAGGTCGACGCCGTGGTGGTCGAGCAACCGCACCACGGCCTCGGCCGTGGCGGGCGCGAACCCGGGCAGGCCGGCCGCGCAGCGCCCCAGGCTCGCCGGGTTCGCGCCGTCGACGTCCTTGGCCGGGTCGATCTCCACGGCGAGCTCGGCCGGCGACATGCCGTCGGGCAGTGGCGTCTGCAGGATGATGCCGTGGACGCCCGGGTCCTGGTTCAGGGCGCGCAGCCTGTCCCGCACCCGCGTGCGCGACGCCTCCGGGCCGAGGTCGGCGATGTCGCAGGCGATGCCGACGGCCGCGGCCGCCTTGGCGATCGAGCGCACGTACCACAGGGTCGACCCGTCGTCGGTGGCCGTGACGACCACCAGCCTCGGCCGGGCGCCCGCGGCTCCCAGGACCGCCGCCCGCTCGCCGGTGCGCCGCCGGATCTCCGCGGCCAGGGGCCGGCCCGACAGCTCGGTGGTGACACGGTGTTCCGTCGTCGTGACGGTCATGCGACCAGCTCCTCCCTGACCGCGGCGGTGATCCTCTCCGCCCGCTCGACGAGGGGGTCGACGGACCGCGTCGAGGCGGACAGCACCGCCCGTGCGCCGTCGTCCCTGATGCCGCCCAGGTTGATCTCGACGTTCACCCGGGCCGTGGTGGCGGCGGCGCGGGCCGCCTCGGCCGCGGCGGCGACGTCGGTGATCACGCTGCGGTTGCCGATCGGAAGGATGCGCTCGGCCAGCGCGACCACCTCGGCGGTCGTCTCGATGACCGCGACGGGCGGCTCACAGGCCTCCCTCAGGGCCGCGGCGATGGCGGCGGCGCGCGCGGCCTTCTCGTCGTCGGTCGCGCGGGCGAGCGCGTAGGCCTCGGTGACGGCCGAGAAGGCCTGTGCGTCCGCCTCCGCGATGCGCAGTGCCTCCCTCCACAGCCGGTCGGCGGCCTTCACGATCTCCGACGTCTCCTCGGCGTGCTCGGCGAAGCGCGCGCCGTCGCTGTAGCGAGCCACCATGCCCACCAGTGCGGCGGCCTGGGCGGCGTGGACGGCGGCGGTGGCGCCGCCTCCGGGGGCGGGTCTCCGGGCCGCGAGGTCGGCCAGGAAGTCGCTGATGGTCTGCCCACTGATCACGGTGTCCGTCCTTGGGGGTCGAGGGGGTCGAGTGGGGGTCGGGTGGGGAACGGCCTCTCGTCCGGTCTGTCGTCCGGTGTCCCGTCCGGGGGGCACCCCGTTCCGGGGCGGGGCCGGCCCCGGAGTCAGCGGAAGACCACGGTGCTGCTGCCGTAGAGGAGGACGCGGTGCTGGCAGTGCCAGCGCACCGCCCGGGACAGCGCGAGCGCCTCGGCGTCGCGCCCGACCGTCGCCAGGGCGCGCGGGTCGAAGGAGTGGTCCACCCGCAGGACCTCCTGCTCGATGATCGGGCCCTCGTCGAGGTCGGGCGTCACGTAGTGCGCGGTCGCTCCGACGTACTTCACGCCGCGCTCGTAGGCCTGGTGGTACGGCTTCGCGCCCTTGAAGCCGGGCAGGAACGAGTGGTGGATGTTGATCACGCGCCCTTCGAGCTTGGTGCACAGGTCGTCGGAGAGCACCTGCATGTACCGTGCGAGCACGACCAGGTCGGCGCGGTACTCCTCGACGAGTTCCAGCAGGCGCGCCTCGGCGGCGGACTTGGTCTCGGCCGTCACCGGCACGTGCACGAAGTCCAGGTCGGCCGCCTCGGCCATCGGCCGCAGGTCCTCGTGGTTGGACACCACCCCGACGAGCTCCCCGTCGAGGTTGCCCGCGCGCCAGCGGAACAGCAGGTCGTTCAGGCAGTGCGCGGTCTTGGACACCATCACCAGGATGCGCGGCTTGCGCTCGTCCCACAGTTGGAACTCCATGGCGAACTCCCGTGCCACGGGGGCGAACGCGTGCCTGAGGTCGTCGGCACCGTTCTCCGGCCCCGGGGCCGAGAAGGAGGTGCGCAGGAACAGCTGGCCGCGGACGTTGTCGTCGAACTGCTGGTGTTCGACGATGTCGCAGCCCCGGTCGACCAGGAACTCGGTCACCGCGTGGACGATGCCCGCCCGTTCCGGGCACCGGAGAGTGAGAGTGTAGTTGCGCGCCACGATGTCCTCCTCAGAGTGAAGGTGTGAGAGTTCTCGGTGCCCTGGCGACAAGCGTCGTGGCCGCACGTCCGACGGCCGGGCACCCCTGGGGTTCAGCACTCGACGACGTTGAGGGCGAGCCCGCCGCGCGCCGTCTCCTTGTACTTGTCCTTCATGTCGGCGCCGGTCTCGCGCATGGTCTTGATGGCCTTGTCCAGGGTCACGTGGTGCGCGCCGTCGCCGCGGACCGACATCCGCGCCGCGGTGATGGCCTTGATGGAGGCGATCGCGTTGCGCTCGATGCAGGGAATCTGCACGAGTCCGCCCACCGGGTCGCAGGTGAGGCCGAGGTTGTGCTCGATCCCGATCTCCGCGGCGTTCTCCACCTGGGCGGGTGTGCCGCCCAGTACCTCGGCCAGACCTGCGGCCGCCATGGAGCAGGCGGAGCCGACCTCGCCCTGGCATCCGACCTCCGCTCCGGAGATCGAGGCGTTCTGCTTGAACAGCATGCCGACCGCGCCCGCGGTGAGCAGGAAGCGGACGACCCCGTCCTCGTCGGCACCGGGCACGAACCGGGTGTAGTAGTGCAGGACCGCCGGGATGATCCCGGCCGCGCCGTTGGTCGGCGCGGTGACCACGCGCCCGCCCGCCGCGTTCTCCTCGTTGACCGCCAGGGCGAACATCGTGACCCATTCCATGGCCCGCAGCGGATCCCCGGAGTCGCCCGCGGCTTCGAGGTCGCGCCGCGACGCCGCCGCGCGCCGCCGGACCCTGAGCCCCCCGGGCAGCACGCCCCCGGTGGTGGAGCCGCGTTCGACGCACTCCCGCATCACGGCCCAGATCTCCAGCAGCCCGTCCCTGGTCTGCTGTTCCGTGCGGCGGGCGCTCTCGTTGGCCAGCATCAGGGAGCTGAGGGACAGTCCGGTGCGGTCGGTGTGGGCCAGCAGCTCCCCGCCCGTGGTGAACGGGTGGGGTACGGGGGTGGTGTCCTCGACCAGGACCGCCGATCCGGCGGCGTCCTCGTCCACGACGAAGCCGCCGCCGACGGAGTAGTAGGTGCGGGCCGCGACCGGGGTCCCGCCGCGGTCGAACGCGTGGAAGACCATGCCGTTGCTGTGGAAGTCGAGCCGCCTGTTGCGGTGCAGCACGACGTCGTCGTCGACGGAGAATCCGATCACGCGGCCGCCCGCCAGCTCCAGCTTGCCGGTCGCCGCCACGTCGTCCACCCACGGCTGGGCCGCGACCGGGTCGACGGTGTCGGGCGCGTGGCCCGCCAGGCCCAGCACCACGGCCTTGACGCTGCCGTGCCCGTGGCCGGTCGCACCGAGCGAGCCGAACAGTTCGGCGCGCACCGACACGGTCCGCGACAGGGTTCCCTCGTCCCGCAGCGCGTCCACGAACGCCTTCGCCGCGCGCATCGGGCCGACGGTGTGCGAACTCGACGGCCCGATGCCGACCTTGAACAGGTCGAACACGCTCAGACTCATGACAGGGCCGCCCGGTACTCGACGCAGGCGTCGCTCAGCCACGCGGCGAGGTACTCGGCGAAGGAGGACCTGACGAGCACGGTGAACGCGTCGGACTCGGCGTCGGCGACCTGCAGGATGACCCCGGCCCTGGCGAGCAGGGTCTGCACGCACGTCCCGGTCGGCGCCGCCGACGGGTGCAGGTCCACGGCGCAGCCGTGGGCCAGGACGTCCCGCGCGTGCGGGCCCGACAACGCCACCGTCGTGCGCTGGGCGGAGGTGTCCACGACCGCGCCCCGGGCGGGGCGCACCTCCGCGCGCAGCGCGTCCTCGACCGTGACCCGCTGGTCGGGCCCGGCCACCACGAGGTACTCGTCCGGGCCCAGCCAGAGCACCTCGACGTCGCCGAAGGGGCCGCTCCCCCGGGTGAACGTGCACGGGTCGGCCGGGAAGGCGACGCCCAGGGCCTCGCCCATCCTGGCCAGGGCGCCCGGGTCCGAGGCGCGCACGGTGAGCTGGGTCAGGAACGGCCGCTCGACCGCCGCCAACGCGGGCGCCAGGCCGGCGAGGCGGTCCTTCCACGCGGCGAGGGGGCTGGTCCGGATACTGGTGTCAGCCGTCACGGCGGGCTCCTTCCTTGTCGTAGAGCACGGACTCGGTCACGGTGACCGGTACGAGGTCGTCCCCGACGGGGACGTGGAGCGTCTCCCCCACGCGTTCGCGGCCCGAGCGCACGACCGCGAGCGCGAACGTCCGGGCCAGCGCGTCGCTGCGGTAGCTGGAGGTGACGTGGCCGAGCATGCGGACCGGGGGCTGCGGCAGCTGGTCGGTGTCGACGACCTGCGCGCCCTCGGGCAGCCGCACGTCGGGGTCGACCGGGAGCAGCCCGACGAGCTGCTTGCGGTCCGGACGGCTGTTCTCGGCCCTGGTGAACGACCGCTTGCCGATGAAGTCGACCTTCTTCTTCGACACGGCCCACGACATCCCCAGGTCCTGGGGCGTGACCGTGGCGTCGGTCTCCTGGCCGATGATCGGGTAGCCCTTCTCGGCGCGGAGCACGTGCATGGTCTCGGTGCCGTAGGGCGTGATCCCGTACCGCTCGCCCGCGGCGATGAGCGCTTCCCAGACGGCGAGGGCATGCCAGGCGGCCACGTTGATCTCGTAGGCCAGTTCCCCGGAGAAGCTGATCCGGCACACCCGTGCTGTGACGCCCTCTCCCACGTCGAGCACGGTGTCCCGCCACGCCATGAACTCGAAGGCCTCGTTGCTCGCGTCCAGGCCGGGCGCGAGCCCGGCGAGCACGTCGCGTGAGCGCGGCCCCACCAGCGGGATCGTGGCCCAGTGCTCGGTCACCGAGGCGGCGTACACGTCGAGGTGCGGCCACTCGGTCTGCAGCCACTCCTCCATCCAGTCCAGGACCATCGCGGCGTTGCCGGTCGTCGTGGTCACCAGGAACCGGTCCTCGGCCAGCCGGATGACGGTCCCGTCGTCGATGACCATGCCGTCGACGCCGCACATCACCCCGTAGCGGATCCTGCCGACCTTCAGGCCGCTCATCTTGTTCGTGTAGAGCATGTCGAGGAACCGCCCGGCGTCGCGGCCCTGGACGTCGATCTTGCCCAGTGTCGAGCCGTCCATCAGGGCGACGCCCTCACGCGCCGCACGGCACTCCCGCAGCACGGCGGTGTCCATGTCCTCGCCCGGCAGCGGGAAGTACCACGGCCGCTTCCACTGCCCCACGTCCTCGAACAGCGCGCCGTGCTCGACGTGCCAGGAATGCAGCGCGGTCACGCGCACCGGATCGAGCAGCTGACCGCGGTCCCGCCCGGCCAGAGCGGCGAACGACACCGAGGTGTACGGCGGCCGGAACGTGGTGGGCCGCTGTTCGGAGAGCTCGATCCCCAGGGCCTCGGCGACCAGGCCCGCGGCGATCATCCCGGACGTCTTGCCCTGGTCGTGCGCGGTACCGATGGTCGTGTAGCGCTTGACGTGCTCCAGCGAGCGCAGTCCCGCCCCGGTGGCCCGCAGGACGTCGGACACCGTCGCGTCGCGCTGCAGGTCCACGAAGCGGGTGTCGGCGGCGCCGTCCGCGGGCTCTCCGGGGACGCGCCACAGCACCAGGCCGGGACGCGCGTCGGTCCGCTGATCCGAGACCGGCAACGCGACCTCGTCGGGGCGAAAGCCCGTGGCGAGCACGGCCTCGCAACCGGCCTCCCAGCCCTGCCGCACGCACGAGGCCAGGTCGTACGCGCCGGTCGCCGATCCGGCCACCCGCACGGTCGGCAGTTCCTCGCCCGGGAGGTAGGCGCCGAGGCCGGCGTCGTAGCGGAGTGCGCCCCGGGCCTGGCTGAACAGGTGCACGACGGGGTTCCAGCCGCCGGAGACCAGCAGGGCGTCGCAGTCGACGGTGTCGGAGGTCCCGTCCACGTCGGACAGCGGGGCGATGCGGGCGCCGGCGACACGGTCCCCGCCCTCGGTGCCGGTGACGACGTGCCCGGTGCGCACCTCGATGCCGTGGGCGGCGCACCGCGCGGCGAGGACTCGGGGGGCGGCGGGCCTGGCGTCGACGACCGCCGCCACGTCCAGTCCCGCCCTGGCGAGGTCGATCGCCGCCTCGTAGGCGCTGTCGTCGGTCGTGAAGACCACCGCCCGTGTGCCGGGCAGGACCCCGTAGCGGTGCAGGAAGGTGCGCGCCGAGCCGGCGAGCATGGTCCCCGGGCGGTCGTTGTCGGCGAAGACGACGGGCCGCTCGTGGGCGCCGGTGGCGAGCACGGTGCGCCCTGCCCTGATCCGCCAGACCCGCTGGCGGGCGACGTCGGCGGGCGCGTCGAAACCGAGGTGGTCGGTGCGGCGCTGCAGGGCGAGCACGAACCCGTCCTGGTAGACGCCGAACGCGGTGGTGCGTCCCAGGACCAGCACGCCGGGGGTGTTCCGCAGCTCCGCCTCGATGTCGGCGACCCACTCCCCCGCCGGTCGCTCGTCGAGGTACTCACGGGTGCCGAGCAGTGCGCCTCCGGCCCTGTTCTGTTCGTCGACCACGACGACCCGGGCCCCGCCGCGGGCGGCGGTGAGCGCGGCCACCAGGCCCGCGGGCCCGGCGCCGACGACGAGGACGTCGCAGTGCACGTGCTTGGCGTCGTAGCGGGCCGGGTCGGGCTCGGCGGCCAGCCTGCCCTGTCCGGGCAGGCCGTGCGCGACGAGTCCGTCGTAGAGCTCGACGGTGGTGGCGGTCAGCATCGGCTCCGGGAACGGCTGCTCGATCTGCACCAGGGACGTCGGGTCCTCCGAGCCCGCCGCGACGATGCCGCGCGGCCTGCCGTACTTGACGCTGGTGCCGATGCGGTGCTCGCCGTTGGCCAGCAGCGCGGACGCCAGGGTGTCCCCGCGGTGCCCGGTCATCGACCGGCCGTTGAAGGTGAACCGCAGTGCGGTGTCCCTGTCGACGAGGCCGCCGGTGGGCAGGCGGAAGTTCGCGCTCACGAGTTCACCTCTTCGCTTTCGCTGGGAGCGGGCACCGGCTCGCCGATGCGGTAGACGGACAGCAGGTCGTGGGTCCTGGTGTCGCGGACGGCGTTGAACCACCGGCGGCAGCCCGCGCTGTGGCTCCACCGCTCGGCGAACGGTCCGCTCGGGTTGTCGCGGAAGAAGACGTACTGCGCCCACTCCCGGTCGGTCAGCGCGGCCGGGTCCTCGGGGTAGGCGACGTGCGCCTGGCCTCCGTAGTGGAACTCGGCCTCCTCGCGCGGCCCGCACCACGGGCAGGGGATGAGTTGCATGCTGGGCTCCTTGCTCTCAGTGCGCGACCGCGGCGGCGCCGTGCTCGTCGACCAGGGCGCCGGTCGTGAACCGTTCGAGGGTGAACGGCTCGTTGAACCGGTGCGGCTTGTCGTGGGCGATGGTGTGCGCGAAGCAGTCACCGACGCCGGGGGTGGCCTTGAACCCGCCGGTCCCCCAGCCGCAGTTGAGGTAGAGGCCCTCGACCGGGGTGAGGCCGACGATGGGAGAGGCGTCCGGGCTCACGTCGACGATGCCGGCCCACGTGCGCAGCAGGTGCGCCCGGGAGAAGATCGGGAAGAGCTCCAACGCGGCGGACATCTGCTGTTCGATGATGTGGAACGAGCCCCGCTGGCCGTAGCCGTTGTAGCTGTCGATGCCCGCGCCCATGACCAGTTCGCCCTTGTGCGCCTGGGACACGTAGACGTGCACCGCGTTGGACATCACCACGGTCGGGTGCACCGGTTCGAGCAATTCCGAGACCAGTGCCTGCAACGGGTGCGACGCGATGGGGAGCCGGAGGCCGACCATCCCGGCCAGGACCGAGCTGTGGCCCGCCGCGCACAGTGCGACGCGGCCCGCGGCGATGCGGCCGCGGGTGGTCTCCACGGCGGTGACGCGGTCGCCCGCGGTCTCGATGCCGGTGACCTCGCAGTTCTGGATGAGGTCGACGCCCATCGCGTGGGCGGCCCGCGCGTAGCCCCAGGCCACGTAGTCGTGTTTGGCGATGCCGGCCCGTGGCTGGAACGTCGCCCCCATGACGGGGTAGCGCACGTCCTGCGAGATGTTGACGATCGGGCAGACCTCTTTGACGCCCTCCGGGTCCAGCCATTCGGCGTCGATGCCGTTGAGCCGGTTGGCGTTGACCCGCCGCACGCTGTCGCGCACGTCCTGGAGGCTGTGCGCCAGGTTGAGCACGCCCCGCTGGTCGAACAGGACCGGGTAGCCGAGGTCCTCCTCCAGGCCCTCCCACAGCTTCAGGGAGTGCTCGTAGATGCCCGAGCTCTCGTCCCACAGGTAGTTGGACCGGATGATCGTGGTGTTGCGGGCCATGTTGCCGCCCGCCAGCCAGCCCTTCTCCAGCACGGCCACGTTCGTGATGCCGTGCACCTTGGCGAGGTAGTACGCGGTGGCGAGGCCGTGACCGCCGCCGCCGACGATCACGACGTCGTAGGAGGCCTTCGGTTCCGGGTTGTCCCACAGGAAGTCGGGGTGGTCGGGCAGGTGCGCGCCGGGCGGCTGGGCCGGGGACACGGGGCTGGTCATCGGAATGCCTCCAGCGAAGTCTGAACGCTTTCTCATCAACTACTGATATATCAGTGTTGCTAGTACCGTAGGTCACATGGGAACTCAGGTCAACGATCAATCGTCGGGCGCATCACTGGCGGAGCGGGCCTACGCCGCGATACGCGAACGCCTGGTGATGCTGGAGATCAAGCCGGGCGACCCCATCAACGAGGACCGGCTCAGCGCCGAACTCGGTATGGGACGCACACCGATCCGCGAAGCGCTCAAACGCCTCGAACGGGACCGCATGGTCGTCGTGTATCCGAGGCGTGGCACCTTCGCCACCGATGTGCACATCGCCGACCTGGCGCACATCTCGGAGGTGCGGCGCACCCTGGAGCCGCTCGCCGCCGCGGGCGCGGCCGAGCGCGCCACGCCCAGCGACCGCGCCGCCCTCACCGAACTGCGCTCCCGCCTGGAAGCCGGGCACGGCGACGACAACACCGAACTGCTGCGCGCCGACGTCAGCGTGCACCGGGCGATCTACCGATGCGTCTACAACCCCTTCCTCGAGGACACGCTGATCACCTACGACGACCTGGCCACCAGGATCTGGTGCGTCTTCATCCCCCGGCTGTCCGGGGTCACCGGTCACGTGGAGGAGCACATCCCGCTGCTGACCGCCATCATCGAGGGCGACTCCGACAAGGCCGCGGAGCTCGCACTGCAGCACGTCACCAGGTTCGAACAGGCCATCCGCGCCCTGATCTGAGCCCGGGGCCACCGGGCCGTCAGCGTTCATGCGCCTCCAACCGCACCACGACCGCCTTCGACACCGGGGTGTTGGACTTGTCCGCCACCGCGCCGAGCGGCACCAGCGGGTTCGCCTCGGGGTAGTAGGCGGCGGCGCACCCGCGGGCCGTCGGGTAGGACACGATCCGGAACCGCTCGGCGCGGCGCTCCTCCACGCTCCCGTGCGGATCGGTCCACTCCGAGACCAGGTCGACCAGGTCCCCGTCGGCGAAGCCGAGCGCGGCGATGTCGGCCTCGTTGACCATCACCACCCGGCGCGCGTCCTCGATGCCCCGGTAGCGGTCCGAGAGGCCGTAGACCGTGGTGTTGTACTGGTCGTGGCTGCGCAGTGTCTGCAGCAGCAGCCTGCCGTCGGGGACCTCGATCGGTTCCGGGACGTTGACCGTGAAGTTCGCCCGTCCGGTCCGCGTGGGGAAGGTGCGGGAGTCGCGGGGCGGATGCGGCATGACGAACCCGTCCGGCCTGCGCACCCTGCGGTTGTAGTCCGCGCAGCCCGGCACCACCCGCGCGATGCGGTCGCGGATGGCGTCGTAGTCGCGCTCGAACTCCTCCCAGCGCACCGGATGATCCGCGCCGAGCAGCCTGCGGGCGAGCCGGCAGACGATCGCCACCTCGGACAGCAGGTCCCCGCTCGCCGGGCGGAGCCTGCCCCGGGAGGCGTGGACCACCGACATCGAGTCCTCGACGGTGACGAACTGCTCCCCCGACTCCTGGACGTCCCGCTCGGTCCGGCCGAGCGTGGGCAGGATCAGCGCGGTGGCGCCCGGCACGACGTGCGACCGGTTGAGCTTGGTCGACACGTGGACCGTCAGCGCGCAGCCGCGCAGCGCCTGTTCGGTGGCCTCGGTGTCCGGTGTGGCGGCGGCGAAGTTCCCGCCCATGGCGATCAGCGCTCTGACGCGCCCGTCGCGCATGCCGTGCAGCACCTCGACGGTGTCCATGCCGTGGTCGTAGGGCACCGCGACCCCGAACTCGCGCTCCAGTGCGCGCAGGAACGACGCGGGCATCTTCTCGAAGATGCCCATGGTGCGGTCGCCCTGCACGTTGGAGTGCCCGCGCACCGGGCACAGCCCCGCCCCCGGCTTGCCGATCATCCCCCGCAGCAGCATCAGGTTGGCGACCTCCCTGATGGTCGCCACCCCCTGCTTGTGCTGGGTCAGGCCCATCGCCCAGCACACCACGGTGCGCTCGGAGCCGATCAGCATGCGCGCGATCCGCTCGACCTGCGCCCGGTCGAGGCCGGTCGCGCGTTCGGTCGCGGCCCAGTCGACGCGCCGGACCTGGTCGGCGAACTCCGCGAACCCGTGTGTGTGGGACTCGATGAACGCGTGGTCCAGCACCGTGCCCGGCGCCTCGTCGTCGGCGCGCACCAGCAGGCCGGTCAGGGCGCGGAGCAGCGCGAGGTCGCCGCCGATGCGGATCTGCGCGAACTCGTCCGCCAGCGCGGTCCCCCGGCCCACGATCCCGCTCGGCCTCTGCGGGTTCTTGAACCGCATCAACCCGGCCTCCGGCAGCGGGTTGACCGCCACGATCCGGCCCCCGCGACGCTTGACCTCCTCCAGCGACCCCAGCATGCGCGGGTGGTTGGTGCCCGGGTTCTGTCCGAGCACCAGGACCAGGTCGGCGTGCTCCACATCGGCCAGTGAGACCGAACCGGTCCCGATCCCGATCGCCTCCGTCAGCGCCACACCCGAGGACTCGTGGCACATGTTGGAGCAGTCGGGCAGGTTGTTGGTGCCGAAGCAGCGCACCAGCAGCTGGTAGGCGAAGGCCGCCTCGTTGCTGGTACGGCCCGAGGTGTAGAACGCCGCCTCGTCCGGGGAGCCCAGCGAGGACAGGTTCTCGGCGATGGCGTCGAACGCGGCGTCCCACCCGATCGGCCGGTAGTGGCTCTCGCCGCGCCGCAGGATCATCGGCTGGGTCAGTCTGCCCTGGCGGCCGAGCCAGTGGTCGGTGCGCTGGGCCAGCTCGGCGACCGGGTACCGGGCGAAGAAGTCCGGACCGATCCGGCGCGTCGTGGCCTCCTCCGCGACCGCCTTCGCCCCGTTCTCACAGAACTCGGCGGGCTTGCGCCGCGCGCCGTCGGCCGCGAGCGGATCCGGCCACGCGCAGCCGGGGCAGTCGAACCCCGCGCGCTGGTTGATCAGCGGCAGTGTCCGCACGGTCCGTCCGAGGCCCATCTGTTCCCGGCTGCGCTGGAGCGAGACCAGCACCCCGGTGAGCCCGGCCGCGGCCTGGCCGGGCTCACCGACGCGCAGCGCGTCCTCGTCGATGTCACCGTCGGGAGCGCGCTCGACCATGGGTCACCCCTTGCCTTCGGTGGTTCCGGCGGAGGTCGCGGTCGAGGGCTTCGTGCCGTTGCCGTTCCCGCTGCCGTTGCCGTTGCCGTTCGCGTGGCCGTTCGGCTCGGTCCAGCCCTCCTCAATCAGGCTCTGCGAGACCTGCTCGGTGAACTCGTCGCCGTCGAGGAGTTGCTGGGAGACCTGTTCGGTGAACTCGTCGCCCTCCAACAGGTTCTGCGAGACCTGTTCGGTGAGCTTCTCGCGCTCCAGCTTGCGCTGGAGCCGGATCTGGCGGTGGCGCTCCTCGGCGAGCTGCTTCCACGTCGCCACACACATCACCAGCATGACGACGCTGAACGGCAGGGCGATGAGGATGGCGCCGACCTGGAGGGCGCTCAGGCCGCCCGCGAGCAGCAGCGCGATGGCGACCAGCCCCTCGGCCGCCGCCCAGAACACCCGGCTCCAGACCGGGGTCTCGGGGTTGCCGCCGGAGGCCAGCATGTCGACCACGAGCGAACCGGAGTCCGAGGAGGTCACGAAGAACAGCACGATGAGCACGACCCCGCCCGCGACCAGCAGGGTTCCGCCCGGCAGTTCACCGAGGAGCGAGAAGAGGGCGGACTCGGTGTCCACGGACCCGTCCGCCGCCACGCCGCCCCCGGAACCGAAGACCTCGCGGTACAGGGCGCTGCCGCCGAACACGGTGAGCCACAGGAACGTGACCGCGGTCGGCACCAGCAGGACGCCGGTGACGAACTCGCGCACCGTGCGGCCGCGCGAGATACGCGCGATGAACACGCCGACGAACGGCGCCCAGGACATCCACCAGCCCCAGTAGAAGGTCGTCCACCAGCCCTGCCACTGGGCGCCGTCCGCGCCCTCCAGCGCGCTGGTGTCGAAGCTCAGCCGGAGCAGGTTCTGGAAGTACAGGCCGATCGACTGCACGAACTCCCGGAAGATGAACAGCGTCGGCCCCGTGACCAGCACGATGATCAGCAGCACGGCGGCGAGCCCCATGTTGATCTGGGACAGCCACTTGATGCCGCGCTTGACGCCGGTGGTCACCGAGAAGATGGCCAGAGCGGTGATCGCGCCGATCAGGATGATGTACGTCCAGTTGCCCGGGTTGCTGACGAGACCGAGGAAGTCGAGCCCGGAGGCGATCTGCAGGACACCGAGGCCGAGCGAGGTGGCCACGCCGAACAGGGTTCCGACGACCGCGATGGTGTCGATCAGATCGCCGGCCCAGCCGTTCACCCGCTCCCTGCCCAGCACCGGCTCCAGCGCCCAGCGAATGGACACCGGGCGGCCTTTGCGGTGGATCGCGTAGGCGATGGCCAGGCCGACGACCACGTAGATCGCCCACGGGTGCAGGCCCCAGTGCAGGAAGGTCTGTACCAGCGACTGCTGGGCGAGCTCGTGCGGCGTACCGTCGACACCCGGCTTGGGCGCGGCGAAGTGGTTCAGCGGCTCGGCGACGCCCCAGAACACCAGACCGATGCCCATCCCGGCGGCGAACAGCATCGAGAACCACGTGCTGAGCCGGAACTCGGGCACCTCGTCGTCGGGACCGAGCTTGATGTCACCGAACCGGCCGAGGCCCACCCGGATCGAGAACACCACGAACGCGCACACGATGAGGATGTAGTACCACCCGAACGTGCCGATCACCGTGTCCTGAATAGCGGTGACCGCCGCGGACACGGCGTCGGTGAAGAACACCGCGGCCGCCACGAACGCGGTCACCAGAATCACTGAGGGCCAGAAGACCCTGGGGGCAGTGATCATCTACTTGTCACCATCCTTGTCGGGAGTGAGCGCGTTCTGCACCCACTCATGGAATTCGCCGATGTGGTGCTCGGAGGGGACGAGGACACCCCCATCGGCATAGGCCCGCGACGACATCGCGGGCTGGCATCGCTCACAGGCGTCGAAGTCCTGCTGGTTGACCCGGTGGAACAGTTCGACGGAGCGCGACACGTCGCGGCCGGAGGCGACCACGTCCTTGCTGTACAGCCAGTCGCACTCCACGATCGTGCGGTCGGCGGACAGCGGGAACATCCGGTGCAGGATCACGTGGTCGGGCACCAGGTTGACGAAGACCTGCGGCCGCACGGTGATCGCGTAGTACTTGCGGTCCTGGTCCGAGCCCACCTCGGACAGCCGCTCGAAGCCCTCGCTGCCGTCCACGGTGAATCCGGCGACGTCCTCACCGAACTCCGCGCCGTGCCCGACGAAGAACTGGGCGGCGTAGCCGTCGGCGAACTCGGGCAGGACCTCGGTGAGCTCGGGGTGGATGGTCGCGCAGTGGTAGCACTCCATGAAGTTCTCGATGATGAGCTTCCAGTTCGCCTTGACGTCGTAGGTGATACGGCGCCCCAGCTCGAGCTCGTCGATCTCGTAGTTGTCGATCGCCTCCAGAGACCCCAGGCGTCCTGTGACGTCGGCCTGCACCGTGTCGGCGAACGAGGGCGGGTCCTGGGCGAGGCACAGCCACGCGTAGCCGAGCCACTCCCGCAGGTGCACCGGCTTGAGGCCGTACTCGGTCCGATCGATGTCCGGCATCGAGGTCAGGTTGGGGGCGGCGACCAGCTTCCCGTCGAGCCCGTAGGTCCAGGCGTGGTAGGGGCACTGGAAGTTCCGCTTGACGGTGCCCGACTCCTCCACGCAGAGCCGGGCGCCCCGGTGCCGGCAGATGTTCAGGAAGGCGCGCAGCGCGCCGTCGCGGGAGCGGGTGACGAGCACGCTCTCGCGGCCGACCTGGACGGTGCGGAAGTCGCCGGGCTTGGGCAGGTCGGCGCTGCGGACCGCGCAGAACCACATCCGCTCGAAGATCCTCTGCTGCTCCAGGGCGAAGATCTCCGGGTCGGTGTAGGTGTGTCCGGGCAGGGTCGGGATCAGGCTCTCGGGGAGTTCGGAACCGCCGCCGGCCGGCGCGGTCACGAGGTTCTCGGTCATGCTGTCTCCGTTCGGTACTGTGCGGTCCTCAGAGGCCGGCGCCGATGAGTCGCCGCGCATCGGATGAGGTCTGAGCTGTTCGAGCGGCTCCGACGGCGGTCGCGGCCGCGCCGGACCGTGCGATGGCCGTCGCCGTCGTGCTCACGAGCGGATCCGGGTCATGTCGGGGTCGAAGAGCGGCTCGGCCGCCACCACCGCGGGGACGCGCTCACCGAAGTACTCGATCTCGACGCGGGTACCGGGCCGGGAGACGTCCGCGGGCAGCCACGCGTAGGCGATGTTCTTGCCGATGGTGTAGCCGCGCGCGGCGCTGGTGACGTAGCCGACCGGCCGGCCGTCGGCGTGGACCGGCTCGGCCCCCATGACGACCTGGTAGGGGTCGTCGATGGTCAGGCAGGTGAGCTTGCGCGTGACGGTCTCCGCGGAGCGGTCCTGCAGGGCGTTCTTCCCATGGAAGTAGCCCTTGTTCATCCGCACCGCGAAACCGACGCCGGCCTCGTAGGGGTCGTGTTCGGTGGTCATGTCCGAGCCCCAGGCCCGGTACCCCTTCTCCAGCCGCATGCTGGTGAAGGCGCTGCGGCCCGCGGCGATCACGCCGTGCTCCCGGCCGGCCTCCCACAGGGTGTCCCACAGGCGGCCGCCCAGATCGGCGGTGGTGTAGAGCTCCCAGCCCAGTTCGCCGACATAGGACAGGCGCATCGCTGTCACGGGGACGTCCCCGATGAAGGCCCGCTTGCACTTGAAGTAGCCGAGCGCCTCGTGTGAGAAGTCCTCGCGGGTCAGCGGCTGGAGGAGCTCGCGCGCGGAGGGGCCCCACAGGCCGATGCAGCAGGTGCCCGCGGTGATGTCGCGCAGCTGGACGGTGCCGCTGCGCGGCAGGTGCCGGGTGAGCCAGTCGAAGTCGATCGGGCCGTTGGCGCCCACCTGGAAGCGGTCCTCGGCGAGCCGGGCCACGGTGAGGTCGCTGCGGATGCCGCCGTCCTCGTCGAGCATGAGGGTGTAGACGACCGATCCCACCTTGCGGTCGAGCCGGTTGGACGTCATCGCCTGCAGGAAGGTGAGCGCCTCGGGCCCGCTGACCTCGATGCGCTTCAGGGGCGTCATGTCGAACATCGCCACCCGCTTGCGCGCCACCAGCGCCTCGGCGCCCGCGATCGGCGACCAGTACCGCGACGCCCACTCGTTCCTGGCCGGGATCTCCTCGACCTCGGGCAGGTTCGCGTTGGCCTCGTACCAGTGCGGCCGCTCCCAGCCGGACGCCTCGAGGAAGACCGCGCCGAGCTCGACCTGCCGCTCGTGGAACGGGCTGGTCCGCAGCGGACGCGGGTGCTCGGCGGGCTGCAGCGGGTGCAGCACGTCGTAGACCTCGTCGAAGGACTGGCAGCTGCGCAGGTGGACGTACTCCGGCCCGCGCTGGACCTCCTCGAACCGGTTGAGGTCACAGGTGTGCAGGTCGATGCCGGGCTGCCCGTCGACCAGCCACTCCGCCATCGCCCTGGCCACACCCGCGGAGTGCGTGATCCATACCGCCTCCGCGACCCAGAAACCCTTGAGGTCGGGGTGTTCGCCGAGCAGGGGGTTGCCGTCCGGGGTGAAGGAGAACAGCCCGTTGATGCCTTCTTCGACCTGGGCGTCGGCCAGGCACGGCAGCAGGTCGACGGAGTCCTTCCAGGACTGGTCGAAGTCGTCGGGGGTGAACGGCGTCTCCGACGGCATGGTCGGGGCGACACCGGGGTCGAGGATGTCGTCGGCGGAGATCGGCATCGCGCGGTGCTCGTAGGCGCCGATGCCGATGCGGTCGACGTGCTCGCGGAAGTAGAGGCCGGCCTCCTGGTGCCGCAGCAGCGGCTTGCTCATCTCGCGCAGCTCGTCGTTGACGCCCTGGAGGACCGGTAGCGGCGTGGTCTTGGCGTACTGGTGGGCCATCGGGACCAGCGGGATGTCGAGGTCGACCATGCGGCCGATCCGCGGCCCCCACATGCCCACGCAGGAGACGACGATGTCGGCCGCGAAGGTGCCGTGTTCGGTGGCCACGGACCGGACCCGTCCGCCGTGGCGTTCGATGCCGGTGACCTTGTGGTGCGCCAGGAAGCGCGCGCCGCGGTCCATCGCCCGGCGGGCCTGGGCCTCGCCCGCGCGCACCGGCTTCGCCAGGCCGTCGCTGGGGATGTGGAACCCGCCGAGGATCTTGCCGGGGTCGAGCAGGGGGTGCAGGTCGGCACACTCGCCGGGATCGCGCAGGTAGCTCTCCACACCCCACGACGTCGCCCAGCCGTGCCTGCGCTTCAGGTCCGCCCAGCGCTCCGGAGTGGTCGCCACTTCGAGGCCGCCGAGCTGCTGGAAGCACCACTTGCCGTCGAGGGTGAGCGCCGTGTACTTGTCGACGGTGTACTTGGCGAACTCCGTCATGGTCTTGCATCCGGTGGTCTGGTAGACCAGGCCGGGCGCGTGGGAGCTGGACCCGCCGGTGGCGAACAGCGGCCCCTGTTCGAGCACGGTGACGTCGGTCCACCCGCGTGCGGTCAGCTCGTCGGCCAGCGCGCAGCCGACGATGCCCGCTCCGATGAGCACGACGCGTGGTTGAGACGGCATGAAAGTCCTCCTGATCGTGTGGCCCGAGCGCGTCAGAACCCGCGCCGGATCCGGTCGTCGAGGTGCGGCGCCTCGGCGCCGGTGGTCGTGGTGGGGCCGTGTCCGGCGGGGGCGGCGGTGTGGACGTGCGGGGTCGGCGGGCCCGCCGTGCCGTGCGCGGGGCCGGGCGCCGCCATCGTCGCGGCGCAGGCCTCGGCTCCGTCCCCCGTGGCCGCGACACCGTTCGCCGCGTGGATCACCGGCCTGCTCCGTGCCGTGTCGTGACTGGTCACAGGTTGGGGTAGAGCGGGTGCTTCGCGGCCAGGGCCCGCACGCGGGCGCTCAGCGCCTGGGCGTCGAAGTCCGGCTTGAGGGCCTCGGCGATGATGTCGGAGACCTCGGTGAAGTCCTCCTCGCCGAAGCCGCGGGTGGCCAGGGCCGGGGTGCCGATGCGCAGCCCCGAGGTCACCATCGGCGGGCGCGGGTCGTTGGGCACCGCGTTGCGGTTGACCGTGATCCCGACCGAGTGCAGGCGGTCCTCGGCCTCCTGGCCGTTGAGCGGGGAGTCCACCAGGTCCACCAGGACCAGGTGCACGTCCGTGCCGCCCGTGAGCACCTTCACACCGGCCTCGGTCATGTCCGGGCGGGTCAGGCGCTCGGCCAGGAGCTTGGCGCCGGCCACGGTGCGGCGCTGGCGCTCGGCGAAGGCCTCGCTCGCGGCGACCTTGAACGAGACCGCCTTGGCGGCGATGACGTGCTCCAGGGGGCCGCCCTGCATGCCGGGGAAGACGGCGGAGTTGATCTTCTTGCCCAGGGCGGCCGTGGACAGGATCATGCCGCCGCGCGGGCCGCCCAGGGTCTTGTGCGTGGTGGTGGTGACCACGTCGGCCAGCGGCACCGGGTTGGGGTGCAGCCCGGCCGCGACCAGGCCCGCGAAGTGGGCCATGTCGACCATGAGCAGGGCGCCGGTCTCGTCGGCGATCTGGCGGAAGCGCTCGAAGTCGAGCCGGCGCGGGTAGGCGGACCAGCCCGCGACGATCATCTTGGGCTGGTGCTCCTTGGCCAGGGCGGCGACCTCGTCGTAGTCGACGGTGCCGTCGTGCTCGCGTACGTGGTAGGCCACGGCGTTGAGGATCTTGCCGGAGTAGTTGATGCGCATGCCGTGGGTGAGGTGGCCGCCGTGGGCCAGGTCCAGGCCCAGGATCGTGTCGCCGGGCTTGAGCAGCGCGAAGTACACGGCGGTGTTGGCCTGGGCGCCCGAGTGCGGCTGGACGTTGGCGTGCTCGGCTCCGAACAGCGCCTTGGCGCGGTCGATGGCCAGCTGTTCGACGACGTCGACGTGTTCGCAGCCGCCGTAGTAGCGGCGGCCGGGGTAGCCCTCGGCGTACTTGTTGGTCAGGACGGTGCCCTGTGCTTCGAGAACGGCCTGGGGGGCGAAGTTCTCCGAGGCGATCATTTCCAGGGTGTCGCGCTGGCGTGCCAGTTCGGCGTCCACCGAGGCCGACACCTCGGGGTCCAGTTCGCTCAGTGCCTGGTCGGTGACCGGCACACCGGGGGCGGTGAAAGCCAACGAGCGCTCCCTTCCGTTGCGTTATTCGCAACGAAGTCCGTGATGCACAACACGATTTCGACCACAGTGGAGGCTACTCGCGGGTCTGTCAAGGGTTGGCAGCGAAGTACGTGCGCATTGATCGGCACTTAATCACTGATTGATATATCAGACATCGCACACGACGGCCGGCCGCGCGGCCGCCGGGCCGGTCAGCGGCTCAGGTAGGCCATCCGACCGGACAGGTCGCGCGCCCCGCGACGCAGCTCCTCCACGACCTCGGGCATGCGCTTCTTCGACAGGCGGTAGGCCGGACCGGCCGCGCTGATCGCCGCGACCGCCTCCCGGTTGGGCCCGAACACCGGCACGGCGATCGAATGCAGACCCGGCTCCAGCTCCTCGAAACAGGTGGCGTACCCGTCCTCGGCCGCCTTCTGGAGCACCTCGCGCAGCTCCTCCGGGTCGGTGACCGTGCGCGGTGTGTAGGACACGAGCTCACCGGCCAGGAGCTCGTCCAGCTCGCCGGGCGAGGCGAAGGCCAGCAGCGCCTTGCCGCTGGCCGTCGCGTGCGACGGCGTGCGCTGGCCGATCCAGTTCTGCGCCGCCACCGCCGACGTGCCCCGCGCCTGGCTGACGTTGATCGTGTCCGTGGAGTCGAGCACAGCGACGTTCACCGTCTCCCCGAGGCGCTCGGCCAGTTCCTCACAGACCGGATTGCCGATCTGGACGATGTCGAGCTGCCCGGCGACGGCACCGGTGAAGCGCATCATGCCCATGCCGAGGCTGAATCTGCCGCGCTCTCCGTGCTGCTCCACGAGCCGTCTCGCCTTGAGGGTGTGCACCAGCCGCGACGCGGTGGACTTGTGCACCCCCAGCTCCGCGGCGATCTCCGTGATTCCCACCTCGGCGCGCGCGAGGAGCTCCAGGATGGTGATCGCCCGGTCCACGGACTGGACCGGCGCCGGCTCGCGTTCTCCCTGACCTTCCAATGAGTTGCTCATAACGCAACACTATCCGATAGACGCAACTTTTCGCAGAATCACCCCGAGCACTCCTTGACGCCGCATCCATCGCCTACCCATCATAGTGTTGCGCATCAAACACGCTGTTCCACATAGCGCAACGGAGGTCAGGATGATCCCAGCATGTGCCGTGGCGGATCTGCCCGAGGGCGAGGTGGTCCGCATCCCCGGTGAAGTCCCGATCGCGGTCTTCAACGCCGACGGTGAGATCTACGCCATCGACGACACGTGCAGCCACCAGGACGCCTCGCTCTCCGAGGGGTGGCTTGAAGGATGCTTCGTCGAGTGCCCGCTGCACGCCGCGAGCTTCGACCTCCGCACCGGCATGCCCACTGGTGCCCCCGCCAAGAAGCCGGTCCGTACCCACAGAGTCGTGATCAAGGACGGCGTGATCCACGTGGTCCCGCAGAACCAGGAGGCAGTTGTATGAGAACCGTAGCTGTCGTCGGAGCCTCGCTGGCGGGGTTGCGTGCGGTCGAAGAGCTCAGGGCCCAGGGTTTCGACGGCCGCATCGCGGTCGTCGGTGAAGAGCAGCACCGGCCGTACGACCGCCCGCCGCTGTCGAAGGCCTACCTCGCGGGCACCTGCTCCCCGGAGAGCCTGAGGCTGGCCGACGACTCCGACACCGACGAGCTGGCGGCGGAATGGCACCTCGGGGTCCGCGCCGACTCCCTCGACCCCGGCACGCGGTCGATCCGGCTCTCCAACGGCGAGGAGATCACCGCGGACGGCATCGTCATCGCCACCGGCGGCCGGGCCCGGCCCCTCCCCGGAGCGGAGGGCCTGTCGGGGGTGCACACCGTGCGGACGCTGGACGACGCCGCGGCACTGCGCGCCGACCTGGAGAACAGCTCCGCGGGGGTGGTGGTGATCGGCGCCGGCTGGATCGGCGCCGAGGTCGCCTCGACCTGCCATTCCCTCGGACGCCAGGTGACGGTCGTCGAAGCCAACATCACGCCGCTCTCGCGCGTCCTCGGGCCGACCATGGGCGAGGTCTGCGCGGCGCTGCACACCGACCACGGCGTGGCCCTCCGCACGGGCGTGGGCGTGCGCTCCCTGACGTCGACGGGCTTCGGCCCGTGGAAGCGTGTCACCGGCGTGGACCTCGCCGACGGCACGCACCTGCCCGCGGACGTGGTCGTGGTCGGGATCGGCATGGTGCCCAACACCGAGTGGCTCGCCGGATCGGGCCTGGCGGTCGACAACGGCGTGCTCTGCGACGCCGGCTGCGTCACGGCGTTCCCCTCCGTGGTCGCGGTGGGCGACGTCGCCCGGTACCACGGTCCCGACGGGCCGGTCCGGCACGAACACTGGACCAACGCCTCCGAGCAGCCCGCCACCGCCGTGCGCAACCTCCTGGCGGGCACCACCATCGAGGAGTACCGGCCCTCCGGCTACTTCTGGTCCCAGCAGTACGGCACCCGGCTGCAGGTCGCCGGGCACCCCGGTGACGCCGACGAGGTCACCGTCATCGACGGCTCACCGGACGACCGCGTGTTCGTCGCCGAGTACCGCCGCCAAGGGGCGGCGGTGGGGGTGCTCGCGATGAACAACCCCAAGCTCTTCGGCCGCCTCCGCCGGCAACTGCGCGCCGCCGCGGCCCTCTGAGCCGTCCGCGTCGGCGGTGTGACGCGAAGCCGCGTGCCTCCGCCGACGAGCAGGGTCGACCCCTCCCCGCCCCTCCCATGGGATCGGCGCCCCCGATGCCGCGAACCCGCCGTCGGGGGTGTCGAAACAGCCGTGCCCCCTCGGGCACCGGGGCGAGGCCGACCGGAGGATCCCGGCCGTCCTGCTCAGTGCCGTACTGACACACCGGGCCATGCGTCGTCGATCCGCTGGACCAGCCAGTCGTCCATGAGCCGGTCACCGGGAGCGGGACGGGTGTCCGGTTTGGCGGGCCCCCAGTCGCGGCGCAACTGTTCCTCGACGAGCCCGTCGAACGCGGCCCTGCCCCGGAGGCAGCGCAGATCGGGGTCGACCACCAGGAGCTCGGAGGGACGGTAGTGCTCGCACACCGAGGGGTGCAGGGCCTCGCGCATCACGTCGACCACTCCGGAGGTCGCGGCCTCATCGTCCCCGCTCGCGTGGACACCGAGGTCGCAGAACGGCTCGACCTCACGCACGGCACGCAGACACGCTTGGTTGTACAGCTCGTTTCCTCGCGGCGGCAGTGCCCTCCAGAGCTGCTCGGCCGCTGATCCGCACGGACTCGGAACGCGGCCGGACGCCAGGTCGATACGCGCGTCTATGCTCTCCTTGAGCACTTCGATGCTTCGTTTTCTGAGCTTGCATCTGGTCATCAGACTCTCGTCGTGCCAGTTCTCGGCATTGAGCGTCCTGTGCCGGTTTCTCCCCTTGTCGCGTATGCCCTCGAACGCCATACGCGGCCAGGAGTGGTACTTCTCGATGCCACGGGCCTCTTCTTTCGCGATGTGCAGCAGCACCAGCCGCATCCGGCGCGCGAGATCTCCGGACGAATCGCGCTTGAGATCGACAGCGAATTCCTGCTCGGTGGGGGCCTTTTCGGCGGAGTCCGACACGAGCAGGGGGAATGTTCCGCCCCGGGGATAGATTCCTGCCCTCCTGAGCGCGTGGAAGATATCCCGACGATCCGCTTCGGTCGCTCTCGACCACTGGTTCACGAAATCGAAGTTCGCGGTCATCTTGAGCAGAACCACCAAACGGTATTCGCTCCGCTCGAACGGGTCCTGCCAGAACTGGGCACGGTTCAGGGCATGCAGGCGCAACGCCTTGACGTGCTCCCCCTCGAGTTCGTACAGAGACGCCAGTTCATAGCGGACCACACCCGCGACGCGCCGGGAGGCCGCGACCCTCTCCAGGCGCTCGATGGACCTGCGGCGCTCCTCACGACGCGGATCGAAGTCGTGGGCGTAGTCATGGCCTCCGCCGTTCCAACCCCCCTGGCAGCTGAAGGGCGACTTCACGGTCAGGTAGGCGGACAGGTCCTCACCGTCGAACCTCGCCCTGGCCCACTCGCGGGTCGACGCGTCCTTCAGGAAGATACGGGAGGCGACGAAACCCGCGGCCCGCGTGGCGGCCGCGTCCATCCGCAGGGGCGGCAGCGTGATCTGGTGTTCGCTCCTTTCCGTGACGCTCTCGTACACGTCGACGGTGACGGAGACCAGGCGATCGCCGTCCGAGGCCGACGCGTCCTCGCGTACCACGGGGGCGGCACCTTCGTCCGCGCGCACGCGCACCGTGTAGGAAGGTAGCCGCACGACTCTGGAGAACAGCCTGGCCAAGGCCGAGACGAGCTGGTTGCCCTTGATGTCGCTGCTCTCGACGATGGACGCGACCGCTTCGCCCGGCTCTCCTCCCGGTTTCCACGCGGGTGTGACCACCTCGATGGCCGGAAGGCGCAGCCGCAGCTCGTTGAGCACGAGCCTGGTCGCCTCGTTGTCCTCGGCGGCCGGTTCGGCGACATGGACACGCGGCTCCCTCGACGCGATGCGTTCCAACCAGAGGTAGGCCAGCACGAGGGCGATCACCAGGGCGGCGGCCCAGCCCCCCTGAGGCGCTCCGTCCAGCCATACGGGCTCTCCCAGGGGCCAGGACGGCCAGAACGCCCACGTGCCGCCCACCGCGAGCATGAGGAAGGCGCAGATCCGCAGCCAGCGCCGGCCGAAGACCTCGGAGACGCCCCACAGCAGGAGGAACGCCGCCACCAGCAGCCCGCCGACGACGAGCCGACCGGCCCCTCCGCCGGACGCGAACCCCATCAGCAGGAGGAGGACGAATATCGCCACCCACACCGGCGCGATGGTCAGGAAGACGACGCTCTTCCCGCCGATCTCCTGAAAGATCTCCGGGATGACGACCCGGGAGACAAGGAAGATCAAAAGACTGAGCAGAACGCCGACGATCAGGGAGGTTTCCATCGTCTCCCCTCATGACACCTGCGGATCTCAGGGCCAGAGCGTTGAATCACTGCTCGCTCCGAAGCCCATGAGGCTGTCGGACCACACATGTGACGTATTCGATCCTAGCCGTCTCCGCGGTAACGCCCAAGAAGTTTGCCCGACCCTGGGCGTTCTTGACGAGCACGAGGAATACGGTCGTGCCACCACGATGTCGTCCACACGGTGGCCGTGCGGAGATGATTGCCAACACCTGCACAGCGGCGGTGATTACCCGGTGGGAGCCTCGGGAAGAATTCGGTGCAGGCCACCGCCCATGCAGATCGAGGAACGTGGACAGGTCGACGGCAGGCGTCGAGAGATCGACCGGCCCGCCCCTCCCGCTTCCCACGACCGCCTCGGTATCGGTTCCGTGAGGGGGAGATCTCCATGGCCACCGGGAGCACGAACGGGTCCGGGGAACCCGGGCAGGGCGACATCATCGCTTCCTTGCGCACGTTCATCCGTACCCGCGGGGCGGCCTTTCTGCAGGACCCCAACGTCTCCTCCATCGGTATCGGCTACAAGGAGAAGGACGGCCGACAGCAGGGGGAGATCACGCTCCAGTTCACCGTCGACACCAAGGTCCAGCCCGAGGCGCTGGAGGCCCTGGGCACGAGGATGCTGCCGGAGTCGGTCGTGGTGGACGGCGTCGAAGTGGCCACCGACGTGATCGAGCGCAGCTACGAACCGCAGTTCAGGATCGTGGCCGAAGCGCGGAGCCCGGCCCGCAAGAACCGGATCGACCCCGTCGTGCCGGGTGTGAGTGTCGGGCACGTCGCCGTCTCGGCGGGCACGATCGGCTGCATCGTCTTCGACCGGCACGACGCCACCCCCTACATCCTGAGCAACTGGCACGTGCTGCACGGACCCGACGGCGAACTCGGCGAGGACATCGTCCAGCCCGGCCCCCACGATGACAACCGCACGTCCGACAACCGGCTGGGCGCGTTGAGGCGTTCCCACCTGGGGGTGGCGGGCGACTGCGCGGTGGCGACGATCGAGGACCGCCGGTTCTCACCGGAGATCGTCGAGCTCGGCGTCGCCCCCCGGGAACTGGGAGAGCCCGAGCTCGGTGACAAGGTCGTCAAGAGCGGCCGCACCACCGCCGTCACGCACGGCGTGGTCCGGCGCGTCGACACCCTCGTCAAGCTCGACTACGGGGGGACGGCGGGCCGTCAGATCATCGGCTGCTTCGAGATCGGCCCGGACCCGGACCATCCGCCCGAGGCCGGGGAGGTCAGCCGCGGAGGCGACTCGGGCGCGGCGTGGATGTTCGCCTCCGACGACGGCCGGGCGGGGACGGTCCTGGCGGGGCTGCACTTCGGCGGCGAGGGCGCGGGCAACCCGGACGAGCACGCACTGGCCTGCCTGCCGGGCTCGGTCTTCGAGAAGCTGCACATCGGCCTGCGGCCGCCCGCACGCGCGCACGCGCAGGTCCTGGGCGGGTACGACCCCAACTTCCTGGGCACGCGGGTGGAGAGCCCGCGGCTGACCCCCGCCATCGAGGGCGACGCGGTCCGGCTGGAGGGGTCGGAGGTCATCCCGTACACGCACTTCTCGCTGGCGTTGAGCGCCTCACGCCGCTTCGCCCGGTGGGTGGCCTGGAACATCGACGGCGGCTCACTCAAGCGGCTCAGCCGCAGCGGCATCACCTTCGCCAAGGACGCGCGGCTCCCGGACGGGGTCCAGGTCGGCAACGAGGTGTACACGTCCAACCGGCTGGACCGGGGGCACATCGCCCGCCGCGCCGACCTGCTCTGGGACGGTCCGGCCGAGGCGGAGCAGGCGAACGCGGACTCGTTCTTCTACACCAACATCACGCCGCAGATCGAGGACTTCAACCAGAGCAGCAGGGGCGGGCTGTGGGGGCGGCTGGAGGACGCGGTCTTCGCCGACGTGGACGTCGACGACCTGCGGGTGAGCGTCTTCGCCGGGCCGGTCCTCCAGGACGACGACCGCCCCTACCGGGGCGTGCGGATCCCGCGCGAGCACTGGAAGGTCATCGTCTTCCGCCGACAGGGCGAGCTCAGGAGCACGGCGTTCGTGCTGACGCAGAACCTCGACCGGATCGAGGCCCTGGAACTGGACGAGTTCCACGTGTTCCAGGTGATGCTGGGCGAGATCGAGGAGCGCGTACAGCTGCGGTTCCCGGCCGGGGTGCGCCGGGCGGGGACGCTGGTGGTGTCCGAGGCGCTGGCGGATCGGGAGCCGTTGGGGAGCCTGTCCGAGATCCGGTGGGGATGACCGGCCGGCGGCCGGATGGGGTGCGGTCGGTGGCGGCGGGCCACCGGGCACGCCGTCGGGCCCCGGCCGGGCGCGAGGTCTCCCGCGCCCGCGCTGGGTCCATGGCTCCCGCTACGCCGTCGAGTGGGCCGGTTCGAGCGGGACCACCAGCGGGGCGCCGCTCACCGGGTCGGGCGTGATGGCGCAGGCGACTCCGAAGACGGCCTCGACCAGGTCCGGGGTGATCACGTCGCCCGGGTCCCCCTGGGCGACGACACCGCCGTCGCTCAGGGCGATGAGGTGGTCGGCGTAGCGGGAGGCTTCGTGGAGGTCGTGCAGAACCATGACGACGGTGACGCCGCGCTCCTGGTTGAGGGTGCGCAACAGCCGCAGGATCTCGAGCCGGTGGGCCAGATCGAGGTAGGTGGTGGGCTCGTCGAGCAGGAGGATCGGTGTTCGCTGCGCGAGGGTCATCGCGATCCAGGCACGCTGACGCTGCCCGCCGGAGAGTTCGTCGACCGCCCGTCCGGCGAGCTCGCCCATGCCGGTCGCTTCGAGTGCCCCGTCGACCGCGTCCTGATCGCTCCGGGTCCAGCGGCCGAAGGCTCCCCGGTGGGGATGACGGCCCCGGGCGACGAGGTCGGTGACGGTCAGCTGCTCGGGGACCGTGTTGGCCTGCGGCAGCAGTCCCAGTTCACGGGCGAGCTCGCGGGTCGGCCTGCGGTGGACCGGCTCACCGTCGAGGAGGACGGCCCCCGTGCCGGGAGCGAGCACCCGCCCCATCGTCTTGAGCAGTGTGGACTTGCCGCAGCCGTTGGGACCGATGATCGCGGTGACGGCTCGGTCGGGGATATCGAGGTCGATCGTGTCCAGGACGGTCCGGGATCCGTAGGCCACGGACAGCGCCTCGGAACGCAGGCGGGGCGGAGTGGACGCACTCATCGTTTTCCTGTTCGGTGAAGGAGCCACAGCAGGTAGGGGGCGCCGAGCGCTGCGGTGACGACGCCCGCGGGGATGGTGGTCGGCGCGAACAGGCGCTGGCCCAGGACGTCCGCGGTGAGCACGAGCATCCCTCCGACCAGCGCCGACGCGGTGAAGGTGAGGGCGCCGGCCGGTCCGGTCAGGCGGCGCGCGATATGCGGGGCGCCCAGGGCGACGAACGCGATCGGACCGGCCACGGCGACCGCGATACCGGTGAGCACGGCGGACATGCCGAGCAGCGCGGAACGCGTGTGCCGCACGTGCACGCCCGCGCCGGTGGCGATCTCGTCGCCGAGTTCGAGTACGGCGAGGCGGCGCAGCAGCCAGTACGCGCAGGGCAACGCGATCGCGAGGCCCAGGCCCGCAGCGCTCGCGTGGGTCCAGTCGCGGGCGTGCAGGCTCCCGGCCAGCCAGACCTCGGCGGCTCCGAGCCGCCCGGACGGGAGTCGGGCCATCACGAGCGACACCCCGGCGGAGGCGACGGCGTGCACGCCGATGCCGATGAGTACCAGGCGCCCGCCGGCGGCACCGGAGCGCCCGCCGAACACGTACAGCAGCGCGGTCGCGGCGGCGGCCCCGGCCGCGGCGGCCACCGGCAGCGCCAGCGGCGGCACGGCCGCACCGATCGCGAGCACGGCCGCGAGGCTCGCGCCACCGGTCACGCCGACCACGTCAGGTGAGGCGAGGGGATTGCGCAGGAGGCCCTGCATCAGAGTGCCGGCCGCGCCGAGGGCCATACCCACCAGCAGTGCGGTGAGGACCCGGGGCAGGCGCAACTGCTGGACGATGAACACCTGTCCGGGGTCGCCCGCGCCGACGACGGCGGTGACGACTCCGGGCAGCGCGATGTCGCTGGAGCCCAGCGACAGCGCCCACGCCGCGCCGGGCACGATCAGCGCCACCAGCACGGCCGCGACGGCGAGGCCGCGACGGGAGCGCTGCCGCAGGACGTGTTCGGCGGCGGTCTTCGCGGTCGTCATAGCGCGATCCTCTGTTTCATGACCATGCGGACCAGGACCGGCGCCCCGATGAGCGCGGTGATCACCCCGGCCTGGACTTCGCCGGGTCTGGCGACGATCCGGCCCAGCACGTCGGCGGCGAGCAGCACGGTCGGTCCCAGCAGGAGGGAGGCGGCCAGAAGCGCGCGGTGGTCACCACCGACGAGGATGCGGGCGATGTGCGGCACCGCCAGCCCGACGAAGGCGATCGGCCCGGCCGTGGCGACCGCGACCCCGGCCAGTACGAGCGCGGCGATCGCGGCGGCCAGCCGTACGCGGGCCGGGCGCTGCCCGAGGCCGACCGCGGCCTCGTCACCGAGTGACAACGCGTCCATCGGGCGGGCCAGGGCCCAGGCCGCGACCAGCGCGAGAGCGACCAGCGGCAGCAGCGGAACCATGGCGTCCACGTCGCGCCCGGCGAGCGAACCGGCCAGCCAGTTGCGGACCTCCTCCGCGGCGAACTCGTTGAGCGTCAACACGGCCGTGGTCCACGACGCCAGCAGTGTCGACACGATCGCTCCCGACAGTGCGAGCCGGACGGGTGACAGACCGTCCCGTCCGGAGCTCGCCAACAACAGCGCCACGCCGAATCCCAGGGCGCCGCCCAGGAAGGCCGCCCACACGGCGTGGACGGCGGGGAGTTCGAGCACCACCATGCTCACCACGACCGCGAACCCGGCCCCGGCGCTGATGCCGAGCATCGACGGCGATGCCAGCGGGTTGCGGGTGGCCCCCTGCAACAGCACGCCGGACACGGCCAGGCACACGCCGGCCACGAGACCCGCGGCGGTGCGCGGCAGGCGCAGTTCGGCGACGATCAGGTGCGCCTCGGACTCGCGCGCGCCCAGCACGGCGGCGACGACGTCCCCCAGCGGAAGCGTGACCGAGCCGACCGCCGCGCTGGCCGCCACGGCGGCGGCCAGCGCGAGCACGGTCGCCCCGATCACGACGGGCCGCCTGGTCACCCCTGTTCCACGAGGTATTCCTCGATGTCGTCGAGCATGGCGTTCGCGGCGCCGATGCCTCCGCCGAGGTTCCAGTGGCTCTCATTGACTTCGTGGACGGCGTCGTTCTCGACCGCGGAGAGGCGCTGCCAGAGCTCGGTCGAGGTCCACGTCGCCATGTTCTCCTCGGTCTCCTGGCTGCCGCTGTCGCTGTACCACTTCTCGGAGACCATCACGAAGATGACATCGCCGTCCATGTCGGGGATGCGCTCCTCGCTGATCTCGATGAGCTGCTCGGAGTCCTCCCAGTCCTCGACGCGCTGCGCTTCGGGGCGCTCCAGGCCCGCGTCCCGCATCACCGAGCCGGGGAAGCCGGTGAGGTAGATGCGCACCTGGTCGGGCATGAAGCGGACCATCGAGGCCTCGATGTCCCCGGAGCCGGCGGCCTCGGCGGTCTCGGCGACCTCGGCCGCGTGCGCCTCGTAGTCGGCGAGGATCTCCTCGCCCTTGTCCTCCAGGCACAGCGCGTCGGCGTACAGCGACACGTTCTCCTTCCAGGACACGCCGATGGTCTCGGCGAACACGGTCGGAGCGATCTGGGAGAGCTGGTCGTACAGGGCCTCGTGCCGCAGCTTGGACCCGAGGATGACATCGGGCTGCAGGGCCGCGACGGCTTCGAGGTCGGGTTCGATCTCGGTACCGACGACGGTGGCCTCCTCGACCTCGTCGGGGAGGTACTCGTACCAGTCGTCGGTCCACGGCTGCACCACGCCCACCGGGGTCACACCCAGGGCGAGGACGGAGTCGGTCGCGCCCTGGCCGAGCGTGACGACCTTCTGCGGGGCGCACTCGATGTCGACGGTGTCCATCGTGTGCTCGACGGTCACGGTCGTCGAGGCGGCTTCGGTCTCGGCGGCGCCACCGCCGCCGCCGCACGCGGTGAGGGTCAGGGCAAGGCCGGCGGCCAACGCGACCAGGACTGGGGGATGGGAGGGATGCACTCGTTCTCCAAAGACGTCGAACTGGGACCAGGGGGCAGAAGGTTAGCCTAACCTTTGCTCTCCCTTGTCACATCCTTCCCACTCTGTAAGTTAGTTCACTTTTCAGTCATCTTGCCTCATCAGCCCCACCAGCCCCACCAGCCCCAACGAAGTTGAGTGCGCGAGGTGCACCGGACCACCGAGGCCGTCCGGGCGCGGCTCCTCACACGTGGCCGTGGCGTCCCGACCGGAGAGCGGGCGGATCGGGTGGGGCCACCGGGCAGGACCGGCCGTCCGCGGACTGAGCGCGGGTGCGACCTCGCCGCCTTCGCCAGCTCGTCCGCGCTCCGGGGCCCGGTCGGCCGGGAGCGTCTCCACCGGCGCACGGAGCGTCCCCACGAGGTCTGGTCCAGGGTTCCGCGGCTACGGGTACCGGCGGCGGGGGTGACGGAGACATCATGGAGACCTAGGGGTTGGTGGTGAACGAGATGCCGAGCACACACCCTGGGCCGGTTCCCGGCCCACCAGTGCCGTCCGGGGCTGCGGAACCCGTCGGCGCGACGAACGACGCGGCGGCGGTGATCGCCGGGTCCGGCACGGTCCTCGGCTGGACCACCGGTGCGGAGAACCTCCTCGGATACCCGCCCACCGCGGTGCTCGGCCGGTCCGCGGCCCCGCTGCTCGCGGAACCCGGGGACCCGGCGCGCACGGCGCGGATCGCCGAGCGGTGCCGATCGGGTGCCGGCTGGCACGGCCTGATCGCGCTCCGGCACCGGGACGGCCGTCGGATCGAGGTGGAGGTACGGGCCTCCGCCGCCTTCCTCCTGGAGGGTCGGGAGTGCTTCCTGGTCACGGGGCGGGAGCACAAGCCGGGGTGGACGGTGGGGCGGTCCGTGCTGGACGGATTCCTGACCCGCTCCCCGATCGGCATGGCCGTGCTCGACACGGACCTGCGCTACGTCTGGCTGAACGACACCTTGGAGCGGTTCGGCGGCGTGCCGCGGGAACAGCGCCTGGGCCTGCGGCTGAGCGATGTCCTCCCCGGGCTCAAAGCGGATCCGATCGAGGCCGTCATGCGGCGCGTCCTGGAGACCGGCGCTCCCGTGATCGACCACGAGTACCAGGGCTGGAGCTGGGCGGACCCGCAGCGGCCGCACGCCTACTCCACCTCCTTCTTCCCGCTGATCAGCGACGAGGACGCCATCACCGGCGTGTGCTACATGGTCATGGACGTCACCGACCGGTGGAACGCCCAGCACCGCCTGGCCCTGATCAACGACGCGGGCGCACGGATCGGCAGCACCCTGGACGTGACGCGCACGGCCCAGGAACTCGCGGACTTCGCGGTACCGCGTTTCGCCGACTTCGTCGTGGTCGACCTGCTCGAGCCGGTGCTCAGCGCGCAGGAGCCGCCGCCCTGGCCCCCTGGCGCCAGGCCCGTGATGCGCAGAGCCGGTCTGCGGTCGGTGCGGGAGGGCTGCCCGGAGGCGGTCGCCAGGGTCGGGGACCGGGTCGACTTCGTGCCTCCTCCGCACGACGCCCGCTACCTGGTCGAGGGCGACGCCGTGCTGATCCCGGTCCTGGACCCCGACGACGACGCCTGGGCGGTGGAGCAGCCGGCGCGGGTCGAGTCCATCCGGCGGTTCGGCCTGCACTCCCTCGTCTCCGTGCCCCTGCGGGCGCGCGAGTCGGTGCTGGGCCTGGTCACGTTCATCAGGTCGCAGAACCCGACGTCCTTCGAACCCGACGATCTGCTGCTGGCCCGGGACCTGGCGGGACGGGCGGCCCTGTGCGTGGACAACGCCCGCCGCTACTCGCGCGAGCACATCACGGCCCTGACACTCCAGCGCAACCTGCTCCCGCACGCCCTGGCCCGCGGGACCGTTCTGGAGATGGCCTCCGCCTACCTTCCCGCGGACGCGAGGGACGGGGTCGGCGGTGACTGGTTCGACGCCATACCGCTGTCCGGTGCCCGCGTGGCCCTCGTCGTCGGCGACGTGGTGGGGCACGGGATCACCGCCGCCGCGACGATGGGCCGCCTGAGCACCGCCGTGCACACACTCGCCGACATGGACCTGCCTCCCGACGAGGTGCTGGCCCACCTGGACGATCTGGTGATGCGCCTGGCCGAGGAGGACCCGGCGGACCAGGCGACGGCCACGGCCGTTCTGGGGGCCACCTGCCTGTACGCCGTCTACGATCCCGTCACCCGGCGCTGTGCGATGGCACGCGCCGGGCACCCGCCGCCGATCGTGGTATCACCCGACGGCAGCGTAGCCTTCCCCGACCTTCCGGCCGGCCCGCCTCTCGGGCTGGGCGGGCTCCCCTTCGAGGCGGCGGAGCTGGACCTGCCCGAGGGCAGCCTGCTCGGCCTCTACACCGACGGCCTCATCCAGGTGGCCGGCCAGGACCCCGACCTCGGCCTGTCCCGGCTCGGCCACGCCCTGGCCGAGCCGGGGCTCCCGCTCGACGACCTCTGCGCGCGGACCGTCGAACGGCTCCTCACGGGACCGCACAGGGATGACGCCGCCCTGCTGCTCGCCCGTACGCACGCCCTGAGGCCGGATCAGATCGCCTCATGGGCCGTACCGTCCGACCCGGCCGCCGTGGCGGACGCCCGCGCCCTGGCCTGCGGACAGCTGGAGGAGTGGGGGCTCGGCGAGCTGGCGATGACGACCGAGCTGATCGTCAGCGAGCTGGTCACCAACGCCATCCGCTACGGGACCGGGCCGATCCGGCTCCGACTGCTGCGGCAGTCCGCACTCATCTGCGAGGTCTCCGACGCCAGCAGCACCTCGCCCCGGCTGCGGCACGCCCGCACCACCGACGAGGGCGGACGCGGCCTGTTCCTGGTCGCCCAGCTCACCCACCGATGGGGCACGCGGTACACCCGGGACGGCAAGATCATCTGGGCCGAGCAGAGCGTCCCGGCCGGGACCGCCGGCCCCGGGGCGAGCTGACCAGGGGTGCGCTCCACACCACCGGTCGCGCCACCGCCCGTGTGAGCACCCCGAAGACGAACGGACACCGTTCAGAAGACGATGGTCACGAACTCCGTGTCGGCCGTGTTGCGCACCACCACCGAGGCCACGTCCTGCGGGGCGACGTCGGCGAACCCGCCGGGGCGGCTGCCCGCGGACGCGCTCTCGGCGGAGACCGTCCAGGCGGCCGCGACCTCGGCCCGGCCGTCCGCGGTGACGACGACCACCTCGCACTCCTCACCCTCCGGGATGCCGGTGATGAACGACTCCAGCCGCAGGCCCGTGGACTCGGGTTCCAGGCGCACCGTGGCGCTCGCCCCGGTGTCCGGGTCCTCCTGCGCGGCGACCACCGTGCCCGACGCCAGACGGGTCACCTCCGCCTGCGGGGGCGCCGCGGGCGCCAGAACCCGCCCGGTGACGACGCCGATCCCGGCGAGCACGACCCCGGCCAGGACGGCGGCCAGGGCCAGGCGCAGGGCGCGGCGGCGGCGCTGAACCGCGCGCTCGGCCCCCGCGCGCTGGATCGTGGCGCGCAGCGGGGCCTGAACCCCCTCAGGAGGCGGCCCGTCCAGGAAGGCCTCCGGAGGCAGCTCGCCCAGGACGCCGCGGACGGCGTCCAACTCGCGCAGCTCGGCCCGGCACTGTTCGCAGCCCGCCAGGTGGGCCTCCACCGCGGCTTCCTCGTGCGCGTCCAGGGCACCCAGGGTGTAGGCGCCCAGCAGTTCGGGGTCATGGGTCCCTGACGTCATCGGGCCATCCCCTTCCCCGGCGACGCGCGGCGGCCGAAGCGGCGGCGCAGCGCCTGAAGTGCGTGGTAGGAGCGCGATTTGACCGTTCCCGGCGGCACCCCCAGCACCCGAGCGGCCTCCGCCACACTGCGCTTGCGGAAATATACCTCGACGAGCACGGCGCGGTGGTCGGCGGAGAGGCTGTCCAGAGCGTCCATCACCACGATCGAGTCCACCACGGAATCGGCGTGATCGTCCTGCGGTGGCTCGGTGCCGGCGGCGGGGGCGACCTCCGCGGGCCGTGCCTGACGGGCCCGGGCACGGTCGATGACGATGTTGCGCGCCACGGTCAGCAGCCAGCCGCGCACCGAGCCCTTGGAATTGGCCAGTACGTCGGGGTTGCGCCAGGCCCGGATGAAGGTCTCCTGGGCGACGTCCTCGGCCGCGGACCGGTCGCCGGTCAGGCGGGCGGCGTAGGCGAGCACCGCCGCGCCGTGCTCGTTGTAGAGCGAACGGATCAGCGCCTCGTCCTCGGCTTCGCGCCGACGGCGCGAGCCCCACAGGGCCATCCGTCCCTCCCCCCTCTGCGTTCGGTGCGGCCCCAGCCTTGCGGACTCGGGTCCCGTGCGCAATCCCCCTTCCGCTCCGGGCGGAGCGTCCGGGCCTCTGGGCGGGTGAGGGGGTCGCTCCCCGCCCAGAGGCCGTGGGATCGCGCGGTGCGCGTGGTCAGTATCCGCTGTCGGAGTCGTCATCGTCAGCGCCGCCATCGCCGGTGCCGGTGCCGTCTCCGGCGATCGCGCCGGTCGGGGTGATCGCGAACCAGACGTCGTTCACGCCGTGGCCGTTGACGTCGCCGGGGGCGCCGTCCTCGGCGTAGCGGTACAGCGCCCATCCGTTCAGGGTCACCTGGTCCAGCCGGTTCTCGCGCTCGACCGAGTCGAACAGGGAGGCGTCGAGGCCGTCGGAGAAGTCGAACTCCGACATGGCCAGGGCCGGGGGCCAGGTCTCGGCGCAGTCGTCGAAGCAGGTCGCCTCGGGCGGGTCGGCGGAGTCCTGCTCGAAGCGGTACAGGGTGAAGCCCTCGTCGTCGACCAGGATCTCCCCCAGTTCGGGGTCCTGCCTCACCTGGAATCCCTGCGGACAGAAGCCCTCGGTCCAGGGCTCGTCCTGGGCCTTGGTACCCGTCGGGCTCACGGCGTACCAGTTCTCCTGCGCGCCCTCGCCGTTGGTGTCGCCGGGGGCCGCGTCGGCCGCGTGGCGGTACAGCGGCCATCCGCCCAGGGTCGCCTGCTCGATGCCGTCCTCACGGTCGATACTGCCCAGCTTCTCGCCGCCCCCGGGCATCGTCATCTCCTGCGCCGCGGCGACCGGGATCCACTCGTCGGTGCAGTCGTCGTAGCACGCCGAGGCCTGCTCCTCCGGGGAGTCCTGGTCGAAGCGGTACAGGGTGTGGCCGGCGGCGTCGGTGACCAGCTCGCCGAGCGTCTCGTGCCCTCGCAGGGCCAGGGCCAGCACGTTGTCGGCGGGGTTGGCGTCCTCGGCGCCGTCCTCCACGGGGGACGACGCCTGCGGCGGTTCGGAGGCGTAGGGGTCGGCTGCCGTGGAGGGGCCGGCGGTGCCGCACCCGGTGAGCAGGGCCAGCCCGAGCGCCCCGGCGGCCAGGGGGTAGAACTTCTTCGCACGCATGCTCCGCGTCCCTTTCATGGTTTCCTGTCCCGGGCTGCGATCAGAATCCGCGGCTGCTGAGTCTCGGCCCGAAGTTTCAGCGTCACCAGGTACACGGACGCCTGCGGGATCCGGTTCAAATTTTCTTTTCGGGACGTTCCCGCCCGGCCGTGGGAAGCGGAGGGGTGGGCCCACCCGCACACGCCGCGCCCGCGCGCATCACCCGCGCCGACGGGACCGGACGGCGCCGGGAGGCACTCGCGCTCCGGCCCCTGGGGCAGCGCGTCGGGACTGCGCGGTCATGTCCCGTCGGGGAAGTCGTCCACGTGCATGTCCCGGCCCTGGACGACGGTGCCGCCGGAGACGTCTCCGTTCACGGAGTTCACGACACCGCCGCCGTTTCCCGCCCCGGGTGCGGCCGGGGGCGCGTTCCTGGCGGTGGTGGCCCAGACGAGCACGTTGGCGACCAGGGCCAGGGCTGCGGTGATACCCGCGGCCCAGGAGGCCGCCTCCCACCCGCCGCGTGAGGTCGGCCCGCCGCCGAACCACAGCCCCGCCCCCAGTGCCGCCACGATCGCGACGCCCGCTACCACCGCACCGATCCATCTCATCTGGTTCATGCACCCGATTGTGGCGTGCGCGGCCCTGCGGAGTCAGGGGCGCGGGCGGGAACGGCCGCATGCGGCCCACGGGACGCCCGCGGCCTCCCGGCCTCCGGCGCGGGTGTCGGGCGGACGGTCGCCTTCCGCGCCCTGGGCGGGAGCAGGTGGGGGAGCCCGCGTGTGGAAGATCACCGCCGCCGAACGAGGGGACTGTGACCAGGACATCACCGGCCCGGGCAGGTTCGCCCCGGGACGGCGGGATGGCGTCCCCGTCCAAGGGGCATACTCCACTGCGCGGGTGCGGTGGGCGGACCCGGTGCGTGCTCGGGCGGGGCCGGATGGTTATGGTGCCCCCTGACCTTGTGCGCGGGGGCATCGGACACCGGCAATGGCGCCGCAGGGTTCCACCCCAGCAGGGGAGCAGACTCAGGAGGCAGCCAGCATGTTCCAGAAGATACTCGTGGCCAACCGCGGTGAGATCGCGATCCGCGCGTTGCGCGCGGGCAACGAGTTGCGGGCGAGGACCGTCGCGGTCTTCCCGCACGAGGACCGCAACTCCCTCCACCGGCTCAAGGCCGACGAGGCCTACCAGATCGGTGAGCCGGGCCACCCGGTGCGCGCCTACCTGTCCGTGGACGAGATCGTCCGCACCGCACTGGAGGCCGGCGCGGACGCGGTCTACCCCGGGTACGGCTTCCTGTCGGAGAACCCGGAGCTGGCGCGGGCGTGCCGCGAGGCCGGGATCACGTTCGTGGGTCCGCCGGCCGAGGTGCTGGAGCTGACCGGCAACAAGGCCACCGCGGTGGCCGCGGCCCGGGAGGCGGGCGTGCCGGTGCTGGGCTCCTCCGAGCCGACCACGGACGTCGACGCCCTGGTGGCCGCGTCCGAGGAGATCGGCTTCCCCCTGTTCGTCAAGGCCGTCGCGGGCGGCGGCGGCCGCGGCATGCGCCGGGTCGACGCCCCCGATGCGCTGCGCGAGTCGGTCGAGGCCGCCATGCGCGAGGCCGGGGCGGCCTTCGACGACCCCACGGTGTTCCTGGAGAAGGCCGTCGTCGAGCCCCGCCACATCGAGGTGCAGATCCTCGCCGACGGCGAGGGCGACGTGATCCACCTCTTCGAGCGGGACTGCTCGGTGCAGCGCCGCCACCAGAAGGTGGTCGAGCTGGCGCCCGCGCCCAACCTGGACCCGGAGCTGCGCGACCGCATGTGCGCCGACGCGGTGCGCTTCGCGCGCCGGATCGGCTACCGCAACGCGGGCACGGTGGAGTTCCTGGTGGACCGGGACGGCAACCACGTCTTCATCGAGATGAACCCGCGCATCCAGGTCGAGCACACGGTGACCGAGGAGGTCACCGATGTCGACCTGGTGCAGTCGCAGCTGCGCATCGCCGCCGGGGAGACACTGGACGATCTGGGGTTGAGCCAGGACTCCGTCACCCTGCGCGGTGCCGCTCTGCAGTGCCGGATCACGACCGAGGACCCGGCCAACGGCTTCCGGCCCGACACGGGCACGATCAGCGCCTACCGCTCCCCCGGCGGTTCGGGCATCCGCCTGGACGGCGGCACGGCCTCGGCCGGGACCGAGGTCAGCGCCTACTTCGACTCGCTGCTGGTCAAGCTCAGCTGCCGGGGCCGGGACTTCGAGACGGCGGTGAGCCGCGCGCGGCGCGCGGTGGCGGAGTTCCGCATCCGCGGTATCGCGACGAACATCCCGTTCCTGCAGGCGGTGCTGGAGGATCCGGACTTCCAGCAGGGGCGGGTGACGACCTCCTTCATCGAGGAGCGCCCGGAGCTGCTGACCGCGCGGCCCTCGGCCGACCGCGGCACGCGCCTGCTGACCTACCTGGCCGACGTGACGGTGAACAAGCCGCACGGGGACCGTCCACACCTGATCGACCCGGTCGCCAAGCTGCCCGCGACCGGGGAGGACGCTCCGCGTGCGGGCTCCAAGCAGAGGCTGGACGAGCTGGGCCCGGAGGGGTTCGCGCGGTGGCTGCGGTCCTCCGACCGGTTGGGCGTCACCGACACCACCTTCCGCGACGCGCACCAGTCGCTGCTGGCCACGCGGGTGCGGACCAAGGACCTGCTCGCCGTGGCGCCGACGGTGGCGCGTACCCTGCCGGACCTGCTGTCGCTGGAGTGCTGGGGCGGGGCGACCTACGACGTCGCGCTGCGGTTCCTGGCCGAGGACCCCTGGGAGCGGCTGGCCGCGCTGCGCGAGGCCGTGCCCAACATCTGCCTGCAGATGCTGCTGCGCGGCCGCAACACGGTCGGCTACACCCCCTACCCCGCGGAGGTGACCTCGGCGTTCGTGCAGGAGGCGGCCGCCACCGGCGTGGACGTGTTCCGGATCTTCGACGCGCTCAACGACGTCGAGCAGATGCGGCCGGCGATCGAGGCCGTCCGTGAGACCGGCACCGGGGTCGCCGAGGTCGCGCTGTGCTACACCTCGGACCTGTCCGACCCGTCCGAGAAGCTCTACACGCTCGACTACTACCTGGGTCTGGCCGAGCGGATCGTCGAGGCGGGCGCCCACGTGCTGGCGGTCAAGGACATGGCGGGGCTGCTGCGCGCCCCGGCGGCCGAGCGGCTGGTCACGGCGCTGCGCCGGGAGTTCGACCTGCCGGTGCACATCCACACGCACGACACCCCGGGCGGGCAGTTGGCCACCTACCTGTCGGCGGTGAACGCGGGCGCGGACGCCGTGGACGGGGCGGTGGCGTCCATGGCGGGCACGACCTCGCAGCCGTCGCTGTCGGCGATCGTGGCGGCCTTCGACCACTCCGACCGGTCGACGGGGCTGGACCTGGGCGCGGTGAACGCGCTGGAGCCGTACTGGGAGGCCGTGCGCCGGGTGTACGCGCCCTTCGAGGCCGGACTGGCCTCGCCCACCGGGCGCGTGTACACGCACGAGATCCCGGGCGGGCAGCTGTCGAACCTGCGCACCCAGGCGATCGCGCTGGGGCTGGGCGACCGGTTCGAGGACATCGAGGCGATGTACGCGGCCGCCGACCGGATGCTGGGCCGGCTGGTCAAGGTCACGCCCTCGTCGAAGGTGGTGGGCGACCTGGCCCTGCACCTGGTCGGGGCCGGGGTCTCGCCCGAGGACTTCGAGGCGGACCCGGACCGGTTCGACATCCCCGACTCGGTGATCGGCTTCCTGCGGGGCGAACTGGGCGTGCCGCCCGGCGCCTGGCCCGAGCCGTTCCGCACCAAGGCCCTGCGCGGTCGCGCGGAGGCCCGTCCGACCGAGGAGCTGACGGAGGAGGACCGGGTCGGTCTGGCCAAGGACCGGCGCGTGACGCTCAACCGCCTGCTCTTCCCCGGCCCGACGCGGGAGTTCCAGGAGCACCGCGCGTCCTACAGCGACACCAGCGTGCTCGACAGCCCGGACTTCTTCTACGGGCTGCGTGAGGGCGCGGAGCACGTGGTGGACCTGGAGCCGGGCGTGCGGCTGCTGATCGGCCTGGAGGCGGTCAGCGAGGCCGACGAGCGGGGCGTGCGCACGGTGATGACCACGCTCAACGACCAGCTCCGTCCGCTGCAGATCCGGGACCGGGCGCTGTCCTCGGCCGTGCGCGAGGCGGAGAAGGCCGACCGCGCCAACCCGGGGCACGTGGCGGTGCCCTTCGCCGGGGTGGTCACGCTGACGGTGTCCGAGGGCGACGAGGTGGCGGCCGGGGACACGGTGGCCACGATCGAGGCGATGAAGATGGAGGCGTCGATCACCGCCCCGAAGGCCGGAACGGTCAAGCGGATCGCGGTCGAGGACGTCCAGCGCGTGGAGGGCGGGGACCTGCTGCTCAGCCTGTCCTGACATCGCCTTGGGCGTCCGGGTCCGGTCCGGCCGCGCACCGACACTCCTGGTCGGTGCGCGGCCGGACCGCTGTCGGCGGTGCCGGTGGCGCACGCGTGCGTCCGGGGCGCGGTGGCGGCGGATCAGTGCGGTCGGCGGTGGCGTCCGCGGGGCCGGGGACACAATGAGCGCTCCCCGCCCGCCCCCACCGTGAGGAGAACCGAACATGGAGAGCGCACTGGCCGCAGCGGAGAAGGTCCTGGCTCCGCTGCCCGAGTTGTCCCCCGACGTCGAAGAGATGTACAAGGACCTGCACCGCCACCCCGAGCTGGGTTTCCAGGAGTTCAGGACCGCGGGCATCGCCGCGGAGAGCCTGCGCGCATGCGGCTACGAGGTCCACGAGGGGGTCGGCGGCACGGGCGTCGTCGGGCTGCTGCGCAACGGGGAGGGCCCGGTGGTGCTCCTGCGCGCCGACATGGACGGCCTCCCCGTGGCCGAGGACAGCGGCCTGGAGTACGCGGCCACGGACGCCACCGGTCTGCGCGACGGCCGTCAGGTCCCGGTCATGCACGCGTGCGGACACGATGTCCACGTCGCGTGCCTGGTCGGGGCGGCGCGGCTGCTCGCCCGCGCGCGGGAGCACTGGTCGGGGACGGTGGTGGCGCTGTTCCAGCCGGCGGAGGAGCTCGGGACGGGCGCGCGCGCCATGCTGGCGGACGGGCTCTTCGACCGGGTACCGCGTCCGGACGCCGTGCTGGCCCAGCACGTCTCCCCTCTGGCCGCCGGGCACACGGCCTACTGCCCGGGCGTGTGCATGGCCGCCTCGGACGAGGTCCGCATCACCTTCCACGGGGTCGGCGGGCACGGCTCCCGCCCGGAGGCCGCCAACGACCCGGTACTGACGGCGGCGGCCTTCGTCCAGCGCGTGCAGATGATCGTCTCGCGGGAGATCGCCACCGGGGAGCGGGCGGTACTGACCGTCGGCTCCATCACCGCGGGGGAGGCGGCCAACGTCATCCCCGACACCGCGGAGGTGGCGCTCAGTGTGCGCAGCTTCACCCCTTCCGTGCGCACGCGCGTCCTGGCGTCGATCGAACGCATCGCCCGGGCCGAGTCCGACGCGGCCGGAGCCCCCCGGCACCCGGACGTCCGGCATTCGAGCGGCTTCCCGGTCTCGCGCAACGACGACGCTCTGACGGACCGCGTCAACGCCGCTCTGCGCGACCGGCTGGGAGAGGACAAGGTGCACGAGATCGGACCCATCACCGGCAGCGAGGACGTGCAGCACCTCGCCGACGCCGCCGGCGCGCCCCTCTACTACTGGTGGGTGGGGGGCTGGGAGTCGGAGGAGTTCCTCCGCGCCTACCGGGCCGGCACCGCCGATCGCGACATCCCCGCCAACCACTCCCCCAGGTTCGCGCCCGTGCTCCGGCCCACGCTCGGTACGGGGGTGACGACGATGACGGTCGCGGCCCTGTCCTGCCTGGCGGCGGGCGGCTGACCGCCCGCGTCTCCCCCGTCCCGGCCCCGGCAACGGGGCGGCCGCGGCGAGCGGGCCGACCGGCACGCGGGCGGAGCACGCCCTAAGGCGTGTGCGGGTCCGCCCACAGGTCCATGGGCACGTGGCCCGTGGCGCGGCCCGCCCGGTCCAGGAGCCGTCCCGTGCGTTTGACCGAGCGCAGGCTCACCGCGCGGTCCACGACGTCGACGTCGGGGTGGGCGGCCGCGACCCGGTGCTCCCAGTCGGCGAGGTCCTCCAGGCGGTGCAGCCAGACGATCGCGACCGCCGACGCCTGCCCGGCCACATGGGCCGCCATGCGCGTCTCGGGCATGGCGGCCAGGCCGGCGCACACGTCAGCGATCCGCCCCACCGGGATGTTCAGCCACAGCGACACGTGCACGGGCCACCCCGCCTCGCGGGCGGCGGTGTCGCACCGGATGGTCAGCCGCCCCGACCGCACCAGGTCCGGGACCCTGCGCCGCAGCGTGCTGGAGGCGACACCGGTCCTGCGGGCGAGCTCGGAGTAGGGCATCCGGCCGTCCTCCCCCAGGGCGAGGATGAGCTCGCGGTGCGGCGTCAGGGCGCGCGGCTGCGCGCCCGCCTCCTTGTGCTCCTCGCCGATCCTCCTGCGCTGGCCGGGGTCGAGGCTGTCCAGGCGCCAGGAGCCGGCGTCGCGTGCCATGCGCACGATCATCGTGGTGCGCACCCACTGCACGCCGAACACCCGGGGGAGCACGTCGAGGACGACGGAGGTCACCGACTGCTGGGTGACCGCGGCGACGGTCACGAGCAGGTCCCGGCTCCCGCTGGTGATCTCCACGCTCACCGCGTGCGGGCAGCGGGCGATCCGGCCCGCGGCCTCCTCGGTCTGACCGGCGGCGCAGCCGACCTCCACGAGCGCCATGCCGCCCCACGGCAGTTGCGAGGGACCCACGTAGCAGGTGATCCACGCGAACCCCTCCTCCGTGAGCTGCGCCCACCGGCGCGAGAGCGTGGAGGCGTCGACCCCGAGGGGCTCGGCCAGCTCGGTCCACGACGCACGCGGGGAGAGCTGCATGGCGTTGATCATCATGAGGTCCAGTTCGTCCATTCGGCCCATCCGTGCAGTCTCGAACCCGATATGACCTTTTCGTGAATAAATGCACCCTATCCAGTGGCCGTGGCCATGCTGGGGACCGTTCGCCCCACCGGGGGCGGACGCGCAGCGCAAGCCGGGGGCATTCCACACAGGAGGCATCGTGACTCGACTAGTGCGCAGATGGACGGCGGTCGGCGTGGTTCTGACCACAGCGGCCCTGACGTCCTGCACCACCGACCCTGGGGGCGCCGCCGACACCTCCCGGGTACGCGTCGCCGTCACGGCGGACGCCACATCGTTCGATCCCGCGCGGGGAAACGTCGCCGCCGACTACCAGTTCGCACGCCTGACCCACGACTCCCTGGTCCGGATGAACCCCGAGGGGGAGACGGTTCCCGGCCTGGCCGCGTCGTGGGAGGAGAGCCCCACCGGGGTGGAGTTCACCCTCCGGGACGGTGTCACCTGCTCCGACGGGACGGAGCTGGACGCCGACACGGTGGCGGCGGCCCTGGAGTACCTCGCCTCCCCCGACACCGGCTCCTCGATCGCGGGCCACGTGTTCGGGCCCGGCGAGCCCGAGATCTCCTCCGACGGCGACGCGGGAACCGTCACCGTCACGTTGGAGAGCCCCTGGTCCGGCCTCCTGCCGGGGCTGTCCTCGGCCCAGGCCGGAATCCCGTGCACGACCGATCCCGAGGAACTGGCCACGGGCGAGGCCCCGGGAACCGGGGCCTACACCCTCACCGCCTCCCAGCGGGGCACGGAGTACACCTACTCCCTGCGTGAGGACTACGACTGGGCACCGGACTTCGGCGCACAGGGCTCCTTCCCCGAGACCGTCACCTTCCACGTGATCGAGAACGAGAGCACCGTCGCCAACCAGATGGAGACCGGGCAGATCGACTACGCCGCCTTCACCGGCACCGACAGCGCCCGCTTCGATCCCGAGGAGTACACCGTGGTCTCCCGGCCGACGGTGTTCATGTTCCTGGTGTTCAACGAACGCGGGGACAGGCCCGGCGCCGACCCGCGGGTGCGGGAGGCCGTCGCCCGGAGCGTGGACAGGGAGGCCTTCCGCAACGCGGTCACCAGCGAGGCGGGAACCCTGCTCACCACCGTGGTCCCCGCGGACTTCCGGTGCGCGCTGGACGACGCGTCGCTCCTGGCGCAGGCCGACGCCGACGCCGCCGCCGAGGTCCTCGGCGGTGTGGAGATGAACCTGGTCGGCACGAACGCCATCGCCGGCGGGTCCGGCAACGAGTACGTGCGCGCCGCGCTCGCCGACGTCGGCGCCCAGGTCGATCTGCGCAACGTGGACAACGCGACCTGGGGCACCGAGGTCCTGGGCTCCGAGGGCGACTGGGACGTCACGGTGATGGCCGCCCTGAACGGCAGCGGCACCCTCACTCCCACGATGTCCCTGCTCACCGGGCCGCCGCCACCGGACGGCCGCAACTTCGGCGCGGTCGACAGCCCCGAACTGGCCGAGGGCTTCCAGAGCGCGATGTCGTCCGTGGACTCCGAGGAGCAGTGCACCGCGTGGCGGGACGCGCAGCGGGCGATGCTGGAGCAGCACCACGCTGTCCCGCTGTCCGCTGTGGACGTCAGCTGGGTGATGGCCGAGCACGTGAGCGCGACGGCCTTCCCCACCGGGGTCGACGTCTCCACGCTGCGGATCGCGGACTGAGGCTGGCCGATGTCCCCCCTCCCCACCGCACGCACCAGGCCCGGCCGGTCCGGCCGGGCCTGGGCCCGCTTCCTCCTGCGCCGCCTCCTCGGACTGGGCGCCGTCCTCGTCGTCCTGGTCACCGCCACCTTCCTGATCCTCCAACTGGTGCCCGGGGACCCCGCCCGCGCGGCGATCAGCGTCGACGCCTCTCCTGAAGAGGTCGAGGCGATGCGCCGCGCGCTGGGGCTGGACCGGCCCCTGGCCGAGCAGTTCGCCTCCTACGTCGGGGGCCTGCTCACCGGGGACCTCGGCACCTCCTTCCAGACCGGTGAGGCGGTGTCGCAGGTCATCGCCACACGCCTGCCCTTCACCGCGCAACTGGCCGTGTTCTCGGTACTGGGCGCCCTGCTGATCGCGGTCCCGCTGGGTGTCGCGGTGGCCGTGGCGTGCCGCGGCGGGCGCCGCCGCCCCCTCGACACGGCCTTCACCACCACGGCCTCCGTCGTCGGCTGCACACCCGAGTACATCGCGGGCACGCTCCTGGTCCTGCTGTTCGCCGTCACCATGGGATGGCTCCCGGCGGCGGGTGCCGCCACCCCGGCCTCGCTCCTGCTGCCCGTGGCGGCGATCGCGCTGTCGCCCGCGGCGGCGCTGGCCCGCATCGTGCGGCGGGAGACCGCCGTCGTGCTGGAGGAGGACTACCTCCGCACGGCCCGCGCCAAGCGCCTGGGCGGCTGGGCACTGTACGTACGGCACACCCTGCCGAACCTGCTGACCTCGACCCTGACCATGGGAGGCCTGCTCCTGGCCGGGCTGATGGGCGGCACCGTGATCGTGGAGTCGGTCTTCGCCTGGCCCGGGCTCGGCAGCCGGGTGGTGCAGGCGATCCTCGTCCGCGACTTCCCCGTCATCCAGGGCATCGTCCTGGTGATCGGTCTCATGGCCGCCGTCATCAACCTGCTGGTCGACGTCTGCCTCGGCGTACTCGACCCCCGCACACTCACCGGAAAGACCGAGGAGGCGAGTTCGTCGTGACCTCTCCCCCGCGCGCCCTCACCCTGGCGCGACGGCCCGGCCTCGTCGTCGGAGCGACGGGCCTGCTGGCAGTCCTGCTCCTGGCCGTCCTTGGACCGTGGGTCTGGGGCGACCAGGCCGCGCAGCTCAGCGACAGCACCCGGGCGACACCCGGGCCCGACCACTGGCTGGGCACCGACGCGCTGGGACGCGACGTCCTGGCCCGCACACTCACCGCCACCCGGCTCACCCTGGAGACGACCACCCTGGCCACCGCCCTGGCGGCGGGTGTCGGACTGCTTCTGGGCGGGACGATCTGGTTGAGCGGACCGCGCGTGCGCACCGTCGGCCTGCGGGTCATCGACGTCCTGGTCTCCTACCCCTCCCTGATCCTCGCGCTCCTGGTGGCCGCGGTCGTCGGGCCCGGGCCCACCGCGTCGGTCCTCGCGGTGGGCGTGGCCGGCAGTCCGGTCTTCGCCCGGCTCACCGCCAACCTCGCCGGCTCGGTCGCGGCACGGGACTACGTCACCAGCGCCCGTATGCTCGGCGTCCCCAAGCACCGCCTGTTCCTCCGACACATGCTGCCCAACATGGCCGAGCCGCTCCTGGTCCTGGTCTCGGTGGCCTTCGGCACCATCCTCGTCACCCTGTCGGGCCTGTCCTTCCTCGGCCTGGGCGCGCAGCCGCCGCACTACGACTGGGGTTCGCTGCTGTCCGAAGGGCTCCGTGAGCTGCACACCAATCCCAGCCAGGCCCTGGGGCCGGCGCTGGCCATCGTCCTCACCGGGACCTGTGCCGGGCTGGTGGGCGACGCAGTGGCCGCCGGCGCCGACGCGCGCTCGTCGGGTGTGCGCGCCCTGGCCCGTTCGGCGACCCGCGCCCCCGTCCCGGCCGCCGACGCCGCGCCGGACCACGGAGCGACGGTGCTCAGCGTCCGCTCTCTGACGGTCCGCGACGCCTCCGGGACCCGGCTCGTGGACGACGTCTCCCTCGACGTGGGCCGCGGGGAGATCGTCGGAGTCGTCGGGGAGTCCGGTTCCGGCAAGACGCTCACCGCGATGGCCGTGGCGCGGCTGCTCCAGACGGGCCTGCGCTCCAGCGCCGAGGTGATGCGCCTGGGCGACCTCGACCTGCGCGGACATCCCCAGGCACGGCGGCTGGCCCTGGACCTGGGCGTGGTCTTCCAGGACCCCCTGTCCTCGCTCAACCCCGCGCTGCGGATGGGGAACCAGCTCACCGAGGTCCTGCGCACGCACGCGGGGGCGTCGGCGCGGGAGGCGCACGCCCGGGTGCGCGACAGCCTGGCCCGCATGCGCGTCACCGACCCCGACGGGCTCATGCGCGGCTATCCGCACCAGCTGTCCGGCGGGATGCGCCAGCGGGCCATGATCGCCGCGGCGCTGGCCTGCGCGCCGAAGCTGATCGTGGCCGACGAGCCCACCACGGCACTGGACGTGACGGTCCAGGCCGACGTATTGCGCCTGCTCCGCGAGGCCGGACGCGACGAGGAGACCTCCGTCCTGCTGATCTCGCACGACATCGCCGTCGTCTCCTCGGTGTGCGACCGGGTCCTGGTGATGTACTCGGGCCGCGTCGTGGAGTCCCTCGACACGGCCGCGCTCCGCCGGGGCGAGGCGGCCCACCCCTACACCCGCGCCCTGATCAGCGCGACGCCCGCCGCCGCCCTGTCCCTGGCCACGGCCGACGGCGGAGCGGCGCCCGAACGCCTGGCCACCATCCCGGGGCGTCCGCCCCAGCCCGGGCTGCGCCCCCCTGGGTGTGCGTTCGCGCCCCGGTGCTCGCGCGCCCTGGACCCGTGCCGCGACTCGGTGCCCGTCCCCGTTCCGACCGGCACGGGCTCGGCCGCGTGCTTCGCACCGGTCGCCTTCCCCCACAGCGGCGTCCAGGAGGGTGCACGATGACCGCCACGCCATCCGATCGGACCGACCGGCCCGCCCTGATCCGCGCCGAGGGAGTCACCGTGGGCTACGGATCCCGCTCGGGGTCGGCCCCGATCCTGCGCTCGGTCGACCTGGAGCTGCGGAGCGGACGCACCCTGGGGCTGGTCGGCGAGTCGGGGTCGGGCAAGTCGACCCTGGCCCGCGCCCTGGTGGGCCTGCTGCGCCCCTCCGCCGGAAGGGTCCTGCACGAGGGCCGTGACCTCGCCTCGGCGAGCCGGAGGGAGCTGGCCGCGCTGAGGCGCTCGGTCCAGCTCGTCCCCCAGGACCCCTACGCGTCGCTGAACCCCCGGATGACCGTGGGTGCGGCCATCGCCGAGGCCGTCGACCCGCGCCGCGCGTCGCTGCGCGCGCACCGGGCCGAGGTCGAGCGCTGGCTGGGTCTCGTGGCCCTGGACCCCGACGCGGCGGAGCGCTATCCGCACGCGTTCTCCGGCGGCCAGCGCCAGCGGATCGCCGTGGCCCGCGCCCTGGCCGCCCGGCCCCGGGTGGTGATCGCCGACGAGATCACCTCCGCCCTGGACTGCTCGGTCCAGGCCGAGGTCCTGAACGTGCTCGCCGACCTGCGCGAGGAGCTCGACCTGACGATGCTGTTCATCTCGCACGACCTCAGCGTGGTGCGCCTGGTCAGTGACGACGTCGCCGTGCTCTACCAGGGACGCGTGGTGGAGCGGGGCGAGGCGCACGAGGTCCTGGGCGGATCCCCCCGGCACCCCTACACCCGGCTGCTCCTGGACAGCGTCCCGGACGGGCGGGAGCTGTCGCCGCCGCCCGGCGGCACCACCGGGGGCACCGGGACCGGCGCCCGTGTCCGGGAGGCGCGGGGTGCGTGAGGCCGGGCGGTGGCGCTGCCGGAGCCGTGGCCGCTCCCGCCGCCGTCGTCCGGATCGACGTGTTCCTCAGCGCCCCGGGCCACGCGGGGGCCGGGGCTCGGAGCCGACCGGGCGCGCGGAGCGATCCGTCCGGGCGCGTACCGGAGCGGGACCGACCCGGCTCAGGAGGGTCCCGATCCCGTGCGGGCGCCCGTGTGCGCGGTCCTGCATCCAGGACCGCACCTGTTCGGCGGTGTCCGGGGCCACCGCGCCGATCAGTGAGAAGGCGTCGCGCCGCAGGGCCGGGCGCAGCGCGCGCAGGGCCGGAGCCAGGACCCGGTCCAGCAAGGCGCCGCGTTCCGCCTCCCAGGCGGGGCTGCCTCCGCGCGACCACCACAACCAGGCGTGCGCGGCGCACATGCGGTAGTCGCCGCGCAGCACGGGGGGAAGCTCCGAGCGCGCCCGCCGGGCGTAGGCCGCGGCCAGCTCCGGGGTGGCCCTGGCCGCGAACTCAGCGAACTCCAGGGCGAAGACGCGGTCGTCGGCCGCGAAGCCGTGGGGGTCCAGGACCCGCTCGACCACCGCGCGGGCCGCGTCCTGGCCCAGCGGTCCGCGGCCGGCACGGCTCAGCAGCAGCTCCATGTGGCGGCGGACCACCCGGTCGGTACCGGAGCCCCTGCCCACCTCGCGCAGTCGTCCGGTGAGCGCCACGAGTTCCACGACCGGCCGGTGCCGGGGCGGGAAGAGGTCCAGGTAGTGGTCCATCAGGAGGTCGGCCAGAGCCGTGATCCGGCGGTGCGGCCGTTCTGCGCCGGCCACCAGGGCCGAGGCGGCCTCGGCCGTCTCGGGGCGCGGGTGCGCCCGCAGCATGCGCGCCGCCCCGCCGGTGTCGGGTCCGTGTCCGGCCCACACCAGGCGCAGTGCGAGCCGCACCGAGGCGCCGTCGGGCTCGGTTCCGGGTGTGAGCGTGTCGGTGACCAGGGCGAACTCGACGAGGTCGGTGTCCGCCGATCGGGCGTTCCGGGCACGGGCGGGACCGGTGCCGCGGCGGGCCGCCGCGAGCCGCTGGACGGCCCGCAGGGCGCGCAGCGGCGGCGGCGACGGGTCGAGCAGCCAGGCCGGAGCGTCCGGGCCGCCGACCAGGTCCAGGACGGGACCGGGTTCGTCGCGGGCGCGGGTGTCCAGGGCCCGCAGGACGGCCGAACGCGACCGGGCCTGCCCCGGTTCGCCGAGGAGCTCTCCGACGGCCGCGCGGCCGGGGCCGTCGGAGAGCAGCGGTGGTATCAGCAGCCGGGCCGCGTGGTCCTCCTGGAGGTGGGGTTGGACGAGCACGTCGCTCAGCCGGAGGAGTTCGAGCAGGACGTGGAGCGGGGCGTCGTCTCGGGCGAGCGCCTCGTGGAGCGCGCGGCGGGCGGGGCGCAGGACGCGGTCGTCACCTGCCGCACGGAACCGGGTCCGAGCCCAGCGCAGCACCTCGCGCAGGTCCGCGTTGTCCGGCTCGTCGACGAGCAGTCGGGGCAGCGCGCCCAGGGCGGCGGCGACCAGTGGGGCCGTGAGGTCGGGACCGAACCGGCGTTCCAGGGCGGTGGCGAGGTCGCGTGCGGCTTCGGGGCGCAGCGGACCACGGGCGGTCAGTGCGGCCAACAGCGAGGCCCACCATGCCCGGGAACGCTCGTCGACGCGGTCGCGGCACCACGCCACGGCGTCGGGGCCCGCCCCGGCCGGGAGCTCGATCCCCTCGGCCAGAGCGGCGCAGGCGAGGGCGCCGCCCAGGTCCCGTGCCCGTCGAGCCACGGGTACGCCGGCGCCCTGGTCACCCGCGGCGACGGTCTCGCCCACCAGGGCTCCGCGGCCCGCCTCCCACAGGGCCGTGGCCGCGACGGCCCAGGTGAGCGGTTCCGCGCCCGGGTCCGCGTCCGGGTCCGCGTCATGGTCGACGTCCGGGTCGCCGTCCGCCCCGGAGCGGTGCACCCGGTACCGGCCACCGCTCGCCGCGTCGGTCAAGGCCGGAGCGCAGTCCTCGGTGACGCCGATGACGTGGTGCGGGGACAGGTCGGGACGTCGGGTGTAGGTGGTGAAGGTGAGCCGTCCGGCCAGGTCGGCGGGCAGGCTGCGGCAGGCCAGGGCGATCCAGTGGGCGGCCTCCGTGCTGGAGCCGACCAGGACGACCTGCCGGTCCGCGTCGCCGTCCAGCGCGTGGAGGATGTCGGTGAGCACGGCGGCGGCCCGGCCGCGGTGCCGACGGGTGAAGGCCGCGAGGCGCTGCGTCGAGGGAGCGCCGTCCGGGCGCGGGCGTCCCCCCGGAGGGGAGGTGCGGGGCCGATCGGCCGGCCCGGCTCCCGCGGTGGTCGCGGCACCGGCCGGCGGTGCGGTGTCGGCGTCGTGCGCTCCCGTGCGCCAGAAGGAGGAGCCCCAGGTGTCGATGGGAAGGACCGCGGTTCCAGGCGCACCGGGCAGCACCAGGGCGTGCGCGTAGAAGTTGCCGTACCGGCCGGTGTGGTCGCGGCCGACGTAGACGATGTGGCTGAGAACGGTGGTGTCGTTGGTGAGCCTGGTGTGGCTGAGGGTGATCGGGAAGTCGGCGAGTTCGGCCGGGGCGGGCCGCACGGGCATGGCGGGCGGGGGTTCGTAGGACAGGTGCCGCTCGATCCGGCGCAGGAGTGCGGGCCGCAGTCCCGGGGACGCGTGGACGAACTGGAATCCGGGGGCGCCCGTCGGCCCGGACTCCACCGAGGTGTAGTGCGCTTCCGCTGTGCTCATCGGCCGTCCTTCGGGGGAACTCGTGCGGTCGGCACAAGGGGTGGGTGAGCGTTTCACGACACGCGGGACGCCAGGAAGGAATCGTTGTCCGCCGTTCTTCGCGTGGCGGGTGAAAAGGAGGGGGAAGGGTCCGGGCCAGGGACCGGTGGCCGCACAGAGACCCGTTCTCCAGGGGGAACGGCCAGGGAGGGGATCGAACCCGGAATCCGAGTCGGCATTCTCTGACGAAGGGGATTTCAACGGAGAATACTACCAACGGAATCCGAGGTTCTCCAGAGAAGTGATCCCCACGGACGGCACCTCATCCGCCACAATGGAGACGGAAAAGAAACAGCGCCCCGTTCGTCACCGAGGCTTCCCGTCCACGACCGATGGCCTCCCGCATCCCGATCCCTCGGCCCGCGGACAGACGGCCGAACCGGGTGGCGCCGCGCATGGTCCCGGGCGTCGCTGCGGTGAACGGGACCACGCGGCCACACCCGAGCCGGGACCACTCCCCCGCGGACGCCTCGGCGGCGGACACGCGTGGTTGTCCACAGGGCGGCCACGGCGCCGGGAATTACTGACATCCTTGGTCCTCAGGAGAACCGAGCGTCTCGATGGGAACCGGATGCGCATGGGCGAGGGCAACCGTGAACGGCGGCGCGCCAGGCTGAGGACGACGGGTGAGCGGCAGCGCCGCCGGGACGCCCAGCGTGGACCCGCCACACCCACCTCCCACGGCGCCGCGCCGCCGAACCTGCCCGAGGAACACGCGCGCAGACTGGTCGCGCTCGCCGTGGACGCGCTGCGCCGGGGCGGCGATGCCCAGCTGGACGCCACCCTGGCCGAACTCGCCGAACCCGGGGTGCCGGGCTGGGGTCGGGCCGTCGACCGCGCCCTGTTCTCCGGTCTGGAGCGCGAGGTCGCGCGGTCCTGGCAGCACGGCTGGCAGCCCGCCGAACTGGTGCGCGTGCTCACGCGTGAACTCGACCGTGCCGCGGGAGCCCTGGCCACCGACATGGTCGCGGCGGAGAGCCGTCGCTACGCCGCCGCGCGGATCGCACCCGAGTGGTCGCGCCAGCTACGCGACCTGGACGCGCGACCGTGGTGGGGCGCCGACACCGACCACGCGCGCCGGTTCGCCGAGCGACACGGCCTGGACCGGCTCCAGACCATCCGCCTGGCCGTGCGGGTGACCGCCGTGCTGCGGTCCCTGCCCCGGCTCCAGGTGCTGTGCCCGCTGCCCGGGCAGGCGAGCTCGAAGGCGACCGGGGACGGGATCGACCCGGCCAAGCTCGCCCGGATCCGCCACCTCCTGGCCAAGGCCGAGGCCACCGAGTTCCCCGAGGAGGCCGAGGCGCTCACCGGACGGGCCCAGGAGCTGATGGCGCGGCACAGCATCGACCACGCCGCGGTGGTCGCCGAGTGCGGCGGTACCGGCGAGGTCCACGGGCGCCGGCTGCCCGTGGAGGCGCCCTACGAGTCGTACAAGGCCGCCCTGCTCAACGTCATCGCCCAGGCCAACCACTGTCGGGCGGTATGGCACCGGCAGCTCGCCCTGTGCACGGTCCTGGGCTACCCCGGCGACGTCGACGCCGTGGAGCTGCTGTTCACGTCGCTGCTGGTGCAGGCCACCACCGCGATGCGCCTGGCCGGTTCCACCCGCGACCGCCACGGGCGCTCCACCACCCGCTCCTTCCGGGCGTCGTTCCTCTCGGCCTTCGCCGATCGGATCGGCGAACGGCTCATGCTCGCCTCCCACACCGGTGAACGGGAGGCGGTGCGCGAACACGCCCGGGCGGGGACCGACCTCGTTCCGGTGCTGGCACGGCGTTCCGCACGCGTGGAGGAGGCCTTCCACACCACCTTCCCCGAGGTGGAGCAGACCGAACTGAGCATGCCCACGAACGCCCAGGGCTGGGAGGCCGGGTGGGCCGCCGCGGACGCGGCGACCCTGCACGCCCGGGACCGCGTCACCAGCTGACTCCCTCAACGGTGCCGGCAACGCGGCGGTACGCTCCACGCCGTGCCGCGGGCACCGCTACGGCCACCACCCGGTGCACGCCCCCGCGGGCACCGGACCCGGGAACGCGCCCGGGCACGCCCGCTCCCACGGCCGTCCGCACACCGTCTCGCGCCGGCGGCGGTATCGAGCACCTGCGCGTACGCGCTGGTCACCCGAAGGACGCCGAGGGCTGGAAGGGTGTGCGGTTCGTGCGCCACCAGGGTCAGGGCGACCGCGAGCACCAGCGCACAGTGGACGGCGAGCGTCGGAAGTCGATCCGGCATGCCTCCACCCTGGCAATCCTCACGCGTGGTCGTGGGGCGATCACACCACGCACCGTGTCCGGTTCAGGCCACGCCCGGAGCGCATGACCACGACCGGACCAGGGAAGACGGCCCGGCCGGCCCCGGGCCGCACCGTGACGGCACGGGAACCCCGGCCCGCCAAGGCTTTCGGGTTGCGCGTGAGGTCCGATCACCGGAACACTACGGACGACACTCCCTCAGACCGGAAGGCGATTCCGTGACGGACGCTCCGCTCATCGACACCACCGTCCCCCACTCGGCACGCGTGTTCAACTACTGGCTGGGCGGCAAGGACCACTACCCCGTGGACCGCGACCTGGGCGAGCAGATCAAGGCGAGCTCCCCGGAGATCGTCGCCCTCGCACGCGCCGACCGCGACTTCCTCGTCCGCTCCGTCACCTACCTGGCCAAGGAGGTGGGCATCCGCCAGTTCCTGGACGTGGGAACGGGCCTGCCGACCGCCAACAACACCCACGAGGTCGCCCAGCGGATCGCGCCCGAGTCCAAGGTGGTCTACGCGGACAACGACCCCCTCGTGCTGACGCACGCCCGTGCCCTGCTCACCAGCTCCCCGGAGGGCAGCACGCACTACCTCGACGCCGACCTCACCGAGGCCGAGGCGCTCCTGGCCCAGGCACGCGAGCACCTGGACTTCTCCCAGCCGATCGGTATGACCATCATGGGCACCCTGGGCCACTTCCCCGCCGACGACGCGACCTACGCGATCGTGCGGGCCTACGTGGACGCGCTGCCCTCCGGCAGCTACCTGGCCCTGTGCGACAGCACCGACACCAGCCCCGAGATCGTCGAGGCGGCCGAGCAGTGGAACGCGGAGGCCGCCGCTCCCATCCACCTGCGCACGGTCGCCCAGCTCGAGCGGTTCTTCGACGGGTTGGAACTCCTGGAGCCGGGCGTGGTCTCCGTCCCCTTCTGGCGTCCGGCGTCGACCGACCTGGGCACCCCCTCCGAGGTCGCCCAGTACGGCGGCGTCGCGCGCAAGCCCTGAGCGATCGCAAGCCGCGCGTCGCGGGGCCGGGCCCCACGGCGCGGCGGCACGCACAGCGGAGACAGACCCCCCGCGCGGGAGGCCGGGGACGGTACCGCCCTCATGCCCCGGCGCCCCCCGGAGAGCTCTCGGGGCCTGCCAGGGAGGCCAGTTCCAGTGCCGCTTCCTGGGCCTCCACCAGCGACGTCAGGGTCGCGTCGTCGTGCGGGGCGGCCGCCCCGGCCCGCAGGGTGGACTCGGTGATCTCGTCCAGCCGTGCGGCCGCCCGGCGGTCCTCGATCTCCAGCTCCGCCGCGCCCACCTTGCCCGCGTAGTCCTCCAGCCGCGCGATCCGCCACAGCACGGCGCGCACGTCCTCTTCGAGCGCCGCGCGGGCGCGTTCGGCCGCCCGGCGGCTGCGCTCCCCCGGCGTGGGCACGGCCGCGATCTGGCGCCGCGACCCGGTGTGCCGTTCCAGGCTCCGCGCGATGGACCACTCGATGTCGGCGAGGACCACGCGGTTGCGCGCCGTGTCCAACAGCAGGCCCCGGTCGTGCAGGGAGGATTCGAGCACGGTGTCCACGGCGCGCTGGGCCCTGCCGAGCAGGTCACGTGCCTGGTCGTCGAGGGTCTGTGGGTCGACGAACCGGTCGGCGAACTCGGCGGTGACGTCCTCGCGGGTCTGCGCCCGCTCGGTGCGGCTCGCGGACGACCCGCTGGCGATGCCCCGCACGACCAGCACCACGGTGGTTCCGGCGAAGAGGACGATGAGCGCCGATACCGGCCCCGCCGCCAGCATGGTGGCGTACGCGAAGGCAGCGAGGGAGAGGTAGGCCAGGCGCACGCGCTTACCGATGTGCGGGTTCGACTCCGCCGACGCAGGGCGGTCCAGAGCGCGGGCTCCGCCGTGTCGCCGACCGCCCAGCGCCACACGCAGGCGGTCCGCGTCCGTGCGATCGAGGTCGGGGTGCAGGGTCGCGCGCAGGGCCCGACCGGCCGACGCGCCCGGAAGCCCTGGCCCACCGGGCCCGCGCCACGCGTCCGGCTCGACCGGCAGTCGGCTGCGGGCCTGTCGGCCTCGCTCGGTCAGCCGCCAGTCGTCGTCCACGTCCCCGGCGGTGACCAGCCCGCGGCGCCGGAGTCCGTCCAGTGTCGGGAGCCCCGCGTAGACCCGCACTCGGAACACACGGCGGTCCGTGGGATGGGGTTCGGCCTCGCGCAGGGCCTCCGCCATCGCCCGGGAGATCCGCACACTGTCTCCGCCGGGGAGGATGAGCTCCATGGGGCCCTTTCGCGGTCGCCAGGATCGTCGATCAGGCACGGCACCCGTCGTGGCGCTTCCGCATCGCCGCGATCCCCGAACGGCCGCCGACACCTGAGCCAGACTAGCGCCCGGACGTCCGCCACAGGGGGTGGTCGCGCACGTGGGATCGGCCGATCCGACCGCCCCGGCCGCCTCTGGGTCCCGGCCACCGCCCCGGGCCACCTCGTCCCGGTGCGGGCTCCGGCGGCGATCAATGGATGGACCGGGCGCCCCAGCCCAACGCGACCGCCGTAGTCGGCGACATCGCCAATCGTTCCTCGCTCAGAATCGGCCACCCAAGCGGAGAGGACCGCCGAAGCGCAGATCGGCGATGGTGGACAGGTCGATGCCGTAGCGGGTGTAGACCTTGGTCGTGTTCTCTCCCGTCAGGTCCGCCTCTGCATAGCCGAGCAGCGCCGCGATGCGCACCACCTCGGCACGACTGTCCGCCTCGATCTCCAGGTAGGCGGGGATGCGCGGCCAGGAGTCGATCTCCAACTGTGCCCCATCCAGGGTGAAGCTGTGCCTGCGGTTCTCCTGATACGCCTTGGGGGCGTAGCCGAGCTTGCCCAACAGAGCGTTGGCGGTCTCGAAGTCACCGACGGCTGTCTCCGTCTCGTGAGTGCCTCCGATGGCGTCGGAGTCGATCTCCTTGACCGTGAGCGTCACCTCGGTGCCGGTGTCGCGCAGACGTACCCATCGCGAAGCATCACCGGGTTCGATGTCGTAGACGTAGCGGCGCTGGAGCACCTCCCCCAGATCCGCACCGCCCTTGTCGAGAATGAGCCGGGCGACCTGGTCCGGGTCGATGTCCACGACCTTGGCCTCGTACTCGATCGCGCTCATACTGTTGGGCTTCCTTCCGTGCGGTGTGTCGTCGTGGGCGAAGGGGTGGGGGCGCAGTGGTTGGCTTCGAGCCTGTCATGGTCGGCTTGGCGGAAGCGGAGGATCTCGGTCCTCACAGGGCCGTTGAGGAAGTCGTCGATCGGTTGGCACAGGTCCATGCGTTGCAGGCGCGCACCGGCCAAGTAGTTCCCCGGGTCGACCACGGCGGGCGTGCCCTCGTTGTGGCAGAAGGTGCAGGTCATGCCGTCTTCCCAGTTCAGAGCACTTGCCGACCACAGCTCAGGCCCGCACGGAGTCGTGCGGGTAGCCGACTTCGACCTTGTTCCGTGTCCCCACTCCGCGATGCGGCCCCAAGCGCACATCGCGCAGAGGTAGAGGGGTCCGAGGAGCAGGAGTCGGGCAGCGTCTCCCTGGTCCGACACAGGTGGGCGCCGTTCCAGGCCCCTCCGCCGTTCCCGACCGGGCCGACAGGGCCGCGGGCGGTCACTTCCGCTTCGCTGCCCTGCGCTTCTTACGTTCCGATGGGCGCAGGAGGAGGCCGATGAGCAGGCCGACGAACGCGGTGGCGGTCAGCGCGGCCCACTGCGGGGCCTCCAGGGAGAAGAACAGGACCTGGATCTCGGTCGCGTCCCTGTTCTGCGCCACGAAGAAGACCGCGATGACGATCAGGATCAGCGCGACCCACAGCCGGGGCGGAACGGCCGACACGGAGAAGCGCCTCTCGGATACGGGGTTCCCACTGACCGGTCCCCCCGCGGGTGTGGAAGCCGCCATGGAATCATCTCCCTGTTCGACGCGACGTCGGTGCCGAATGCCCGGCAGCCCTCGTTCACGGGCGTGTACGGCATTCCCCGCGTCCGATATCGCCGAAGACAATGGAGGGCCAAATCCTGCCCCGTATCCGGCGGGGCGGGCACGGACGCCCGCACCGCTCAGGCGCGGAACCGGCGCATCGTCAACCACGAGGAACCGGCCGCCGAGCGAGGCACGGCGGCCCGCGGCGGGACCGCCCCGCTCACCACGCGGTGCTCAGCAGGTGGTTGACGAGCAGGGCGGTCGCCGCCTGCAGGGCGAGCCACACGCGGTGGTCGCGGTGGGGCAGCAGCGCCGCCGCCGGGACCAGCCACAGCACGAAGGGCAGCCAGATGCGCTCGGTCTCGGCCTTGCTCATCCCCGACAGGTCGGCGACGGCGATCGCGCAGAGCGCGCCGGCGACGAGCACGGCCACAGGAGCGCCGGACGGGTCGTCCGCCGGGTGCGGACGGGAGCGCAGCGCCCCCGGCAGCCGGGCCAGGGACCGCCGCACCCCCGCGACGGAGGCGGCCCCCGCCGTCACCACCACGGTGGCCAGGTTCGCCCAGACCCAGTAGCCGTAGGGCCGGATCGCGGCCACGCCCTGGTAGTAGCGCTCCACCACCAGGTGGTACCCCTCCCACCACCAGAAGCCCGCCGCCGTGAACGCCGCTGCGACCACCAGCGCCCCCGCCAGCGCGTAGGGCAGCGGGCGCGCGGTGCGCGCGCAGACCAGGACGGCCACCGCGGGGATCGCGATCAGGACCAGCCCGTAGGACAGGTACACCGTCCACCCGAGCAGCAGCCCGGCCGCGAGGGCCGCCGACCGGGGCGCGCGGGCGCCCGGGGACGCCGACACCGCGAGCAGGGCCAGGCCCCAGGCCGCCACCCCCATGAAGTAGCCGTCCGCCGACGCCCCGACCCAGACCGCGCCGGGGAACAGGGCCAGGAACGGGGCCGCGGCCCGGGCGGCGCGCGCGGCTCCCAGCGCGCGGAGCGCGACGAGGACCGCCGCCGCGGCCGACGCCCCCGCCACCACGCACCAGGTACCCGCCCAGGCGCCGCCGCCGAGGCCCAGCCGGTCCAGGGCGACGAACGTCAGGACCGCTCCGGGCGGATGCCCGGCGACGTGGGTGGGCCAGTTGTCGGGCTGGCCGAGGAGGATGTGCCCGGTGAACCCGCGCAGCGCCGCGCCCACGTCCGCGAACCGGTCGACCGACACCAGGTACTCATAGGGCGATTCCAGCGGCTCGGCGAACCCCCGCCGACCGTCGACGAGGGCGAGGGCGAACGTCCAGAGCGCGGACACGGCCCAGGTGAGCGCCACCAGTGGACGCCAGGGAAGGGCTCGCGCCACGGAAGGCCCGCCGACGACCACCGCCACGGCCAGCACGAGGGCGGCGACGGTGCCGGGGCCGGTGTGCGGGAGCCAGTCGGCGTACAGCGGGGGCCAGCCCACGCGCAGGCTGCCGTCGGCGCGCTCGATGGCGCGTCCGACCACCGCGGCGAGCACGACGAGGGCCCCGGCGACGAGCGCCGTGAGCGCGTCGAGCCGGCGTCCGGCGCGCCCGGCGCCGACCGTGTCGTGCCTGTGGTGCTGAAGGCCGCGCGGCGTCACGACGCCACCCTAGGCTCGGCGGCCCGGCGCGACCACGACCGCTCGGCGGTGTGTCGCCAACGGCGGTGGAATGCCTGTTCAGAGCGCGTTTCGCTGCCGGGGAGCACGGATCGCCCGGCCTAGCATGATCGCGGGCCCGGCACGGGGCCGGGCGGCAGGGCGGAGCGCGGCGCGCGCGACGAGCAACCGAGGAGGCCACGC